>CAYNJF010000001.1:0-77830 GCA_964397555.1 uncultured Francisellaceae bacterium
TCATCCAGATGGTAATGGGACCAACACCACAACTTTTGATTCTGATTTAATCCAGTTGACGTTGTCTGCTGAGATTACCGATGGCGATGATGACACTGCTCAGGCCACCCAAACCATCGACATCGGCTCAACCTTTACCATTGTCGATGATATTCCAACCGCTGATGTGGGATGCGTTAAAATTGATGCGAGTGCTCCCAAGCCTTTCAACTTTGTTTTCGTGATTGACTCTTCGGGCTCGATGGATGACCCCATTAACGGAACCCAGCGCATCATTGAAGTAAAAAATGCGTTAAATGAAACGGATGGGTTAATTGACCGCATTGTTAACGAAACCTCTGATTATCAAATCACCATCATTGATTTTGCTAGGAACGCCTCTCAACCTGAAGTCTTTACAAGCGATGATGATGTTCAAGACATCAAAAACTTCATTGATGATATTGATACAGGCGGCTCTACTAATTACGAAGCGGCTATTGATCGTGCCACAGAGGTTATCCTTAATGACGCAGCCAATGCGGACTTAGATGATTTCCAAGATGTTGTATACTTCTTATCTGATGGAGTTCCACAACCTGATAGTGCTGCCTTGGATGACGATGGTGCAGCATGGCGAGATTTGCTTTTAACCAATAATATTGCTTCGATTGCCGTTGATGTACTCTCCAACAATGCTGCAGCCCAGCAGGAACTGCAAGAGCTTGTAGAAGATGATGTCCCTGGCAGTGAGTTCGTGATCATCGACGACCTTAGTAACACCGCGGATGCTTTCAACTTCACATTCTTAGAAAACTCATTTGATGGTGATATTGTTAGCGATGCCAACGTAGACATTGGTAATGACCAAGGCTTCATGTTAGTTAGCATCGCCTACCAATTTACGGGACCTGATGCAGCGAATGATGCGAGTAATTACATCAGCCAATCCGGCATAACCGCTTCAGTGAACATGGTTGGCCCTCAAGAAGTCCTTGTGGTCATTGATGATTTCAACCAAGTGATTAATACCCCAGCCGGAGGACGAATTGAAAATCTAAGCATGGATGGCACCTATACCTACTTCGCGCCTACGTTACAAGGAACCGATACCGCCAGAGATGACTTTTATTTCACCTTTAAAGATGCTGATGTAGACTTGGTCACCTCTAAACAAGAAATTAAGATTGAGCCTGATAATGATACTGATATCGGCAACCTCACACCTAAAGCCAATGGTGGTGATGCTGTTGTTGATGAGGCTGGCTTACTTGCCTCAAGAGGCACCAATGAGTCAGCGGGCTCCAATGCTGGCGATGGCTCGGACACTGACACACAAACCTTTACCATTAACGCCCCTGATGGCATTGGTGAACTTACCATTGATGGGGTTGTTGTTATTGAAAACAACACCTTCACCCCAGTCCAAATCAATAATGCCTCAGGTACGTTGACAATTCTCAGCTTTGATGGTGCGGACATGGCAGGCAACGTGAATGCGACCAGTGGTACCATTACTTACCAGTTCGAGTTGGCCGATGATCAAAGCCATGCACCTGGTCAAGGCGACAACGCTGATCCGAGCGCAACCCGCTTGTTTACTGACTTCAATGTCGTCCTTACCGATACGGACGATGATAGCTCGCAAGGGACTTTATCTGTACTGATTAAAGATGATACCCCCACCCTTGAAGTCATGAGCAGTGGCCAAGTAAGCACGTTGAGCGTGGATGAAGCTGATTTTGATACCGATGCGAGTGCCAATTACGCCAATAACTTCACGGTTGATGCAACGGCAGGAGCCGATGGGGCAGCCCCAGTTACTCAAAACTATTCCCTATCCATTAATGGTGGACCTGACAGCGGCCTGGTCGACAGCTTGACAGGTCAGCCCATTGAGCTTGTCCTTGTGGACAATCAAACCATTGAAGGACGCACTTCAGGACCTGGGACTTCTCAGCTTGCCTTTACTCTCAACGTGGATGATGCGGGTAATGTCAGCTTTGATCAAGCAAGAGCTGTGATTCATCCTGATGGGAATGGTACGAACACCACAAGCTTCGCTGCTGATTTAATCCGTCTGAATCTAGAGGCTCAGATCATCGATAACGATGGAGACACTGCATCAAGCAGTACCTTCATTGATCTGGGTTCAACCATCACCATTGTGGATGATATTCCTACCGCTGATGTTGGTTGTGTTCATATTGAGGAAAGTAGTCCTCGACCATTTAATTTTGTTTTTGTGATTGACAGCTCTGGCTCAATGGATGACCCAATTAATGGAACCCAGCGCATCATAGAAGTTAAAGATGCCTTAAACCAAGATGGTGGATTAATTGACCGTATTGTTAATGAAACCTCTGACTATCAAATCACAATCATTGACTTTTCTAAAACTGCATCCCAACCTGAAGTCTTTACGAGCGATGATGACGTAGATGACATTAAAGGCTTCATTGATGATATCAATACAGGTGGTACAACTAATTACGAAGCGGCTATTGACCGTGCAACAGAGGTTATCCTCGATGACGCAGCGAATGCCAACTTAAATGACTTCCAAGATGTTGTCTATTTCTTATCTGATGGAGCTCCATTCCCAGATAGCGCCGCATTAGATGATGATGGTGAAGCATGGAGAGAACTACTTTTAACGAATAATACAGCCTCTATTGCCGTTGATGTCCTGTCTAATAATGCTGTCGCCCAACAAGAACTTCAAGAGCTTGTTGGAGATGTGCCTGGTAGTGAATTTGTGGTCATTGATAATATTGGCAACACCGCTGATGCGTTCAATTTCCAATTTATTGAAAATTCGTTTGATGGTAATTTAATCAACGACGCGAGCATCGACATCGGCAATGATGAAGGCTTTATGCTAGTTAGTATTGGCTATCAATTCACAGGGCCAAATGCCGCTAGCGAAGCTAATGACTACCTAGATGAGTCCATGGTGGATGCTAACCTTGTGGTTGTATCTGCAAATGAAGTATTAGTTGAGATTACAAACTTCAACCAAGTCATTACAACACCACTAGGTGGTCGTATTGAAGACCTTAGCATGGATGGTACTTATACCTACTTTGCCCCCAGCATTGATGGAAACAACAATGCCCGTGATGACTTCTACTTTACCTTCAAGGATGCTGATGCTGATTTAGTCTCTTCCAAGCAGGAAATCAAAGTCACACCAGACATGGATACGACTCCAGATCCCAAAGATGATGGCGTGGATCCAAACGGCGATCAATTTAACGTGTATGAGCGTGGGCTGGACAATCCAAATGCCTTAGGTTCGAACAATGATCCTAACCTACCTGGCACACCTACCCAACCAGATAACATCATGGTGGAGGGAAATCTTTTTGATGATAACGGCAGTGGGCCTGACAATTTAGGGACAGATACCCCAACGGTAATCTCTCAGATCCAGTTCAATGGGTCAACATTCACACCGAGTTCAGGGGTGATAACCATTGATACAGGCATTGGACAACTTGTTGTCTTCACCGAAGATAATGGCGGCAATGATGCCGGTGATTTCCAATACACGTTAAACAATAATGATGACCACAGCGTCAATGACCTGGTCAACTTTGAAGACTTTGTTTACACACTTCGAGATGTCGATGGTGACACAGGCAGTGCTACGCTTCGAATCAACATCATTGATGATAACCCACAAGCCCTTGATGATCATGCGAGCGTTGATGAAACCGTCGATGGTAATCAAATGCAAGTTAAATGCATTGATTTTGAGTCTATCGACCCAGGTATCTATGGAAAAACCCTTGAAATCGATGGCTTAAAAATCACCGTTGATAACTTCAGCACATCAAACGACAGAGCGGCTATTTTTGATACGAATCTCGACAATACCCGTGATGATGACTTGGAGTTTGGACACGGTTGGGCTGGTGGCAACTTAGCCGGTGGGCCGAACACCATTAATAATGCTTTGGTCATCCAAGAAGCTAATGTGAATTCATCGCCAGATGATGAGGGCTCACAAAGCAAAAATAGTCAGACAGGTCGCATTCGACTTGATTTCCCAGAAAACATTGAAGCCTTTGGTTTTGACATTGTTGATCTTGAGGGCGATGATGGAGAAGACACTACCATCACGTTCAGAGGAGATACCAACGTTACCATCACCTTAAATGAACTTATCACGCTTAGTGGCTCCAATGTGACCTTGGGTAACCGCTCCGCGAACAGCATCGATCTTGTCGAGCTGAGTGCCATTGATCCTCATTTAACGAATGTTGACCGAGTGGATATTCGCCTTGGTGGATCAGGTGCCATTGATAACATCAAATACGTAGAAGAAGGCTCAGCGCCCGTTCGTGACACCGTCACAGGGAATGTCTTAGAGAATGATGTTGCTGGGGCTGATGGACCACTGACCATTACAGGCTTTGATTACTTCATTGCCCCAGGTCAAAAGGTCACAGGACAGCAGACAGGGTCAACCGTGACCACAGCGCTTGGTGGATTATTCTTACTCAACGCCAATGGAACGTTTGAGTACACAGCGCCTCTTGAGCCGGTCGATATGGACACTGAAGATAAGATTGAATACACCGTGGTCGATTCGGATGGAGATGTCAGCACCGCACAGTTGACCATTACCGTTCAAGACAATGCCCCTGTTACCTTCTCTAGCTTTGCTCTCGTGCCAAGTGCTCAAGCAACGGATGATGTTCTGTATGCTTCAAATGCTCATAACGATGAAGTGATGCAAAGCCTTAGGGATAATGATGTCAATGCCTCTGACGCATGGATTAAAGAAGTCACGATTGAGACGGATGACGCTGAGCAATTCATTGCTGAGCATGGTTTGACTGATTTAGGCGCCACGGCTTCACCGAATGCTTGGGACGTGCATATACCAGTTCCAGATCAAGGGTCCATTACCATTCCATTACCTAATGGCGGGGAAATGAGCATTGATAAGCATGGTGACTATACGTTCAAGGCTGGTAATCTAACCCTCGAAGGTCAAGAGCAAATAAGCTATACCCTAGTGGACAATGGCACCGGCACGGAGACCATTGGACACATTGAGCTCAACATTGTCGATGATCTTGAGTTTAATCATCTTGAAGGAGACACCTCAGACAATACCCTATCCACAGAGGGAACTCATGGGGTTGTGGTCATGAGTGGTGATGAGGGGGATGACGATTACATCATCGAAGCCAATGACGCTAATTTGGATGTGATACTCATCCAAGATCTAAGCTTAGGCAAAAACACCATCACCTTCACGGGTGTCACCGAGAATGATGGGGTTGATGGACTCAGCTTGGAAGATGCCATCATGAGCTTCACTCAACATCAAGAGAACGATAATATAGTTGCCAAACTCCATTCGGGAACGCAAGTCACCATTGAAAACGCCGGTACGGTGAATGGCAATCAGGTGAGTGATCTCGAGCAGCACTTCCAAAACATCAACACGGACATAAACCTGCTTGGATAGCAATTTCTTGTCCTCATAGGTGGCGTAAGCCACCTTTTTTTTGCCTTCTCAATGGCAATGGTATAAGGTGAGTTCGCTTTTGTTGTTAGGAGAATGTGAATGATAACTTGCCTTAAAAAATGCATGATCATGGGCGTGATGGCCCTCTCGGTTTTGGGTCTCCAGCAAACAGTCCAGGCATGCGAATTAAAAACCAACACCAGGAGCTCCTACCAAGTGCCTGTTGTGCTTTTTTCCACTCCTTGGTGCCCTTATTGCAAACAAGCAAAAGCCTTTATGGACGAGACCGGGATTAATTATACTGAGTGTGATCTAGAGGACTCCGAACTTGCTCAACAACGTTACCATGAGATCCAAGGCCAAGTTGTCCCGACCTTTGTCATTGAGGACGAGATCATTGAAGGTTTTGATCCGCATGTGCTTATGGATGTGATGGCCCAAAAACAACCTGAACTCTCTCTTTAGTGCTTCGAGTCTTTTCTCTTTTTTGCATGGTGCTGGCCTCCAGTGTCCATGCGCTCCCCTTGACCATAAAAAACACGGCTCAAAAGACCTACGAAGGCCATCCATACACTTTCTTTTGCCACCAACCAATCGATGAACAAGGGTTTGTTTGGGCAAAGAGTTGCCCCGGATGCCCACCAACTCAAGTCAAGGCGCAATGGATGCATCTGGTCCCTTTAAAAAAAATTGCGCAAAACCGAGCCTGTTATTTAAGTAAGATTTGTCAGGACAAGCATGGAAAGCCATTCAAAGGGATCCGCTGCTGTCATCAACAGGATGCTGAGTTTAAGCGAGCCGCTTCTGATGTGTACAATCTAGCTTTAGAAGCGCCTGCGCTGATTAAAATACATAAGTCGTCAACCTTGATGGCCCTTAGTCGAAGCTCACTGCCGTTTGAGTGTGACTTCAACGTTGCCACTCACCCTAAGCGCTATGATCCCCCTGATTATGCCAAAGCGGCCTTAGCAAGAGCGCACCTTTACATGCATGAGCATTATCATGTCCATCTTGATGAGAGTGAGCTTGAGAGTTATCGAATATGGGCCCACTTAAGTCCAATGAGCCCACAGGAGAAACAGCGACTAACGATTGCAACCAAACAACACTACGCAGCTTTTAAGGACTGATAAGTCCATTCATCGTAATAATTGTCCACTAAGTCTTGGAGCTTGAAGATCTCTTCGTTGTTCAAAATGCGCTCAAGCATGGATTTAAGTTCTTGGCACTTTTGAGCGGGCATTTTATAGAGACGGTACAACTTTTTAAGAGACTCCATGTCCCCATGAGTAGCTCTATCCGATAAATAACTTAAATGACGATCTATTTTACTAAAGGTGTGCTCGCATATTTTATCGTGATATTGAGAAAAAAAGCTTTGTAAGTGCGACTCAATTTGTGGCCCATGAATCTGCTCAATGATCCCTCTGGCGTGTCGATAAACATGCGCATGCGCCTCTTCTTTTAGACGTTCATTTAAAAGCTTGGCTAACTTTTGCGCTCGTTTTGCGTTTAATCGAGAACTTGCAGCATTCGCACGAGTGACCGCATCCATGGCAACCAACATCATCGTTTTTGACAGAAGCCCTAAAAGCGCTCCGCCAGCAGCCCCAATCAGAACACTGGAAATGGGTTTGAGTTGTGCAAACTCAAAGGCTTGGAAATAAACCGCTGAAAAGGCGGCCAAAGCCCCCAAAAGCGACCCTAAAACAGTCTGACCTGAAAGCTGTTTAAAAAGAGCGCCAATCTCGCCCTGATACACAGGTGCTTTATCGGTGAATAATGCGATGGGGAGACCGAAGATGAAGGCCAGTGGACCAAAAAGGTACTCACCCAAGTCTTTGGCTACTTCCTTGCCAATGGTAATCCCAGTCACAAGCTTGAGGGTGTCCTCAATCCAACTGTGCGCAAACAAGCGACCCAGTAGAGGAATGTTTTTGAGAACCACATCATAACTAAACTCAAGCCCATTGGGGACGAAGCCGAGAATGTTGGCTGTGACGTCGGCCACCAGCGCCTTTACATACTTCCCCCATGCCATAAAAGGCCGGGGCTTCGCACTCGTCTCAACCTTATTCAAGTCAGTATTCTCAGCCATTTTTATCTCCTGTGTTCGTTAGCATTGTATACAGGGATGACTCAAGATGAAAACCGTCAAAACGCCAATCAGTTTGGCGTTTTGCTACAATGAGGACATCTATCGTTCAAAGGATAAATTTTATGATAAAAGTCAAAAACTTGACCTTTGACTATCCAGGAAAGCGTGCCCTGGATGATGTCAGCTTTACCATTGAGCCAAACACCATCACGGCTCTGGTAGGGCCAAATGGGGCCGGTAAAACCACCCTTCTTCGATGCCTTGCTGCGCTTGAACCATGGACTCTTGGTCATATTGAGATTGATGGCATTGACGTCGAGCACTCCCCAAGAGAGCTCCACAAGATATGTCATTATCTCTCTGACTTTTTTGGGTTATATGATGAACTTACCGTAGAACAATCGCTGACTTTCATTGCCATGGGACGAGGGGGTCGAAACGTTGAGCCGTTGTGTCTTGATGCGGCGAAAAAAGTTCAGCTTATGGACTATTACGATAAGCCTGCCGGCTCTTTATCCCGAGGTCTTCGACAGCGTCTTGCCATCGCTCAATCCATTGTTGTCCCCCCAAAGCTCCTTATTCTAGATGAACCGGCTTCAGGCTTAGATCCGAAAGCTCGACATCAGCTCTCCAGCTTATTGCTTGAACTTAAAAATCAAGGGATGACCATCATTGTCTCTTCGCATATTTTGTCTGAGCTCGAAGACTATTCAACGCATATGTTGAAAATATCCGAAGGTAAGATTGTCAAACAATGCCAACTTGATGAGATTCAGTCCGTGAATAATCAATTTGAGCTTGTTTTAAGCGAAAGTCCCGAAGCATATCTTGAGTCACTGCAATCGCTCGGGTTTATCATCACCTCGGTCAAGGCAAATACGTTGATGGTCGAGCTCTCTCCCACGATGGAGGCAAGTCAAGTTCTTAAACTTCTGGTCAACCACAACATTCCTGTGGTGAGCTTTTCAAAATCCAAACAAACCATGACTGAGGTCTACTTGTCAGATGGAGAGCATCATGATTAAAAACCCAGAGTACATACGAAACGTCTGGCTTGAGTTTTCAGCGCAACGACTTATCATCACCCCCGCAGTGCTTGCGATTGTCTTTTTTTTGGTGGGGCGTGTCGGTGGAGAATCCGCCATTGCAAGCGTCGCCTTTTATCTTTTCTTGTTTTTCGCCTACGTTTGGGGAACACGAGCCGCATCAGACTCTCTTTGTGAGGAAATCAACACCAAGACCTGGGATTGGCAGCGCATGTCTTCCTTATCTCCATTGAGCATGATGCTGGGTAAGCTTCTCGGTTCCACCTCGTTCGCTTGGTATGGTGCCCTGCTTTCGTTGTTTGTCTATATGTGGTTTGGCACGATGTTTCACGGTGAAATAGCCATTCTCTTACTCGGTGCGCTCTTTGCGCATACGTTGGCCATGTTGTTTAGCTTTGAGGCCGTCAACTTCAGGCTTCGTCAAAAAATGGCTTCGTTTCGTTTTTTTGTGGTGGGTCTATTGATGGCCTATGTGATGACCTCTCAAGTTTATCTGCTTGTCAAAGCAAGTAACCTGTTTACCATACAATGGCATGGTCAATCGTTCACTGCTTACAGCTTCTTTTTGGTGAGCTTTTTGATCTTTTTTGCTTGGGCTTTTATAGGCTTGTGGCGATTAGTACGCTTAGAGCTCCAATACCGAAACATACCATGGGTATGGGGCGTCTTTACTTTGTATACCATGATCTATTTGAGTGGTTTTGTCACCCCGGTCAACCTGCAGTCCATGAATGTGACTGAGTTCCAGATGGATGTCGATGCATTCCCTTTTGCTCAGTACTTTCTTGAAAATCTTCGATGGTTTATCGCCTTTTACGCCGCCATCGTGCTCACCTATGTGAGTGTCTTGTTTGAAAACGTCAGCGCCCTTCATTATCAAAGAGCCTTAACAGCGTTTAAGGCTTCTCAATGGATAAATGCTCTCACTCGAATGCCACGCTGGCCCGTCTCATTTGTGCTGGCGCTCATGGCCGGGATGATTCTCGCACTGATGCCAGCAAAGACAGATGCAAACAATGCCTTGTTTGTCCTGTCTTTTTTGTTGTTTGCCACACGCGACATCTTAATCGTGCACTACTTCAGTTTTGGGCCAAAGTCCTATCGAGCAATCTTAGCCAGTCTTTTCTATTTTGCGGTGCTCTACGTATTGCTGCCCAGCTTGTTTAGCATTCTCCACCTGCCATTCATGACCTACTTGTTTGTCCCAAGCATTGGCGAACATGTTGTCGCGAGTGTGTTAGGTCCGCTCATCCAGGTTGGCATCATTGGCGCCTTAGTGGCCACTCGCTGGAAGGGCATCAAGAGCAAAGCTTAAGCTTTGCTCTTGCCGTGATTAAACGCCTCTGCCGGCAAGACGAGCCGAACGTCGACGCTGTGCTCTTATTCCCTCATGATGGCTCAATGAATCGCTTTGTGACTCACTTTCTGAGTCGCTATCCGATTCAATAACTCGTCTTCGGCTTCCACGAGGGGTATAGGGCTCGTCCTCTGATTGAGAAGGACTCGGGCTTCGGCTAGCGCTTCCATAGCTGGCTTGAGGCTCTTGTTGCGCTTGTTCTATGACCCGCGATGCGATCCCATTGATGGCTCCAATAAGATGATTTGCGCCCTGGAACTCACCTGTTTGCTGTCTAAAGTTGCTAAAAAGGAGCGCTCGATCCCCGTCTTCTATGCCCTCAAAATCAACAGGGTACGGCGTATCATCAATAAAGCCTTTTAGATTGCCATGCTCGTCAACGGACAATAGGTCATCGTCTGAGCCGGCCTCTAAGTCAACCTCCTCCTCATCCAAAGATGTGCTTGCCGAACCAAGACTTTCACTCAAGTCAGCCTCTTTACTCGCCATGCTGCTTGGACCTTGTTCGACATGATGGCCTGCCATACTGCTCGAACTCTGCTGGGCCTCGATGATTCGCTGGGCTTGTTCGGCCTCTTTACCAAGACCTAAATCTTCTGCATGAACCCCTACTTCTTGAAGCACACGCAAAGCCTCTTGCAAGCGTGAGGCCATGCTTGATTGAGCTCGAGGTTTAGGCGGCGCAGCTTTTCTTTCCACGGGCGCCTGAGCAGGTGCTTTGATAAGAGAAGCTAAATCTTCAGAGCAAAGCTCTTGGATCCGGTAGGGGCGCACCAAGTCTTTTTCTTGCTCAGCTGTCAGATTATCGACCACAATCAATTCACCGGATCCCACCTTGATGACGTGTTCATCTTGCTCATTGTTTTCAAACAACTCAAGGGCATGTCGAATGTTTTTAACGGCAACGCCATTGATTTCTTTGACTCGGTTGTTATCAAAATGCTCATACCCGTTGGTCACCTTGGTATTAAAGACACGATTGATGATAACGACCTCATCATCCTCTTCTGCCTTAGGCTTGTCATGAAGGTAGCCTTTATCGGTAATCATCTCTCGTAAGACGAGACCATGAGAGGTTTCAATGTAGTTCATGGTCAAAGTTTGAAACAAGATCCCTGAACGAACAAAGTAGGTTGGGTTTTTATCATGTTCGATGGCACCCAAAGCTTTCGTTTGTCCTGGACGATATTTAAGCTCCACGTCAAAAGAGAGCTCATGCTTGACCCCATCTATGATTCGTGTGACGTCAATGGACACTGATTCACCGATTTGTTTTCTTCGGAACAAATAATCCATTTCAATACGATGCCCAATTTCTGCGATGGAGACTTTGCCATCGTTAGAGATCTTATGCCCATCGATGGAAGTAATGACATCATAAGGCTGAAGCTTGTGATGAGCGTCAGACAAGGTATCGACATCAATGACCATAACCCCGGTTTCACCTGCGCTTAGCCCCTTAAATTTACGCAGTGACTTATTGGTCAAAGGCTGAAAATCAAAAGCGACGGTTGGGAAGCCCTTGTAAGGGCCAGGGCTGAAATAATCCTCTAGAAAATGATTAATGACGGGGGGAGGTATCATGTAACCTAAATTTGAAGCGCCATTAACCCCTTGGAACGCAATGCCAACCACTTCGGACAAATCATGATTAAAAACCGGTCCACCACTATTGCCTGGGTTAATGGCGGCATCCGTTTGTACGTTGATGTCGCGTTCACCCGAGTGAGCGTAATCATCGATTTGAATCCGATTGACCTTTCCTTCAGTGGTCGACAGCTCATCGCCCCCCATAGGGAAACCAACCACGTTGGTGACATCACCGCGCTTGGCCATCTCACCAATACTCACCGGCTCTGCTCTGGCTAAAAATTCTGGGGCATCGACACGCACAAGCGCAAGATCGACTTGATGGGAAATTTGCATGACCTTGGCATCATAGCACTTGTCGCTGTTGGCAAGACGAACGGTCAGGGTTCGGTTGTTTTCGACCACATGCGCGTTGGTGAGAATGTATTTTTGACCATCGCGTTCGATCACAACGCCCGAACCACGACATCCCATAGGTTCTGAGCCTTTCCATGGAGTTTCATACTCGATGTCAAGAAAGTTATTGACGATTTGTACCACTGAGTTCTCCTTGGCGTGCTCAGTTGGTATGACTCGTTGTTCGATAGGACCAGGCATAGTGTCACTCCTTGACGTGCTAGGTGATGAATGAGAGAGTGGCTGAGAACTTGACTGAGCTCCAGACAGGGCGCTTGAGTTTGCTGCAGCCCCATTGCCCGATGTCCTCGATGAGCTTTGGGCCATGCCTGCTTCGCTTAATGCGGCTGATTGAGTCCTTGACGCCTCTCGTGTCAAAGGCTCTGCAAAGTGTACTCGACGCTCTGATCTGCTCTCTTTGATAGGGCTAAAGGCAGAGCGAGGATGAGCGCCTATCGATGCGGCACTAACTCTTTGATAGCCACTCATAAATCCATCTTGTTTTCGCACATTGGCGTGGACAGCCGCCGGCACCACAATGGACGCTTTATCGTTCAACAAGCCATGGGTAACCATGACGGCTTGAGCGATGTCAGTGGGTTTGTTGAATTTAGGGTTCGATACCCAAGGATTGAGATGTTGGTGCACTTCAACCACTCGGCCATTTTCTTCCACTCTGGCTTCCAAATCACCCTCTTTGAGTAAATCAGTGCCAGGAATGGTTTTAAATTGAACATCAAGTTCAACATCCGCAGGGCGATGCGATGCGTGCCACTTTGCCACATGTTCACCAACCATTTGGCGAGTATTTAACCATTTGGGTGCACCCGCTAAGTTTTGTTGTTGTTGGGGCTCCTGATCCCAGGGGGTTTCTTTATATCCGATGGCATGCAGCCATTCGAGACGCCCCTGACTTAAGCGAGAAGCCCCCCGCCAATGCGCTTTAGCATCTTGATTCTTTTGGAGTGTTTTTCGAGCAGTTTCAGTAAGCTCATCTCGTGCCTCATCAAGGAAATCAACGCCGTGATTATGCGCGGAGATCCCTCCTGAAACCCCCATGGCTCTCCCCATCACCGTGTTTTGATCCGGTCTACGACTTTTCACCGCGGTGCGCTTAGCCACGGAAACGGGATCGACCGTAACGCGTCCTCCGCGCACAGGATACCGATCTTTTTCCGCTTTTTCTTTTAACTCGGCATTGAGTTCTTCTTGGGTCTCTTTATCCAAGTCATCGCGATATATTTTAGGTTCTGCGAAGTCGCTTGAGCCCCACCAAACAATCTCTTGACCATCTTTCCCGACTGTCGAGTGAGTAGGGCGTGGAGAAAACATCAAAAGTTCACGCTGTGAGTATTCAGTGCCTGAGTTGTTGTCCATGTTTGGAATTTTGATTTGAAGGGAGCGAGTAGCCACCATCGGCGTGCCATCGGGTGCCTTGGCGGTCGCTTTTATCGCCCCGTACTCTTGTCGAACTTCAATGTCGGATAACAGCACAATGCTTGAGTCTTCCTGACTTTGCCCACCCGGGGCAATGAATTGACGAGCTTCCATTTGACCGCTCGGGCCCACACCTACCAAGGCATGACCGATGGTTTTTGAGGGTTTAAAAAACCGATGGTGTTCATCTTCGGATAGTTTGCTTTGCCAAAACGAATCAAATTCATGAATGTCTTTGGGGGCTGGTTTAGGAACAGAATCGGGATCGGGAGCGACTTGATAAAAGTCAGCTTTTTGTTGAGAATTACTGGCCTTTTCTACAGAGCTGGCATTTTGTTCGGCCGAATTTTTATTATTATTCCTTGGCATCGGGGTTTCCTCCATGAAACACACGTTTTTATAGGGTAATGAGGGGTTTTAGGTCATGAAAATCCACCTATTTTATAGACAGTACTGCATGAACAATCAGAGCATGATGATATAAACACTGTTATTTTCAATATATTTGTCATCATGGTTCGAGTGTAACCAGGCAAATTTTATAAAACAATACCTTTTTGAGTAGATTTGCGTATTTTTTGCTTGCATTAAAAAAAGACCCATTATTTAATGCGAAGAGAAGCCTAAGGAATATCTGGCTTTCGGCGTGGTCAAACGCCTACCCCCATCTCATTCACGGAGGAATTCACATGGGTCCTGAACAAGAACAACAAGGATACGAAAGCTCCCTAGATTCAGATTACAATCCAACCAATGGTGGTGTCGGCAGCGATGCTGACTCGGAGTATGGTGGAAATTCTGAGGCCAGTTGGAATAGCGAAGAGGCTCTTGAGTTACCAACACCATCGTTATCAGGAGACGAAGATGGTTTCTCCTCTGAGGGGTCACAAGTGGGTTTGATTCAAAGTTCTCGAAGAGGCGCTGTCGATCTCAATGCCTCCACGGATAGCTTGGACCGCTTACGCTTAATTGAATTAGAAAGCTCCGTTTTTAAAGTTTTTACCAGTGGCCGTGACTGGGACTTTTCAGAGCCATATCGTGCCCCCATTCAAAACAAATGGACAGGAAGTGGTTTTGCTGTTGAGCATGAGGGTGAAACCTTTTTAGTCACCAACTCTCATGTTGCGGGTAAGGCAAAATGGTTAGGTCTACGTAAGCCTAATGATTCGACCAAGTACGAGGCAAGCTGTTACAAAATTGATCCTGATTGTGATTTGGCTTTACTCAAAGTCTCAGATGACGCTTTTTTTGAGGGACTCAACCCACTAAAGCTTGGCGACATGCCTAAACTTCGCACTAAAGTACAGATTTATGGTTTCCCCATGGGGGGGCAAGAACTTTGCGTTACCGATGGGCAAATCTCTCGCATCGAACGCAGCGAGTATGCAGAAGGAAATGCTGAGCTATTGCAAGCACAAACCTCTGCTGCCATCAATCCTGGAAACAGCGGAGGCCCAGCCTTTGCAAAAGGAGATAACGGGCGCTACCAGGTCATTGGAGTGGCTTTCCAAGGATATGATGTGGGTGAAGGGCTTGGTTATCTTATCCCCCCTCCTGTCATTAAGCACTTTTTAAACGATGGCCTTGATCATGAGTACGGGGGCTTTCCTGTCCTTGAAATACAAACCCAAGTTTTAACAAGTGCTCCTCTTCGCGAGCACTTAGGCATGAATGACCCAAGCTTGGCAGAGCGCTTGGGAACAGAGAAAATTTCAGGCATTCGTGTTAAGAAAGTCCCCTCCATTAGTGCTGCAAACGAGCTTTTAAAAAAAGACGATGTACTTTTAAGTGTGGATGGTATTGCGATTGGGAATGATGGTTTCATCAAACACCCTACCCTAGGGCGTGTTCACTACGAACATCTCATTGACATGCATATGATGCACGATGACATTCGCTTTGAAGTCCTTCGAGAAGGGCGAGTCACTCAAGTGGATGTCTGCTTGTCTCATCGCGCCAATACTGTTTATAAAGCTCGCACATTCAATGATGCGCCACCCACTTTTTTTATTCAAAATGGTTTGGTCATTCAACCATTGACGGATAACTATATAAACGACTCTTCAAGTTTTTTCTCAGGTGCTGGCCATGTCCTAGAAAAGCTTCAACAAGACTATCGTGAACATCCTGATGACGAAGTGGTTATTTTAAATCACGTGCTTCAATCAAAAGACACTGTAACGTATGATTCGTTCGAGAAAAAAATCATCGACGAGATTAATGGTGTCAAAGTACGAAACTGTCGCCAAGCCTTGCAGCTGTTTCAAGATCATGACGAGCGCTTCCATGAAGTCACTTTCAAAAATGGTGATAAGATCGTTTTTGCGAATGATGATCAAGTGCATGATCAAATCTTGGAAGACTGTGGGATCTTAAAATCTCAATCCAAGGATCTCGGTGAAGAGCCTGCTCTTGCACTCAAAGGCTACCCCGAGTTCTTTCCTATGTTGCGTCGAAGGATGGCGCAAGAACTCGAAGCGGCCAAGACTCAACAAGAAGCGGCTCACACCGAACAAGAAAACTCGAATCGTGAGATTCGTTCTCCTGCCAGGTTGGGGGCTTAAGCCGAATACGCTTGCGAGCGACCCGAAGGGGACGCTCGCTCTATAACCTCTTCATCAATTGCCATTGCTTTATGAAATAATAACGGCTTAGCTGGTGCAACGGCTTGGCTTTGCTCATCCAACGAAAGCTCGCCCATCTGAGTCAATAGTTCATCCATCCTCGATGGACTTGGTCCTTCACATACACAGGTCTGCGTCATGGCTTGATTGCTTAATAGGGCCTCGACCACCATAGAGGTCTGAGCCACATGAGAGGCTCTCATGTAATGGGGGTTTTTCACCCATGGATTTAAATGAGAGGTAATCGACACCTTCTTTTCATTGCGCTGGAAGGTCCCTTCAATCCAACCGTAATCAAGAACATCGGTGTTCTCCAGCATCGTAAATTTGGTATGTACGTGATAGTCCCCTGGCTTGTTAAGGGCATGCCACTGCAATGATCGCTCAACATTCATCATTTGCGTATTGATGTAAGCGGGCGCGGCTGCTAAATTTGATTTACGCTGAGGCTGATAGCTCATCGGGGAAAGACCGTGACCCACCGCATGATTCCACTCCGGAAACGGTTGACGTTTGACCCCTGCCCCACTCGCAAATTGCCTGGCCTCAATGCAGGCGTCGACGATGGTCATGGCCTCATCGGTTAACTGCTCTTCATAATCATCCCCAAAATCGACCATGGCTTGCCAAGCCGAACGTCTCATCACTTTGGTTTGGGATTTTGAACGTCGCATGTTTTTCCGTGTGGGGATATCACCAGGATTAATGTCCGTTTGGTTATCTTTAAGCTTCGCTTGGGCTTGAGCGTAATCGGGTTTAAACACTGGAACGGGATTTTGCATCGCTTGATAAAAGGACCACTCATCGCTCACTTGTGGGACCGGTCTAAAATAATGAAGCTGGTAAGGAGAGTGGTCGTAGTTTGTGCTCACATCAATTGCATGCGCGGAATACATCATGGTTCCATCATCTGCTCTGGCTTTAAATACGACTTTGTCACCAAGATCATGGCGCTCAAAACGACTAAGAGACACTATTTGAGGGGCATTAGGATGAGAGGGAACATCACGGACCTGCTTGGCTTGGAGCTGACCGTCTGAATCAGAAAAAATCAAAGCATGACCAACCACCAAGTCATCGTTGATATACCGCCTAAACTCATTGTGACTTAGCTCTTCTAAGGCATCGCTTGTGAAAAAAGTGTCCTTTGACACATCGGTAAACTCTGGAACCCCCAATGAAAATGCATCATCGTTCTCACAGGAAACCTCGCAATCAATGGGATCATCGTAATCAAAAGGTTCTTCGGCTGAGAGGGGAGGATAAACAAAATTGAAGAGTTCAGCGACTTGTTCACCCATGAGTTTTTTGAATTTAACTCGCTTCTTTTTTCTTGCCATCTGGATTCCCTTCCTGTGGCTTTGACTCTTTTCAGTCTAACGAAGCCATGAGCGCATTCCCATGGCCCATCACTTTCGCTATCGTCTTCTATGGCACTACCTCGCTTAAGTCATTGTCCTTGTCATCTCTAAGAGAAGCGGTTACTGATACACGTAGCACAACGCGCTGTCCCAGCTGCACTCGACCGAGAAAGAGCCTCGACACGTAAGGCGCTCCAGAGAAGGGATAGGCTTTAGACTAAGCACCATAGGCACTTTGGAAGCGTTGATTTTTTTTCCTAACGCCCACAATAAAGAGTAGCTGTAACAAGTCGAGCAACTATATAGTATGGTGGCTCGATCAAAATCACTTTCTAAGAAATTGGCATGCTCAAATTGCACTTGACTCGCTAACGGCTCCTCAAGTACTTGTTCTAGCTCACCTCGTTTTTGAAGCGCAAGGGTGTGCATTTTTTGTTGGGCTTCCACCCCTATCACCTGACAAAGACTCATCAAAGGGAGCGAGAGAGCAAATTTGCCATAGCCAGAGCCCAAATCCATCAAAACATCCTGTTCACTCAGATTGATTCTCGTGGCTAGCTTATAAATACTCTCAAAGGCCATCTCACCATAAGTAGGAGAGATTAATTCTTGTTGAAAAGTCTCCATGGCTTGCTCAGAATGGGCGTTGGTGGTGTCCAACCTCTTGTAGAGATCTTGAATCACCGTCTGACACTCAACTCGTTGTTGTTTTGATAACTCAGGAACATTGCTCATGATATTGGAAACCAGGCTTACAAAGATTCAATCATACCTGAAAACAAACCAGCTGAGCACCAAACCATCTGAGGTGATGAACTCACAAATGGGTCTTCAGCGACGTTTGTATGAGATTGTCTTAGTTTCTTTGTTGCACTACGTTGGCCTCCAACTGGGCAGCCTTAATGAGCTCGCCTTACCGATTTGGCCTGAAATTGGCGTCATGACTGGCCTTTTATGCCTTCGTGGTTATCGAATAAGTTTAGGGATCTTCATCGGCGCTTTTATGGCCTTTCTAAAATGGCACTCACTTCTCATGTGTTTTAATCTAGCGGTGCTTCATACTGGCGTGCCCCTGGCTCTTTATTTTGGATTTACACGATTCGCTGGGGCTTTGATCCCCTTGGCTCGAATGCGTGACTTTTATGCCTTTATTGCCCTGAGCATTGTCTTAGGCGGTGCATGCGGGGCCTCTCTTGGTGCGCTCCATCACACCTTGGAATCCACGCCACTCTCGCTCGATGCTTTCATCACTTGCACGTTCTCTGTGCCCTTGTCGTTAATGCTTTTTACAGGCATGTGCATCGTATGGGATAACAACATTCGCTTTTTGGACTTTGATATGCCTTTGAACCGAGTTTTGGCTTTGACGCTTCTAGGGCTTATCCTTCATCTTGGGTTTTGCTTATCAACACACCCCGTTTTAATCATAGCTTTTTATGTGGGTTCATGCGCTTTGATGAGTCTTGGCGCCATCATGGCCAATCAAGCGGGGGTCATGTTTTACTCGGGCATGACCGGGTTATTCTTACTGAGCTTCGTTGAGATGCCTGCTTTTTTTATTCTAAAGTCTCAGATGATGTATGTGATCCCAACCATGCAGTTTTTGCTGCTTATATTCTTTGTCTTTCATCTAGGGATAACCACTCGCATCAAACAAAAACGATTTGAGTAACCCAAGCCTTAAAAGGCTTAGGCTTTTTTCCTCATTGCATTGGGGGCAGGGCTAACCAGAACAACGTCGTTGTGCTCAAAGCTTACCCCAAGAAAACGCGAAGCCATGTCGGAAAAGCGCTCCATGGAGTCGGTCGCAAGATACGTGTTGCTTGCCGATTTGTTCGATGACAAAAGATTTAACTCGGTCAAGGTGCGTTGAACATGAGAGGCTGTGGTTGAGGCTGAATCGACCAAAGGAATGGGGCCAACCACCTTGGCTATCGCCTCTTTTAATAGGGGGAAATGGGTACATCCAAGAAGAATGCAATCCATGCTGGCAATATCGACTGGCTCAAGAGAACGCTCAATCATGGACTCGACTAACTCCCCATCCGTCCATCCCTCTTCGGCCATGGCCACAAACATAGGGCAAGCAAGTTCCATAACTTCAAGCGATGCATTCTGCGCAACAATCGCTTTTTGGTAGGCATGCCATTGGGTCGTGCTCGATGTCGCAAGCACCAGCACTCGACCTGTCTTAATTAACTCAACGCAGGCTTTGGCGCCTGGCTCAATCACACCAAAAACAGGAATATCAAAAGCATCTTGCAACGGTGCTAATGCCACGCTTGAAGCCGTATTGCACGCAATGACAATGGCCTTAATCGGATGCTCTAAAAGAACCTGAGCGCACTGCAAAGCGTAATCGGTCACGGTTTTAGCGCTTTTGTTGCCATAAGGCAAACGTGCCGTATCACCTAGATAAACGAAGCGCTCATGCGGCATAGCCTCCATCAAGGCTCTTAAGACTGTGAGCCCACCGACCCCTGAGTCAAATACGCCGATGGCGCGGTCATCCGACATGCTTTTCCTTAATCGAATTTGATTTTTGATCTTGTATCTCTAGATGGTAAATCAGGTTTGCCTACAGGGGAACCCCTTAAGCAATCCCAAAGGGCGGTCAAAGTTGCCCAGCAACCTGTATCGCTGCCTTGTCCATACCCAGGAATGTCCGGGTCCCACATTGTATTAAAAAAAGGGTTATCATTCGGGTCATGGTAGAAAGTACTCAATCCATCCCAGGCAAGATCTTCCGTTGTTTCCTCGTCATTTTCAATAGGATGACCAGCGCGAGTTCTGGTGACATGCAAACCCATGGCAACGGATAGAGGATCGGCTGGACGAACTCCATGTAAGGTCTCACTAATAGTATTAGCTAAAGAGCTGTGTGGAGGGAATGCATCTCTTAAAGATTGTGGGGTCTCAGACCTTCTTTCATCACCAGCCTCTATACTCTCTTTAACTCCTGAGTCACTCTCTGTGGGAGGGAGACATTCGAGGTCTTGAGACCCACTATCAGATATTAGAACAGTCAGACTCATCGCTCGGTGTTGGCGAGTCCACGCTCATGGGCGAACCTGCGGGCTCAAGGCTTTCATCCGGCTCTGAAGTTGGGCTTTTAGGAGCCTGGGTGCTTGATGCTCTGCCCATTTTATCAAACATCGAATCAAAGTCTCCATTTTCTAGCTCGCGACCAACTTCATCAAGAGCTCTCATTAACGCTTGAGGGGTTGGATAATCATCTGCAAGACTTCTTTTACTTTTGGGGCCTTCATTACTCATCACTTCACCGTTTTATCTGATTTGTCATCCTTATCAATCATCTTTCCTTAAAATTTACTTAATTTAGTATCTCACCAGCCACAGTGTCATACCAGCAAAGGCAGATGATTGGCTATTTCAGCCTTATGGCTGGCCATGTTTACTCAGGGGGATAGGGCAAAAAGGAATTAAGACTCTAAAGCGTGCACACGCACTTTAATAAGCTTGAAGAATGGGTCGAAATTGCGCCAAAAACGAACGCCCTTTTCTTTTTGCCAACCAACTGGGTCGACACTGATTGGGCGACATCATACGCGTAAAATAGTGATTTGAATAGGGCTTTTGATTGGCATTGGGGAGCACAAAGTCATCCATCACATGTTGCCAAAACGGATCCCATAGCGTGTCTTTGAGGGCATGGTCATCGGTCATGGGGAAATCCGGGCCATGATTGATTTCAAGCAACCAAACTTGTTTGTCTTCGGACAACATAAAATCAAAACCAAAAAGCTCAAAAGCGCGCGGTCTTGGCTTTCCATGAACGTCTTTTTTACTTAAATAATGCGGAAACACTGAAGTGATGGCACGAACCATCGTTTGGATGTGCTCACAAAAGACGGCTCTGAGTTCGCCCCACCCTGTCAGCTCGGTGGTCGATAGCTGGCGGATACCGGCAAGCTCACCGTCCAAAATATAGTTGGTGATGTGATCGTTTCTTGAAACAAAGCTTAATCCCGGATATGGGTTTTTGCTGATGTTCACATACCCGTGAGGGGCGACAAACACCCCACTGTCGTTGGTGAGAATCACAGACAATCGATACGTGTATTTTTTTCCTTGAAGCAGATGCGGTGGATGGACGTAGCGCTGCAAAACGTGGGGGCCACCAAGACGATTCATGGATAAATAGTGCTCTTTGAGTGCATCGGTATGTTTAAGCAAGACGATGTGATCGCCGTTGTTTAGCATCGAGGGCTTGAGTATCCAAGGGCCTATTAGTTGGTGGTGCTCCATGTATCCCACAATGGATTGCCAATTATGATCATCCACATAAAACGTCTCAGGCATTAACGTCGGCGCAAACTCAGAGCTTAATGCGGCGAGCAAATGCTTATACTCAAGGACTTTGGATACCTCGTTATCAAGCGTTAAATTTGAATCATTGAAGCTAGCAAGACCTGGATCAGACATGCTTTGCCAACCAAGCGCCATTAGGCGCTTGCTGATATGAAAGCGAATCGCACTTTCAAAGTTTGAGAAATGGAAAGTGCTTACACTTGCCATGTCGTAGGCTGCTCAGGCAAATCATCAACGCAAGTCATGGCATAAAGCTTGGTGTCAGCAAGACGCAAACTATCGGCCGTAAGACGATGATTTTTTAGCTGTCCTTCCATCGTAAAGTTTAATCGTTCGGCCACAAGACAGCTTCGAAGATTCTCAGCCTCACAATGGACTTCGATGCGATTGGCTCGTCGTTCCATAAACAAATAACGGCACAAACCATTGATGGCTTCCGTGATGAGGCCTTGACCGGCAAACTCCACATTAACCCAATAACCTACCTCAAAGCTAGGCACAAATAAATTATGCGGCTTGATCCCCGTTGACCCGACAAATTTTTTCCCACTGGCATCTAAAATAATCAAAGAGCGTTCCACTAACGACTCTTCAGACTTTGCCCAGATACCTTCAGCCTGTTTGAGAAAATACTTCGTATCGTCCAAAGAGGCCAACTCTTGAGCCCATGGCATCCAAGGCTTTAGCTGGCGAATGCTACTCTTGAGTCCCTCGTGCATAAGCTTGGCATCTTTGACGGTAGGGATACGGATAACGGTGCGTTCAGTTTTGATGGATTTAAATTTCACTTAGTTCACTTTTTCGTTCAGTTTTCGTTGGACGGCTCGATATTCCCAAGGCGCTTTGACTTCTTTCAAAGCCCATAAACCTAACCTATTATCAGCCGCATCGCGTTGGGCTTGCACGTAGGAAGGATCTTTGTTGTATCGCTCATAGACTTGGGCGCCGCCCTGTTCAATCATGGCTTTGTTGATATCGGTATCACCAACATAAACGACCGCCACCACTCGTTTGTATCGATCAACATCGACAATCTGTAGGCTGACCTTTTGCCCTCGAACCATACTTCTGAGCATGTCAGTGGATTCTTTAAAAAAAGGTTGATCACGTTCTGGGGCGTCAATAAAGGCAAGTCTTATTTTGATGCTCTGCTGATAACGATTGATAACATGCAGCGTATCGCCATCAACAACCCGCTTCACATCATAACTTACCCCATATGCTACACTTGCGATGAGCCATAAGAGGAGCCCAATACCAAACCTTGCTCTCATGAAAATTCTTATTTTAATAATTGAGTTAAAGCTTCTTCCAAGTTTGGGTACTGAAACACAAACTCAGACTGATTTAGGGCTTTGGGAATGACTTTCTGCCCTTCAAGTAAAAGCGTTTGCCCCATCTCCCCGAACATGAATTTTACCATAAACGAAGGAAGCGGAAACAGCGTAGGGCGTCTCAATACCCTGCCTAAAGTCTTAGCCAACTCCAGTTGATTGACTGGGTTGGGTGCCGTCGCATTAATGGGTCCACTGACTGGGTTGTCCATGCAAAATAGAATGACTGACACCATATCCTCTAAATGAATCCAGGAAAACCACTGACTCCCCCGACCTACTTTGCCCCCCACTCCCATCTTGAAAGCCGGTAACATCTTTTTTAAAGCACCATCGTGTTTGGCCATCACAACGCCTGTTCGAAGCATGACCAATCGAGGCACTTGGTCCTCAACTTGTCGGGCGCACGCCTCCCACTTTGAACAAAGCTCATGCGTAAAACCACCTTCAGGGCTCGTGGATTCGTCAAAGCTTTGGGTCTGGCTTTCGCCATAAAAACCAATGGCCGAGCCAGAAATAAAGACCGGTTTTTGATCGACAGAGCGAATAAAATCGACGCACTCTTGGGTCACCTGCAATCGAGAGTCCAAAAGTTTCTTTTTAAATCGCTCATTCCATCTTGCGCCATCAATGCGCTCACCGGCCAAATTAACCAAGCAATCCATCGGCACGCGCTTGAATTTATCTAGGGTCGAGGAGCACTCCACCCCCTCGCCTAGGGTTTTTTGGGCCCTTTCGACATTCCGGGTCAAGACAAACACCTTGTCACCACGCGCTTTGAGCTTGGCACATAAGTGCTTTCCGATTAAGCCTGTGCCCCCAGTGATCAGTACATTCATCTCAACGTCCTTATGTTCGACAAAGTTATCTAACTTATTTGTACATTAAACCAACTTAATTTTTGATATTAGGTTTTTTTTGTGAAAAGATCCAGGCACACGTAACAAGGAGACTCTTGATGGCCAGTGTAAATACCCAAATGACTGATGATAATCGACAAAAGCATCAGGATATCCATCATAAAAATATAAACAAAATGATTAGGGAAATGAAGATTCAGCGTTGGTTAACACGACTGGACTTTAATCCGAATCAGGCCTCATTGTTTGAATTTCCTTTCTCGGTGTTGGGATGGCTGACTGATAAAACATATCGACTCGGCCTTACCCTATTTTTTAGAGATAACTCCTACCTGACGCGCCCTGCCAAATTCAACTGCCATGTTGCAGGCAACGCTAAATGGATGTCTGTACGTAAACCTAATGATTCAACCAAGTATGAAGCAATGTGTCACGAAATTGATCCTGATTGTGACTTGGCCCTACCGAGAGTTAAAGAAATCACCGACACGAAATCCGAACATGACGTTTTACGAATCATTAATCAGATTGAACCGCATAAGGATTTTGAGTTCAGTGTTCACGGGATGTCGTTGAGCAAAGCTTGCATCACTGCGCTTGTCAAAAGATTGAAGGGTCATACCATTGAAGAGTTAGATCTGCGTCATTGTACAAAAGAGAACTTAGAGCCCCTTCTTCATGCTCTTCGTGAAAATAAAATTCAATGCTCAAACCTCTTTTTAGGCCCAAGTGTTCCTCGACATGAAATGATGGCGATTGCAAAAAGCAATCACTCCATATCCCAGATAGGCCACACCTCGTCCTATGATGGAGAAGACCATGTGTTGTTTGTAAACCAGTATGTTAAAGACTGGGAAAGCAACTACCTGGGTAAAGTCCTTGAGCTTGATGATAACTTGCTTTCCGATTGTGAATTAGACGCTGTGGGTCAAACAATCCAGTCGGGTCGCTATCAACGCATCCACATGACCAACGATGAGTTTACCGACGATAGACTTAAACAATGGACTCATCATTTACGTCAAGTTGAGACAACCACTCATGTCACACTCAATTTTGAAGGAACAAGTTTACCGCTTATAAAAGCGTTTAAGCAGCAACTATACATCAATCAGGGGATCTATACGGTCTTTGGTGGAAACTACTCACTGTTTTCAAGAAACTTTAATTACTTCGCCTTTTTAGGCGGCAATACCTTTTACTCCACCGCGTCCACGGTTGGAGCCAGCTTTGCCGCCAGTTTGGGATGGGGAGCCGTCGGTGTAGCCCTTGTTGGTGGAATGAGAGCTCTGACTAATTACTATTATCATCAACAACTTTTAAACATAAAAAGTGAACACTATTTTTGTAATCCATCCCTTATAGAGAACTTTTTGGTAGGAGGCAGAGCCTCTCGTGAATGGAGCGCATGGTTTAACTGGCGCTCTTGGACGACGGACGGCTACTTAGGTTATAACCTTGGGACTCAAAAAATAGATTTTGGTTTGACTCAATTTGATCTAGAGATGGCAAGGAAACGAGTGGGCGAGGAAGACGTCTCAAGCCCGGCAAGCAAGCTTAGCATCAGAGCTTAAGGAAACAAAAAAGCCATGTCAGGGAGGGCATGGCTTTTTCGATGCATCAGTGAAGGGTGCGACCAGATTCTTTCATTTCCATCAAAGCGATGCAGCCGATCATCTGGCAAAATTGCGCAAATTCTTCGTCATCCAAAGGCAGAGCTTCTTGAGAACGATGCTTGGAGTAGATGAACCCTTTGTTGTCTATTCTTAGTTCAATCGTGGGTTTCTTATTCTTAGACTGAGTAAGCCCACTAACAGCGCTGGCTTTATCAGATAACTTCTTCATGCATACCTCAAAAAACTTCTGGAGCTTTATCATTATGATCACCTGGGTCGATTCAATTATGGGGTTCAATCCTTACACTTCAAGAGATCATTTTTTATTATTATTTTTTTAATATGCCATTATTTTTAGCCAAAGTGGAACCTTTTCAATCAGAATTTTCACTTTAACCCGATTTTTTTATTTGGCCTTGCATCATCCATCGGATGGTGTATTTTGTTTGTTTTGTTTCTTAAATACGTGTCATCATAGACGCGAAATTGCTTAACGTTTTTGGAGGACTCCTTGTCTGTCTGGTTTACGCTCGCTTGGGCCATTTTATTTGAAGTATGTGGGACCACTGCCTTAAAGTTATCGGATGGCTTTACTAAAACCGTCCCCACGGTCTTGGCTTTGGTGTTGTACATCATTGGGCTCTATTTAATGACGCTCGTCCTGAAAAAACTGGATTTAGGCCTGGTTTACGCCATCTGGTCTGGCATGGGAACCGCCCTTGTCGCCATCATTGGCATCGCCGTCTTTGGCGATAGTGTGGATATGATTCGAATTGGATCCATAGCTTTGATCATCATTGGGGTGGTAGGATTACATATGGGAACTCAAGGAATAACATAACAGCTAGGAGCATTCCATGAAAACGCTTGACTCACATCAAATCCAACAAGTCAGTGCTGCCGGCGATGCCGAAGTATTCGTTTTGGGGGTAGTTGGCTTGATTGTTATTGGAAGCATTCTTGATTCGATTGTTAATCGTCCTTATTACGCCTCAAACAGCTATTACAACACTTGCGAGTATTGGGTGCCGACCTATGACATTTACGGGAACTACGCCGGCGATGTCATCGAAGTCGGGCCTTGCTACTAGCCTTTTCTAATTCGATAGAGCACGTGCTCTAAGGACAGCGGACCCAGCTTGCGAACAAAGTTCCAGGCCGGGTCTGTCTTCATGCCTAATTTTTGCATCAACCGAATGGATGGAATATTCTCAGGGATGGTGAATGCAACGATCTCCTCCAACCCTAGGGCATCAAAACCATGCGCCAAAAGAGCCTGACATGCTTCAAAAGCGTATCCTTGACGCCAGTATTGCCTGTGAATTCGCCAACCAATCTCCACGCATGGTGTAAAATGAGCCTCGAAATTGACGTGAGCTAAGCCGGCCAAACCAATCAAGGGCCCATCTTTTAAACAAACCGCTTGAAAGCTCATCCCCTTTTCATCGTATTGATGGATAATTTTATCAACCATAGCATCGGACTCATGGCGCGATAAAGGCGCAGGGAAATGCTCCATGACAAGCGCATCGCCATTGATATCAAACAGAGCCGGCTTATCCTTATCGGAAAATTTACGCAGCGTTAATCGAGGGGTGTGGATGGTTTTCATTTAATTGAGATTTTGAGGACCAAATCCTTGTGGCATCAAATCGTTTAAAGGAGCCACCATTATTTTTTTTCGTTTTACGTCCGAGATGATGATTTCAGCTTTTGGGTTAAATTCATAAATTACCTGACGACAAGCCCCACAAGGCATGCCCCCATCTTTCGTGACTAGGGCCAACATGGCAACGCTGTCTTTGCCTTCGGTAACCGCCTTGAACACCGTCACGCGCTCGGCGCATATCGTCAAACCATAGGAGGCATTTTCAACATTGGCGCCAGTAAAGATATGCCCTTCTGCCGTTTTTAAGGCCGAACCGACTTGATAGCGAGAATAAGGTGCATAGGCCTTTTCACGGGCAGCAAACGCCAACTCGATAAGCTCTTTTTGTTCTGGATTAAGATCGTGCCATTTTAAGACTTGAATATCGGCAGTGGCTATCGATAAGAAACAAGTTAGAAGGGTCGCCACAAACAATTTCGCTTTTCGCATCATTCTCTCCAGAACTTTATTTCTGGCGACACCTTAGTGCAGCAACTAGTTTTTGTCAACAAGAACTAGGCTAGCTTCTTGGTTTTACAGCACTTTTTGACGCACTCATCCTCTAAGCGAGTGGCCGTTGGTGCAGATGTTCGATCTATGACAAGCGGGGTAGGCCTATGATCCATTCTCATTTGAGCGCTGTCATTTACCGAGGCTTTCGGCTTGTTGTGTACAGGGGTTGGACGAGAAGCTCGTTGAACTCCGGCTTGAAGCCCCACGCTCAATACCATCATCGCAGGTACGATAATAAGAGAACTTGCTGCCATCCCAAGCCCCACTGAGGTTAACGCGGCGCCTATGAAGCCACTCAAGGCGAAGGCGGCTGCCCCCACAACCATATGCGGCAATCCCCATCGTAGCCATGACACCGCTTGGCTGGCCCTATTGTGAGATGATTTCGCTTCTTTTTCAGCATCTTTAGCTGCCTGAACTGCCGCTGATGCAAAATCAAGTGGATTACCTTGATCAGGATTAGATGTGCGAGCAGACATAGGTGGCGAAGTGTTTGATGGTGAATGGAGGTCAGGCTTTTCTGTGTCATTGAATCGAGATTGAGTCAATGGTGGTCGAGGAGCACGTTCTCCACTATCACTGCCTGAGTAGCTATAATAATCATTGTCTTGAGCATGCCCTGAACCCGCAAGGGATACTCTGGCTCCCTCTTCATCGTCAGACACGCTGGATAGAGTATCTCTCGGTTGAGCGTTAGGCAAAGGAGGTAAAGGTCGGGGCGTCAGAGGCTGAGCATCAAGAGCTGCAAGCCCCTCATCGCTCCACCATTGTGAAGAAGAGCTACTTTCTAGACTTTTGTCTTGCGCAGTAGTGTCATTTTGTTTAGTTCTTGACATAGTACATCCTTATATTAAAAAGGCCCTCATCAAAATGATGAGAGCCATAAACAATCCATGATTGGTTTTAAGTACTTACGCTTTAACCCCGCTCAATCTTTTCGATCTTCTTGGTTGCGTCTCTTCAGGCTCAGCAGATGTTTCACGAGAAGCAGGTACCACTTTAAGGGCCGGTACGCCACCAGCCTTACCTAGCCCAGCGCTGGCTGTCGCATCGTTGGATGCATCTTTAGACGCTTTCTTAACGGCTTCAGCAGCATTTTTAGCTTGTTCGGCAAGCTCAGCGTCTGTCCCTTCAGATTTCTCTTGCTCATCTTTTTGCTCAGGCTTTGCACGGTTGACGTACTTATTGATAGAAAAGGAGACAAGACCTATAGCTGCAGATGTTAAAGCAACGACAGGATTAGCCAAGCTGATGATGCCTAAAGCGTTCAAGGCAAAAAGACTGGCACCTACTGTGACCGCAGCAAAAAGTGGCATTGATAATTTAATGCTTGGCATGGATGGCATCCATGAAGAAGATTTTTTGTTTTCATCTTCAGACATTTCAGCAACAGACGCTTCAACATCAGTGCCAGCTTCTTTTGATGATTTTTCAGCTGAAGCTTTTGGTGACCCTAAAGCTACGACTGCTGGAGCCGCACTGGCTTCTACGGCAGCGGCTTTTACTTCTTCAGAAGAACTTGATGAATCCATGGAGACTTCGCTCTCTGACTCATGTGAACTTGATGATAGGTTAGATACTTTACTAGGCATAAATATTCCTCAACATTAGGAGCACACTGCATTTAGAGTCCATTCTGCTAAGTTTTTTTATGTCAACCCGCTTCCTTGGGTTAGCCGAGCTGCGATTATATCTAGGTTATTCCCAATAAGGCAACGATAGGTTTTTTTTTATGCAGTTATTTAACAAAAAGGGCCTTACGGCCCTTGTTGTTTATTCTTCAACTTTGATGTTTATCTTTTGAGTTTTCTGCTTGGCTTTCGGCACTAGTATTTCAAGGATCCCTTTTTTACAACTGGCTTGGATTTCCTCGCCGGTGTAATCAGGCAATTGAAACTGCCGAGAAAAAGAAGACTGCGTGCGCTCTTTGAGCAGGTATTCTTTTTCATGGTGCTCGTTTTGCAAATCACGCTCGCCACGAATGCTCAACACATGGTTTTCAAAAGAGATGCTGAGTTGGTTGGCGTCAAACCCTGGCACATCGGCCACAAATAAAAACCCTTCCTGCGTTTCTTTGATGTCAAAGTGGACAGATTGACGCATCGGTGGCTGACTCCATTGTTTAAGCCAGTGATCAGAAAGCGTATCTTGAAAGTCGTTTAGCCAAGATGGTCTAATGCTTAACATGCTCATGGTACCCTCCAGAGTGTATCAATTCGTCTCAATTTAAATATGAGGCTAAAACACTTTTTTTCAAGGGCTAACCCGATGAGTTAGCGCTCACTATTCTCGTTGAGCACATGTTTTTTTATCCCCCAAACCAGCGCATACATGGGGATCGTATCCAAAACTGTGATGGTCAGTTTGAACGCATAACAAGAAACCATGACCGAGATAAAGTTTAAGTCCGGCTCAATTTGATTGTTCATGTGGAAAATCAAAAGCGTTAAAGACGTGACAACCAAGGTATCCACAAATTGGGACACCAAGGTTGAAGCATTGTTTCTTAACCAAAGATGTTTACCCTTGGTTTTCTCTTTAAGGTAGTGAAATACTTTGACGTCGATAAACTGAGCACAAAGATAAGCCAAAAGCGTTCCCAGCACCCCTGACATCGCAAGGTAACGTATTTGATAGAAAGCAAATTGCGTATCGGTGACAGCCGGCACCTGCACCTCAAAAAATTCAGGTGTGGGTGGAACAAAACCAACCAAATAAACAAGAAGAACCACAAAAAGATTTGCGCAAAAACCAAGCCAAATCATCTGCCTGGCCCGCTGTGCCCCGAATAACTCTGTCATCAAATCCGTGCAAAGAAAGGTAAGTGGATACGGAATTAACCCGATTGGGATCTGAAGATGCCAAGAAAAACCAAACAACTCAATGTGCGTATCGACAAACTTTGAAAGCCCCAACAAACTCATCGAGATCAGCGTGCCCATAAAAATAGCCACAATGATTAACTTGGTCCAAGATTCACGCTTAGAGCGCGCGTCGAATAAGTAGGCGGGTTGAGTTTGAGGCACAATGTTCTCCATCGAATGGTGCCGAAGTGCGGAATCGAACCGCAGACCTACTGATTACGAATCAGTTGCTCTACCAACTGAGCTACTTCGGCTTCTGCACGATTATAAAGTGTGTGAGTTACTCACTCAAGCCTGCCAATCTTTTTGTTCAAACTGCATAAGTTGTCAGTGCGATCAAAAGTGATTAAATTCCCGGTGACAAATTTGGTCACCTAGGAGACCAAAATGGGCGCTTTTTATCCCACCCTATCCGGATAAGCTACATATAACCTCACTGGGAGTAACATTAGCGTGGCGAATAAGTCATTGAATGACTACTCTTTTAGCATGTCATCGTGAAGTATGGCATGGAAGCTGCATAACTTATATCGAGAGACAAACTGACGAGGATCCTACCATGAGAAACCAAAAAGGTTTTACCCTAATTGAATTAATGATTGTGGTTGCAATCATTGGTATTTTGGCTTCTATCGCCATTCCAGCTTATAACGACTACATCGTAAGAGCTCGTGTTTCTGAACTGATTAATGTTGGTTCAAATGCGAAAACCGCTGTATCTGAATACAGAATTTCACGTGGTGCTATGCCAACAACAAACGCCATGGCTGGTGTGACTAGTGTCACTTCCAACTACGTATCCGCTCTTGGTGTTGGTGCTGGTGGTGTGGTCACTATCACTGGTAACGCAACCAACCTTGGAACCGGCGGTGCCTTTGCTATCGTATTGACACCAACCTTTGCGAACGGTGCGGTCACTTGGACATGTACAGCTACTGGTGCTACGCAATTTGCGCCTGCTTCTTGCCGATAAGCCAGCCCATTAAAAAAAGGAAGGCTAAGCCTTCCTTTTTTTTGTCTTGAATCCATCCTCGCCCCCTTCTAGCTTGTTTTCATTGCCTTTGAACCATCATACTAAACAAAAGGATTTTGGGAGACATGTCATGGCTCGTGTGGCTTGGCCTATGTTGGCGATCTTATTGGCTTTGATTTACTGGGCAGGGATGTCTGGCCCCTTCTTGCTTGATGATATGCAAACCTTAGAGCCTGTAAATGTCCCGATGTATGATTTTCAAGCCGCCTACGAAGTAAGCCAATTAAACCAAACTGGTCCTCTTGGACGCCCGGTCGCAGTCTTCAGTTTTGCGCTTAACCACTGGCTTGGGGATACACCAACCAGCTTTAAGTGGATCAATCTATTTATCCATCTATTGTGCACACTCGCCGCCTTTGCCCTTCTCAGGCAAACCGTCCAAACCCTTACTCATAAAGCGCCCCCGACATGGCTTATTGTTGCCGGGGTGAGCCTTTGGGCCTTGCATCCTTTGAACGTCAGCCTCGTGTTATACGTCGTGCAGCGCATGGCCTTACTTTCAGCTTTGTTTGCTTTTTTAAGTGTCTGGTCGTATTTGAACGCACGACTAAGACTTGGTAAATACCCACCAACCTTGTGGTTTATCGCCTCATTCGCGTTGGCCTTGTTGTCCATCTTCAGCAAAGAAAGTGGACTTTTAGTGGTTGCCTACATCGCTTGGTTTGAGTTGTGTTTGGCTTTTCATCAACAAAAAACACACCGAGCATTATGGTTGAGCTGGTCGACACTAGGGGTTGGGGCTTTAGGGGGCCTCTTTTATTACCTTCATCGCTGGCCTTATTTTGAAGCCATCTTTTCACAAAAAGGGACGACCCTTTGGGAACAACTCCTGACTCAGATCCAATCCCTTTGTTTTTACCTTAAACAGACCTTTTTACCCAGCTTATCGTCCATGGGGCTTTACCACGATGATTTTGTTCTTCAAAATGCACCGCCTCTTTGGCTGGCTGTATTGGTGCTCACCTCGCTGGTGATCACCATCATCGTATGTCTTCGAAAAGCGCCCATCGTCAGTTTCCTGCTCGGCCTGTTTTTTCTCTCTCATGGCTTAGAGTCAAGCCTTTTGCCCATGGAACCTGTGTTTGAGTATCGCCAATACGTTGCAGGGTTTTGCCTTTGGGTGCTTGCTCTTTTCTTAGGCTGGCTCCTTGTCAAAGACACGCGCGTACGACGTGGCTTTGTCGTGCTTAATGTTGTCCTTGTACTTGTGTTTTCAGGGTTAACCCATCTAAGAGCAAACTCTTGGTCTTCCACCCAGTTGTTTCTAGCCACGCACAAAGTACTCCACCCTCACTCTTATCGCACCCAAATTGAATGGGCTCATCATCAAACCATGCTCGGTAAATCGGCCATCGCGTTGGATGCCATTCATCAAGCCAAGTCATTAAATCCTCACGATGCTGGCCCCTATTTACATGCGTTGTTGCTCAATTGTCAGCATCTGTCTGAGGAACAACTCCAACAAACCAAACAAGCGCTTCGCACCAAGGCCATCACCCCTTACGCTCTGATGATGCTGGATAACCTGGTTTCGGTGGGTCTAAGCGGACAATGCCCACAACTTAGCTCAAGCTACCAACCGTTGATTGAACACGCCAACAACAACGTGTTTATCGAGCACAATCCTCGAGTCCGCGCCATCTTACAACACCAGTGGGCTGGCATTTATCTAATCTTGGACAACAAGCCTAAAGCCATCGATGCGTTACTCACCTCTTATGAGCTTTACCCCAAACGTTTAACGCCCTTACTCGAGGCTACGTCTTTAATGATTGCCCTTGATGACAAACAAAGAGCGAGCCAGACGCTTGAGCTGATCAAAAAACACCCCCAAGGAGGGTTTAAACTTCATCAAAAAGCGATAGATCACTTAAGCCAAGAGCTCTAAGCTAGGAGCTTTTTTTTGGTTTACCCTTAAAGAAATAAGCCAAGAAGATCATGTGTATGCAAGTTGCTCAACAAAACTCAAAGTCGATCAGTGTGGTCATTCCAGCCTGCAATGAAGTCAAAGGGCTACAACGATTTTTACCTAAATTAATGGAGCGCTATGCGCATTTTGAGGTCATTGTCGTCGACGACGGCTCGAGCGATGAGACCGCCACCTTTGCCGCATCTTGCGGAGCAAAAGTGATTTCCCATCCATATCAAAGAGGCAATGGCGCGTCGATTAAAACCGGGGCAAGGGCTGCAACTGGGGACATCCTTGTCTTTATGGATGGCGATGGCCAGCATGATCCCGATGACATCCCCAAATTGTTAGCGCCTTTGGACCATGGGTTTGACATGGCCGTTGGGGCCCGAAACCGACAAGGACAAGCTTCTTGGTTACGCCATTTTGGCAACGGACTTTATAACCGATTAGCCTCAAAGGTGGTTGGGCGACAGGTCAAAGATTTAACCTCTGGATTTCGTGCTGTGTACGCCCAAAAGTTTCGTCAATTTTTGCCCTTGCTGCCTAATGGGTTTTCGTACCCCTCAACCATTACCATGGCTTTTTTTCGTTCCGGGTATTGCGTTGAGTATGTGCCGATTGACGTGCATAAACGAGAAGGTAAATCGCACTTACGCCCGTTCAAAGATGGGATCCGTTTTTTTGTAATCATTTACAAAATCACAACGCTTTATTCCCCCCTTAAAATCTTTTTGCCTTTAGGTGCGCTGCACGTGGTTCTTGGGTTGGCCAATTATGCCTACACGTTTGCCACAATGGGACGATTTACCAACATGAGTGCCGTCATGCTCTCCACAGCGATTATTATCTTTTTGATCGGCTTGGTTTCAGAGCAAATTACCACGCTGATTTATCAACACAAAGAACACTCTTAATGCGATTAGCCTCTAAGCCTAGTTGGCTCTCTCGTTGGGTTCGATGGGCCTTAGGGGGGGCGTGTTTGATTGCGGTGGTCTTTTTAGGCATCGAGCACAAAGACGAATTTGCGCCGCTTTTTCGACAAGTCAGTCTTCTTTGGGTTGGTGTGCTCATTGGGCTTCAAGTGCTGTGGGTGGGTCTTGGTGGACTAAGTTTTTGGAGTGTGGCCAGAACGCTAGGTAATCGAGTGAGCGCGCACCAAGCCCTAGGTTTAAGCTACATTGCCAATGCGATGAACCAGCTTCTTCCTTACCGACCTGGGCTAGCGTTTCGATGCCTTTATTTAAAACACCACACTCAGATGAGCTTAAAAGACTTTAGTTTCATCACGTTGTTGATGCTGCTCGCTCAAATTGGCTTAAACGCCCCATGGCTTTTTCACCCAGCTCATCAAGCCTATGAGCTCATTATTGAGCAAACCCCTACCTGGGTGGGAGTAGGCCTTGTGATCATGTTCGTGGCTATCGTTGGCTTGCTCGGCTTTGCCATGAAATCAGGGTTCACATGGGTTGCCCACTACCTGGAGCAATTCAAGCGATATTGGGCTCAAAAACCGGCTCTGATCTTAAGCTTAAGTCTGTTTGTGCTTACCGAATTGATGGCGCTGGCCACCATTGCGTTGCTTTTCCTGGCCTTAGGCCATCCCATTGGCATGCTTGATGCTTTGTTTTTTGCTGCGCTGCGCACTTTGAGTTTGATCATCCCTGTGACCCCATCCAACCTCGGCGTACTCGAATTGGTGTTTGCCACGTTCACCGAGATACTCTTTGGTCAGTTTACCCTGGGCGTGACCGTCATTGTGCTGTGGCGCGTGTTGCAACTGCTTGTCGCCATGACTGTTGGCCCTGCCTATTGCCTGCTATTATTGGGCCGCTTTTTTCCGAAAACACCTTCAATTGAAGCCTAATTTATTAGTAACTCGACTAAACTTAAATAGAGTTACCTTTCAATAAAAATATTGCGTCGCACAAGAGGTTTGGTACATGTCGCAGTCCAACGCCATTACAGGTCTTCCTCGAAAGCTGGTCCAAGCTGGCTTGCTGGACGAAGACTCAGCCCAAAAGGCCGTTACCAAGGCCGCTCAATCCAAGCTGCCTTTTGTTCAGTACGTCGTTGAAAAACAAATGCTGACTCAACAATCCATTGCCCAGGTGGCGTCCAGTGAATTTGGGATCCCATTGTTTGATTTGGATGTGATGGACACCGACGTTATCCCGAAACAGATTGTCTCAGAAAAGTTGATACGCCAACATCACGCCTTGCCTTTAATGAAAAAAGGCAATCGCTTGTTTGTGGCGATTTCTGATCCAACCAACCTCAACGCCTTGGATGAAATCAAGTTTCACACCGGGGTGGTCACAGAAGGGATTTTGGTCGAAGAAGCAAAGCTTTCAGCCACCATTGAAAAGATATTAAGCGCTGAGGATGCCTCGGCTTTAAATGACTTGGAAGACACCGATCTGGATGATTTGGACATCACCAGCATCGATGACGATGAAAACCCTGATGAGGGCAACGATACAGACATTGATGATGCCCCGATTGTCCGCTTTGTGAATAAAGTCTTATTGGACGCCATCAACAAGGGTGCCTCGGACATTCATTTCGAGCCTTATGAAAAAGTGTATCGAGTTCGTTTTCGCCAAGATGGGATCTTATATGAATTTGCCTCCCCGCCTGTGAATTTGGCACCTCGTCTAGCTGCGCGTTTGAAGGTGATGTCACGATTGGACATTTCCGAGCGACGCATTCCTCAAGACGGTCGTTTTAAGATGAAAATATCTCGCACCCGTTCCATTGATTTTCGGGTATCGACATGTCCAACCCTTTTCGGTGAAAAGGTGGTGATGAGGATTTTGGATCCGTCCAGTGCCACGCTTGGGATTGAAGCTTTAGGGTATGAGGATGAACAACGCGAGCTGTTTATGCAAGCGATTCACAAACCTCAAGGCATGGTCTTGGTCACAGGGCCGACCGGTTCGGGTAAAACGGTTTCTTTGTATACCGCCTTAAACATTCTCAATACGGCGGAGCGCAATATTTCCACGGCCGAGGATCCGGTTGAGATTAACTTGGCCGGCATTAACCAGGTCAACGTAAACCCCAAAGCGGGATTGACGTTCTCAGCCGCCCTTCGCTCTTTTTTACGTCAAGATCCGGACATCGTCATGGTCGGTGAGATCCGGGACTTAGAAACCGCCGAAATTGGGGTCAAAGCCGCCCAAACCGGTCACTTGGTCCTATCGACCTTACACACCAATTCAGCCCCTGAAACTCTGACTCGGATGATCAACATGGGCGTACCTGCTTTTAACTTGGCCACGTCCGTATCTTTGGTCATCGCACAGCGCTTGGCAAGACGCCTATGTAAGCATTGCAAAAAAGCCGTTGAGATCCCCAATGAGGCTCTGCTTGAGTTTGGGTTTGATACTCAAGAGCTTGGGTTTGAGTTGTTTGAGCCTAATGGATGTGATCAGTGCAATCAAGGTTACAAAGGCCGGGTTGGGCTTTATGAGGTGATGCCCGTCACCGAAGCCATTGGGCGCATCATCATGGAAGGTGGAAATGCATTAGACATTGGCGAGCAAATGACCAAAGAAGGGGTCATCAATTTACGTCGAGCTGGTCTCAACAAAGTCAAAGAGGGACTGACCAGCTTAGAAGAAATCAATCGCGTCACGAAGGATTAATCAATGGCAGGTCAATCAAAAAAGATGTCGGTATTCACCTACGAGTGCACCAACTCGCAGGGGCGCACCCTCAAAGGTGAGGTCAATGCGACCAACTTAGCGTTGGCCAAAGCCAATCTAAGGCGTCAAGGGTTAAACCCTATCAAGGTCAAAAGAAAGCCAAAACCCTTATTTGGTTCCGTCAAAAAAGGCAAAATTAAAGCCGAAGACATCTGCTTTTACTCCAGACAAATGGCCACCATGATGGCCGCCGGGGTTCCGTTGGTGCAATCGTTTGACATCGTGGCCAAAGGCACTGAAAACGAAGCCTTAAGAGACTTAGTTCTGTCGGTCAAATCCGAAGTCGAAGGTGGGCGCTCATACGCAGAGGCTTTAGAGAAGCACCCTGAACATTTTGACCCTTTGTTTTGTCACTTAGTCGCGGCTGGGGAGGCCTCGGGCTCGTTGGAAGCCATGTTGGATAGGATTGCCACGTATAAAGAAAAGGGTGAATCGTTAAAGCGTAAAATAAAAAAAGCCTTGTTTTACCCAACCGCTGTGCTTGTGGTGGCGGTCATCGTCACCTTTATCTTGCTTATTTTTGTGGTCCCTCAATTTGAAGAGCTGTTCTCAGGTTTTGGGGCCGACTTACCTGCCTTTACTATGTTTGTGATCACTTTATCTGAAATTGTGCAAGCCTATTGGTTTGTCTTTTTAGGTGGGTTCATCGTCAGTGGTTACACGTTCATGTATTTCAAAAAGCACTCCAAAAAATTTCAAGATTTTTTAGATCGCACTTCGTTAAAACTGCCCGTCATTGGTGATATTTTGAACAAAGCTTGCGTTGCCCGTTACGCCAGGACTTTATCCACCACCTTTGCGGCCGGTGTGCCCTTAGTGGAAGCGCTTGACTCTGTGGCCGGGGCGACCGGCAACGTGGTCTACGTCAACGCGGTGAATCAAATCAAAGACGATGTGACCATGGGGGTTCAGATCCAGGCAGCCATGCGTTCGACCGAAGTGTTTCCCAACATGGTGGTTCAAATGGTGGCCATTGGGGAGGAATCTGGGGCTTTAGATGATATGCTCACCAAAGTGGCCCTCATCTTTGAAGAAGAAGTCGATCTGGCGGTTGATGGTTTAAGCTCCTTACTTGAGCCTTTGATCATGGTGGTTCTTGGGGTGCTAGTCGGCGGACTGGTGGTTGCCATGTACCTTCCAATCTTTAAAATGGGATCGGTGATTTAATGGATTTACACATCATTCAACCTTGGCTTTTGTGGCCCTTGGTCTTTGCCTTTGGCTTGCTCATTGGGTCTTTTTTAAACGTGATTATTCATCGTGTCCCAAAAATCATGCAACAAAGCTGGACGCATGAATGCACCGTGTTTTTAAACGAGCAAGACTCCGGGTTGGGATTGAATGTGCCCAATCAACCCCACTACTCCATTGCTTGGCCAGCCTCGCATTGCCCAAAATGTCAGGCGCCACTCAAGTTTTATGAAAACATTCCTGTGTTGAGCTACCTGATTCAAAAAGGCGCTTGTCGTCATTGCAAAGCCCCTATTTCAGCTCGCTATCTGGGGGTTGAATTGTTGACTGGGTTGATGACCTTGACGGTGGTGATGCACTTTGGGCTAGGTTGGGTTGCCTGGCTTGCCCTTTTGTTTACTTGGTCGCTTGTTGCATTGAGTTTTATTGACTTAGAGCACCAATTGTTACCCGATCAGATCACGTTGAGTATGCTCTGGCTGGGATTGTTTGTGAATAGCTTCGGGGTGTTTGCCAGCCCCACGGATGCCATTTATGGGGCCATTGTGGGCTATCTCTCGTTATGGAGTGTGTATCAGCTTTTTAAACTATTAACCGGTAAAGAAGGCATGGGGTTTGGTGACTTTAAGTTGCTGGCCATGCTTGGTGCTTGGTTAGGCTGGCAGGCACTACCCCTTATCATTTTGCTTTCGTCCTTGGTTGGCGCAGTCGTAGGGATCTTGATGATCGTAATAAAACGTCATGACTCATCCGTGCCCATTCCTTTTGGCCCTTACATTGCCATGGCTGGTTGGATAGGGCTGCTTTTCGGTGATATGCTTTTGAGCAAGTATTTTTCCATCATTGGACTGACGCTTACCTTATGATGAAAATCGGCCTGACCGGCGGCATTGGAGCCGGCAAAACCACCGTTTGCCAAATGTTCATTCAGTTGGGTGTTCCTACCGTGGATGCCGACAAGATAGCCAAACAACTTGTAGAGCCTGAGCAGCCGGCTTTGATTCAAATCAAACAAGCCTTTGGAAGCCGCTTCATTCAGGATGGTCAGCTTGATCGTGTGGCTCTGGCCTCTTTGGTGTTCCAAGATCCCTTGGCAAAGAAAACCCTTGAATCCATTTTGCACCCTATGATCCAAGAAGAAGTCCTCTCACAAGTCGAAAAGATGGATGCCCCTTATTGCATCATCGACATTCCCCTTCTGAGTGAAAACAAAGAACAGTACGACTGGGTGGATAGGATTATTGTGGTTGATGCCCCTGTCCCCACGCAGCAAGCTCGGGTTCACCAGCGCGATGGCCGTGATGTCCAAGAGATTAGAGCCATCATTCAAAGCCAAACCAATCGTGACCGAAGACTGACCATCGCGGATGAAGTGATAGACAACAGTGGTTCACTTGAGCAAACCCAAGATCAAGTAGGCAAGCTGCATCAGAAGTTCATAAAGATGGCAAGCAACTAATTTTTTCATTTGAGACAGCCTTTGCTATAATGGCGCACCTTTGAGCAGTAGTAGGAAGTTAGCTTTGTCTCAAGAAAAGGTTCTATATGAAGTTGCGGTCAACAAACGGTTTCGTTTGTTCTTACGAACTGAGCATTTATTGACCACATTGCTTCAATCACAAAAAGAGTCTTCTCCCGCCCATTCAAGAATGCAGCTATGGTCGTTGTGTGAGTTGTTTAATTTGTTGGACAAAAGCCCTTTGTTGGTTGAATTGTCAAAAGAGTTAAGCTCTCATGAATCCAGTTTAAATAAATTGCTGGATACGCCTTGCGTCGACGTTGAGCGTTTGTCGATGATTTTGGAAGAAATCGCGCGCGCCCAAAAATTCTTGAAGGTGGTCGAAGAGCCCTTAACGGCCTTGATGCGTAACCATTATTTTCTCGCGCAAACACGCCAATACGGACTAGGATGCTTTTTAGGGTTTCAAGAAGACCAGCCAGCGATTACTGCGTGGTTAAATGCCGACTCGCAGCACCAGCAAGCTACCTTTGCGCATTGGATGGACTTGGTCCAACCTGTGATGAAGGCTCTGACGCTGATTTTGCAGCTATCCCGTCAATCCAGCGCGGCGACCACCCAACACGCACAAGCGGGTCGATATCAAAAAAGCTTACAAAATCAGGCTTATCAGTTAATCCGTGTGGCTTGTCCAAAGGGACTTAATCTGTATCCAAGCATCCATGTCTCTCGACATTTGTTGAATATACGCTTTTATCAAGCGCATTTTAAAGACGGGATCCGAGATGAACCCTATCGCCAAGATGTCGATTTTGAGTTAACCTTGTGTGATATGTAACGTCTGAGATATACGATGGGTCAAGTCATCATCTGTCCAACCTGCAAGAGTACTTGTGAGTACGACACCAACAATCCGTACCGTCCCTTTTGTTCACAAAGGTGTCGTATGATTGATTTGGGTGCGTGGGCAGATGAGTCTTACAAAATACCCACCGAAGAGAGTCCCAGCCTAGACTCGTTTGTTCAAGATTAAAGCGGACCTACTGCCAGTGCCGTTCTGGCAGTAAACAATATAAGATGGCGCTAATAAACACCAGGCTATGCCCTACAATGTAGCAATCGCTCGCGCTGCATGTCATATGAGCCAGCGCAAGACTTTGACTCGTCCACTGCAACACAAACCCCGTGGTAGAGATCACAATCCCTGTCAAAGCAAGCCAAGGTAACGCCCAAGACATCGCATGAAACATTCGTTTTAACATACCTTCCCAAGCAAATAAGTTATGAATCAAGTATAAGTGAGCTGTCAATCACTCACAATCTGTTTTTAAGTTTGCTGATAGGTGGTGCTTTCAAACGGATAAACGGTCGTTGCTTGAAAACTCTCCACCTCATTAATCACGCCCCAAATGCTCGAAAGCCTAGAGGTTGTGATAGGATAGGTTTCATTTTCTTGGATTTTTTATGAAACTCAGATCTGGCTTTGAGACCGCTCTTACTCCTTCCTTCCAACGGGCAAAAAGAACGCGTGTCATCGCTCTTTATGATCCATCCATGCGCGACGAAGTGATTCAATTGATAAGCAAAGGACTCATGGAGTTTGCGCATAGCCCTGAACAAAAGGCACATGCCAAAGCCTACGATGAACGAACCACGGTTAGGGACATCGATCGCCTGACTCGACTTGCACGCTTTAATCGTAAGATGTGGGTTGCCACAGAGGGTAGGCAAATCATTGGCTGTGTGGGTCTAAAACCCACCCTTTATACGTCAATAGATTCCAAAGAAAAAGCCGATGTCTATAATTTGCGCGTTCATCCCTCGTTCAGACGACAAGGAATCGGATCTCACTTGATGGATGCGCTTGAAAGGTATGCAGAGTCGGAAGGCATCGAGCGATTACGTTTGAACACTCAAACCAATCTTGAACCAGCTCTAGCGCTTTACAAAAATCGAGGGTATCAAATATCCAGAACCAAGGATGAACTGGTGACGATGCAAAAAACGCTTCTTGAGCCTGAGCTTACTCAACACGTCACAAGCACATTACGCCCCTAATGGTCGTAACGTGCATGCGCAATGTTCCTTTTTTGATGCTTTAGACAACCGCTCATTTTTAAGTAAACCAACTAAATATTTGCATGAATTAGCCAAACGTTTGATTTGAGCGGTGCCCAACGGTATAGTGAGTTCAATTACTTATGTTGGCTTATCTTTAGGAGTATCTATGAAGGCTTTATCAACCGAGCAATGGAATCAAGTGAATGGTGGACTCACCATTGATGTGCCTCAAAATGGCATATCCCCTGAAAACTTTGCAATCATCGAAGCTGGGGTTCAAAAGGTTATGAGTGGTGAGTTTTCCGATCAGCAGTTTGAATCTTACATCATCAAACATGGCTGCTTGGGTGACGCCTATGTGTACATGAACAGTTTTGAAAAAACGTTTGCCCACTTTATGTAGCGCTTAGGCCAGGCCTCGGCTTGGCCTTTTTTTACTCACCAAGCTTTTCATCGAGCAAAAAATCAACCAAAGCCTGATTGGCTTTGGGCACCTGGGTGTCCTTGAGCTCGTCGAGCGTAATCCACCTCAAGGTTTGGCCTTCTTTGCCAATGGCTTGTCCTATAAAATCATCCACACGAAAAAAGTGCAAGCGGACCTGTTTGTCTGGGTAGTCATAATCAATGGTTTTAATTGGATGACAGGCCAGCGCTTGGATGCCCACCTCTTCAAACAATTCACGGATCATGCAGGCTTGCGGGCTTTCACCGGGCTCAAGTTTGCCGCCAGGAAATTCCCAACACCCTGCTTGGTGCTGATGGTCTTGTCGAAGTGCCATCAGCATTTTTCCATTGTCGGCGACAATCCCAGCCGCCACTTCAACCCTAGCTGAGTTTGCCATGGCAATTTTTGTATTTTGCACCTGAACCACATGGGCAAGGTTCATTGCGTCCAACTTTAGGGTTCGCGCGCACAACGGTCCCAGCCCCACCGCCAGCCGCCGCAACCGGGGCTTCCTCTTCTAAGGTTTGGACCGAATCGTGGGTGTACTCCGATGCGCTCGGGGTACTTGCCCGACGTTGTTCGTCGATGGCCTCGACATCTTCTTCAGCTTGGATTTGTACCCGAGTGATGGTTGAAACCACGGAGCGTTTCACGTTGTCCAACATAGACTTGAATAAAGCAAAGGCTTCACGCTTATACTCTTGCTTTGGATCTTTTTGGGCATAGCCTCGAAGTCCAATGCTCTGACGCAAATGGTCCATTTGCGCTAAATGCTCTTTCCAATGCGAGTCTAAGCTATTAAGCATCACTGACTTTTCAAATCGACGCATTAAATCAGCACCAATTTGTGACTCTTTTCCTTCGTAAGCTTCGAAGAATTTTTGCATGATTTTTTCACGCAAGGTTTCTTCGTGAAGATGATCGTCTTGCTCAAGCCACTTGGTCAATGGGGCATCAATACGAAACTCTTCCCACAACGTTTTTTCAAGACCTTTGATGTCCCACTGATCTTCAATGCTCTCTGGTGGGATGTATTCATTGGTGACGTTCTCGACCACTGAGCTCAGCAAGTTACGCATGTTCTCGGATACGTCGTCGTTTTCCATGAGGCGATCGCGTTGGGCATAAATGACCCCTCTTTGATCGTTCGCCACATTATCGTAGTCCAACAACTGTTTACGAATGTCAAAGTTGTGACCCTCAACCTTACGCTGGGCGTTTTCAATCGCACGAGAGACGATGTTGTGTGTAATGGCCTCACCGCGTTGCACCCCTAAACGACGCATCAATCCGGCCATTTTATCGGAAGCAAAAATACGCATCAGTGAGTCTTCAAGCGACAAATAAAAGCGAGAGGAACCGGGATCACCTTGGCGCCCGGAGCGACCACGAAGCTGGTTATCGATGCGGCGAGACTCATGCCTTTCGGTCCCTAAAATGTGCAGACCACCGGCTTCTTTCACTTTCGCGTGGCGTTGTTGCCAATCCGCTTTAATGGCAAGCTCTTTCTCTTCCGTTAAATCTTCAATGCCAGCAAGCTCTGTTTTTAAAGAACCACCTAATTCGATGTCAGTCCCACGACCGGCCATATTGGTGGCAATCGTAACGGCCCCTGGTCGACCCGCTTCGGCCACAATGCTTGCTTCTTTGTCATGATGCTTGGCATTCAACACTTGGTGTTTGATTTTGGCTTTGGTCAATAATTTGGACAAAAACTCAGAGGTCTCAATGGAGATGGTGCCCACCAAAACCGGTTGATGACGGGCTGAACAGTCTTTGATGTCTTCAATGATGGCCTCAAACTTCTCTTCTTGAGTCAAGAAAATAACGTCCGCATTATCTTCACGCACTTTGGGTTTGTTGGTGGGGATAACCACCACTTCAAGGCCGTAGATTTGTTGGAACTCGTAAGCTTCGGTATCCGCCGTACCGGTCATACCCGCCAGCTTTCCATAAAGCTTAAAGAAATTCTGGAACGTGATGGAAGCAAGAGTCTGGTTTTCGGATTGGATCTCCACCCCCTCTTTCGCTTCAACTGCTTGATGCAGACCATCAGACCAGCGACGACCGGCTAGGGTTCGACCCGTGTGCTCATCCACAATGACCACTTTGCCGTTTTGCACTAAGTAATCAACGTCACGACGATAGAGCGCATACGCTCGAATGGCCGCGTTGATGTGATGAACCAAGACGAGGTTTTGCGCATCGTAAAGACTTTGCTCTTCGGTCAACACCCCTTCTTTGATGAGCAAGTTTTCAATGGACTCATGCCCTTGCTCAGTCAAAAAGCCCTGTTTTGTCTTTTCATCAATCGAGTAATCGCCAGGCCCATCTTTTTCTTCTTGTTTGGTCAATTGAGGCACCAAACGATTCATCAGCTTATAAAGCTCAGAACTGTCATCGGCGGCCCCAGAAATAATCAGGGGCGTACGCGCTTCATCGATAAGAATTGAGTCCACCTCATCAACAATGGCGAATGCGAGCTCAGTTTGTAAGCACTCGTCTTTGCTAAATGCCATCTTATTGCGAAGGTAATCAAAGCCAAGCTCATTATTGGTCGCATAAATAACATCGCACTGATAACTTTGGCGCTTGGCCTCTTGGTCCATGCGTGGCACAACGACTCCGACGGTCAGACCAAGCGTGGTGTAAATAGGGCTCATCCATTGGGCATCACGAGACGCCAAGTAATCGTTGACGGTGACCACGTGCACAGGCTTACTTGTCAGAGCGTTCAAATAGACCGGAAGCGTGGCCATAAGGGTTTTACCCTCACCGGTCGACATCTCAGCAATCTTGCCCTCATGAAGGACCATCCCGCCAATCAATTGCACATCAAAATGGCGCATGTTCAAAAGACGTCTTGAGGTCTCTCTGACCACGGCGAACGCCTCTGGCAACAGCGAATCCAGCCCCTCACCCTTTTGATAGCGAGACTTAAACTCATCGGTTTTGGCCGATAAATCCTCTAAGCTGAGCTCACGCATGGTGGGTTCAAGCTCATTGATTTTCTCAATTTTCTTGCGATAGGATTTGAGGAGTCGCTCGTTTCGGCTACCAAACAACGACTTAATTAAGTTCGACAAGGCCATATTTTCTCTTTCAATAGCAATAGCATCCAACTTCAGTTGAATGCTGAACAATAATTAGGGCTCGATTATTGCCCATTATAGCAGCAATCCTAATCAGCTAAAAACGAGCCTACTCAATATGGGGGCACTCCCCGAAGAATCAATGGTTAGACTTTCTTTTTCATGTCTGGCAAGTAATCCCCAGGGTCAACGGCACGGCCATTTTCTCTGACTTCAAAGTGTACATTAGGTCCTGTGGTTCGACCCGTTGTCCCACGTTTGGCAATGACGGTCCCCTTTTGCACCACATCCCCAGGATTGGCGACGAGGGACTCATTGTGAGCGTATCGGGTAACCAGATTATCGCCATGATTCACTTCAACCAAATTCCCATAACCGCCTTTTTGCCCGGAAAAAGTCACCACGCCCGAGGCGATGGCTTTGACCTCTGAGCCAGAGGCGCCAGCGATATCGACACCGGAGTGCCATTTGCGTTTTTTAGTGATTGGATCGGTGCGTGTCCCAAAATACGAGCTTATCCACCCATTGACTACCTCATGGTATTTGCCCCTTGGAATGCGATTGGATTGGTATTGGGCCAAAAAGGACAATTCTTCCAGAGCGTTTAATTGCTGAGCCCGTTTGACGAGCTGATACTCCAGCGAGGCCAATGAGGAAAAAAGGTTCATATCGGCCACTTCTTGGCCCAAGTGATACGCCGTAGGAAAGTAAGTGGGCTCTAGCTGCTCAATGCTGACGTTGTGAACCTTAGCGATTTTTTCCATTTGCGCATTCAGGCCTATCAGCTGACCCTGAAGTTGCCCCATTTTTGAGGTCAGACTTAGAAAAGTAAATTCACTAAGTTTTATTACCTCGCAGCGCTGATCAACATCCGATTGAATCGACATGATGATATCCGACTGGGCGGTATTCGCTTGCAACTGCGAGCCCATGAGATAGGTAACCACCAAAGCACCGCTGAGAATACCCGCAGTGAAAATCATGCTATGCTTGAGGAGCTGCTTTGGAAAACTAGCAAACATCAATTTGTTCCTTGTAGGATTCTATGGATTCAAAATCAAAAAAACTCGAAACCATCTTACACAACAAAAACTCTGAGCTAGGAGTTTTACTGGATAAAGTCTATAGCATCAAGCGTTTACAAGATAATTTGAATGCTTATTTGGATGAGAATGCCCAAAAACATGTGAAATTGGGTCCTTACATGAAAGGTCAATTGACCCTTTTTGCCGATTCCGGTGCTTGGGCAACCAAACTGAGATTTTATGTCCCCACCTTGTTGCAAAGACTTCGAGGTCACGCTGATTTTTCTGGGCTCATTAATATTGATATCAAAGTAGCGCCTCATCTCTATGAGGAGGCCAATCCACCTGCCCCGAAAGAGCCCGAGGCTCCCATAGAGGTGCCCGATATGGCCCGTCAGGCATTTCAACAATTGGCTCAGAAGATGCGAGAAGAAAATGACGATGAGAGCGATACCACTCTCATCGATGCGATCAGTAAATTAGGAGAGAACGACTAAGCGGGTTGAGCAAGCTCTTGCAGACCAGGCATAAAGGGCAGAGTTTTGGGCTCATCAAAGCTGACAAGCTCCCACGCTTGGGCATCGGCCATCAACGTTCGAACCAACTTGTTGTTCAAGGTATGACCTGACTTGTAGCCTGTGAACTTACCTAACAAAGGATGCCCTAAAAGGTATAAATCACCGACGGCATCTAAGATTTTGTGGCGCACAAACTCATCATCATAACGAAGTCCATCTTCGTTAATGACTTTGTAGTCATCAAGGACAATTGCGTTGTCCAAGCTGCCACCTAAAGCCAAGTTGTTCGCTCTCAACCACTCAAAATCTTTCAAAAAGCCAAAAGTACGTGCTCTTGAGACTTCTTTGACGTATGAGGTACGGCAAAAATCAATGGTCAGATTACGAGTCGACTTTTTGAACACGGGATGATCAAAATCAATGAAAAAGTCGACGGTAAAGCCAGCATGGGGTTCTACTTTCGCCCACTTATCCCCTTCTTCAACCATCACAGGCTTTTTAACCTTGATGTATTTTTTCGGAGCTGGCTGCTCTTCAAGACCCGCAGATTGGATCAAAAAGACAAAAGAGCTGGAGGAGCCGTCCATAATCGGCACTTCAGGAGCACTCACCTCAATATAGGCATTATCAACGCCAAGACCACACATGGCCGACAATAAATGCTCAACGGTGGCAACACGCTGGCCATCTTTCACCAAAGCCGTACAAAAGGCCGTATCGCCTACGTATTCACCTTTAGCTGGGATCTCAATTTGAGAGTCAATGTCGCTTCGAATGAAGATGATACCCGTATCCACCGGCGCAGGCTTTAACGTTAAGTAGACTTTCTCACCAGTGTGAACACCAATGCCAGTTGCTCGAATGACATTTTTTAACGTTTTCTGCTTGACCATTGGTGGTTCACTCTCCACTAAATTAATTTGACAACAAACTTATAACAATTCTAGACCGAAATCGGCCAAACCCAAAAGGATTTAGCCGACTTAGTGAGCAAGGATATCACAGTCTTTGCGGTCAGTCTGCCTGACGGCGCAAAAACGCAGGAATATCTAAGTATTCTAGCTCATCACTAGTGCCTTCTTTGGCTCTGGTCTGAGTCGTTGTTGCCGTGGTCGTGGCAGGATGAATCTTAGAAGGACGACGGGCACGAGTAGGTTGAACGGTTTCTTGTTCGCCTTCCCATTGCTGCTCGTCTTCATCCGATCCTAGACCAGTAGCAACCAAGGTGACACGAAGCTCATCTTGAAGGTTTGGATCAATAACCGTACCGACAATGACCGTCGCATTATCCGAAGTGAAGCTCTTCACGGCATCACCCACTTCTTCAAACTCAGAAATCGAGAGATCCATACCGGATGTCACGTTGACCAAGACCCCTTTAGCGCCGGCCAAATCAACATCATCCAACAATGGACTAGAAATGGCGGCATCAGCGGCTTCACGAGCACGATTTTCACCCGTTGCAGCCCCTGAACCCATCATGGCGTAACCCATTTCAGACATGACTGTTCTTACGTCAGCAAAGTCAACGTTAATGAGACCTGGACGAGTAATCAGTTCAGCAATCCCTTGAACGGCACCAAATAAGACGTTATTCGCCGCACGGAATGCATCCAACAGACTCACGCCTTTTCCAAGAACGCTAAGTAGCTTCTCATTAGGGATAGTGATCAAAGAATCGCAATGTTGTTTAAGCGCACGAATACCTTCATCAGCCACCAACAAGCGCTTGCGACCTTCAAATGGGAACGGACGAGTCACAACAGCCACCGTCAATGCACCAAGCTCTTTGGCGATTTCAGCAACCACTGGCGCACCACCGGTACCCGTACCACCGCCCATACCGGCTGTGATGAAGACCATGTCGGCGCCTTCTAAGACGTCACGAATACGCTCCACATCTTCAAGTGCCGCTTGACGACCTACGTTTGGATCCGCACCAGCACCAAGACCTTTGGTGACGTCAGAACCGAGTTGCAAGACCGTGCGAGCAGAAGAGTTTTTAAGCGCTTGAGCATCTGTGTTTGCACAAATAAACTCAACCCCTTCGATGTCATGAGCGACCATGTGTTCGATAGCGTTGCCACCGCCGCCGCCAACACCAATGACTTTGATGACAGCGCTTTGCGGAAAGCTGTCGACGATTTCAAACATTTCGTTGCTCATTAGCTATTTCTCCTTGGGCCTTAGAGACCATCTGTAACATAAAATTAAAAATTACCGTTGAACCAGCGTTTCATTCGTCCAATCATACCAGAAAAGCCTTCTGGAACATGAGATTCAATATGGCGTTCTGACATTTGCTGCTTACCATAAAGTAATAAGCCCACACCTGTCGAGTAAATTGGGTTTTCAACCACATCAGTCAATCCGCTAACCCTTCTTGGCAGCCCTAATCTTACTGGCATGTTGAAGATTTCTTCACACATGTCGATGACGCCTTCCATTTTTGAAGAGCCACCGGTGAGTACGATGCCTGAACCAATTTTATCTTCAAGGCCTTTGCGACGAAGTTCCTTTTGCACCAAAAGCAACAATTCTTCGTAACGTGGCTCTACGACTTCGGCCAACGTTGCGCGAGAAAGTCGTCGTGAGGGTCGATCAATGACCCCTGGAACTTCAAAGGTTTCATCTGGGTCAACGAGACGAGATGAAGCGCATGCGTATTTCACTTTGATGGCATCTGCATTTTGAGTTGGTGTTCTCAATGCAACGGCTATGTCGTTAGTGACTTGATCGCCTGCAATGGGGATAACCGCGGTATGACGAATCGCACCTTGAGTAAACACGGCGATATCGGTAGTGCCACCACCGATGTCGACCAAACAAACACCAAGTTCTTTCTCGTCATCGGTTAACACCGCATAACTGGAGGCCAGTTGCTGCAAAATGATGTCGTCTACTTCCAAAGCGCAACGACGTACGCATTTGACGATGTTTTGTGCCGCGCTGACAGAGCCGGTCACAATATGAACCTTTGCTTCAAGTCTAACACCTGACATACCCACGGGTTCGCGAATGCTGTCTTGGTTGTCGATGATAAATTGCTGGGGCAAGATATGTAGTATTTTCTGATCAGCTGGGATTGGCACTGCTTTAGCAGCATCAATCACACGCTCCACGTCGAGCGGCGTCACTTCTTGATCACGAATCGCAACGATCCCATGTGAATTCAAACTGCGAATGTGGCTGCCTGCGATGCCTGTGTATACCGAATGAATATGGCAACCCGCCATGAGCTCAGCTTCTTCCACCGCTCTTTGGATGGATTGAACGGTCGACTCAATGTTTACGACGACCCCTTTTTTCAGGCCCAATGATGGGTGGGATCCAACACCGATCACATCAACCCCACCTTCAGGGGTGATTTCTCCGACGATTGCAACTACCTTGGTTGTCCCAATATCCAATCCGACTAATAAATTTTTTTCAGTTTTTTTGGACATGAACCAACGGTCTCCTAAGTCCGTAAGCCCGAAAGCTTTAATGAATGTACTGTCAACATTGCCTACGATGACTCATGAGCATTCGACGATTTCTTCCAGCCGACTGCAATGCCACTTGTATATCGTAAGTCAACATAATCTATCTTATCATGTTGCTTACTTAATAGTTGATCATAAGCGCGCACGAATCTCTCAAGTCGCAACTCAATTTCTTGAGTCCCTAATAAGATTTTAATACCATTTGCCAAAGAAAGCTCCCAAGACCCCCTATCTTCTAGGGCTATCTGACTTACATCAAGCTTAAATTGCGACAACACCTGAGTGATCTCCTGCCATTGCGCATAAATTTGCTCATGACGTCCATCGGGCCCAGTAAATGTTGGTAATGACGACTTCAAACTAACACTGTTTGGGGTAATTAAGGCACCACTCTTAGTTAAAATAGCCGCGTCGTTCCAAATGGCTAGAGGTTTATGCTCAATGATGGTGATTTTGAGTTTATCGGGCCAGACTCTACGCAACTTCGCGTCATAAATCCAAGGGTGATCACCCAACTTCGTCTTTAATTCACTGATGTCTAAACCAAAAAACCCCTCATAAACATCATCAGCCATTACGTTAGCTAAATCCTCATCCGAAATATGCTCGTAATTACCAGCGATTTCAACCTCTTTTATCGGAAATGGGTTTGCAAATATGCCGTATGATAAAAAGACCAAGCCAATCATCACCAAAAAGCCGCAACCTAAACCAATCACTAATCGATTGAGATTTTTCTTCCTAGTTACTAACTCAAGTTGTACGGCTTTTTTAGATTTCATCGGGCAGACTGGCTCAACTTAGGTTGTTCGAACACTTCTTGAACTTGTTTATCTGTAAAGGAGGTCGCAAGAATGCACATCACAAGCTCCTCAAAACCCAGCCCCACTTTTTGAGCTGACTTAGGTACTAAACTTGAAGGCGTCATGCCTGGGATGGTGTTGACTTCAAGCACCCAAGGGTTTTGATCTTTATCAATGATAAAATCCATCCTTCCCCAACCTTCACAACCTAGAGAGTAGAACGCCTTTTTGGCAATCTCTCTTACCTTGCGCTCAAGCTCGTCCGAATGCTTAGCCGGGCAATGGTATTGCGTTTTATTGGATTGGTATTTCATTTCATACGTGTAAAAACCATCGGGCACTTCCACTTGAACCGAAGGAAAGACTTCATCCCCAAGGACCGCAACAAACACATCAGCACCTTCTTTCCACTGCTCAACGACCACTTCGCCATAGGCTCTTGCGTCGGTAAAAGCGGCTTCAAGCTGACTTAAATCTCGAACGCAATGGGCTCCAACGCTCGAACCCTCGCACATGGGCTTAACCGCCACAGGTAAACCGAGTTCTTCAACTAATACTTGAGCTTGGCTTAAGGTATAGGCAAGACCAAACTTTGGCGTTGGAATGCCAAGCGCACTCATCACAAGCTTCGAGCGGGCTTTGTCCATTGCCAGGGCGGATGCGCCAGTTTTGGAGCCCGTGTAAGGGATCCCTAGGGAGTCTAGCGTTCCTTGTACGCCTCCATCTTCACCGTGGGTCCCGTGAAGAATAATAAAGGCACGGTCAAATTGGCCATCAATCAGGGTTTGAACGTAGTTGCCTTGAGCATCGACCAAATGCGCATCCACGCCTTTGGCAATCAGTGCCTTGGCAATTTGCTCGCCCGAAGCCAAAGAAACTTCCCTTTCTTTGGAGGTGCCCCCATAAAGCACGGCCACTTTACCAAATAGGTTTGCGTCTAATTGATGGGCTCCAAGGTAAGACTGAGGGTAGGCAAAAAAGTGGTTTGCGCCAACGGCAATGTCTTTCATAAAAAGCTCCAGTTATCGGATGATTTTGACTTCAGGTTCCAAGGCTACGCCAAACTCTTTGTTTACGGTTTCTGAAATGGTGTCCATTAGGGTCAAAATATCCTCGCACGATGCTTTCTCTACATTAATGATAAAGTTAGCATGTTTTTCGCTGATCTTCGCCCCGCCTACTTGCAGCCCTTTCAAACCCGCTTGTTCTATCAATTGAGCGGCAAACCCACCGTCTGGGTTTTTGAAAACCGATCCACAATTGTGGGTGCCAATCGGTTGAGATTGATTTCGAGCTCGAAGCAGCTCTTTTATCTTGTTAAATGTAATGTCCCCACCACCGTCTTGGATCGGCAGCTCAAACACGCCCTCCACAAAAAATTCATTGGGATGCTTTGGCAAGACATGACGATAGCCCACCTCAAAATCATCAAGGCCTCGATGGTGAAATTGACCCGTTAAGTCCACGGTTGTGACCTGTTTGACCCACTCCCAGGTTTGTCCGCCAAAAGCACCAGCATTCATTGCCAAAGCCCCACCAACCGTGCCGGGGATTCCAGAGAAGAATTCAGCGTTCAAACAATCATGTTTACAAGCTAACTTGGCCACTTTGGCGCAAGGCACTCCGCATTGCGCTTTTATCGTTCCATCCACAAACTCCAAACGATTGAGTTTTTTGGTATGGATGACGAGAGCATGGGTAGATTGACCGCAAAATAAGACGTTGGAGCCCAAGCCTAGCCAAATTAAAGGCATCGCCTCCGGCTTATTGGTTAAAAGCGTCGCCAATTGTTCGGGGGTTTCAGGGCAAGCGTAATATTTTGCTTGCCCGCCTACTCGCCAGGTATTAAGTCTTGATAAGTCCTTGTCTTTCTCGACAAGCTCAAAAAAACTCATGCCGATGCGGCAAACGCTGATGAATCGAAGGCTTGCACCATCTCTTTAGGGATCCGTCCTATGTCACCGGCGCCTTGGACAATCAAGACTTCATTGCCTTCAAGATGCTTTTGCAACAAAGGAACCAGCTCTTCGATTTTTGGTACAAATATCGGATTGACTTCTCCTCGAGCTCGGATGGCCCCCGTTAGAGCGCGGCCATCGGCCCCAACAACAGGCTTTTCACCCGCCGAGAAGACTTCGGTTAAAAAGAGTTTATCGACTTTAGACAGCACCTCAACGAAGTCTTCAAACATATCCTGAGTGCGACTATAACGATGCGGTTGAAAGGCCAAGACAAGCTGCTTATCCGGCCAAGCGGCCCTGGCGGCCTCTATGGTCGCATTAAGCTCGACGGGATGATGGCCATAATCGTCAATCATCATGGTTCGTCCTTGTTTCATGTCGGACTCCATAAAACAATGAAAACGACGACCTACCCCTTTAAATTCGGACAAGCCTTTTTGGATGGCGATAGGGCTTACGCCCTCTTCTAAGGCAACGGCGAGGGCCGCTGTGGCGTTGAGCGCGTTGTGACGACCAGGCATGTTGAGTTCAATTTTTAAGGGCTCGGATAAATGGGGCCCTTGTACACAAAAATGACTTTGCATCTCATTTTGAACAAAATCGGTAATCTGATAATCAGCCTTTGCATCAAACCCATACGTTTTGTAAGGGCGTCCAATATGTTTGACCATTTCAGCGATGGTTTCACAGTCAATGCAAGCCACCAGCAACCCGTAAAACGGTAGGCGTTGAGCAAACTGCACAAAGGTTTGTTTAAGGTTATTAAAGTCATGACCGTAGGTAGCCATGTGATCTTTATCAATGTTGGTGATGATGGAGACCATTGGGCTCAAGTGCACAAAAGAGCCATCACTTTCGTCGGCCTCAGCGACCAAATACGCCCCATCCCCAAGTTTGGCGTTGGAGCCTGTGCTATTGAGCACGCCACCTATCACAAAGGTTGGATCAAGGTTCCCGTGAGCTAAAACAGAGGCAAGCATGCTCGTGGTCGTGGTTTTCCCGTGAGTCCCTGCCACGGCGATCCCATATCGAAAGCGCATTAATTCTGCCAACATCTCAGCGCGTGGCACCACAGGGATGCGCGCCTCATCCGCCGCAAGTAATTCGGGGTTTTCAGCATCGATTGCGCTTGAGACCACAACCACGTCAGCGCCTTGAATATGCTTGCTTTGGTGACCAAGCATGATGGTAGCCCCTAAATCACGCAACCGAGAAGTCATCACGTTTTCAGAGCGATCAGAGCCTTGAACTTCAAAGCCAGAGGTCAGTAACACCTCAGCAATGCCGCCCATACCAGCGCCGCCGATCCCAACAAAATGAACTCGGCGGATACGGCGTAGGCCTAGCTGTTGAACTGAATTAGGGTTGATTTGATCCGAAGGATGCGGATTTTCCACGACTGACCTCGACAAAATAATTAGCGACTTGTTCAGTAGCCTCAGGTTTGGCTAATGACTTACTCTTGTTACTCATATCGAGCAATTTATCACGATCATTGGCAAGAGTCAGAATCAAATCACTTAACTTTGTTGCAGAGAGTTCAGATTGTGGCAATAAAACCGCCGCACCGGCATCAGTCAGATAACGAGCGTTATAACTTTGATGATCATCCACCGCGTGAGGAAAAGGGATCAAAATACTTGGAACACCGGCCGCCGCCAACTCAGCGATGGTTAAAGCTCCCGAACGACATATCACAATATCAGCCCAATGGTAGGCTTTGGCCATGTCATCAATAAAGCTTGTTAGCTCAAACTTAGACTCAACGCCCAAGTAGAGCTTTCTGGTCGACTCAATGTCATTTTTTCCAGTTTGGTGTCGAATTTCCACTTTGGTTTGTGACTCAATGGCTTTGATGGCTCTTGGTACTGTTTGATTTAAAGCTCTTGCGCCAAGAGATCCACCGATGACCAACACTCTTAGTGTCTCGTGGGTTCGAGGACTGCGCTCATCCCCAACGTGAATAATACTTTCGCGAACCGGGTTGCCAGTAATAGCGACCTTTGAGTAAGCAAAGGTTTTAGGAAAGGCGGTCAATATCTTTTTCGCAAACGGGGCTAACAATCGATTGGTCATTCCAGATAAGGCATTTTGTTCATGAACAATCAAAGGGATCCTCAAGCACCAAGCGGCAATGCCCCCAGGGCCTGCTACGTATCCACCCATGGATATGACAGCTTTTGGCTTTACCTGGCGTATGACTTTAAACGATTGGAAAAAAGCCTTACTCACTCGAAAAGGCGCTTTTAACCAACCCAATAAACCATTGCCTCTTAGCCCTTTCACATGAATGTAATGCATTGGAATGTTGGCTTTGGGGACAAGGTTGGCTTCAATCCCAGCATGAGTGCCCAACCATTGAACATCAAACCCTTGATCCATCAAACGTTGGGCCACACTCAAAGCGGGCATCACATGACCACCTGTGCCCCCCGCCATGATCAAAAGAGTAAGTTTATTATCAGACAAAGCCAGCCTCTCGTCTAAAGTAAGTTCGATTATCTTTATCAATTCTAAGCATTAACCCGAAGGCAAAGCAAAGCATTAACAACGATGAGCCACCATAACTCAAAAACGGTAAGGTTAACCCTTTCGTGGGTAAAAGGCCGGTGTTTACCCCCATGTTGACCAGAGCTTGAAGCCCTACCCAAAAAGTTATGCCATAAGAGATGAAGGCGCTGTAGCGATCATCTCGCTGCTCAGCGAGCATGCCAATTTGAATGCCTCGATACACCAAGATCCCAAACAAGACCACAACCGAGAGTGCTCCCATGAGTCCAAGCTCCTCGGCTAAAACCGCAAACACAAAATCTGTGTAGGCTTCTGGCAAATAAAAGAGTTTTTGAACGCTGGCGCCAATACCAACCCCAAACCACTCACCTCGCCCAAAGGCAATCAAAGCCTGAGTAAGCTGATAACCTGAATCATATTGATAAGCCCAAGGATCTAAAAAGGAGGTCAGTCGTTTAATCCGATAAGGTGCGCTCAACATGATTCCGGTTAAGGCCACGACAAGGCCAATGCCCAAAACAAAAAAGTATTTGAAAGGGACGCCTGCCAGAAAAAGCATGCCTAGTCCTGTGGCAAGGATCACTACCGTGGCACCAAAATCAGGCTCTAACAATAACAGAACACTGATCACCCCCAGAATACCCAGCGGCTTTAAAAACCCTATCCATTCGGCGCTGATTGCCTTTTCATGGCGAACGATGTACCCAGCAAGAAAGATGATGATCCCTACTTTTGCAATCTCAGAGACTTGCAAGGATAAAATGCCTAAGTCAATCCAGCGCGAGCTCCCGTTGATGGTTTTTCCGATGCCAGGGATGAGCACTAAAATCAAAAGCCCTATCATGCCAAAGAGAATCAAAGGTGACGTTCGTTGCCAAAACGCCATCGGCAATTGACGCACGCCAACGCAGGTTAAGATCCCAGCAAACAGAAAAATCGCATGCCGGATCACATAATGAAATTCACTGCCTGTGCGCTGTTGAGCCACCACCATCGAGGCGGACGTCACCATCACAAGGCCAAGCAGCATTAAAAGAACCAGCGACAACACCAGCTGGGGATCAAATGACCATCGTAACCAAGCGGTATTTTTGCTATGCATGTCTATCCCTAAAGTTCGTGGATTGCTTGGAGAAAAGCTTCGCCTCGTTCCTCAAAATTCGCAAAGCGATCTAAACTGGTGCAAGCCGGAGACAACAAAACCGCGTCTCCAGACTGCGCTAAGGCATGCGCTCGCTCAACGGCACTTTTCATCTGATGAGGCCCTTTAATCATCTCACATGGAGCATAATCTCTTAAAGACTTATCCAAAGAGGGAGCATCATGACCAATCAATAGCACTTGCCTTGCCGATTGCTTCACCAAAGGTTGTAACTGCGAGAAATCAAAATCTTTGGCTTTACCGCCAGCAATCAACACAATCTGACCCTCGATGCGTTGTGAGACTGATTTTAGGGCTGCCACAGTGGCCCCGACGTTGGTGCCCTTAGAGTCATTGATCCAAAGCACGCCATTCATGTTTTTAACCAACTGACATCGATGCTTCAGATCGGTAAATGTTTTTAAGGTTTCAATCATCGGCTCAAACGCCAACCCCATCGCATGCCCTATGGCCAATGCGGACAGGGCATTCAAGACATTGTGCTCACCAAAAAGCGACATCTGTGTCTCGCCCATTAAAACTTGTGAACCATAACAAAGCAGTCTTTCCCCTTGGACTTCTCTGAGGCCAAACTCACCCTCTTGGGGCTCATCCAAGCCGAACGTCATGGTTTGCTCTAAGGCTTGCTTAGGCTTTGTGTTTGGATCTTGGCGGTTGTAAACGCCGACACTCGCCCCGTGGTAGATCCGATGTTTGGCCTCAATGTAGGCTTCCATTGAGCCATGACGATCTAAGTGATCGGCACTTAAGTTCAAAATAGCGGCCACTTTGGGACGAAGTGAATGGGTAAGCTCAAGTTGAAAGCTAGAAAGTTCTAAGACAAAAGCTTGCGGCTTTGAGACCGTGAGCAAATCTAAGGCTGGAACACCGATGTTGCCGCCTACGTAGGATTTGACACCCGCCTTTTTGGCCATTTCGCCAACCAACGTCGTGACGGTGCTTTTCCCATTGGACCCTGTGATCCCAACCACAGGTAAATCGTTGTTTTGAGCGAACAGCTCAATGTCACCCCAGACGGGAACCTTGGCTTTTTCAATGGCCTCAAAAATGGGATCGGTCCTAGCCAGCCCAGGTGAGACCAACACCGCTTTTGCCCCCTCTAAAATACTCAAAGGAAACTCACCCAGATGACATTCGACCTGTGGGTACTTTTCTTGAAAAATTTTTAAATTGGGTGGCTTTTCTCGGTTATCAGCAACTTTGACCGTGGCCCCTTGAGCCAACAAGTAACGAATGGAAGAAAGCCCGGTACGCCCGAGACCCAATACCACATAAGACATGTCATCACCTAAGTTTTAATGTTGCTAATCCCATAAGAACCAGGATAAAGGTCATGATCCAAAACCGCACAATCACCTTAGGTTCGGCCCACCCTTTGAGCTCGAAGTGATGATGAATCGGTGCCATTTTGAACACTCGCTTCCCAGTCAACTTGAACGAGGCCACTTGCAACATCACCGAAACCGTCTCCAAGACGAAGACCCCGCTCATTAAGAAAAAAACAATCTCTTGGCGTACCACCACGGCGATGATCCCAAGAGCCGCCCCTAGCGCCAATGAACCCACATCGCCCATGAACACTTGGGCTGGATAGGCGTTGAACCACAAAAAACCGAGTCCAGCACCGACGATCGAGGCGCAAATGATGACGACTTCTCCCGCCCCTTGCACATAAGGCACCGCCAAATACTCAGAAAACGCCATGTGACCTGATGCATAGGCAAAGACCGCCAACGCCCCCGCCACCATCACGGCCGGTAAAATCGCCAACCCATCCAAACCGTCCGTCAAATTAACCGCATTGGACGAACCCACAATGACAAAATACCCCAAGACCACATAAAAAGCGCCAAGTGGAATTAAAATGTCTTTGAAAAACGGGACAATCAAACCAGTTTGCTCAGGGGTTGAGGCACTTAAATACAGCCAAGACATTGCCATGAGCGCAATCACCGATTGCGCGAGAAGCTTGCCTCGTGCCGAAAGCCCCTTGGAGTTTTTCTTGATAATTTTTTGATAATCATCGTACCAACCAATGGCACCGAAACCCGCTGTCACCATCAGAACCACCCAAACCAAGTGATTGGATAAGTCGGCCCAAAGTAAGACGGAGACCAGCACAGAGCATAAAATCAAAACGCCCCCCATGGTGGGAGTGCCCTGCTTTTTTAAATGAGATTGAGGCCCGTCATCGCGCACCATTTGCCCCATCTGATGATGGGACAACCATGTGATGAGACTGGGGCCAAAACACAAGGAAAACGCCAAAGCCGTCAAAGAGGCAAAAATGGCTCTTAGCGTGATGTAGTGAAAAACGTGAAATGAGTGGTGGTACTGGGACAGATAATCTGCCAAGGCAACCAACATGTTATGCTTCCTCTTTGTTTAACATCCCCTGAACCACGGTCTCCATCTGCGCGGAACGCGAACCCTTTATCAGAATAGACGCATCGCGATCAATTTGCTTTAACTCAGCTAATAAACTGTCTTTGTCTGGGAACCAAGTGGCACCATGACCAAACGAATCCACGGTGTTCTTAGTTAACCCACCAACACCAAGCAAGCGATGAATCCCTAACTCTTTTGCAAGCAAACCAATCTCGCCGTGCAATCGTTGTGAGTCTTCACCAAGTTCAGCCATCTCACCCATGACAAAAATTTTCTGATTCGGAAAATGAACTAATAGTTTGAGTGCCGATTCTATCGAACCTGGATTAGAATTATAAGTGTCATCGATCAATTCAAGACCATTCTCTAAGCTTACCCGCTTTAAACGCCCCTCGACACCACCAAACTCACTCAGACCTTTGGCGACCTGCTCTAGCCCCAAACCTAATGCGTAGCAACAAGCCGCGCTGGCCAACGCATTCATCACTTGATGCTCACCGCTCACTCGAAGCACCACCTCTTGACTCCCTTTCGGAGTGATCAGAGTAAAACTTGTTTGTTTGGGTTCATACTTAATTTGGGTGGCCTGAATGTCTGCCTGTTTGTCCAGCCCAAAGCTCAGCGTCTTTTTTTCGCCAATGATTGATAACCAAGCCTCAAAGTAAGGTGAGTCTTTGTTGACGCAGGCCGTGCCGGTCAGGGCCAAGCGTTGATAGATTTCAGCTTTGGCTTGAGCGATGCCATCCACCGAGCCAAACCCTTCTAAGTGGGCTGGATGGACATTCGTGATCACGCTGATGTCGGGTTGGGCGATGGAGGCCACATAATCAATATCACCTTGCCCACTTGCGCCCATTTCAATGACGGCATAATCATGAGCTTGGTTTAAATTCATGAGCGTCAGTGGTACGCCTATTTGATTGTTATAGTTGCCTGAGGTGATGAGGGGGTTGCCGACCTGTTTGAGAATTTCGCCAATCATCGTTTTGACGGTCGTCTTTCCACAACTGCCTGTGACTCCGATCATGGGGGTATTGAATTGTGCCCGATGATAGGCCGCAATTTGCCCCAAGGCCTGAACGGTGTCATCGACCAATAACCCTGTCTGTTCCAAGGAGTAAGGACGTTGTGCTAAAACGGCGCTTGCCCCGTTTTCAAAGGCTGTCTTAATGTAATCATGACCATCTACGCGTTCGCCTTGGATGGCCACAAAAAGACTGCCAGGCTTAAGCGTGCGTGTATCAATACTCATAGAGTCAAAGGCGGCATCTGGCCCAACGTGCGTCGCCCCCAAAAGATTCTCGATGTCACTGAGTTTCATGGTTTTATCCTAATAATTTTTTGACGACTTGGATGTCACTGAAGGGCACTTTTTGTTTGCCCAAGATTTGGTAGGACTCGTGGCCTTTGCCGGCGATTAAGACCACATCAAAGCTAAGCGCTTTTTCTATGCCACGGGTGATCGCTTTTTTACGATCTAACTCGACATGGACTTTGTCGCGCTCACTGTCTTCAATGCCTTGTAAGATATCCTCGACGATGCTTTGTTCATCTTCGGTTCGCGGATTGTCGTTTGTGACGATGACCTGATCGGCCCATTTGGCGGCCACCTGCCCCATCAATGAACGTTTTTGCTTATCCCGATCACCGCCGCAACCAAACACGCACCACAGTTTTCTTTGGCAGGTGTTTTTGGCCGCTTTGAGGGCTTTTTCTAGAGCGTCTGGGGTGTGCGCGTAATCTACAATCACTTGCGGCATGGCCGTTTGAACAAAGTGCTGCATACGACCTTGAACGGGCTGGAGTTGACGGATGATCGGTTCCATTTGTTTGACCCCCACCCCTTTTGAGCCCAGGACCCCAATGACGGCCAGTAAATTAGACAAATTAAACTCACCAATCAATCGTGAGCTTACGTTGACCGTCCCCCAGGGTGTGCTGACTTTCGCGCGTATGCCACTGGCATTAAATTCCACATCCTGACAAACGATGGGATAACCCGCATACGCAAGTGAGTCTGGTAATTGGTTCGACCTTGAATACAAAAAAACATCAACGTCCTGACTAAGCTGAGCCATCATGGTGATCGCATGCGGATCATCGGCATTGATGATGGCTTGCTTGAGCGCAGATTGAGCGAACAATTTCGCTTTGGCTTGAGCGTAGGCATCCATGGAGGCATGATAGTCTAAATGATCTTGACTTAAATTCGTGTAAACCGCGGTATCGAAAGCAATGCCTTGAACGCGGTGCTGATCTAACGCGTGGGAGGAAACCTCCATGGCCACCGTTTGAGCTTTTTGCAATACCATCATACGAAGCAGGCGCTGACAATCAATGGCGTCTGGGGTGGTTAACCCTAAATCGAGAGCGATGTCTTTGCAGGCCACCCCAAGCGTGCCAATGCGACCACAAATTTGGCCTGACTTTTCAAGTGCCGACTGGATTAAATGGCATACCGTGGTCTTCCCATTGGTGCCGGTGATCCCAATGACATCGATGTCTTGTGAAGGCGTCTCAAAAAAGCGCTGAGCGATGCTTGATAGTTTGGCTTGCAAGTCATCGACCAACGCGATAGGGACGTCAGGAAGATCTTGATTGAATGCCTCAAAGCCTTTGGCTTCGCAAATAAGGCCTTCGAATGGTTTGCCTTTGAGTGAAGCCAAATAGGTCCGCCCATCGCTTTGATGGCCAGGATAAGCTAAAAACACATCACCCGCTTTGATGCGCTGACTATGATTGCAAAGATTGTTCACCTCAAACGAGGGAATAGCATGGGTCGTGAGACCCTCTAGAAGGTCTTTTGAATTCATGAGACATCACTTCTTCACCAATAAAAATTCTGGATCGTGGGTACCATAGGGCGCCACATCCATCAAGCGAAGCGCAGAACTCATGACTTTTGAAAATACGGGAGCGGCCACCTGTCCGCCATAATACTGGCCAGCCGAAGGCTCATCCACCACCACCACAATCACGACTTTAGGGTCATACGCGGGCGCAAAACCTGCAAACAAAGCCAGGTGTTTGTCCTTCTCGTACCCATATGGTCCAACTTTCCTAACTGTACCAGTTTTTCCAGCCACAACATAGCCTGGAACTCTTGCCGATTTGGCGGTCCCTGTGGCATCGGTGGTCGCAACCAGCATGGAGGTGATGGCTTGTGTGATGTCTTTAGAAACCACACGAAAGCCCTCATCCACGTCACTTTTGACAAAGGTTGGTTTTCGTTTGATCCCACCGGAGGCTATCACAGAATAAGCATTGGCAATTTGCAAGGGGGTGGCCGATATCCCATACCCAAACCCGAGCGTGGCCAGGGCGAATGGGTTGGAGGTTGCGCTGGCTTGAATCCGACCTGAAGCCTCCCCTGGAAAGCCACTGAACGTGCTTTGCCCAAACCCTACGTCATGCAACAACGACACCATCGGTTGTGGGGGCAAAGACAACAAAAGTTTTGTGATCCCCACGTTGGAGGATTTTTGAATGATGGTGCTCAATTCGATTTGACCGTAATTACGGATGTCTTTGACCACATCATGCCCAACTTTGGTCCAGCCTGGGCTCGTATCGACCATGGTATGAGGGTAATACTGACCGGAGGCAAGCACGTGCATCATTGAGAACGGTTTTAAGACCGAGCCTGGTTCAAATTGATCGGTCACAGCCCGATTACGAAGTCGGCCATCCACTTTGGTTAATCGCGTGTTTGGGTTGTAAGTGGGCGCATTGGCCATGGCAAGCACTTCAGAGGTTTCAGCGTCGAGTACCACCACGGTCCCTGATTTGGCCTGGTGTTTTTGAACGGCGTTTACCAGCTCTCGATAAGCGATGTATTGCAATCTCGAATCGATGCTCGCGACCAAGTCTTTCCCTGGTCTGGCTTGGCGTTCATTGAGCTGATCAATCGTTTGCCCCAACCGGTTCCGTAAAATGGTTTGTTTGCCTTGCAAGCCTGATAGATGGTGCTCAAAAGCAAGCTCGAGTCCCTCGCGCCCCTCGTGATCGATGTTCACCCGCCCTAGAAGTTGAGCCGATACTTCGGCGGTTGGGTAATATCGACGATATTCGGTTTGCAGGTGCACTCCTTCAAGATTGAGCTTTTCGATTTTGGACGCCACTTTAGGCGGTAATTGACGAGCCAAATACACAAAACTGCGATTTGGGTTCGCCTGGATGCGCTCAATTTTGCTGGAGTCCCCATCGTACAAAAGTTTAGCCACGTCACGCCATTGGCGCTGGCTAAAGTCGGCTTTTTTGGGGTTTACAAAGGCGGATTGGACCGGCGTTGATACCGCCAAAGCTTCGCCATGGCGATCTAATATCATGCCCCGGTAAGTGGCGATAGGCATCGTTCGAATGGAACGTTTATCGCCTTGCAATTGTAAAAAGTCGTCTTGAAACGTATGAAGTTCGGCTAAGCGTGAACTCAGACCAACAAATGCGATACCCAACAGTCCCCAAATTAAAAAGTGACGTCCTTTCGCAGTGCCGGTCCGTTTGTTCATCGAAATACCTTAACCTCAGAGGGATCGGGCATGACCATGTGCAAATGCTCTTTGGCCACCCGCTCGACTCGTACATCCGTAGACCATGTCCCTTGCTCCAAAAGCAGTTGAGACCATTCAACGTGCAATTGATCTTGCTGATTTTGCAACGCTTGCAGTTCTGAAAAGTATTGTCTTGATAAGTGTTTGGTGTAAATCACACCAAAGGCGGCGCACACGTTCAAACCCAGCAGTGAAACAATGAGGCTGAGCGTGAACCAGTGCACAGGTTTGTGGGTCGACTTCTTCGGTGACTTCCTTGCCATGAATGCTTATCCTATTTTTTGAGCAATCCTCAAAATCGCACTTCGTGCCCTTGGGTTGGACTGACACTCTTGTTCAGAGGGTTTGACCTTTCGGGCAATGATTTCCAACTCACGGGTATCATCACACTCCATCACCGGTAGTTTAGTCGGTAATTTGGTGTTGGCGTGAGTTCTCATGAATCGCTTCACAATGCGATCTTCGAGGGAATGGAAACTGATGACACACAAACGACCTTTGGGTGCGAGGACTTGTAAAGATCCTTGCATCGCCGTTTCTAACGCTTGCATTTCTTGATTCACATGAATGCGTATCGCTTGAAAGCTTTTGGTCGCTGGATGTATCTTTTTGGTTTTTTGCACCTTCTTTGGAATGGCTGCACTGATGATGTCAGCCAGTTGCGTCGTGGTCGTAATCGGCGCTTTTTCGCGCTGATCCATGATGCGTGATGCAATGAACTTGGAGTATTTCTCTTCGCCATATCGTTGCAAAACTTGAGTAATTTCAGAGGGTTTTGCTTGATTGATCCACTCACTGGCCGGCGTCCCTTTGGTGGGATCCATGCGCATGTCTAGTGGACCGTTGTGACGGAAGCTGAACCCGCGCTCTGGCGTATCCAGCTGTGGAGAAGAAACACCAAGGTCAAATAATATCCCGTCTACAGAACCATAACACCCCAACTGTCTGCAAAGGGATTCCAATTCACTGAAACAACCTTGGTGAATTAGGACTCGCTCGTCGTCGCCATACAGCGAACGAGCGACTTGGATCGCGCTGGGATCTTTATCGATGATCACCAACCGACCCTCAGATGAAAGTCTATCTAAAATATCTCGGGTATGACCGCCGCGACCAAAGGTCGCATCAATGTAAATGCCATGAGGATCATGGATTAAATATCGAATCGCGTCTTGTTGTAATACCGGTACGTGCTGCTCTACTACCATCATAACGATATAGACTGGAGTGAGGGTGGTAACTCATCCTCGCTCGAAGCCTCCTCCTGCAACCATTGTTCTCGACTGGCCGACCATTGAGTCTCACCCCAAAGTTCGAACTTCTTCCCTTGACCGATAAGCACCACTTTTTTCTCCAGTTGCGCATAATCTCTCAAAGGTGGTGGCACCAAAAACCGCCCGTTGCCATCCAATGTGATCTCGGTCGCATGCCCTATCAACAATCGTTGGACCCGACGGGCCGCTTTGTTGAAGCTAGGTAACGCTTCCACTTGCTTCTCAATCTTCTCCCACTCTTCAATGGGATAAATCAACAAGCATCTCTCCTCGGTGTCAATCGTCATGATCATTTGGCCTTGAGAATCGTCAGCTATGAGCTCGCGATAGCGACTTGGCATCGCCATGCGTCCTTTTACATCCAGACTGAGCTCATTCACACCTCGAAACAACTCAAACCCCTTTGATCCACTTTTATCCACTTCGTACCACCTACAATCACTATAGGTAACGCCTCTCCCACTTGTCAAGGAAAGTTTACGAACTAAGTTACATCTTCCCTTTAAACACAGGAACTTACTGCAAAGCACAAGTGTAAGTTAACTTTATGAATAAGTGCGACGGCAACGCCTTATTTTGCACCATAACAAAGTGAGTGACCAGGAATCTCAGAAGTATTAGTTGCTTAACTATATAATGAGTGAGGACGGGTCCGTAAATAAGATAAGAAGGAGTTGGCCTGTAAGCCGGGTTCTGTCATGGACAACCATTCATCTAGGCGATTCGTCACCGAATCGCTCAAGCAACCTACCCGAACCCAACGCGGGACCACGCCAAAGGGTTCCTATTTGGTTTTGCTCCAAGTGGGGTTTACCATGCCGTGGAATGTTGCCACCCACGCGGTGCGCTCTTACCGCACCTTTTCACCCTTACCAGCAAGCTGGCGGTATATTTTCTGTGGCACTTTCCGTAAGCTCACGCTTCCCAGGGGTTACCTGGCACTTCGCCCTATGGAGCCCGGACTTTCCTCCGCACAAGGTGCAGCGATTGTCCAGCCAACTCCCAGGGGTAAGATACACACCCTTAAGTTAAGTTTCAAGCCAGCCGGGTTTACACTACTCGACTGACTTGAACGTCATTTAGGCATTCAGTTTGATGGGGATTCTTCGTTGAGGCCTTGGCATGTCCTCGGGCTTATTTTGAAGTCGCTTGATTTCACGATGTAAAGGCACAATCAACAACAACGTGGCGAAAAAGCCGATGGGAATAACGCTTAAGGCAAAACCATACTGAGCACTTTCGCTTAAGTTGGCATAACGAGACAAGGTGTCTAGAGCAAAGCCAATGAACGGCTGGAATGTCATGCCGCCGATCATGATAAAGAAATTGGTCAGCGCCAGCGCGGTACCATCTTTGCCTGGCATCAAATAACGGCAAGAGATAAAGACTAACACGTGCGAGCTGCCAAAAAAGCCAAACAAGAATAGCAAGACGCCAATCATCGAGGCATGAGGCGGGAAATACACCACCCAAACGATGCTGGCTAACGCGGCGATTGTACCGGAGATGAGCACCGGCCCCCACTTTTGTGTGGCGTCGTACATCATGCCGAAAAACGGCGCGCCAAAGGCCCAGCCTAGATACACCATGGAGTTGTAGAAAGCGGCATCGGTTCGAGAGATTGAGAACGTATGCTCAACAAACGATACCCCCCATAAATCAGCAAAGGCAATCAAGGGTAAGTAGGTAGTGCATCCAATGATGCCATTGATCCAAAAGAACTTAGACTTTAAAAAAGAAGACCATTTTTGAGGTTGCTCATGCGTGATGTTGCTTTGATGTTCTGGACGATCTTTTAAGAACAACACAATCGCAATTAATAAAACCAACCCCACCAAGCCTGCTTTGGAGGATAAGTCTTGCCAAGGCATGCTGTCCATCATCGCACACAAGCCATTTTGACCACTCATGGCCGTCATCATGCCAAGAAAAGAAGCCATCCCAGCCACAGCACCAAAACGCTCTTTGGGCAACCACATGGCACCAATTTTGAGTACGCCTATGAACCCAAAAGCCGAGGCAAAGCCGATAATAAACCTGGCCATGCTTGCGGTTAGAAAGTTAGGTGCCATTGCAAATAAATAACAACCAATCACACAAAACAGTGTGGCGGTAAGAATCACTTTGCGAGGTAGGTACCTATCCAAAATTGGACCCACAATGCCAGACGACATGACGTAGCCAATGTAGTAGGCACTCGAAAGTAGCCCAATCTTGGCAGCTTGGATGTCGAAGGTATGCATGAGTTCCGGCACCATCACACTTGGGATGAGGCGAAGTAGGTACTCGTAGCAATAGAACGCGGCCCCTAGAAATACCATCCACCAGGGCACAAATTTTGATATCGGTTTAATCATATTCATTTTGGATAAAGAGAATGAACAAAAAGCGAGCTTTTATCAAGCCCAAATTTGATTTTTGAAACCAAGTTAACAAACTCTTTCAATCCACCTACTCCTTAAAATAGGCTCATATGAGAACTGCATTCAATGCCAAAAGCTTGAGGCATCCGTAAGAATGTTTGGGCTTGATGAAGGTTGTGATGTGAGTCTTGACCCTTAAAAGTTTGTCATGAATAAAAAACCAAGCAGCCATAAACAACCCCCTTTTAAGCCAAGAACTCGCAAAGTGCATTCTTTATGCCTAAAGGCACCAACAAATGCAAATCATTGACTAAGGCTAATTGCCCGCAACGCATCATTTAACGACAAGTACTGAAGGTTTTATACTGACACCCGAACATGAGCAAAACAACTGTAATTTTCAGTCATTTTTCATTTTTAGGGCAAGTTCATAGCTCGTCTTACGATCAAGTTGGGTCATCTCAGTCAACACCTTGGCAACTTTGTTGGGTGGGAGGTGTGCTAAGAGGACTTTGGCTAATTTTTCCTCGCTCCCTTGCCAAGCTTTTTCTTCTTCTTGAGCGCCTTCCACCACAACGACAAACTCACCTTTGATCACAACGGTTTCGTCCTCGATGGCTTTTTTTAATTCATCTAATGAACCAACATAATAAGATTCAAACTTTTTGGTGATTTCTCGGGCGATGCCCGCTTTTCGCTGGCCTCCAAAGACCTCACAAAGATCATCGATGCAGGCCCCAATCCGATGGGGAGCTTCGTAAAAAATAATCTGATGTTGTGAGTTTCTTAACTCATTTAATCGTTTTACACGTTGGGAGGACTTCGCTGGTAAAAATCCCTCAAACAAAAATCCGCCCTCTTGAACGGCCAGCGCACTCACCGCGGCAACGGCAGCACAAGGGCCTGGGACCGGAATGACGTCTATTTGGGCCTCATGACAGGCCTGGACTAACTTAAAGCCTGGATCACTGATCATGGGCGTACCCGCATCGCTGACAAGCGCGCCATTCTCTCCGTTTTGTAATAGACTTATAAGCTTAGGGAGTTGCTTAGACTCATTGAAATGATGCAGTGAATGACATGTATTTTTGAGTCCTACTGACTCAAGAAGCTGATAAGTGCAACGGGTGTCTTCGGCAGCGATCCAATGGACTTGACCTAAGGTAGCCTTGGCACGGTTTGAGAGGTCATTCAGGTTGCCAATTGGGGTCGCAACCACGTAAAGTTTGCCATTAGACGTCATTGATTCTACATATAAGTGGATGGATTATGGGACAGAACCTTAGCAGATTATGTACATTTTTAACAGTAACTAGCTTAGTCTTAGGCGGGTGCGCCGCTCCCCCTCAACAATCCTCCGCTCCTGTCACAGGGACCTCCAATGCCCCAAATCGATTGACTCAAAGCGATAAGGTGATCTCGGCTGAGCATTACATCGAGTTGGCGCAACAAGCGACACCGCCACAATCGCACGAGTATCATATTCTCGCAGCGGACATGTTTGCTCAAGCCAATGATTTGAACGCAGCCAACCACTGGCTCAATCAAGTCCCTCAAGATACGCTATCACCAAGACTGACGGCGCTGAGGGCATTTGCTCTAGCCAAAATTCAACAACGCTCCAATGACAGTCAAGCGGCTTTGACCACCCTTCGTTCGATTCAAGGTCTTGAACAAGTCCCTGCCAGCCTTAAAGCGTCCATCCTGAGCTATCAGGCAAATTTATACGACAACCGTAATCAAATTCTTGAGGCTGCTGAGCTTTATTCGACGTTAGCTGTCATGCCCTCGCAAAAGAATCGAGGGTATCAGGATCGAGTGTGGCGCCATTTAAGCGATGCGAGCGACCAAGAACTTCGCACCTTTTTAGATCAAAATCCAACCTCGCAATTTTCAGGGTGGGTTGAACTTGCTTATCTGTTGCGCACTCAAAAGCTTAGCCAATTGGACAAAAGTTTGTATGCTTGGGAGCAGACGTATCCCAATCACCCAGGCAAAGCTTACACCAACAATTTACGCTCGCATTCGAAACGTCAAAGCTATCGTCAAACCACTTATCAATCAACCAAAGACTACCCAAAACAGATCGCGTTGTTCTTACCGTTGTCCGGCACTCACAAGCAAGCGGCCGAAGCCATTCGCGATGGCTTTTTAACGCGTTATTACGCAGAGCAATCCGCCAACAAACCCAACGTAAAAATCTATGATACCAGCACGGCTGAGCTGACTGATTTATACACCAAAGCCATTCACGAAGGCGCGGATTTTGTGGTGGGCCCACTGATGAAAGAAAACGTGCTTGAAATATCAAGACTTCGCTCTTATCAGGTCAAAACCCCAATTCTGGCGTTAAATGAAAACCAATCGATTCAGCAAACCCCTAGAGATTTTTATCAATACTCGTTGGCCCCTGAATCTGAAGCCAAGCAGATTGCCATCAAAGCGTATCGTGATGGGTACCGAAACGCAGCCATCATCGTTCCTAAGAATACTTGGGGTAAACGTGTCGTGGGCGCTTTTTCTCAACAATGGCAATCGATGGGCGGGCATTTGGTTAACGCTGTGAAGATATCGGGAAACGAAGATCAGGCCAAAGCCACCCGTCGTCTTTTGAATGTGGACTCTTCTCAAGAGCGCTCTCAAATGTATAAGTATTCGATTCGTGAAAAAGTCGACATTCAACCTCGGCGCCGCCAAGACGTAGATGTCATCATGATGGCCGCCCCTCCCGAGCAAGCACGACAGCTCAAGCCATTACTGAACTTTTATTTTGCACATGACTTACCGGTGTATTCAACATCCAGCGTGTATGCAGGAAGCCCTACGCCCTCGAAAGACAAGGACATGAATGGCGTCAAGTTCTGCGACATGCCCTGGCTTTTGGATGCCAGTGCTAAAAGCCGCCTTGCCAAAGAGTCCATTGAAACCCATTGGCCAGAAACCGCCAACATGTACTCTCGTTTATTTGCCATGGGCATTGATGCTTTTGAATTGACCGGTGAGCTTACTTCGCTTTCGGCCAACCCCAAAGCAAGCATGCAAGGCGCCACCGGTTACATTTATGTGACAGCGGACAATCGCGTTGAGCGTAAGCTTGTCTGGGCAAAATTTGAGTCTGGTGTTCCAAAACTCATTCAATGATGCATGCACACCCTTTCATGTTTGTAAGTTGCTCAACTCGTGTTAACATGAAAGGGGTAATTTGGCATGGGGGTTGTTTTGTTGTGGCACATCGACAGGCACCCAAACGTGCAAAAGCATTGCAAATCAGTAAGTTAGGCACAGCATCTAACGACTCGTCTCACCCAGTCGAAGGCAATCACGAACCGAAAGCGGTATTAAATAAGAAGAAGATCGATGATATCTTGGCCATTCAAAAGAAATCGAAATACGACGTGGATGAGGACCCTAATCAACCAGGTAGAGAACCTGCTCGAAAGCCAAAGGTACAATTTAAAAATCCATTCAAACGTCGGTAATCAAATAAGGAATGCGTAATGGCACAAGAAGAGATTGTGTTAGGAGCCGGGTGTTTCTGGGGAGTGCAAAGAACGTTTAGCCAAATTGAAGGGGTGAAAGACACCTTCGTTGGCTACAGTGGCGGTCATTCTGAAAATCCAACTTACTCACAAGTTTGCTCCGGTGCTACTAACCATGCCGAAGTCGTCCAAGTTATTTTTGACAATGAAGTTGTGAGTTTAGATGAGGTCTTGGACGTTTTTTGGAGTTGTCATGATCCATCCAGCCTCAACCGGCAAGGCCCTGACGTTGGCACTCAATACCGCTCTTGCATTTATTACACCGAGTCTGGTCAAAAAGAGATCATTGACCAGTCCATCAAAGTGATGCAAGCGTGCGGCAAATATCAAAAGATTGTGACTGAAATTAAACCTCTAGAGAGTTTCTATATGGCGGAAAATTATCATCAGCATTATTTTGGTCGAAACTGATCCACATTAATACTTGAACGAGAATTTCACCCCATACCCTTTTGAAGCATCTCCATGAATCCCTTCATGCGTCTGCAGCCCAGGCGCAACCTTGACCATCTGAGTAATTTTAGAGTCCATGGGCCCTGACTTTACTCTAGACAGCGAAACGCTTAACCCATCCACCACATTCAAACGTGTCGATTGCTTAAGGCGGTTTAAGTAGGTTTTCACTTTGGAGTTGCCTCTCGTGCGTGGCGCCTCCACCGAAGGTCTGGCATACAGGTTTTGAAAAATCTGGTGCTGCACAAATTTCATGGTGTTCTCATCGTTTGATGATTGCTTTGCAGCAAAACTCAAACATGGAATTAGTAAAGCCAAAATAGCAAATGCAAAAATGACTATGTTCAAGTGCAACATGACAAACCTCATACCTTAATTGCTTCCTTGCAACATCGTTTTAGAAAATGGGAATAACTTCTATAACGAATAGGACAAGTTCGTTCTCATATCAAATGAATACGACAGAATGCATAGGTTAATCGCTTATCCGGTTACCAGACAATAGACTAAGTGATCATTATCCCAGCGTATCTTCTGAAATCAGCTCTAAAAGAGCTTCACTGATGTGCTGTGCTGCCAACAGTGAGCCCGCACCCGTGTAATGGTAATGATCATAAATGAACTCGGGATTGGCTGGTATCTGGTTGGCAAGATCAACGACCGTAATCTCAGCTTGAGATCCCACCTCTAATATCACCTCATTCAATTGGTGATACAGCGCATCATCGTCCACTCGATTGGCTTGAGTCATCAGCACTGGGGTAATGCCTTGATGTTTGGCTATGCTGACAAACATCGATAGGTTTGAGGCAAACGCGCGTTTGATTTGCTCATCACTTAGACGTTTATCGCTGGCAGGTAGCTCAACTTGAGTAAAGACATTCTGACTGGTTTGAAGGTGACTCTTTCGAGAGTCTGAGTAGTGATACCCTCCCTGAGAGCGAAGCACAACCAGATCATTGATGTTGTGCATGAGTACCACAATATCAGGGTTCATCTTAAGCACTTTATTCAAAAAGATATTCGTCGAATGCATCGACTCATTCGCCGAGACACCACCGTTGTAAGTATTAATTTTTTTTGATGTTTGCTCTTCAAGGGAATCTCGTACTTTTGAGACAAATCGCTTATCTTCATCCACAAATAAACACTCTGTGGTTGACCCACCCAAAAACACAATTTTCAAATCCGGCTCAACATGATGAGGTTTAGCCCCCAAGATAAACCCATTCTCATCGGTGGCAATCTGATACCACTTTCTCTCAAGGTAATCCCCATCGAGGTTGGCCAAATAATCTCTGGAGGGTCTGTCTTGTTTGATTTGATTGGGCTCAAATTCACGAAGCTTGATAAATCGACCTACGTTATTATCAATGATGGCGCCATAATAGGCCTGTAAGGCCAACGTCTTAGGGCTTATCTTTTGTCCTTGTGCGCCATCACTGTTGAGCCATTTAAGATTAAAGACAAGCATCAAAACAACTAAGATAAGACCATTCAAGATAGCCAAAGTTGTTTTTGGGTGAGATTCAAAAAATGTCTTTCTGTGCGTCATTGTCTTTTCCAATTCCTTTTTGCGCATCAAGCGTTGTGACTCAATAGTTAACTGACAAAAATCTACGTACAAGAAAAGCACCTAACCTATCATGACCTTTTTGTCCGATTTGAGTACAATGGGTCTATTTTAATCCTGAGGTATTGTATGGATTTTGTAGAGCGTATCAAAGAGCATTTCAACCAAAGCATCAACACTAAGCTTGCTGCTCTCGATGTTTTACCCGAGCCCATTGCGAAAGCCGGTCAACTTATGGTGGATGCAATTCAGTCCGGTAACAAAATTCTTGCGTGTGGTAATGGTGGCTCCGCTGCGGATGCTCAGCATTTCAGTGCCGAGCTGCTTAATCGCTTTGAGCGCGAGCGCCCTGCTCTTGCCGCGATGACTCTCACGGTTGACGGGTCAACCTTGACTTCGATTGCAAACGATTACAGTTATGAGGATGTGTTTGCTAAGCAGGTTCGCGGTCTTGGTCGTGAAGGCGATGTTTTGTTAGCCATTTCTACCAGTGGACAATCTGCAAGTGTGAATAATGCGATAAACGATGCGCAAAAGCTCGGCATGAAGGTGATTGCCCTGACCGGCAAAAGCGGAGGCGACTTAGCTGGATTGATGAGCGAACAAGATGTTGAGCTTAGGGTTCCTGGTGAAGTCACCGCAAGGATACAAGAGACCCACATTTTATTGGTACACTGTTTGTGTGATTTTATTGATGAAGCATTATATGGAAGTTAACTATGGAAAAGTGGACTAAAGCTGGATGCGTATTGGGCGTGTGTTTGGTACTTAATGGGTGTGCTGCCGTGGTTGCGGGCACAGCGGCAACCGGAATCATGGTGGCGCAAGATAGACGCACCGCTGGTACCTACGTTGAAGATCATTCGATTGAGTTAAAAGCTCGACGGGCAATCAGCCGTGTCGTCGAAGAAGATGATAAGTCGCGTGTTCGTGTCACCAGTTACAACAACAATGTCTTACTGTTGGGTCAAGTGACCACCCCTGAGAGCATTCACAAGATTGAAACCGCAGTGAAGGACGTGACCAAGGTCAACGCAGTCCACAACGAGATCAAAGTCTCAGCCCCTACTTCCATGCTAACTCGCTCGTCCGACAGCTGGATTACCTCGAAAATCAAAAGCGCTATGGTGATCAACAAAGAATTAAACCCAACGCGCGTCAAAGTCATCACTGAAGATGGCATTGTCTATCTTCTTGGCTTGGTCACGCCCCAGGAAGAAGAAATTGCGGTGGACATCGCTCGTCACACCAAAGGGGTCAAACGAGTGGTTAAAATTTTTGAATACGTACCAACCTAATGAGCATTGAATCAACTTTTGAAAAGGCAATCCATGAAGGGTTGCCTTCCAATCTATGGCTTACAGACAAAGCCGATACCTTTACTTATGGTTATGATAATTCTCGCAAGCATGCCCAACCGGATGCCGTTGCCCTATGTGAGACCTCGGTTCAAGTCGCGCATGTGGTAAAAACCTGTTACGAGCATGGGATCCCTTTGACGGCAAGGGGTCGAGCTTCGGGCACAGCTGGCGGTGCCATCCCCATCCAGGGTGGGGTTGTCCTGTCCTTAGAGCGGATGGATTCTATCTTGCATTTTGATCCGCAAAACCGAACCATGGTGGTCGAGCCTGGGGTTTTGAATTCAACCGTTCAAGAGCTGGCGGCCAGTGAGGGATTTTTTTGGGGGCCTGATCCATCGAGCGCTGCTTATTGCACCATCGGTGGGAACTTAGCCTGTAATGCGGCTGGACCTCGCTCCATCAAGTATGGGACAACCCGAGATAATGTCTTGGGCCTCAAGGCCGTTACTGGCAAAGGTGAAACCATTGTAGCTGGGGTTCATACCACCAAGGGGGTGGTCGGTTACGATTTAACCCGCTTGTTGATTGGCTCCGAGGGTACGTTAGGGATCATCACCGAAGCCACCTTGAAGCTTTTGCCTTTGAATCATTCCAAAAGAACCTTATGCGCTCTTTTTGATAGCATCCAATCCGGGGTCGATGCCATTGTCAGTGTGATGAACCAACCTGTGATCCCTTGTGCGGTTGAAATCATGGATGAGTTATCACTTTCTCTTATACGCAATCATCAAAAGCAATCGGTGGACGAGCGCGCCAAAGCCATGCTTATCCTAGAGGTCGATGGTTCTGAGGCCAGCATTGACGATGCCGCCGAACAAATCAAAGCCTCTCTTTCTAATCAGGGCCTTATCGAGTGCACCATTGCGACGACCCCAGAACAGACCGCAGCCATTTGGGCCACAAGAAAGTTGCTGTCGCCTGCACTTCGCTCTTTGTCCGAACACAAGGTCAATGAAGACATTGTGATCCCTGTAAGCAAAATGCCTGTCTTTTTTGAGAAGATGGGGCAACTCTCTGAGCAATATGACATCCCTATTGTCAACTTTGGACATGGCGGCAATGGGAATATTCATGTCAACATGTTGGCCGATTTGTTGGATGAGCAACAAGGACCCGTTGCCCATAAAGTCCTTAATGAAATCTTTGATATGGTAGTCGAACTTGGTGGCACCCTTTCAGGGGAACATGGGGTGGGTTTAGAAAAGCGCGATTACGTCCATAAGGAAATGAACCCTGTGGAGGTCGAGTTGATGAAACAAATCAAAGCCGTCTTTGATCCAAAGGGCATCCTCAACCCAGACAAACTGCTTCCTTTAGACGCTTAACACTTGCTCGGCCATTGATATATCAGGATGGGCGTCGAGAATTTTCTTTTGAACTTTCTCGACGCGCGTTTTTGGCACATCCACCATGAGCAAGTACCGACCATCTTCAATGTCTTTTTCATGCATCTCAACCAAACTGTTTGGGATCCCTATCCCGATCATGGCTGATGCCCATAAACCAAAAAACAAGGAAAAGGCGACAATGCCGGCGATGCCTAGAGCACTCATGTGAATGCCTGCAGGCATGGTCGCCTCAAAGAGTCCATAGATACATACCATTAAGACAACACTGATAAGACCACCACGCTTTAGCGCTGGAATGAGATCGGTTGTCTGCAACACTGAGGCTTGATGCACTTTGGCTCGCTCCAAAAGAGCCACATCTTTGCCAAGCACGTGGACATGTGCTTCATCCACGCCAATGTCATCGAGCTCTTGGATGATGGTTTTCCCCTTTTCAATCGTTGGGACAACAAAACAAAGACGTTTCATAGCATACCTCACTCATCCAAAATGGATTGACATAATGAAAACTCGTTGTAGGCTTCAGTGCCCTTTTTGGACTCTAAAAGGGTTTCATAAAAACCTAGCTGACCAGGAAAGCGATTGGGATAGGTCGTTAAAAAGTCTATGAACGCATTGATGGCAAAGAGATTCGCCTGATTTAAAAACGGTTGAAGTTTCTCAGCGATGCATACTTGACCTGCGTTGAACAAACTTTCATCAGAAAGGTATTGCCCTTTTTGAAGTAAGTCATAGCAAGGGATGACGGCTTGTTGTACGTCAATGTTGGCTGGGATTCGGCAAAGTTGATCGTAATATTCGTTGAGAACTTTGCAACGCTTACTGTCTTGTTCTCGGTCTCTTTCAATAAAGACCTTAAGAACAAAGTTATTCGTGGTGTTGTACAACTCAGGTTTTTTCTCACACACGCACAAGTGATCCAGCTCACACTGTATCCACATTTGCATCAAATCAAATTGGGCATCACGCACCATGCTTTGCAATTCAATGGCTTCTTCAATGCCGTCGGTCTGAGTCCAGCGCTTATCCGCGTAAAGGGTTGCGGTTGTTAAAACGCAAAGAAGGGCCACAAGGGCCCTCCTAATTTGCGTGCCATGTCTGGCATTCATGATTACTCACCTTCAGATTTGCGATGGCGGTCGTATAAGAAACCACCCAAACCACCGGCCGCAGCACCAATCGCTGCACCCGTTCCGGCGTTACCTGAGATAGAGCCGATTGCAGCCCCGGTACCCGCACCAATCGCTGCCCCTGAAAGGGTACGTTGTTCAGTAGAGCTCATGTTTGCACAACCTGACAAGGTAATCAGTGCGCACATGCTGGCTCCTGCTAATAATGATTTCATATCAACTCCTAACGTTGGTTCACTCCTAACAAAGAGCTTTAAGGTGATGAAAAAGTTTCACATAATGTGACTTAAATCCTTTTTTTATGACCTATGACTAATAGGATTAGTGGCTGGTCTAGCCTTGCCCAGGACGCACACGATTATCTCTGGATGCCTCAATTTCCTCGCGCAGCTGGCTTAACTCCATCAAGGCAGTTTGAATCGACTGGATGTCACTGACTGGAACCTCAATATTTAACTGTGTGGCACGCTCCATGTACTCAACATAGGCTCTCTCTAGGAGATCTAAATTCTCTTCTAATCGCCCCTCTTTGGGAGAAAGCCCAACTGCGATCTTTTGGAGATTTTCCACTTTGATAAGGAGTTCATCGAATACCTCATCAATAAGCCTTGTCCTATTATCAAGCTCTTTTCGTTGCTCTTTGGCTCTAACCCGAGCATTCAGTCTAAAAAAGCTTGGATTTCCAATTTTTGCAAGTTGGCGATTACGAATCGATTCGATTTGAGTTACCCGCTCTTGGTTATTTCTGCCTACTAAGAGGTTCGCATATGAGGCTCTCAAGTAATCAATGGCGACTTTCTTCTCAGAATTTAACTGCTCTTTGGCTCTAGCCTCAGCTTCTGCTCGAGCTTGTGCCTCTGCCTCAGCTCGGGCTTGCGCTTCGGCTTGGGCTCTGGCTTGTGCTTCAGCTCGCGCCTTGGCTTCTGCCTCAGCTCGCGCTTT
>CAYNJF010000001.1:77930-129093 GCA_964397555.1 uncultured Francisellaceae bacterium
GGGCTCTGGCTTGTGCTTCAGCTCGCGCCTTGGCTTCTGCCTCAGCTCGCGCTTTTGCCTCTGCCTCGGCTCGCGCTTTTGCCTCTGCCTCGGCTCGCGCTTTCGCTTCGGCCTCGGCTCGCGCTTTTGCCTCTGCCTCGGCTCGCGCTTTTGCCTCTGCTTCGGCTCGGGCTCTCTCTTCTGCTTCGGCTCGCGCTTTCTCTTCGGCCTCAGCTCGGGCTTTCTCTTCTGCCTCGGCTCGCGCTCTCGCTTCTGCTTCGGCTCGTGCTTTGGCTTCTGCCTCGGCTCGCGCTTTGGCTTCTGCCTCGGCTCGCGCTTTCGCTTCGGCCTCGGCTCGCGCTTTCGCTTCGGCCTCAGCTCTGGCCTTGGCTTCTTCTGCTCGGGCTTTAGCTTCTGCTTCGGCTCGGGCTTTAGCTTCTGCTTCTGCTCGGGCTCGCGCCTCTGATTGGGCTCTCGCTTCTGCTTCGGCTCGCGCTTTGGCTTCTGCTTCGGCTCGCGCTTTGGCTTCTGCCTCGGCTCGGGCTCGCGCCTCTGCTTGGGCTCTCGCTTCTGCTTCGGCTCGGGCTCGCGCCTCTGCTTGGGCTCTCGCTTCTGCTTCCGCTCGTGCTTTGGCTTCTGCCTCGGCTTGTGCTTTAGCCTCAGCCAGAGCGCGCGCTTGTGCTTCAGCCTGGGATCTTGCTTGTGCTTCGGCCTCAGCTCGCGCTTTGGCTTCTTCCTCGGCCCGCGCTAGCGCCATAGCTTCAGCACGTACTCTAGCCTCTTGTTCGTCTAATAATTGATGCTCTGTTGTTGATGTGGCTTGGCTTATTTCTGGTACCTGATGTAAATCAACATCCATCCCTTCAACCGATGAATCATCACTTAAACTCATATCTTCAAGTTCATCTCGCCAAGGGATAGTGTCATCATAAATTTGTACAACAGCAACTATATCTTGAGTATCAACCTGACTTCCTTCAACAGTAGGATGAAATTGATCGATAAATTCTAGTATGTCTTCCATCGTAATCTCATCCATTCGAGCCATGTTAGCCTCAAGGTATGGATTAAAAAAGGTGGACACTAAATTCTGAGTTGTAGGGAAGTCTGGCGGAGCAAACTCACTTGCTGACGCTTGTTTTTTTGCAACTTTTTTAATCGATTCTGCATTTAGTCCTTGCTCAGCTTGAACTCTATCGTTCAAAAGCTCTAAAGCATCTTTAATCTTCCACAAGGAAATTGAATCCAGGGCCCCATCAAGACATCCCTGCCATCGCGGCAAATTAAAAAACTCTTCTACCAAATCGTTTTCTTCAGCAAAGGCATAGTTTTCACCCAAGTTAAACACGACCATTTCAAGTGCATAATCAATTCCAAAACTAAACATGGACGAAAAAGGATCATATTTATGTCCATAGATCTCAATTTTTTCAAGGGGATCCGATGTTTGTGCCATTAGCCTAGCCATTCGACCTCCCATTCGACTTCGACCAGAACTACGAGTAGAGGGGACAATGGGGCTGGTTGGCTTTGAGGAGTCAGCTTTGGTGACTCCACGACGAGCACATCTGATGTAATCATCGCAAATGCTTTCGACCGTTTTAGAAAAGTCTAAGTCTAATCGCTGAACAGCTTTTACAACTTGTATCAGATATTCAGACTGCGTCATTCCCTCGCCGATGCGAACCGCATCTCTTTTAATGGTGGTTGCCTCTAAGCGTGCCAACATATCTTCGTAAAACGCTTGATTGTGCCTAGACTTGCGCTCTGATGCTTTTTCCATCATATGGTCTTTGTAGGCTTGAGCGAGCCTGATTCTTGCTGGACCGGTAAGTTGGTTCTTCTCAGTATGGGAAAATCGTTTAAAGTCGTCCCATGTTAATTGGGCCAGTTCATCAGATCTCATGGCCTGAATCCTAGGAATGCTGTAGGTTGACACAGTCTTCTCCGAACTTAATTCAAGTGCTCTTTTGACACGATCAAAGCTTGTAAGTTCCATCGACGTTTTATCGTTGAGTATGCGGATGTGAATTAACACTCATTAGGATCCCTACCACGCTTTTGTCTCTCGATCGCAACGCTCTGTCTATAAGAGATACTGATGTTTCATTCAACCATGATAAGTTGACCCTAATACATACTAGGAGTCTTATTAAATGAGCGTTACTGGACCAGAAATATATGCTCGTTGGAAACAACTTGCCGACGACAACAATGCTCCAATGGGTGTTTATGCAACCATTGAGACCGTTCGCCACTTAGATGAATATGGGGCTACTCATGCGGTCATTATTGCAGCCCTTTTTGCCTCTTATGATGACTATCGTACTTTGCCAAAATACATGAGAAACATTGATCCAGACTTTAAAGCATTAGAGATGAAATTAACGGGTTACTATCCATCCGCGCATGTCGATGAGCATGGAAATCAAAAAGGTGGTGATGAAGAACTAATTACTGACACCGTTCCCTTACACCTGGAACTTGACTTACAGAGCTTAGATCTCACCCACTCACAACTTAAACCCTTGAGTGTTGAGGAAAAATTTAAAGCCATGTTCAGTGAAGACGTAGAGCAGTTTAAATTTCAAATAGAGACTCTAGTTCATGCTAGTGGACCAGAACTTATTTTCGGCGGTAAAAGTATTTTAAGCTCTGGGTGCTTTGCTGCTAGAAAGGCTAAGTTAGAAGTTGAATATTGTAAAATGCTATCTGAGGAGACTCCCGGAGAGGAAACTACCAAAGAGCAGAACCCAAGACCTATAAAATAAAAAAACCGGCTAAGCCGGTTTTTTTATTTCACCACAGTCAAGGTAGGTCGTTTACCGCCTTTGGACTTCGTATCTTTCGATTTGGAGTCCGAGCTTTTCACCGCTTTTGGCCCACCGCCACTTGGTGGAGGCGTCTCATCTTCATTTTCCTCATCATCTTTGAAGACCATACCGCGACCATTTTCTTTGGCGTAAATCGCCTCAACGGCACGACAAGGGGCATAGATGTTGTAAGGGACGCCTTTGAAACGCGCACTGAACTCCACATGATCATTGGCCATCAATAAGCCTTTGATGGAATTCGGAGAGATGTTTAAGACAATGCGTCCGTTCTCTACAAACTCAGTTGGCACGCACACATCAGGATGATCTGCGTTTAGCACAATGTACGGGGTGAAGTTATTATCTAAGATCCACTCGTAAAAGGCTCTGAGTAAGTAGGGGCGGCTCGATGTCATAACTCGTTCATCGCTCTTTCAGCGTCAGTTAAACTGACTTGGAAAGATTCACGCTCAAACAAACGTTTCGCATAAGCAGAAACTGATTTAATTTGAGGGGGTATTTCAATGCCCATTAGATTCAAGCGCCAGAACAAAGGAGCAATTGCGCAATCAACCAGTGAGAACTCTTCACTTAAGAAATAAGGAGCATCATCAAAGAGTGGTGCTACCGAGATGATGCTATCTCTTAGTGCCGTTCTTGCTTTGTCCTGCTCAGCTTCGTCCGTGGGTCGTAAAATCTTGTTCATCAGCGTGTACCAATCACGATTCACACGATGCAACAACAAACGACTCTTGGCTCGCGCCACAGGATAAACGGGCATCAATGGGGGATGCGGAAAACGCTCATCAAGGTATTCCATGATGATTTCAGATCCATACAGAACGAGATCACGATCAACCAAGGTTGGAACTGTGCTGTACGGATTGATCTCCATCAATGAGTCCGGAAGATTGTTCTCATCAATGTTGCAAGTATCGTAAGTGACACCCTTTTCCGCTAGAACAATGCGTGTGCGATGACTGTAAGCATCCGCTGGTCCAGAATATAAGGTCATGACCGAACGCTTATTCGCCACAACTGCCATAAAAAAGCCCCCGCTTAATGAACGTCCTTCCAAAACTCGCGTTTAAGCGCGTATAGGAAAGAAGTAAGGATTACTAAAAATAAAATAACGAATACGCCCATTCGAGTCCGCTTTTCCTTAGCCGGCTCACCAACATATTCAAGGAAGTTCACTAAATCGGTCATTGCTCGGTCATACTGCTCTGCATTGAGTTGACCAGCTTTAACTAATTTCAATCCTGTAACTTCTTGTTTTTCTATCTGCTTATCACCATCTTGAACCATGACGGTCTTCAAAATGGGTTCTTGATAGCCCTGCATGTCTAATAGCACATGAGGCATACCAACGTCAGGAAAAACGGTGTTATTCACGCCCCAAGGTCTTGATTCATCAACATAAAAAGCCTTGAGATAAGAATACACCCAATGTTTGCCACGAGTTCGGGTCACAAGCGTCAAATCTGGAGGGTTAACCCCAAACCACTTGGCTCCGTCCTCCGCCGGCATACTGTTGTGAATCTTATCAGTAACTTTGTCAGTTACAAAATTTAAGTTAGCTTGAATTATGTCTTCTAACACATTTCCTTCTTCATCCAGGGCACCAATGTACTCTCCGACCTGGTTGTAACGGGTATATTGAAGACTATGACAAGCTTGGCACTTGTTCATGTAAATCTGAGCGCCCCGCTGAAGAGAAGCCTTATCTCTGAGATTATTATTCACATGCTCAAGTGGCACCGCCGGGCCGCCTGCGGCCCAGCTTCCCATGGATGCGAACAATAAGCCGATCGTTAGTAATTTTCTCATCAGTAATTCACCCTCGATGGCAATGGCTTCGTCTTTTCAAAACGCGTGTAAAAAGGCAAAGCTATGAAAAATCCAAAGTAAAGCACGGAGAATGCTTGCGCCGCGAACGTTCTCAATGGCGTTGGGGCCATCATTCCTAAGTAACCTAGGGAGATGAAGCTAACCACAAACATCGCGAGCAAGAACTTGTACCCTGCGCCACGGTAGCGGATGGAGCGCACAGGCTGTCTGTCCAACCAAGGAAGCACAAACAAGAAGGCTATCGCCGCCCCCATGGCGACAACACCACCTAACTTGTCGGGAACTGCACGTAAAATGGCATAAAATGGCGTCATGTACCAAACAGGCGCAATATGTTCTGGCGTCTTCATTGGGTTAGCTGGCTCAAAGTTAGGAGCCTCAAGGAAGAAACCACCTCCATCAGGAATAAAGAACATAATGGAACAGAATACAATGGCAAACACACCAAAACCAAACAAGTCTTTGACGGTGTAGTATGGGTGGAAATTAATCCCATCCACAGGTTTACCGTTCTCATCTTTATTGGCCTTGATATCAATGCCGTCTGGGTTGTTTGAGCCGGTCTCATGAAGCGCGGTCAAATGCAAAGCCACCAGCAATAAGAAGACCAAAGGTACCGCCACAACGTGCATGGCGAAGAATCGGTTCAATGTTGCATCGGAAATGGCATAATCACCGCGGATCCAAAGGGCAATACCATCACCAATAAATGGGATGGCCTCAAACAAAGAGGTAATTACTTTAGCGCCCCAGAAGGACATCTGCCCCCAGGGAAGAAGATAACCAAAGAAAGCCTCTGCCATAAGGCACAAGTAAATGGCCATACCAAGAAGCCACAATAATTCTCTTGGCTTTTTGTACGAGCCATACAACATCGCTCTGAACATATGTAGATAGATGACAGCAAAGAAGGCGGAAGCTCCCGTCGAATGCATATAGCGAAGTATCCATCCCATGGGGACGTCACGCATGATGTACTCAACCGATGCAAACGCTTCCTGAGCAGATGGCTTATAGTGCATGGCTAACCAAATGCCTGTCACCAACTGCATAACAAGCACAAGCAAGGCTAAAGAACCAAAGTAGTACCAAAAATTAAAGTTTTTTGGTGCGTAGTACTCGGACAAGTGTTCTTTGAAAAACTTGGACGCTGGAAAACGCTCATCAACCCAACCAAGCAAGCCGTTTGCGGCGCCTGCGATTCTTCCTGATTCATTATTCATATCAAGCTACCTTTTGATCTTCCCCGATGAGAATGACATTGTCCGCAACGTAACGATGAGGTGGAACCGGTAAATTCAAAGGAGCAGGCACCCCTTTGTACACACGCCCTGCCAAATCAAACTTGGACCCATGACATGGGCAGAAAAAACCACCTTGCCAGCTTGGTTCAATGGCGCCTAACTCAGGTCGGTAGTTTGGAACACAACCTAAGTGAGTGCATAAACCAATAAGCACCAAAAACTCTTCTTTGATGGAGCGATAAGGATTCTTCGCATACTCAGGCTGCTGATCTTCGACTGAGTCTGGATCTCTTAAGATCTTATCCATCCCAGCCAAACGTGAAATCGCCGATTCTGGTCGACGTATTACCCAGATGGGATTACCACGCCACTCGACGGTAACCTGAGATCCAACCTCAAGCCCACTCACATCTACCTCAACAGGAGCACCTAAAGCTCTCGCTCTCGCACTTGGCATCCATGACGCGATAAAAGGACTTACCGCTGCTGCCGCTCCAACTCCACCAATAACAACCGAAGCCGCCGTCAAAAATTTACGTCGTCCGGTATTCACACTGTCCTTACTCATTCAAATAGACTCCCGAGGGAATAATGTAAGTAATTATTCAAACACTAAGATTGACCTCAGCACATAGCGTGCCAATCCTAACACAAATCAATACCCTTTGTTCACTATTAACCGTAAAGTTCGTGACCAAAAGAGTATTGAAAAAACTTTTTTTTAATTTTGAGACCACACTAAGTCTGGGTCGATGCGCTCTTGATTTAAGATGACACCAAAATGCAAATGAGGCCCCGTAGCTCTGCCCGTTTTTCCTACGGTTCCAATCACTTCTTTTGCATCAACGTTTTGCTGTTCTTGCACACTCACTTCATCAAGATGAGCATAGATCGTTTGCAGTCCTTGACCATGATCAATCACAACGGTGTTACCTGTATAAAAGTGATTACCCACAAGCGTGACCACACCCGAGGCTGAAGCTTCAATAGGCGTTCCAATGGGCGCTGCAATATCAATTCCACGATGGGGTGAGCGTCTTTGACCATTGTAGAATCGTTGAACACCAAACAATCCACTGATTCGCCCTTTTACTGGCTTGTACAGCACAAACGAAGACTCAGAAACAGGCAAGAAATTGGTCAAGGTTTCATTGAGTCGCTTGGACTCTCGACTAATACGCTTAAGGTGTTCTTTGTTGGGGGTCACTTTGGAATTATCCGCCAACGTAATGTATTGCGCAGGATACTCCTTATCATGAACCTCGAATGTGATGCGTGAATGTTTAGGGCCTACCTCAACGCTTGCGGGGCCAGGCTTTTGATGCAAAGGGATCCCCACAATCGCTACCCACTGATCGTGCTTCGCGTCAACGTAGACTTGATTCCCTTTGAACATAACTTTGGGCTTTGATTCTTGGTTTGAACCAAGTGGAATACGAACAACCCCACCTGGCACAACTGATGTTTGTGCACAACAAGAAAAGGACAGCAACAGCAAAAAGAATACGGTAATATGTCTCACAAAAATCCCTTTAATGAGTTAATCTATGAACTTGTTTTTTCCGCTTATCGTCCTGATTGCCTTTATTTGTTCGGCATGGCAGCAGCTTAGTGGCCCTGCATCGGAAATTTTACCGATGGACATCATGACCAAAGTCATTTTCGAAAGCTCTGAGAGTGCCGTCCAGCTAGCAATTGGCCTCATTGGGATTATGGCATTTTTCTTAGGCTTGATGAAAGTTGCAGAACAAGCTGGTTTACTAAGATTACTTGCCCGTGCGCTTTCTCCTATTTTAGTAAAACTTTTTCCGCAAGTCCCCAGTGATCATCCCGCCCAAGGCGCGATGGTGATGAACATCAGCGCTAACATGCTTGGGCTTGGTAATGCAGCAACGCCCTTTGGCATCAAAGCCATGAAAGAGTTGGAGACTTTGAATCAAAAGCCTGGTGTGGCAACCGATGCCATGATTATGTTTTTAGCGATTAATACGTCGAGTGTCACCTTGATCCCGACGAAGGTTATCGCGCTTCGGGCGGCTGCCGAATCCACCAGTGCGGCCGCGATCATTGTTCCTACCTTATTCGCCACTTTAATTTCGACGCTCGTTGCCATCAGTTTGTGCTTGATGATGCAAGCACGCAGCAAAGACAAAGGGGAGTCTTGGCTGAGCTTGCCCTCTATCATTGGTTTAGCGTTGTTCTTTAGCTTGATTCCATTAACCATCAGCTACGGTCAGACGATTGCGCCTTGGGTTGTGCCTTCGATGACGGTTTTTATTCTTCTTTTTGGTTACATGCAAAAAGTCTCGGTGTATGAATCCTTTGTCGAAGGCGCCAAAGAAGGGGTCATGGTTGCGGTCAAGATACTGCCCTATCTCGTCGCCATCTTAGTGGCCATTGGTTTGTTTAAAGCGTCTGGTGCGATGGATGCGTTGATTGGTTGGATAGCCCCAATTACGTCCAAAATTGGCATGCCGGCTGAGGCGTTGCCCATGGCTTTGATGCGCCCACTATCAGGCTCCGGCTCACTGGGCGTTTTGGGCTCTATTCTTAATGATCCCATGCTTGGCCCCGACTCTCACGCGGGTCTGTTGGCTTCAACATTGATGGGTTCAACGGAAACCACCTTTTACGTCATCGCGGTTTATTTTGGTGCGGTTCAAATCAAAAAATTACGCCACGCGCTTTGGGTGGCTTTGCTGGCCGATTTAAGTGCCATTTTGGCATCGGTGTTTATTGTGAATCTATGGTTTGATCTTTAAGGCTCGGAAAGCTTGCGTATCAAAAGGCCACTGGTTGAGACCATCAGCGCATAATCACCTGGCTTAGCGTTCATGAACGACGCTGAGCCATATTCGGCATCGACCAAGAAGGTCAATTGGGAAAACTTATTTCGCAGATGATACAAATCAAGTTCACGATCTTTACTTAGGGCATGAACACTGCGGGGTTTGTTCATCTCATCGGTGATGTCCTGATATCGGCCTGCGACTCGAACCAACTGATAGCTTGTGTGGATCCCAAAGAAATTAGCAACCGGCTGCCACTTTAATATGTGCGCATCCACGTAAAATTGATCACCGGTCAATTTGTAGGTGTATGTTTGACCATCTGGCATTGCAAAGGTGGCGTTAAAATTTTCATCGCCCATGTCCTCAATGGTGATTTTTGCGGCAAAAGCTTCATGGGTAAACGCCTTGTAGCCTTGCAAGGCCACCACCGTTAAGCCTAAAAATAAACTGACAAAGACGCACACCAAGGCAAACGATAAATGCCCGGACATCGCCATAGGAGCCTTTGCTCTCAACGCTTTGAAGGCTAAACCGATAAAACAGAGGGCTAAAAAGCCAAAACCAATCGTGACTATGGATATCAACATGCAAAAACCAAATGACAATTCTTTGATAAGTCTAGTTAAGTTTTGGTCAAACGACTAAAAAAGAATGCATGAACATTGATCCAGCCAAGTTTGTGTGGCAAGATTTTGCGTTACACAATCCTCGCCAAGTGGCTAAAGGAGAAAGTTCGTGTTTACAGGTATTGTTGAAAACACTGGGCTTATCACTAAAACCCATCGAGCTGATAATCTCCTCTCGTATTGGGTGTCCTGTCCGAAAGACTTTGCAAAACAACTTAAGCTGGGAGCCAGCGTTAGCATCAATGGTGTATGCCAGTCAGTTACATTGATTGATGGCGATGCTCTTGCTTTTGATGCCATTCAAGAGACTCTTGATAAAACAAACCTTGATTCGTTAGAGGTTGGTGATACCGTTCATCTTGAGCGCTCTTTATCCTTTGGGGATGAAGTCGGAGGCCACGTTTTAAGTGGTCATGTCATGACAAAAGCTCAAATCGTGCATGTTGAGGTTGGCGAGAATCTCCATGTTATGGCCATTGAGTGCCCTAAAACGATTCGAAAGTTTTTGATGCCTAAGGGCTACATTGCCCTTGATGGGGTCAGCTTAACGCTCGTGGATGTGAACGATGAGTATTTTACGGTTCACTTGATTCCAGATACCTTAAAGCGTACCGAGTTTGATAAGAAAAAGACGGGTGATTGGATTAATATCGAAGTCGACTCCAACACTCAAATGATTGTACATACTGTGGAAAATTGGCTAAAGAGTCACCATGAAACTCTCACCTAAACTATGTTTATTTGCCCTTTTATTGGCACAAGCTTCACTTGCTGGCGATCAAGACTCTTTGATCATTAACATCGATGCTTATCACAATAATTCCAAGTGGCAAAAAGCCTCCTCGGTTGAGCTTATTGATCAGTTTATGGCCAAATATCCACTCAAAGGCAATGAGTCGATTATTGACTTGTGCTCAGGCGATGGCAAAGTTAGTGCCTATTTAAGTGCTCAAGTTGAGCATGGTCAAGTGACAGGGATAGACTGGTCTTCTGAAATGGTTAGCTTTGCCGAACGTAAATACGGCTCGCATAATCTGCGCTTTATGCAAAAAGACATTCAATTATTGGATGATGATTCAGCGTATGATCTAGCCACTTCCTTTACGTGCCTGCACCTTGTTCCTAACATACGCTCTACGTTTTACGGGATCGAAAAAAGCCTCAAACCTGGCGGTTTGGTCCTGATGCAATTCCCCTTTGATCATGGGTTACGGTATGCACTCAATGATGTGGTTAGCTCCGATCGCTGGCGCCCTTACTTCACCCATTATAAAAACCCTTGGTATTTCCATACCCCGGATGTTTATGAGCAAGCGGTGAAAGCCTCTGGCCTATCCCCCATCCGAATCGAAATCAACCAAAAACATGAGGTCTATCTTTCCAGAGCAGAGTTCAGCGCCTCTCTGGTCAATTGGCTTCCCCATGTTGCCCATCTTGCCGAGCCCTTAAGGGTCGACTTCATGCGTGATTTGCTCGACTCCTACACCAAATACATGCCTGAAGATGAAAATGGGTATGTGCACTATTTTGTTGATCGCATCGAAATAGAAGCCCAAAAGCCATTATAAGCTTATCAACTAAATAAATAATTGATTCAAATCAATGCCTTAGAAGTGAGGTTTATTTTCGTTGAATAAACATACTGGCTGACTTAGTATGTGAGCGTTCAACACACAATCAGGAGACTCTCATGAGAGAATTAACTCAAAACGAACTTCAATCCATCGCTGGCGGCATGAGCAATTTTGAGCTCGCTTTTTGGGCGGCAATCGCTATAACGAGCACTTGCGCAGGCCTATAAAAGGTTTTTAGCAAGCAAAAAAAAACAGGCCATTGGCCTGTTTTTTTTGGGCTGAGATAAACTCTTAACGTTTAGAGTATTGCTCAACTTTACGCGCCTTACGGTGACCGACTTTCTTACGCTCAACCACACGGGCGTCACGAGTGACATAGCCGGCTCTTCTTAGCGTTTGTCTCCAAGTTTGAGTACCTTCGCCTTCACCATCTGTATCATCAGACGCTTCGAACATGGTATCGGTTGATCCTTCTTCGTCGTACTGAAGAAGAGCACGAGTGATACCGTGACGAATCGCACCAGCCTGACCCATAGGACCAGAACCAAAGACGTTTACTTTGATGTCGAACTTCGATTCAACGTCAAGCAAGGCAAGTGGTTGACGAACCACCATGTGAGCCGCTTTACGACCGCCGAAGTAATCTTCGACTGTCTTACCGTTGATTTTCACTTCACCAGTACCTGGCTTCAAGAAAACCCTTGCTACGCAGGTTTTTCTTCTACCAGTACCCAAATATGTTTTTTGTTCAGCCATGTTTCTTCGTCCGAATGATTATGAATCTTGTTGAGCTTGCTTTTCAGAGCCAGCTACTTGAGCTTGGTGTGGATGCTCTGGACCCGCGTATACTTTAAGCTTACGGTACATGTCGCGACCTAGAGGACCTTTTGGCAACATTCTTTTGATAGCCAACTCAATTACTCGCTCAGGGAATTGATCACGCATCTCAGATAGGGTGCGCTCTTTGATTCCCCCAGGATAACCTGTGTGTCTGTAGTATTTCTTGTCCTGCTCTTTGGAGCCGGTAGCCACGACTTTTTCTGCATTGATGACAACGACATAGTCACCAGTATCGGCGTGTGGCGTATAAATTGGCTTGTGCTTGCCCTGCAGAATGCGAGCAATGTCGGTAGCCATACGGCCCAACGTTTTACCCTGCGCATCAATTACTTTCCACTCACGTTTTACTTCGTGAGATTTAGCAGAGAATGTGTTCATCTCCAAAATGCCCCTTGACGAGATTATTATGATTTCATGTAAGTTGACGGATTATACAAGAGCTATCAGCCTCTGGCAAACATATGGCTTATTTTTGCTGGTCTTTTCCATGGGTTTCCAACAATAATCGCTCCACAATGCGCCCATTTTGGATATGTTCGCTCAAAATGTCGTCAACATCTTTGTGAGTTTTGTAACTATACCAAGTGCCTTCCGGGTATACGACCATGACGGGGCCGAGCTTGCAACGACCTAGGCAGCCAGCTAAGTTAATGCGTGTTTGACCGGGTCCAGATAGTCCGAGCTTTTTTGTTTGCTCTTTCAGGTAAGCGTGCACATCAGCCGAGTTGTGGTTAGCGCAACAGTGGCCTTTTTCTTTTTGATTCGTGCAAACAAACACGTGAGTGCTATACATGGAAGTACCCTAGGTCAAGACTGGCAAACATGAAATCATGTCTTTAGACTGTAGTCAAACCAAAGCAAGAGCTTGTCGATGAGCAGCCAAGAAAAAACCATAGAATCCTTAGCGTCCCAATGCGTCAAATGTGGCTTATGCCTAGAGCACTGCCCCACCTATGGGATTAGCCAAGATGAGAGCGAGTCGCCCAGAGGACGAATTGCTCTGATGGCCGCCATGGCCAAAGGAGAGCTTGAGCCTAGTCAAAGGAGCGTGGAACACTTAAATCAGTGTCTTCAATGTTGCCACTGTGAAAGGGTATGCCCGGCTCACGTCAATTACTCTGAGCTGATCGCCACCTCCCACGCTTGGATGCATGATAAAGAAGTGCCATGGCAAAAACCCAAGCTAAGCGCGCGTTTTTTTGCATGGATTGTCCGCTCAAATCGCCGAGTTCGATGGGTTGGTCGCCTGCTTCGTGCGCTTGAAGTCACCCAGCTTCGCCGCTTGGCCACCCTGTTGGGCTTACATCATTTAATAGGGCAGAACCGTCTGAATCAACTGTTGCCCAAAGTCCCCTCCCAAAAATCTTTGGCGTCTCAATCAAGCGCTCACCCGCGCCCGAAAGTAGGTTTGTTTCTTGGTTGTTTGAGCCAATGGTGCGATAAGCAAACACCTCAAGACACCATCAAAGTGGTGCAAGCATGTGGGTATGACGTGGTGATCCCAGAGCAGACTTGCTGCGGAGCCATTGCCTTCCATCAGGGTGAGCAAGAAGATGCCAAACAACTGGCCAAAGAAAACCGAGCTTCTTTTGAGAAAGCTTCGGTTGAGGCCATCATCACAACCGCCTCTGGTTGTGGCTCTCAATTACAAGAAAGTGGCCGTCATTTTCATGAGACTTTTTTATCCGATAAAACCATCGATGCCAGTGACTTTGTTTTAAAGCATTTACCCAAAGATAAACTCAAACCGTTGAAGTTGACGATTGGCTTGCATTCGCCTTGCACCTTACAAAACCAGATGAAGTCGCATCAACAGGTCATTCAATTACTTAACATGATCCCTGGTGTGACCATTCATTTGATCAACGATAAAAGTGCGTGCTGTGGCAGCGCTGGGGTTTACATGCTCGAACATCCTCAAATGGCCGATGAGCTTGCGCAAAAATTGGTGGACAAAGTAAGCGAGGACATGGATGTGGTTGTCTCATCGAACATCGGATGCGCCCTGCATTTAGGTCGAGCCTTAAAAGGCAAAGGAAAAGCGCCAAAGGTTTTACATCCCATGAGCATTCTTGCCATGGCTTTGCAATCTTAGAGGGTTAGGCGGAAAAGCTTTTTATCCAGGGATGGTTGTAAGCGCAGCTGGGGCCCGACAAGCGGGCCTTAGGATCAATCTTCGGTTAAATAGTCGAGGGCTGTGGTTGTGCCGTAAAAGCCCAAAGCACCGACGACGCCACCGACTGCACCCCACATGAGGGCTTTAGGCGATAACCAGTCATACCCGTTGTACCACTGGATGCCTGCACCCGCTAAGGCTGAAGCGGCGGCTACTGGGAGCCCTTTCCAGTCTAAATTGGCTCCACCTGAGATTGTGTCCAATTCTGTTTGTCCGATATCTCTCATCTCTCTCTCCTAGATATACTACTTAAAACAACAACTCAAAAAATAGCGCTCAACGATCAACGAAATTAACGGTGAGATACCATGATTGGAGTTGGTAGTTGTTTTTGTGGTTTATGCTGAGCTAACGTCACGATCACAGCGCCAATGGCGGTCATGATAATGAGCAACCAGCTTATAGATTGTAGAGGATGATTCTGAAAAGTTCCAAGTTGGAAGAACAACACTGCACATGAGTAAGCGATCAGGGTGGTCCAAAGAACAGAGAACATGGTCCACTTTCGGTCCACTTCTTTGACCATGGCCGCTGTGGCTGATACGCAAGGAAAATACAGTAAAACAAAGATCAGATAAGCAAAAGCACCTATCTCACCATGAAACTTGGACTGCAATTCACCGTAGAGGGTGTCATGAACGTCTTCGATTTCATCGATGGGGGCTGAGTAGCTAAATGGGTTAACAAGAGCACTGGCCAAGCCACCAAGCTTTTCAGGGATCGTCATGAACGCCTCAGTTAGGGCCTCACCCATCTCAGAGGGTGCGACAAACGAGTCCATAGCATCTTGAGCATAGAGTGAATTTAGCGTTCCAATAACGACTTCTTTTGCCATGATGCCGGTCACCAGTCCTACACTGGCTGGCCAATTGTCTTGCTCGATGCCCATGGGGGTAAAAACTGGAGTGATGGTTTTGCCCACAACCGACAAAATACTCGGTGAGTCAGATTCACCTGCGTATTTAAAGTCAACCGTGGTCGCATTCAGTGTCCCAATCAGGACACACACCGGAATGATCAGTTTTCCAGCATTGACGATGAAGCGTTTCAAGCGCATCCAAGCATGCTTGACCATGTTTGACATGCCAGGCCACTGATAAGGGGGTAATTCTAAGATCAGCGGCTCAGGCTCACCCTTGAGCACGGTTTTCTTCAAAAGAACTCCGGTGGCTACGGCCACAAGAGCTCCCAAGAAATAAAGAGTAAATAGAATAATAGGGCCTTTGTTCTCGAAAAAAGCCGCCACGAAAAGAGTGAAGATTGCCAGTCTTGCCCCGCAAGTCATAAAGGGGCTTATCATCACGGTTAATATGCGGTCTCTTCTTTGTTCGAGGGTTCGGGTTCCCATGATGGCGGGCACATTACACCCAAAACCAACGATCAACGAAACAAACGACTTACCAGGAAGGCCTAGCCAACGCATTAATCGATCCATCACAAAAGCCGCTCTTGCCATGTAACCCGAATCTTCTAAAAAAGATAAGGCAAAAAACATGGCACCAAGCACAGGAATAAAGGTGACCACCGTATTGACGCCTTTGCCAAAACCGCAGGCGATGATGTTGGTCACAAAGGAAGAAAAACCAAGGGCCTGGCAAGCGTTGCCCAGCATATCAACAAACAACAGGTTGGAGGTTTGATCAAAAAAGTCTTGGAATGCCCCACCCACGTTAATGGCAAAGAAAAATAAGGCATACATAACGAGCATAAAAATAGGGATGCCAAACCACCGAGATAGGAATAATTTATCAATCTGATCGGCTTTGGAGGGCTGGCCTAGCATGCCTGGGGCTTGAACAATCACCTTGTCAAGGGCATGTTCGAGCCATTCGTATCGGCTTTGTGCTAAGACCACATCAACGTCAAACCCGGTTTGCTCGTGAATCTCATTCATTAAATAAGTACGATCATGCTCTTTGGGCCAAGCTTCACCCTCAAGATAACCCAGGGCCACACTTCTATCGACGCTCAAAGAATCAATGAAAGCTTCCACGCTCGATGGGTAGTTTACGTTGACTTTCGAGGGTGGAACTGCGCATTCGATGGCTTTGATGACTTTGTTTAGGCCGCGCTTTTGAGAGGCTACAATCGGAATGACTGGGCAACCAAGGCGCTCAGCAAGCATGACACAATCCACGTCACACCCACGCTGGTTGAGCATATCAATGCGATTAATGGCGACCACAACAGGAAGCCCTCGCTCTAATAATTGAAGCGTCAAATAAAGGTTGCGTTCAAGATTCACCGCATCCACGATGTTCAGTACAACATCGTATTCACCGGTTTTCAAATAGTCAGCGGTAATTTTCTCATCAAGACCTGTGGTTGCCATAGACGGCATAAGCCCATAAGTTCCGGGCAAATCAACCAACATCATTTGGTGGTTTAGGCCTTTGATAAGGCCCGTTTTTTGCTCCACCGTAACACCGGACCAGTTGCCTACGCGTTGATGCGAGCCGGTCAAGGCATTAAACAGAGTCGTCTTTCCGCAGTTTGGGTTGCCAACCAGTACGACTTTCTTGGAGGGGCCTTGGCAAGTGAAGTCGATCATTGAAGTGGTTCCACAAAGACGCATGCGCACTCTTTTTTGCGCAAACTTAGTGAGTACCCTCTTAGCCTGAGTTCGATAGGATCACCCAAGGGAGCTCGTCTTGAGACCTCCAAGGTCACGCCCGGAGTAAGCCCCATAGCTAACACTTTTTGACGGTACGATTGACTGCCTGCGCGAAAGCCAGTTATTTTAGCTTTTTGTCCCACTCGTAAGTCGGTAAGATTTTGATTTTCACGCAAATTGTCCACTAAGAACTCCAACTACTATAAGCCAGTAACTGAGCCTCATTATCCTCCGATCTGAAAACGAGTCAATAGTGAATGATAATTATTTTCATTTAGAAAAATAAGGGGGTACCCTTACTGCAAGTGCGGCTTGGACAAATACTCTTTTGAGCTCATTTCATGCAATCTTGATAAGGTTCTCTCAAACTCAAACTTAAGCCGCTCTCCTGAGTACAAAGCATTCATCGGAACGTTAGCGCTTAGAATAAGGGCCACGTTTCTGTCATACATTTCATCCACAAACGCGATGAAACGTCTGGCCTTATCCTCATCCCCCGTCCCCATGGCTTTGACATCGCTTAATATCACAGTATGAAATTCATGGGCGATCTCAATGTAGTCGCTGGCCGCTCGAGCATCGACGCAAGTATGCTCATAACTAAGCCAAATGATGCTGTCGGCTTTTTGGATAAAAGGAAAAACTCGATGGCACACCAATAGCTCCCCTTCATACTCCACATTTGAAGGAGAAAGCGCCAACATGGTTTTCGCCAAGGCCGTCGTCGTGGTTTCATTAAGGGGAAAATGATAAAGGTTGGCAGGGTTCAAGGTTCTTAGTCGATAATCTTCTTGTGTGGTCAAGTGCATCACTTGCGTATGTCGATACAGAGCATCAATGGCAGGCAAAAATTTATCTCGCTGGAGTCCATTGGGGTACAAGTGCTTAGGCTCGACATTGGAGGTAGCAATTAAGGTGACTCCTAAATCAAACAAGGCTTGCATCAAAGCGCCAAGCAGCATGGCATCGGCGATGTCTTGAACAAAAAACTCATCAAAACAGAGCAACTGGGCTTCTTTGGCAAAGGACTTGGCTAGGGTTTGTATGGGGTTTGGGCCACTAATTTGCCCCAGGCGTTCATGCACAAACCCCATAAAGCGATGAAAATGCATGCGCTTTTTGTGTTTAATGTCGGTCGTTTGATAAAAAAGATCCATCAAAAACGTTTTGCCAATCCCTACTCCCCCCCAGAGATAGAGTCCTTGGATGGGTTTGGCCAGCCCGAACGTTTGAGTGACTTTTTGCCACGGACTTTGCGCCTTGTCATGAAGCGCATCTTGGATTTTTTGCAAACGAGCCACGGCTTGCTGCTGACGAATGTCAACGCTTAGGTTTTGCTCACAAAGGGCTTGCTGATACGCTTGGGTGATGTTCACTGGACAAAATGTTCTTCAATCAACGCTCGTAAATCCATAAGCTGACCGTGAAAGAAATGACCTGCACCGTCCAGCTCAACGTAAGACAATGTTGGTTTACCCTCGTAGTTTTTGACAAACTCACGAATATGGGTCGGATCAGTGACCTCATCCTCAGTCCCCTGAACAATCAGCCAAGGGCAATCGAAGGGTTCAACTTGAGTGAAGTCATACTTGGCGATGGCCGGTGCAACACAAATAAGCTGTTCTGGCTTTATCTTATGAGCGCCATTGGTGGCCACAAAAGCGCCAAAGGAAAAGCCCCCCAACCAAATAGGTAATTCAGGAGCAACTTGCTTGGCCCATTCAAAAATCGCATACAAATCTTCAGTTTCGCCAAGAGCATCGGCAAACCCACCTTGCGATTGGCCTACCCCTCTAAAATTAAACTTAATCGTATGAAGTCCATGCTTTTCAAAGACTTTAGCAAGGGTATAGACCACTTTATTATGCATGCTCCCTTCGTGAAGAGGATGCGGGTGGCAGATGATCCCAATCCCTTTCGCGTCTTCTTTTGGGCTGGTGGTCATGACTTCTAATCGACCCACATGGCCACGAATGAAGAAATGACCTGACTTAGGTGGAAAAAAATCGGGTTGTTCGATGATGGGCTGACTCATGCTGGGTTTTCTACATCTAAAAATTCACAGGTAACATCAAAAGCTTGGGTGATCGCATCGCCCAAGGCCATGATGCCATAGCGCTCCGTGGCGTGATGACCCGCACTAAAAAAGTGCATGCCTGACTCTCTTGCAAGCTCAATGCTAGCCAAAGAATGTTCTCCGGTGACAAAAGCGTCCACACCAAGATCATAAACTTTTTCAAGATAGGTTTGGGCAGCCCCCGTGCACACCGCAACCGTTTCAATCATCGGGCTGTGTCCTACATAAAGTGGGGTACGCTTGAGCTCTTGCTCAATGCGTGTCGCAAAATCATCAGCGCTTAGTAACGGCTCAAGACGACCAATGGCCAAAAGACCGGGTTGGCCATCTAAGGTCTCAAAATGCACGTCCTTTAAGCCGAGCTTTTTGGCCAACTGGGCATTGTTGCCAATCGATGGGTGGGCATCCAAGGGTAAATGGTAGGCCATGAGATTAAGATCATGCTCAAGGTATGGGCGAGCTCGCTGCAATCGAAGCCCCACCAACTCGCCATAGTTTTTTCCCCAAAAAAAACCATGATGAACCAAGATGGTATCAAACTCATGATTCAGGGCATGCTCTATCATGGCTTGATTCGCCGTAACCCCAAGCAAAATCTTTTTGACCTCAGTGCGCCCTTCGATTTGGAGACCATTGGGGCAATAGTCTTTAAACTGCGATGGTTCCAAAAGATGGGCGCAAAAATCTAATAGTTCAGCTCGATTGACCATTTACTCTTCCGAAGGGACTCGTTTGATGTTCGCACCCAATTGAGCCAGCTTCTCTTCAATGCACTCATAACCACGATCAATGTGATAAATACGATCCACCAGGGTTTGCCCATTTGCCACAAGCCCAGCAATGACTAAAGACGCGGAAGCTCTTAAATCTGTGGCCATCACAGGGGCCCCATTAAGGCTTGGTTTGCCTTTGATGATCGCGCTTTTACCACTGATTTCAATGTCAGCTCCCATGCGCTTGAGCTCATCAACATGCATAAACCGATTTTCAAAAACATTTTCCGTTACCACGCCTTGTCCTTGAGCCACTGAGTTCAAGGCCATAAACTGCGCTTGCATGTCGGTTGGAAACCCTGGGAAAGGCGCGGTTTCAATATTCACGGCCTTCGGACGCTGCCCTTTCATGTCCAAGGTAATGGTGTCGTCCTTGGAATCAATGTGTGCGCCTGCCTCTTTTAGCTTATCAAGGACTGCCTCTAATAAACTGGCATCCGTATTGCGCACCGTAATTTTACCACCAGTAATGGCCGCCGCGACCAAATAGGTTCCCGTCTCCACTCGGTCGGGTAAAACGCGATATGAGCCGCCATTGAGCTTTTCAACCCCTTGAACACGAATCGTGCTGGTGCCTGCGCCTTCAATTTTGGCGCCTAATGAATTTAAAAAGCGCGCCAAATCGACCACTTCAGGTTCACGAGCGCTGTTATGCAAAATGGTCTCACCCTTGGCTAAGGTTGCCGCCATGAGAATATTCTCTGTGCCTGTAACGGAGACTTGTTTGAAAGTGATTTCAGCCCCCACAAGCCCATTAGGGGCTTTGGCTTCAATGTAGCCGCCTTTAATTTCAATCTGAGCGCCCATTTTGGCAAGCCCATCGACATGCAAATCAACCGGTCTTGGTCCAATGGCACATCCCCCTGGGAAAGAGACCAAACCATAACCAAATCTTGAAACCAAGGGGCCAAGCGCAAGGATGGACGCACGCATGGTGCGAACCAGATCATAAGGAGCAATAAAGTTACTGGCTTTTCTTGCATCCACCTCAATGGTCATGTTCTCAAGGACAGTTAATTTCACCCCCATCTGCCCCAACAACTCCATCGTTGTGGTTACGTCGTTTAAGTGAGGGATATTCGAGACACGAACAGGTTCCGAGGCTAAAAGACCTGCCATCAAAATGGGCAAAACCGAATTTTTGGCGCCGGAAATTTTTACCTCACCTTCAAGGGAGGTGCCGCCAACAATCAAATGCTTATCCATAGATATCCTATTTATCTTGATGCTCTTGAGGAGTCGCCGCTTTAATCGACAAGGCATGCAACTCACCCGATTGTATGTGTTCCATCAACACCGAATACACCATCTGCTGTCGCTGGACTTGTGATTTACCTTCAAACTTATCAGAAACTAAACTAATCTCATGATGATAGCCATCACCGCTGACTTGAATGTGATCGGGCTCAAACGCCTCTTTGACTAACGCTTCTATTTTATTAAGTTCCATGGCACTACTTCATATTGACAATAGCACCAATCATAGCCGTTTCACCCTTTCAAAGAAACTTTATCAACCAACTTCGTAAGCAAGCTCGTTTAAACAAGAATCATTATTAAGCGATTCATGAATGACTCGATAAGTGGTGTAATCAAATTTATTTGGCGGTACAGCAAAAACATCAAAAGAATCCGGACATTTTTGAATAACGCCTCTTAATAAGTCTGAGGCCTGACCGTCAATAACTTCGTTTGACACAGTAAAAACAAAATCGGGTTGTTTTTTTCTAAGCTCACTAACCAGGGCTTGCTCATTGTATGGTTGGTAAACTGAGTAATCTGGGGTCATCAATTCATTTTTTTCATAAAATAACCCATATAAGTATCGACTTGGTACCCAAAGTGAAGCGCTTGGGTTGTTCGAGATGGCTTCATATATTTTATCGGCATCCGCCTCAAAGTATCGAGTGAGTGCCACTCTTGGTCCATTTAAATAGTCAACGCCAGGGTTCTCGTGGCTTTTTTTCAGATACACCCCTGAGCATGCCACCACGCACAAGCCAATCATCATGAATCGAAGTTGGGTTTGGCGGCGAATCGACCATCGAAGAAGTGCCTTTACTTTTTCATGCCTGAGTCGATTCGGGTGTTTGAGCTGACACAAGCAAAGCAACGTGACCATGGAAAGAAGATGTTGGCCGAGTCTTAATTGATAAGCGGCAAATATGAGCCATAACGCTGTGGCTGGGATGATGTAGAGCCAAAAGACGGTTCGGTAAAAAGGATCTCTACGCGTTAACCATGCGCCCAATACAAACAAAGCACCTATGAGAGGTTTTTGAATCATGTAATGGTTCAGGGAATGCACTAGCTGCTCGATGAGACCTCGTCCTTCAAAGGATAAGTAAATGACCCCTTGATTGTTTTGAAAGCCTTGTCCTTCATGGCTTAACCAAAGTCCAATGCTCAAAGACAGCCCCAACAAACAGATAAACGTTACGGTTTGTTTGTTTTTAATGGCATCCACGACCAGGTAGGCCGCCAAAAAGAAGGCCCACATTAACCCGGGCTGTTTGGTCAAACACCCCACCACGGCGCACCACGTGGCCATGATCAGATAGTGATCTCGTTCTTGTTTTTCATGGGCTTGCCTAAAGAGCATGAGAAAAGCCATCGACGCCACTAGGGCGCTGGCCATGATGGGGTCAGCATAGCCGTCGTTAAAGAACTGTTCGAGCTTGGTGCCCACGACTAGCCACAAAAACATGATCCCATAAATAAAGATTTTCCTGGGGTTTAATGGCATCAACACCGCTCCTAACCCCATGAGCAAGGAGCCAGAAAAAAGTCCAAGCATGGCTTTGTTAGGGCATTGCAAATCGCTACTGCCCATCAAGTAGTACCCAAAACTCAATAGTTTTGGAAAAAGTTGTGGGTAGGTGGCCCCGGTGTGAGAGAAATCGATGGGTTGACCCAGCATGTGCTGAATGGCCCAAAAATTCCAGCTGTAAATTTCATCCCCACGCTCAAATGCTTCCATGCCGAGTTTAAACAGGTAGGGCAAAATAAAGCACACGCCAAACAAATAAAACCAACGCTCAAGAACCGGCCAGTTCCAAGCTGTTCTAAGTCGAATAACCCGAGTAAGCCCAACCAAGACCATCACCATGGCAAAAAATTGCACCCAGCCTTGGGTATACAAACCCACAAGTTGCAAGCCGGTGACCACAAGATACACGACGCCAGCGCTAATCACGGGTATGGCAAAAGCGGTTTTAGGGGATTGGGCAAGTCTTGGAAACAGAGCGATGGCTGGCATGGTGTAGAGCCCTACCAGCAACAGAAAACAATAATAAAGGTACATCAAAGAGTCCGATCGAGGGGTAAAAATCCGTCTAACCCACTCACTCGAGCAAGTTCAAGAAGTTTGGTTGGTGCATGCGTGATAAGCATTTGGGCTTTTTTCGCATGAGCTCGTCTCATGCATTCCGTTAAAACCCCTAATGCCGAAGAATCAATCTTTGAGACTTTTTCAAGGTTAATTATCACTTTGCCATTTTTGGGAAACCGCTTTTTGCACAGCTCAAGGGCTTGAACGCTTGTCTCAAACGTTAAAACACCCTCGAACTTAATCTGATCTCCGGACTGGAGGACGTTTATCCCACTCATAACAAGGGTTTTGAGTTATGGGATTTCATCTTAGTAATGACGACGTCCATGCCAGATTGTTGAATGTCACGAGCAAATTGAGATTTAAAGCCTTTGAGTAAAGACACACCTTCGATGATGATGTCATAGACTTTCCAGTTATTGCCTTTGCGGACCAATCGATAAGTGACATTAATCGGAGCACGGCCGGCTTCTAGGATTTGAGAGTTGACCTGAACCCGTTTTTTCTGTGCGATGTTGCCTTTTACCGGCTGATACACAATGGTTTGATTAGAATAAGCCTGCAACGACGACGCGTAGGTACGAATCATCAAATCTTTAAAAGCAACTGAGAAGCGTTTTCTTTGATCAGAATTAGCTTTAACCCAAGCATTTCGCCCCACCACCCAGCGAGACATATCATAGATATCCACGTGTGGGACCAAGATTTCTTCAATGATGGAAACCAATTTCTTGGGATCACGTTTGATCACTTGATCATTGCGCTTTAGCGCATCTAACATTTCAACCGTTACGCGCTCAAGCATCACTTCCGGCTTTTGATTAGCGTGAGCCTGAGCCATAAAGGCTGAGAACAACGTAAGAAAAAAGAAATACTTAATCGACCGTTTCATGAATGCTCCTATTTCCTACTCAAGGCCACTGGCTTCTTGTGAGACAAACTGCTCAATGATGTTTTCTAACGAGATGGGTGAGTTTGTAAACTCCTTGTCAATATGACCCACCTTATGAAGATAATCATTCTCTCCTTCGGCAAAACCGGGTTCAATTTCGATGTAATTGTCACCCAATAAGCCTGCTGTCATGATTTGAGCTCTTGAGTTTGAGGGTAATGAGCGAACCGACTCTTTCAATGCCAAGGTTACTCTTGGGGTGAACAACACATTCACGGTCCCTTCCTCATCCTCAAAGACTTCTTGGTTCAAACGAATAGAAACCACTCGTCCAACTTGAACGCCCCCAATCACAACCCGAGAGCGAGGCTTTAAGCCCCCTATCTTTTCAAAATCGGCGGTTACAATAAAACCTTCATGACCTGTATAAACATCACTCAAACCACTGACTTTTAGTGCTAAAACGATCAGGCTAAACAACCCAAAAAGAATAAATAAGCCAACCGTAATTTCAACGCCTCGTTTATGCATTAATTCAGCTCTCCAAACATGACTGCAGTAAGAAAAAAGTCCATCCCTAGGATTGCCAAAGATGAATAGACGACGGTACGAGTGGTAGAGCGGCCAATCCCCTCAGAGCTCGGTGGGCACTCAAACCCTTGGAATACTGCGATCCAGGTAACAATCGTACCAAAACAAATACTTTTAATGATGCCGTTGACCACATCCTCGCGAAAATCTACGGCCGCTTGCATGTTACCCCAGAACGCCCCACCATCGACACCAAGCCACTCAACTCCAACCATATAGCCTCCAAAGACGGCGACCGTGGAGAAAATGAGAGCAAGAATAGGCATAGAGATTTGACCGGCCCAAAATCGAGGAGCAACGATTCTGCGTAATGGATCAACACCAAGCATTTCCATGCTGGATAGTTGATCGGTGGCTTTCATTAAGCCTATTTCGGCGGTGATGGCACTCCCTGCCCGACCGGCAAACAGCAACCCTGCAACGACAGGGCCTAATTCACGAACCAAAGACAAAGAGATCAGTTGGCCAAGCGCGTACTCCGCGCCAAACTTCACCAAAATTGTATAGCCTTGAAGGCCTAAGACCATGCCAATAAAAAAGCCTGAGATAACGATGACTAGAAGAGAGTGCACACCGATGGTGTGTAACTGATAACCAAGCAGTTTGAGACCGGTCAGAGGTTTGGTCCGTCCAACAAGGGCATGGAACAAAAAGATACCGCTGTGACCCGTACGTCGGACGGCATCAATTCCCATGCGCCCAAAACTTTGAATACTCCGTATCAAGCCACAAACTCCTGCAATAAATCAGTCTTATAATCCTGGGCTGGGTAATGGAATGGGACAGGCCCATCTGGCAAACCTTGCATGAATTGGCGAACCCAACCAGAATCTGAGTCCATTAACTGTTTCGGCGTTCCTTGACCAATCACCTTGCCCTCGGCAATCACATAAGCATAATCAGCTATCGAGCATGTTTCAATCACATCGTGGGAAACGATGATGGTCGTCATGCCTAAGGTGTCATTTAATAAGCGAATTAACTGAACCAACATACCCATTGAAATTGGATCTTGCCCTGCAAAAGGCTCATCGTACATGATGATGTTTGGATCGAGCGCAATGGTTCTTGCAAGGGCGGCGCGTCGTTGCATACCACCAGAAAGCTCAGAAGGCATTAACTCTCTTGCTCCTCGAAGCCCTACGGCATGAAGCTTCATGTACACCAAGTCTCGAATCATAGATTCGGGTAGATTCGTATGCTCTCTCAACGGGAAGGCGACATTATCAAAGACGCTTAGATCAGAAAACAAGGCGCCACTTTGAAACAACATTCCCATATCGCGGCGTAACTTATAAAGACCATCGCGATTTAATTTAGGTACATTTTTTCCATTTACCCAAAGCTCACCTGACTCAGGAGCAAGCTGCCCACCGATCAAACGAAGCATGGTGGTTTTACCCGAACCACTCGGGCCCATGATCGCGGTAACTTTGCCTCGCTCAACACTTAAGTCAACTCCATCAAAGATCACGCGCTCGCTTCGACGAAAACGCAAGTTCTTGACTTCAATAATATCCTTTGATTGGTTCATACACTATTTCACTAAAACGAGTACAATTAATTTAACACAGTTCGTCAAGGCAAAGTCTATTGAAATGACCCTAACCCTATTAAAAATCTTAGTCGGGCTTATAACCTTGGTCTGGGGCGCTGATAAAGTTGTCACCTATGCTTTAAGTTTGGCCAAAAAACTCAACGTGGCTCCCATGCTGGTTGGTCTAACCATTGTGGCATTGGGCACGACATTCCCTGAGATCATTATCTCCATCATAGCAAGTTTAAGAGGTAACTCGGGTCTTGCGATCGGTAATGCAATTGGCTCAAACATTGCCAACATTGGCTTAGTCATTGGGTTATGCGCGCTAAGTGCCCCTCTTGTTTTGACCAAAAACAACATAAAAAAAGAAATCACGATTTTGATCATGGTCACTCTCTTAGCCTGCGTGCTGCTGACTTACCTAGCTTACAATCAAATCACTGGGATTATTCTCGGTGCTGGAGGCCTATGGTTTGTCTATTGGCTGGTCCAACAGAGCAAGAAAAAAGATGCATACGGCATCAACCCTGACGAGGTAAGCGATCTAGAAAGCGCCCACTGCGGTGATTCATACCCCCTGATCACTTTTTGGATATTAGCTGGCTTAGGTTTATTGATTGGTGGCGCTCATTTTCTGATTCAAGGTTGCGTAGAGCTCGCTCAAACATTTGGCATCAACGACACCATCATTGGACTCACCGTGGTTGCCATCGGCACCAGCTTGCCAGAACTGGCCTCATCCATTGCGGCCACCATGAAAAAAGAACCGGAGGTGGCGATTGGCAACGTCATCGGCTCAAACATTTTTAACCTTACGGCAGTCCTGGCCCCACCTGCCATTATTAGTCCAAAAACTGACATTGATAGCCGTGTCTTCGTTATGGATATTCCTGTCATGATTGGCCTCACCTTATTCATAAGTGCGCTCGTTCTGTACAAGAAGAAAACCATCTCTCGCTTCTCAGGTGGACTTTTATTAGTCGGATACTTTTCTTATATTGGCTATATCGGGTATCAATCTTTTGCTTAATGAAGCCAACTTGCAAAATTAATGCTTTTCAAAGATCGAACATGATAGAATGCCGAAAAAATATAATAAGGAATGATTTATGACGGTGATAGATAAGTCACTTATCTCAACAGGCAAGCGTGTCATTCAAGATGAAGCCAATGCGCTTCAAGCCTTAGCGGCTCGTATGGATGAGTCTTTTGAAAAAGCCTGCAAGTTAATGCTCTCGTGCAAAGGTCGTGTGGTCGTAATTGGCATGGGAAAGTCGGGGCATGTTGGCAATAAAATAGCTGCAACCATGGCTTCAACTGGCACCCCTGCCTTTTTTGTTCATCCTGGGGAAGCCAGTCATGGGGATTTAGGGATGCTGACTCGTGATGACGTTGTGTTGGCTTTATCCTACTCCGGTGAAACCCAAGAGATGCTTTCATTACTTCCCGCCATAAAGCGCTTTGGGGTCGTGATTATTTCCATGACTGGTTTTGATAAGTCAACGTTAGCAAACCAGTCGGATGTTCATTTGAATGTGCATGTGGAGCGTGAGGCGTGCTCGTTGAATCTGGCTCCCACGTCATCCACTTGTGCTCAAATGTCAATGGGGGATGCCTTAGCGGTTGCATTGCTAGAGTCCAGAGGCTTTTCTAAAGAAGATTTTGCGTTTTCTCATCCAGGTGGCTCGCTTGGACGACGTCTTTTGCTCACGGTCGAGAAAGTCATGCTTGATGCGTCTGAGGCTCCAAGCGTTCAACAAGGCTCTAGTTTGCAACAAGCCTTGTTTGTCATGACTCAATCACGCCTTGGTTCGACCTCCATTGTGGACGACAACCATCATATTTTGGGCGTGTTTACCGATGGTGATGTCCGCCGTGCCTTGGAAAAAGGGGTTGATCTTGACTGCCCTATTGAGCAATTGATGACCGAAGGTGGGCAAGTCATTCGCCCTCACATGCTGGCTGCAGAAGCCCTTCGCATCATGCAGACCAAACAAATTAATGCCTTGTTTGTCGTGGATGAAGATCGCCGCCTGATTGGGGCTTTGAACATGCATGATTTACTGAAGGCGGGTATCGTTTAGATGAACACTGTGACCAAAGCTTTGGTCGTCTTTAGTATCATGGTCATTGGTTTGCTCGGACTCAATTTTGGTCTGAGTCGCATGACGCCCTATCAAGCCATCGAAGAGGATGAAAGCTTGATTGATGAATATATGGTTGGCGTACGAGCCAAGCAATTTGATGATGAGGGCATCTTGCGTCAGACGCTCACCATTCAAAGCGTCATTCATAAACAGGGCGAACCAACCATGGCCTTAACGTTGCCTGCGCTTGAGTACATCCGTAAAGATGGCAGCATTTGGAGCATCGCCTCCAAACAAGGCACCAGTTATCACCGCGAAGACAAGGCGTTTGAAAAAATCGAGCTGTTCAATCAAGTCTTGATTCATGTTGAGCCAACTCAAAAGCCAGGCTGGACAGCTTCAACGCATTTTTTGAGTTATGATCCGAAGACCGCGCTTGCCATTACCCATGATGAAGTGTTGATGAGCTCAGGCCCTTACACCATGAGAGGGGTAGGCATGCAAACGGATGTAAATGCAGGGACCATCGAATTACTTGAGCAAGTGGAAAGTGAATATGCGATACAAAACCTCTCTTAGTCTTGGGCTATGGGCGATGTTAATCACCATGACATGCTCAGGTGAGCCCTCAATTACCATCCAATCCGACAGCGCTCAATACGATCATAAACTGGGCACCATGGTCCACTCTGGCAACGTTGTCGTGCGGTGGGGAGAGCGGGTCTTGCATGCCGATGAGGTCATTTTTGTCAAACCCGCGGACTCGGATGTGCAAAAACTCATCGCCAAAGGCAATCCCGCCCGTTTTGTTGACCAAAGCGCCGATCCAGTCGATGGGACTGCCCGAACGATTGAATATGTGCCACACACCCATTGGCTTACTCTGAAAAAAGAGGCAACTTTGCATCGACAAAAAGATACGTTTGAAGGCCCTTCGATCAGCATGAATACCCAAACGAAGTCCATCAAAGCCACCAAACATAATAATGAACGTCCCACTTTCTTTTTGGATGCTTCCAACTTTTGAGACACTGACATGCATGAATTAAAGGCTACCCATCTTACTAAATCCTATAAGAATCGACGCGTTGTCAAAGACGTATGCATCACGGTGCGCTCTGGCGAAGTGGTGGGTTTGTTAGGTCCCAATGGGGCCGGGAAAACCACCTGTTTTTACATGATTGTCGGTCTTGTCGCCCCCTCAGGCGGTCATGTTACTTTAGATCAAAATGACATCACCGCTTTCCCGATTCATCAAAGAGCGCGCCTTGGGATTGGTTACCTGCCCCAAGAAGCCTCCATTTTTCGTAAGCTGACCGTCGAACAAAACATCTACGCCATCTTAGAGTCTCGAAAAGGTTTATCGAAAAAACAAAAACAAGATAAATTAGAAGACTTATTACAAGAATTTCATTTAGGTCCTGTTCGTGAGAGTTTTGGGATTTCACTCTCTGGGGGGGAGCGTCGACGCACCGAAATCGCAAGAGCCCTTGCTTGTGATCCCAAATTTATCCTTCTTGATGAACCCTTTGCAGGGGTTGATCCCATTTCTGTGATGGACATCAAAAAAGAAATCGCTCACCTAGCGCAAAAAGGGATCGGTGTTTTGATTACCGATCATAACGTTCGAGAAACGCTCGATATTTGCCAAAGAGCCACAATCGTCAACGAAGGCGTGAGCATTGTCGAAGGCCCTCCAAAAGAAATTTTGGAAAACCAAAAAGTCCGACAAGTCTATCTTGGTGAAAGTTTCAGTCTGTAACTAAACTCAGAACATTCAAGTTTGTATGCCTTATCCTAAAATGGTGGTAGTGATATAATTAAATGACAACGGTTTGTCCTTCACCATAGGATCTTGACATGGCTGTTAAGCCCGCACTCCAACTAAAGATTGGTCAGCAGCTGACCATGACGCCAGCTTTGCAACAAGCCATCAAGCTTTTGCAGCTTTCTAGTTTGGAACTTCAAACTGAAATCCAAACGGTTCTCGAGTCGAACCCCATGTTGGAGAAAGAAGAAGAAAGCTCTGATATTTCTATTGATGAGGTTCAACCCACCGAGAAACCCGACGATGATTTTGGCAGCAAAGCTTGGGAGGATCGGGTAAGTACCCCTTCTAAGCCATTGAGCTCAGAGTTTGAGCCTCAACAAGCCCAACAACTCACGTTAAAAGATCATCTTATTTGGCAAATGGAACTCACTCCGTTTACCCCCACCGATCGTCTGATTGCCAAAGCCATCATTGAGGACATCAACGAGGATGGTTTCTTTGAGGGGCAAATCGATGAGATGACGGCCATGTTTGATCCCAGTTATGAGATTGACACCGATGATCTTAACCTGGTCTTAAAGCGCATCCAACACTTTGATCCAGTTGGCGTAGGCGCCAGAAACTTGCAAGAGTGCTTAATCATCCAATTGGATGCCCTGCCAACCACAAGCAAGGTCCATGAGAGAGCAAAACGTTGCTTAGAATCCTTTATGCCTCTACTGGGCAAACGCGATTATGCGAATTTAAAGCGAAAGCTTCGTGTCAGTGAACAAGAGCTTAAAGACGTATTAAAGCTCATCCAAAGCTTGAATCCACGTCCCGGTGGCGAGATTGGTACTCGTGTGGCCGATTACATCATCCCCGACGCGTTTGTGATTAAACGCCAAGGTGAATGGGTGGTTGAGTTAAACCCTGATAATGCCCCTAAAATATCGATCAATGATCACTATGCTCGGTTGGTCAACCAGGCCCAATCAAGCTCGGATAGTCAATACATCAAAGATCAACTTCAAGAGGCCCGTTTTTTCCTCAAAAGCTTACAAAACCGTCATGACACTCTTTTAAAAGTGGTCAACAGCATTGTCGAACACCAGCAAGAATTTTTGGAGCATGGTGAGGCCCACATGAAGCCCATGATTCTTCAGGATGTGGCCCAAGCCATTGACATGCATGAATCAACGGTCTCCAGAGCCACCACCCAAAAATTTGTTCACACCCCTCGTGGCACGTATGAACTAAAATTCTTTTTCTCTTCACACGTCACCAATGATCAAGGAGACTCATGTTCCTCAACGGCTATTCGAGCGTTGATTAAAGAGTTGGTGGCTAATGAAAATCCAAATAAGCCTTTAAGCGATGCAAAGATTGCTGCTCACTTAGAGGATAAAGGCATTCGGGTTGCAAGACGTACGGTTGCAAAATACCGTGAGTCGATGAAAATTCAACCCTCGAATGAACGTAAACAAATCGTTTGATAATAGGAAGAATACCATGCAAATAAACATCACAGGCCATCACGTTGACGTCACCGAACCTCTTAAAGCATACGTCGATGAAAAGATGCAAAAATTGACAAGACACTTTTCTATGATCACCAACGCCCATGTTGTCTTGACGGTTGAAAAGCCATATTTACACAAAGCTGAAGCCCATGTATTTGTGTCTCAAAAAGAAATTCATGCCGCCGCGGAAGCCGAAGATATGTACGCAGCTATTGATAGTTTGATTGATAAACTTGACCGACAAGTCATTAAGCATAAAGAGAAGTTGAACAACCACGATGACGACCTCTAGCACCCGTATGTCCATTGACTGGTATTTATCGCAAACGCGCATTGGCTTTAAGCAGAAAATTAGTTCGAAAAAGAAAGCAATTGAGAACTTATCGAAGCTTATCGCCAATGATTGCAATCAAATCCAAGCTTTTGAGGTCTTTGATGGCATGATTGAACGCGAGCGCTTAGGGTCGACAGGAGTTGGGCATGGGGTAGCGATCCCACACTGTCGCCTCTCAAATGTCGTTCAAGCCCAATTGGCCATGATATTACTTCACGAGCCCATCAACTACGACAGTTTTGACAAAGAACCTGTGGACTTAATCATCGGGCTCATCACTCCAGAGGATGCCACCGATGATCATCTAGCCCTTTTGAGCATGCTGGCAGAGCAGTTATCGAACGATGGATTTCGTTCTCAATTACGAGCCTGTCAAAGTGCGGATGAGTTGTACAACACATTTGTACAAACGTGGCAAACGTAAGCCTTTGCCTGCACGCAAGTCTTGTGGTTTATCGTGAGAGAGGGTTGCTGATTCAAGGCCGCCCTCAATCCGGCAAAAGCACTCTTACCCTTGCCCTTATCAAGCATGGCGCCTCCCTAGTCAGTGATGACGTTGTAATGCTGCACAGCAATAGCTTGGCGTTGACTGGGACTCATTCTGGGGCGTTGCGTGGGATGGTCATGATGGATGGATCCCTAATCGATGTCACACAGCAGTTCGGTGAAGATGCGGTCAAAAAAACCGCAAAAATCGACCTTAGTTTCCAGTTGAGTCCCCCGGATTTCCTATTGCATTCACCCAATGACGACCATACAATCTTACCTGTGAGCCTTTGTGGTCACATGTTCCCTGTAGTACTGCTGCCCAGCATGGATACTCAGTCTCAACTAAGCATCATCGATTCAAAGCTCAGTCGCTTGCCTGTCAGCGCCTAAGCACTTCGTTTCGAATTGGAGTCAATATGCATTTATTAATTTTGAGCGGTCGCTCCGGCTCAGGAAAGACCATATCGCTCAATGCTCTGGAAGATTTAGGCTTTTATTGCATTGATAATTTGCCGGTTATCATGCTGGTTGATCTCATGAAAAATCTTAGCCCTCGTCACTCCAAACTTGCAGTCAGCATTGATGCTCGTAACATTCCTGAAGATGTGAATGTGCTAAAGACGGTCATTGCTCAAGTCAACCAACCCCAAGTCCATTGCGACATTGTGTACTTGGATGCCAGCAATGAAAAACTTCTGACTCGTTTTTCAGAGACTAGACGTAAACACCCTCTCACACGAGACGATGTCTCGTTGCTTGAGGCGCTGAATCAAGAACAGTTGCTTTTAAGTCCCTTGTCAAACATGGCTGATTTGACCATTGATACCACTTCTCTGTCTAAGCACCAATTATGCTCTTTGATCTGGGAGCGGGTGTCGATGGAAAAAGAAGGACGACTGCAAGTGTTACTTCAGTCCTTTGGGTTTAAGCATGGCGTGCCTGCCGATGCTGACATTATTTTTGATGTTCGCTGCCTACCCAACCCTTACTGGCAACCAGGCCTTCGTGCGTTTACAGGAAAAGACAAGAGTGTCCAAGATTATCTCTCAGCCCAACCGGATGTTCAGCATATGTGCGATGACATCGGCGATTATCTTCGAACTTGGATCCCTAAGTTTGAGGCGGATAACCGAAGCTATTTAACGGTGGGGATTGGCTGTACGGGCGGACAGCACCGTTCTGTCTTTTTAACAGAAAAGCTTCTACAATCATTAGAAGAGACGTGTGAATTTGTTCAACTACGACATCGAGATTTAGCGAAAGTGATATGAGCATCGGATTATTGTTGGTGACCCACCGGCACATCGGAAAAGCTTATTTGGAAACACTCAAAGCTACCTTTGGGCAACTGCCAACTAACATTGACTGTTTGGAGATTGGGGCTCATCCCGATCCGGACAAATTGGCTGAGCAGGCAAAAGCCATGTGTCAATCGTTGACCCAGGGAGACGGCGTTTTGGTGCTAACCGACGTGTATGGCTCGACCCCCTCTAATGTCTGCCAACAGCTTCATGCCGCCGAAAAGGTACGCGTGGTGGCTGGCATGAACCTGCCTATGTTATTCAAAGTTATCAATTACGCGCATGTGCCACTTGACCAGCTGGTGGAACTGGCTGTGACGGCTGGCAAAGAGGGTATTTTGGAGCCATTAAACCGTTGCGAAATTCGCTCGACCGTTTACACTGGAAGGTATGGTTCCAAACAATCCACCATCCATGATCAGAAAAAAAATACAAATTATTAACAAGCTTGGCTTACATGCCAGAGCTGCTGCTAAGCTTGTCTCTACCGCCTCTCAATATCAAAGTCACGTGGAACTCAGCCGAGAAGATAAAACCGTCAATGGAAAATCCATCATGGGACTGATGATGCTTGGCGCCACACAAAACGCTTGGATCGAAGTGTGTGTGGCGGGCCAAGATGAAGCACAAGCCATGAACCAGCTTGAAACGTTGATACAAAATCGATTTGGAGAAGCCCAGTAATGAGCAAAGTGTATTCCGGGATTGGAATATTGGGTGGGATGGGCCCAGAGGCAGGATGCCTGTTGCATAAACACCTCATCGACATCACCAAACTGTTGATGGAACCCACCAGAGATCAAGAACACGTACAAATTTTTCATCTCGCATGGCCTGCCCTGATGTCGGATCGAACCGAGTTCTTAATGAACCAAGAACCCATCAATCCAGCCATGGGCGCCTTTCAAGTTCTTGAGTTGTTCGAACTGATTGCAAAACACAACAAGCAACAATTGATCCTTGGGATCCCCTGCCACACTTTCCATGCTGAGCCCATCTTAACCAAGCTCAAGCAGCTGATGAGCGAGCATCAAGTGGAAAACGTTGATTGGGTCAATATGATCGATGCCACTAAGCATTGTTTAGAAACCCATCATCAATCGATAAAAAAAATCGGGGTATTAAGCACCACTGGCACCCGCACCGCAAGGATATATCATCAAGGCTTAAGTGGCCTAGATGTCGAATTGATTGAAGTCGATGATAAGTCACAAGCCAAAGTCCATGAGGCGACTTACCACCCCCAGTGGGGGATCAAGTCCGCTCATCACGACGTCAAAAAGACCCGAGGCATCATGTTGGACATGATCAAAGCCCTTAAAAAACAAGGCGCAGAATGCGTCATTCTTGGGTGCACAGAAATACCGCTTGTGATCACCGAACCTGAGGTTCATGGACTTTTGATGCTAGATCCGATGATGATTTTGGCGCAAACGCTGATGAAGCATGCCCTGCCGGTCAAGGCGAAATCACTCAAGGTCTGATTTGGGGTTGAGCAATTGGACAAATTCCTCGAAAGGCACCGGCGGTGAGTAGTAATAGCCTTGAACCAAATCGCAGCCGAGTTGTTTCAAAAGCTCAACTTGTTGGGGCGTCTCTGCCCCTTCAGCAATCACGTTTAAGTTTAAACTTTTACCAAGCTCGATGATCCCTCGAGTCATGTTATACGACTGCTTGGAAGTATCCATGTCTTTGATGAACGCTCGATCAATCTTTAACTTTTGAATAGGAAAATCTTTTAAATAACTCAGTGAAGAGTATCCTGTCCCAAAGTCATCAATGGCCAGTGAGAACCCATGTGAGCGAAGCTGATGCATTTTATCAATCGCTTTTTTTAGATCCATCATCGCAACGCCTTCCGTGATTTCAAGCTCAACGTTGGATGGCGCCACCCCATAGTGCCCACACAATTGCACAATGTCTTGCACCAGGCTCTCTTGAGAAAACTGCATGGCCGATAAATTGATGGCGATTTTTTGCTCAAGCCCTAGTTTGCGAAGTTGTTTAATGTGACCCAAAGCGTTTTCGATAATCCAGTGACCAATAGGCACGATCACCCCGGACTCCTCAGCCGCGGTAATAAAGAAGAATGGAGAGATAAAGCCACGCTCTGGATGCTTCCAACGAATCAGAGCCTCCGCTCCTACGTAAGCGTCTTTGGAGAGCGAGCGCTGCGGTTGATAATAAAGCATCAGCTCTTGATGTTTTAAAGCGCTATGCAAATCAACCAGGATGCGACGCTTGGCTTGAACTTGCTCGTCCATTCCAGACTGATAAAAAAGGATTAGTTTCTTTTCAGCAAGCGCTCGGGATTGAGCGATCTTTGCGCATCGAAGCACCATGTCTGGTGATTCAGTATCGTCTGGATAAATGCTGATCCCGACGCACAGATGAATCAACATATTACCTTCATCTAAAGCCAAAGGATTTTGATACGCTTCAAGCAACTGCTGAGCTTTGCTTAAGACTTGACCATGATTGTAAAACTCAGAGCTCACCACAAGAAACGCTCTATCGGAAACTCGTCCAATGGAGGCATCGCTTGCAAACATGGTCTGACAATTTTCTTTGATGTGATTGAGCGCGTGATTGATGTCATCAGTGGAATGCACGCCCAACAACTCAGAATAATCGGAGATATAAATCATAAGCGCATAAAGTTTTTGACCTTTGGACAAACGCTCAATATGCATCTTGATGAAATCCAGCATCAACAACCGATTCGCAAGCCCTGTGGTTTTGTCGTATAACGAATGACTTAAAGCTTCATTGACCGCTTTTTTATCTTCGCTGACATCATAGGCATACAACATCACGGTCTTATCCTTGTCGTCAGCAACCAGCTGACACCGATATTGTCCATCCACCAACTCAAGCTCGACTTGCTTTGCCCCAGCCCCAGTTTCAATCATCGTCGCCCAGTCATCGCTTAAGCTTCGCCCCTCCTCCACTTTCCAAAAATCCAAAATCGGACTTGAAGCTTCGTTGGCGTAAAGCACTTTTCCTTTTGAGGTTAACTGAATCACAGGGTTTGGATTATGATCGTGGGGATTAATCGAATTTTGTTGGGTGGAATTTGATTGCTGGACACGCATAAGTTTGAGCGCCAACCCGATTGCAACCGCAATGGCAGACAAAGCAACAACTGTTAATATGACCAGAGATTCAGACAATCAACTTCTCGTGCATCCTAAAGCCTTATCTTATATAACGTCTCCCCAGCAATTTCATTAATAAGTCTTTCGGATTAGAATGTAATATTATGGCAATATTGCCAGCAAAAACGATAGGACCCAATATGAAACCCTGGTTACCACTGTCTTTACTTTTACTGACTGCACCGACTTTTTGTGCTCATGCACAAACAACCAGCAATTCCACGTGTCAACGTCTTTACAGTGCTGGTGATTATGGGCGAGCGATTGAACCGTGTCGCCAAGGCGCAGCCAAGGGCGTGGCTGAAGATCAAGCCAACTTAGGCCTGTTATTCTTATTTGGTCACGGCACCGTCTCAGATAACAGTGAGGCCGAAAAATGGTTGACCTTAGCGGCCAACAAAGGGGTACCCATTGCTCAATACTATTTGGGTCGTATGCACAGCGTGGGCATGAATGGGACGCGAAATGATCAGTTAGCCACTGATTTATACCTCAAAGCCGCCAAGCAAGGGCAAATGGACGCCATCTTTATGCTAGCGATGGCTTATCGTTTAGGCATTGGGGTTCCACAGGATTTAAAAGCGTCCTACCAATGGTATAGTCAGTTAGTAAAACAAAACTATCTTGATGCGCCAAGCTTGTCGGATAAAGCTTTTGAGAATAAACCTTTGCGTATTGATACGAGCTTACCTGGTCACGGTGACTACATCAAAGGGATGAATTTATTGCTTGGAACGCAAGGCGATCCGGCCCCCAGTGAAGCCTTAAGTTGGTTTTTAAATGCCGCGGATGATTATCACCCTCAAGCTCAACATAATTTAGGTTTAATTTACTTCGATGCCAACAGCGATTTATTGGACTATCAAACGGCTTATGAGTGGTTTAACCGAGCACAAGAAGACGATTACGTCCTCTCCAAAGCATATTTAGCTTGGATGAACGCCTTAGGTCTTGGTACGCCCGCCGACATGAAATTAGCCTTAAACTGGTTTGTTGAATCTCTTCCTGTGCCTGCAGAAACTTCCCCCCAAGCCAAAGCCCCCTCGATGGGCTCAAGCACTCAGGCCGTGATGCTGCGAGCTCAAAAAGGCGATCTTGAGGCCATGCTTGAGCTGTCAAAACGCTATCGTTTTGGCGATGGAGTCTCGTTGGACTTAGTCAAAGCCTTTCGCTGGTTGGACATGGCCGCTTCGCGCAATTATCCTCCGGCGCTGTATGAACTTGGTTTGATGACTCTAGAAGGAAGTGGGGCAATTCAAGATAGCGCCAAAGGGATCCATTTGCTTAGAAAAGCTGCTTTAGCCAACTACGGCCCAGCCCAGTTTGAACTCGGCATGGCATATTTTGTCGGTAAATTTGTTGCACAAAACTTTATCCAAGCCTATGCCTGGCTAAACGTGGCTGCCGCTCACGGTGAAATTGAGGCCATGAGTGCAAAAGCCGCCATTTTGCATGATATGGATGCCGACGCACTCACCAAAAGTGAGCAGTTATCCAGAGAAATATACCTGGAAATTCATCAAGATAATGGTTAACTGAATGGATATTCATCGACCCATAGTCCAATAGATAATCCTCTTATCACGTGTTGAAATGGCGATACACCTTGTAGGAGTATCGCCATGAGCAAGCCATCCCATCTTGATGATTATTACGGGTTGTTATTCTCACACCCTGATATGCCATTAGCCGATATTCGTAGAAATAAGAACAGGTTACTTCTGGAAATTAACCATCCTGACTCCCCTTTGGACTGGTCCATCATGGATCAAAAAACCCAAAGCTTACAGCACGCGTTTCGACAAATCTGCTCGGTTCATCAAGATTAACTGATTTGCCTTTTCGCCCCACTTGGTTACTATGAGAGAAAGTCATGATTGAAAGGATTTAATCATGTTAGAAGAAAGATCTGACTCAAATCCCCCCCCTAAAAAATGGAGAGGTCTTGCTTACACCGCTGGTGCGGTAGCCCTTGGTGTTTTCTTATACGCAACACGGGGCTTTGTATCCCGTTTTGCTCGTGAAGGATGCTACGTCATTCTTGGCGAGCCCTCTTACTTGGATTACCTTCAAAGTTTTTCTTCAAGCTATTTTAAAGTCAGCACCTGTGAAGCTGTGGGTAACCTTGGCTACAACTGGTTCTCTTCTTCGTTGGGCCAACAGTTTTTAAAGTACGTAGCTCCAGCCGCTGTGGTTGGTACAGGCTTAGTAGGATTCAACCAATACAAAAAAAACAGCAAAGCCCAGCAAGCTGTGAATTCGAGCGAAGCCGGGACTCAAATGACCCCGAGAGCCGGGGACGAAAACAGACAATACAATCCGCAACAAACGGCCGTATTATTTCGAGCCTGTGAGGCTTTCAAGCGCCCCTTTTCAAGCACCCCACCTCAATCAGTTCAAGGCGGGGAGCGTTGCAAGGAATCATCGAGGAGCTATCCCGTCTAGCTCCCAGCAACCATCATTTGCTCTACCCAAATTGAGCCGGTTTGAATGTTTTTTCGAATATCGACATCACTGCCAATCGCTCGGATGCCGGCAAACATGTCTTTGAGATTGCCGGCAATGGTACTTTCATGAACCGGATATTGGATTTGACCCTGCTCAACCCAAAAACCTGCCGCACCACGTGAGTAACTACCATCAACAAGATTGATCCCCTGGCCCATCAGCTCTGTCACCACAAAGCCTTTGTGCAATTGAGCAATCATGGAGGCGAGATCACCATCAGTCGGTTGCACCAACAAATTATGAACCCCTCCGGCATTCGCAGTGTTTTTCATCCCAAGCTTTTTAGATGAGTAGTGACTCAACACATATCCTTGAACAACGCCATCCACCACAAGGGCTCTTGGCTGGGTTTGAACCCCGTCACCATCAAAAGGACATGACCCCATGCCTTTGGGTAAATGAGGGTTCTCTTGCATGTTAACGTTTGAGGCAAACACAGGCTTGCCTAAGCTATCCACCAAAAAGCTTGAACCTCGGTACAACGCCGCGCCCGATATGGCACTCACAAAGTGCCCCATCAAGGTGGCGGCCACTTTTGCAGAAAAAATCACAGGGACTTTACCAGTTGGGGCCGCACGAGAGCCCAAACGTGCCAAGGTATGTTCACCCGCCTTTTGACCCACTTGCTCAACGCTTAATAATTGACTTGGATCTCTGGCGACCGTGTACTCATAATCTCGCTGCATGCCATGCTCGTCTTTGCCGATCACAACACACGAAAGACCATGACTTGAACTTGCATAGGAGCTTAGCATCCCGCCCGTATGGCCCAAGACCGACAAAGACGTCGACGTTGACAAACTTGCTCCATCCGAATTCTCTATGCGCTTATCCACCGACATCGCTTTGGCCTCACACGATAAAACATGTGCTTTCGCTTGTTCGATGTCAATGCCCCAAGGGTGATGTAAGTCACAACTAACAGGCGTGGTGACCAGCCCCTGTGTGGCAACCCCAGCATAAGGGTCCTCGCTGGATTGGCGAGCATAGTCGATGGCATGGGTCACGGTTTGTTCAAGTGCCTCATCGGATAAGTCATTGGTGGATGAAGAGCCCTTTTTGTGGCCCACATACACCGTCACGGACATGCCTTTCTTTTTATGAAAACTCAAAGATTCAATTTCACCCATCCTTGAGCTCACTTGCATGCCTTGATGCACACCAAGACTCACTTTCGCGTCACTCGCCCCTTTGGATTGAGCCATCTTAAGCGCTCTGGCAACCACGTCTTCCATGGCCTCAGCACTGTGTTCGATTTGTTCCATGATTGCTCCTATTGTTTCGTGCCACCAACGGTAAGTTCATCAATTTTCAGGGTGGGCTGCCCGACACCGACCGGGACGCTTTGACCATCTTTACCGCATGTCCCAATGCCCGTATCGAGGGCCATGTCGTTAGCGACCATGGAAATCCGGTTCATCACCGCCGGGCCGTTACCAATCAGGGTCGCTCCTTTGACAGGCTTGGTGATTTTCCCGTTTTCAATCAGGTACGCACAAGTGGCTGAAAAAACAAATTTGCCGGAAGTGATGTCAACCGAGCCGCCACCGAAGTATTCGGCGTACAACCCCTTGTCGACGCTTTGAATGATTTCCTCTTTATGGTGAGGTCCGTTGAGCATGAAAGTATTGGTCATTCGAGGCATCGGGCAATGCGCAAACGATTCGCGACGCCCATTCCCCGTGGGGCGAACCCCCATCAGCCTAGCATTCAGTTTATCTTGCAAGTAGCCTTTGAGGATCCCATTTTCAATGAGTACCGTGCGATTGGAGGGAACGCCCTCATCATCCACACTCAATGCCCCTCGAGTATTGGCGATGGTGCCATCATCAACCACGGTGCACAAAGGAGAGGCGACCTGCTCGCCCACTCGATCGGAAAACGCCGAAGTCTTTTTGCGATTGAAATCACCCTCTAAGCCATGGCCAACGGCCTCGTGAAGCAACACCCCAGGCCATCCTGGCCCTAACACCACAGGCATCAAACCTGCCGGTGCATCTTCGGCATCGAGCAACAACAAAGCCCTCTCTAGCGCTTGGTCACCCGTTTCTAAATGACGGTTATCCACGGTAAGATCTTGGTAGCCATAACGACCCCCTAAGCCGCTTGAGCCGGATTCTCTTTGACCTTGACGCTCAACAATGACTTGGACGTTAAAGCGGACTAAAGGGCGAACATCGGCGCAAAAAGTCCCATCTGTTGCCACCACCAACATGGTATCAAAAGACGCACTTAAGGTGACAATGACCTCTTTCACTAAAGGGCTTTTCGCGCGAAGATAGGCATCCACCTCTCTTAAGATAGACAGTTTTTCAGGGTAGGATAAACCTTCAATGGGATTTACAGAATCATACCGAGGTATAGGCGTGTTTTGTGAAAACGCTTGAAACGATTGACTCTTTCCACTTTGGGCAATTTGCTTGGCGGATTTGGCCGCAACATTTAAGGCTTTGACTTGCAAGTCGTCCGAGTAAGCAAACCCTGTCTTATCTCCGCTCATGGCTCTTACGCCAACCCCGGTGGAGATGTTTGAGCCCCCCTCTTTAATAATGCCATCTTCGAGCATCATAGATTCATGATGAAGGCTCTGAAAATACAAATCACCGGCATCTATCGATGAGCCCATTAATTGACCCAGCGTGCTCTCTAAAGCCCCAACATCCAGGTTAGTCGGCTCCAGCAACTTGGCTTTCGCCATGTCCATCACATTCATAATCGCTCCTTACAGTCGACGATGCGCCAGCGCACCAAAACGGGTTCGTATTTCATCGCTCTTTTCCATATCAAGCTGCGCCAAAAGCACCTGCGCCTCCTGGGAGGCTTTCGAAAGCGTCGCACCCCACGGATCTACAATGAGCGAGTGTCCCCAAGTGCCCTGCCCATTCGCACGACGCCCACATTGATTGGGAGCCACCACGTAGCTTAAATTTTCAATGGCACGGGCTTTGACCAACACCTCCCAATGCACCTGCCCTGTTTGAGGAGTAAAGGCTGAGGGGATCAAAATCAATTTAGCCCCTTGAGCGACCAGGTGACGATACAGTTCCGGAAATCGAATGTCATAACAGATGGACAACCCAACGGTCCCCCAAGGACTATCGAAGACAACGGGAGTATCACCAGGGCACACAAACTCCGACTCTCGATAGCAGGTTTGCTCATCGACTTGGACATCAAACAAATGGATTTTACGATAAGTGGCTTTGAGTGACCCTTGGTCACAGAAGACCAAGGACGTGGAATAGTGTTGTTTGTCATTGACGGCCTGGGGGAGCGTGCCAGCCACTAACCACACTCGATGTCTTTGGGCCAAGTCTGAGAACCTATCGCTCCATGTTTGAAACGCTTGAGCAACCTGGTGTCTTTGATTGGCTTCCATGCCAAGCGTCAAACATTCTTCCGGCAAGACGACCAATTGAGCCCCCTGCGATCGGGCATGATGAACATGGGCCTCAATCAATGCAAAATTTTTACTCGCGTCCTCACCGCTTGCCATTTGAACCGCGGCCACTTTGACCATCGTTATCTCCTAGAGATGTCACGAGACGAGCTCGTTTGGGTAACCTCTTGAATGTTCGGTGCACTGATGTCACCAGAGACGACATAATTAAATCGTGTCAATCGTTGTATCTTCTTCCCAACAATCTTATCCATCAACCACACCGCAGCGCCTACAGCCGGATTGCCAGCTGCGATGGCCGCGGCCAACGGCAATGAGCCCGTGATGTTCGGCATGACTGTCATTGATGCATCCATGTCTTTACTCACTAAATCAAGCTCACCCATAAACTCAATGTCGGCGGTGGTGGAAACAAGGGTTAGATTGTCGGTGCTGACCTTACCGCGTGAGACGTTGAACTTGCCGTACATGCTATCAAAGGTCAGACCGGATTTTGTCAAATCAGAAAAGTCCAACCGTAGACGGCGCCTGATGGTGTCCACGTTTAAAAGCGATAAAATGCGACCAATACCAGGACTCACGCCCTGAATATTACCATCTTCTAATTCCAGCTCAGCGTGACCACGAATGCTGGAGAGTTCGGGTTTAAATAGGTCGCCCTGATAAGCAATATTGAAATTTAAAAAGCCTTGCCCACCGGTGATGGAACCTTTGGTTTTCATCATGGACAAGACATCCGAGACATCGGTGGTGACCAAGGTGCCAGCCAAATTGACCACATTGGGATGACTTTGGTTCATCCAAAATCCCGTTGCGTCTAAGCTGGATTGAGGCGAATCAAACGATAGCCTGTGAACCATAAAACCACGCTCTCTGGGAACCAGGTGAACCTCAAGATCTTGCAGCTGTACTTTATCAGACTCAAAGCGACCCACACGAATCTGATAGGGACGTCGGTGCAAATCGATGGGACCATCGGATTCAACGCCCTCGGGGATGACCAATTTATCAAGTTGGATGTTCCACTCTTTGCTTTCATCCAAAGGAAGCTGGGCGCGACCTTTGATCAAGTCTGAATCAATCGTGAGCCCCCAAGACTCTTTATGAGCATGATATTGACTCTGCATGGTCACCTCTTTAGCACTCAGAGCCCCCATGCTTAAATCATCAATGGCTAAGTTTACTAAGGTGTTTTGGGCTTTGCCTTGGCCAGTTGGCATCGTTTTAAAAAACTGCAGCCACTCATCCATGTTGAGTGCATTGACCCGCCCATCGATCAACCAGTAATCGGTTTCCATGGGAGGCTTATCATCGCCCAACGACAAGTGCATGGACTTTGGCTGCACCAAGTTATCGTAATCTAAGGTCAACAAACCTGAAAGCGGGCCAGCCTCTAGGCTTAGCGTAACCTGCTCATTCAGTTGGGCTTTGGCTTCCAAGTGCATCGGCTCCCCACGACTTTTTTCAAGAGGTGCAGGCATGTAAATATTGGTCTGATTCAACACGGCCTGAACATCCACATCAAAACCATGAGCCTGATTAGGCCAAGTCACGTTGACGTGGGTTGGGGCATGACCAGAAAACAAATCCAACGGAGATAACGTTGTGGTGTCCAAGTTGCCTTGAAGAGCCAGTTGAAAACGCGGGTACGCGCCAAGCTCCACCTCAAAATTACCTTGCATAGGGTTGGTGTAAAGCTCCGTATCAAGCATTTGACTTTTAATGCCATCTTGATTGAAATTGACCACACCTTGGATAGCGTCCAACGAACATTTACGATCACGATGAATGGCGCGAGAATTGGCAACTTTAGCCTCTCCTTCGAAAATGACCGTTTGGTTAGGGGCACCAATGGGCACATCGATGGCCAAGTCCAAATCCAATTGGCCCTCTAAAGCCAGTGATTCATAAAGGGCTGGGTTGAGCACATGGGCATGATTGAGTGCTTCCCATCCTGTTTTCAGATCCGAACCCAGTGTGGTATCAATGAGAAGGTGCGCCGGCTTAGCATGAATATCAGGCATTTGTGCGTGCACTTGATGCACATCTACTCCATTGAGGCGCCCATGGCCTTTCAAATGCATCTGATGATTGACCAAAGAAAGTTGGGCTTCAAGGCTCTCAAACTCTGGCCAAAGAGGAGAATAGTCCAACTGGGTTTGCTCAAAGGTTGCAACCAAAGCAAAAGGGTTAGGGTTTTCTCTGGCAAAGGCCGTATGAAGCTCACCTTCGTACGATAAGTGAATGTCCTTCATCTGACCTTTCTTAAGAGAATGGGACAACCATTCCATTAAAGGGGGATGTATTTTTTTATCCGGTAAGATGCTCTTTACATCCGACACGCTCAACGCTCGACTGTTCAGCTCAAATTGCACTAAAGGTTCAGGTTGCACCAAGACCCAAGCACTTGCATCGACCAAGCCTGAGGCCATCTGAGTGACCCCATCAATTTTGATGGTTTGTTCCTCGAGTTTATACAGAGCATTGATGTCATACTGGCCCAAAGAGACGCCGTTTTCATAACCGGCTTTTTGATGAACGAACACCTCATCACCTGAAAGATTGATCTTCACTTGCCCTTGATCATAATGCAGCTGGCCCCCAAGACCATTCACCCACAAATTGCCTTGGGTGAAATTTAAGCCCGTGGCATTTAGCAACACCGAGCTTGGCGTCACCACGTCATCAAAGGTAATGTGCAAATAAGGAATGAGGCCTTCTGGCATCATGTTAAATGACTCAAAGACGCGCTTGACTCGAGGTAAGTCATGGACAATAAAGTGGACCAAGCTTATGTCAAAGTTTGAACCTTTGAGATCAAAATGTTGCCAATCGTTTGTGGTCATCTTAAAGTCGGTGATGTTGGTCGCATTGCCTGTGGTCACTTTTAGGCCCTGGCCCAACCACTGATGCTCACCCGCCTGTTGGCGGTAAACCAAACGCCCTGAAAGTCCATCAACCTGGTAGGTAATGTCTGGTTTAGTAAAATCAATGTCGCGACCTTCAAGATCAAGCACCGCTTGATCGACCTGACCTTTTCGTATTTTTGCCCAAAGTTTAAAATCGGATTGACCGCAGACACTTGAGCCTGGCCATTGGATGAACTTAAACAGCTCAACCAACTGATGGTTAAAACCTTGAACATACAAATCACCGTTCATGGTGCGCCAGTCCAGATCATCGAACTCAAAGTTTAAACTTAAATCACCACTAGAAAAGCTATCCGTGGTCATTTTTGCATCAAGGACACGTTTAGGGCCCGGCTGATACAGAGCGATGTCTCGAAGATAAATATCTGAAGTCTCACCCTGATGCGTTAAGCGTACCGAGACTTCATCCAGATACAATTGTTCAATCAGTACCGGTAACTCATGGCGAGCATCCAGGGGAATCGTCAGCCCAGCTAAATTCACCGTTTGCTGGGCAAGCTCAACGTCGAGCTGCCCGTTGTGGATCCGAATGTAATCGAAAGTCCACTTGCGCGCTAGAAGGCTTTTAAAAAAATTAGGGGTGATGAACGCTTGTTTGGCGGAAATGCCATACGAGTGCTCATCGGTGGTCATAAAATCCTGCAACAGAAATTGGATTTGCCCTTGTTGATAGAACACATGAACCGAACCGACTTCAATCTGCTGATAATACGCCGAAATAACCCGCTCAATGACTTTATCAGAAAGCGTGATGGGTAATAAAAAGGGAATGGTCAGTTTGAACATCCCTATCCCAATCACGCCATACCCAAGCAATTTCGTGCACGATTTCACCGTGGTCGTCAACGCTTGCTTAATCACATCAACACCACATCAAATTGCTCTTGCGTGTAGAGAGTTTCCACCTGGAACTTAATGGAGCTTTTGACAAAATCGGTTAACTCGGCAACCGAAGAGGACTCCTCGTCCAACATGCGATCAACCACTTCTTGGGAAGCCAAAATTAAAAAGCTCTTTGAGTCATAGGCTTTTGAGGCTCGTATGACTTCACGGAAAATTTCATTGCAAACTGTTTCACAGGTCTTTAAGGTCCCACGCCCATGGCATACCAAGCAAGGTTCGCACAAGACACGCTCAAGGCTTTCTTGAGTACGCTTGCGTGTCATCTCTACCAGCCCCAGCGAGGACACTTCTGAAATCTTATTCTTAGCGTGATCTTTGGCCAAAGCCTTTTCTAAGGTGCGAAGCACCAGACGCTTATGCTCCTCATCGATCATGTCAATGAAATCGATGATGATGATCCCGCCAAGATTACGAAGACGAAGTTGTCTTGCGATGGCACTGGCCGCTTCAAGGTTGGTTTTAAAAATGGTTTCTTCAAGGTTGCGATGCCCAACAAATGCGCCGGTGTTCACATCAATGGTGGTCATCGCCTCGGTTTGATCAAAGACCAAATGACCGCCTGATTTCAATGAGACTTTGCGCTGCAATGCTTTTTGGATCTCATCTTCGACGTTGTACAAATCGAAAATGGGCCGATCATTGCGATAGAGCTCAATATGGGCCTCAATGTTCGGAATAAACTCATCGGAAAACTCTACGGCTTTTTGATGCGCCGAAGATGAATCAATGCGAATGCGTTCCGTGGTATGGGACACCAAGTCGCGCAATGAGCGTAAAAATAAGGGTAAATCTTCGTGAACCACATCGCCAGGCTTCGCCAGCAACAGCTTTTTCTCAATGTTGTCCCAATAGCGACGTAAATATTCTTGATTGGCTTTAAGCTCAGATAAATCAACCCCTTCACTGGCGGTACGAACGATAAAGCCACCAGGCTTATCCCCCAAGGTGGTCATCACAGCCTCTCGAAGACGCTCTCGTTCCTCTTCATCTTCGATGCGTTGAGACACCCCAACGTTTGCCAGCTCAGGCATAAACACCAAAAACCGGGACGCCAAGGACAATCGGGTGGTTAATCGCGCGCCTTTGGAGCCAAGAGGATCTTTGGTCACCTGAACCGCTAACCGTTGTCCTTCAGACAAAAGTTCGCTAATGCAACTCGCTTGACCCGAAGCCGGTACATCCACCCCGTCCTCGTGCTCAAAGCTTATCATGTCCGATAAATGCAAAAATGCGGCACGCTCAAGACCAATTTCAATGAAGGCAGCTTGCATACCCGGCAACACACGGACCACTTTGCCTACGTAGATGTTGCCAACTAAGCCACGCTTTGAAACCCGCTCGATGTAAATCTCTTGCACCACACCATTTTCAACCACGGCGACACGGGTCTCTCTTGGTGTTAAGTTCATCAAAATTTCTTCAGACACGGACTTCCCTTAATCATGGCAGCTAACAAAATAAAGCGCCTTGGTCATTGTTCATTTAAACCCCAATATAGTACCACATCGGATCTTTGAGAGCGGCCACAATTGGCGATACCCCACTATTAAATACCCCCTGATTGAACCCCTCGCTTTGGCAAGCTAGGCCGCTATGGTAAAGTGACTAAATTCATTCAATCATTTAGTAATCTATTTAACCAAAAGGCATCCCCATGGCATTTGATGACAACACCGTGAAGCGAGTGGCGCACCTTGCGCGACTTGAGATTTCAGAGGATGAATTACCTGGCTTTCATGAGCAGCTGACCAAAGTTTTGACCATGGTAGAGCAGGTCAATGAAGTCAATACGGATGGGATTAAACCCATGGCCCACCCCTTGGATGCCAATCAACGGTTGCGTGATGATGAAGTGACTCATGTTGATCAATCCGAATCCTTTTTGGCCATTGCACCGGTCAGTGAGGATGGGTTGTACCTCGTCCCTGCTGTCATCGAAGACAAATCGTAGGGGCTGATATGTTTGAAAAAACCTTGCACGATTTAAGATTAGACTTAGATCAAAAACAAATCTCAAGTGTTGAGCTCACGCAATACTACCTTGATCGCATTGAAAAGATGGACGCTCGATTCAACGCCTTCATCAGCGTGCATCCTGAATTTGCCCTAAGCCAAGCGAAAAAAGCCGACGCCTTAATTGCCAAAGGCGAACAAGGGCCTCTTACGGGGCTTGTCATGGCTCATAAAGATATTTTCTGCACGAAAGATCAAGTAACGTCTTGTGGCTCAAAGATGTTGAGCAACTTTGTCTCCCCCTACAACGCCACCATGGTCGAGAATCTGAATCAGGCTGGCATGATCAGTGTCGGCAAGTTGAACATGGATGAGTTTGCCATGGGCTCTTCGAATGAGAGTAGTTTCTATGGCCCTTGTAAAAACCCATGGGATTTAGACTACGTCTCTGGTGGCTCCTCAGGCGGAAGCGCCAGCGCTGTAGCCGCCCGCTTAGTCCCAGCCTCCACAGGCTCCGATACGGGTGGCTCCATTCGCCAACCGGCTGCTTTTTGTGGGATAACAGGCTTGAAGCCGACTTACGGGGCGGTTTCTCGATATGGCATGGTGGCTTTTGCCTCAAGTTTAGATCAAGCTGGCCCTATGGCCTTAACGGCTAAAGATTGCGCCATGATGCTCGAGGGCATGGCTGGGTTTGATCCCCTTGATTCGACCAGCGCGGTGCAAGCCCCCAAGCAATATACTCAAGATTTAGAGACCTCAATTCAAGGCATGACCATTGGGCTGCCCAAACAATACTTCAACGATGCCTTGGAACCTAACTTGGCCAAGCTCCTTGAAGAGGCCATTGAGGTTTATCGTCAACTAGGGGCTACGATCAAAGAAATCGACTTACCGAACGCGCGTTCTGCATGCAGTGTTTACTATATTATTGCTTCGGCAGAGTGCTCCTCCAATTTATCTCGATTTGATGGGGTCAGGTATGGTCACCGAAGTGAGCAAGCCGAAAATCTTGAACAACTGTACAAGTTATCTCGTGCTGAGGGTTTTGGCGTTGAAGTCAAACGTCGAATCATGATGGGTACCTACGCACTGTCGGCCGGCTACTACGATGCTTACTACTTAAAAGCCCAAAAAGTGCGACGGTTAATTGCTGATGACTTCAACAAAGCCTTTGAAGACGTCGATGTGATCTTAAGCCCAACAACGCCACACCCTGCTTTTAAGATTGGGGAGAAAATCAATGATCCCATCAGCATGTATCTAAGCGATTCATACACCATCCCGTGTAACATGGCCGGTCTGCCGGGCTTGAACTTACCTTGCGGATTCATTGATGGGATGCCCACCGGATTTCAACTGATTGCTCCTCATTTCCAAGAAGCCAAGTTGTGCCAATTTGGACATCAATATCAAACCCAAACGCCATGGCACCAACAAGTGCCTCCCACACTAGCTTAGGAGTCGGTATGCAATTTGAAGCAGTGATTGGTCTTGAAGTTCATGTCCAACTCAACACACAATCCAAAATATTCTCAGGCGCGCCCACCGCTTTTGGGGCTCGCCCAAACACGCAAGCCTCTGCCATCGACCTTGGCATGCCTGGCGTGCTTCCAGTTTTGAATAAAGACGTGGTTAAAAAAGCCATTGCCTTTGGCATTGCCACCGATTCAACCATTGCGAATGAATCGGTATTTGCCAGAAAAAACTACTTTTACCCTGATTTGCCTAAAGGGTATCAAATTTCTCAATTCGAGCTTCCAATCGTCGAAAAAGGTCACTTGGACATTGAAGTGGATGGTCAAATCAAACGCATCGGCATTACCCGCGCGCATTTAGAAGAAGACGCCGGTAAGTCCTTACATGAAGACTACCACGGGCAAACTGGGATTGACTTAAATCGCGCTGGCACCCCATTGCTTGAAGTGGTTTCTGATCCGGTCATGAGCTCTTCTAAAGAGGCGGTTGCCTACTTAAAAACGCTTCATACCCTAGTGCGTCATTTGGGCATATGCGATGGCAACATGCAAGAAGGCTCATTCCGGTGCGATGCCAATGTCTCGGTCAGACCTGTCGGTCAACAAGAGCTTGGGACACGCACCGAGATGAAAAACATCAACTCGTTTAAGTTCGTCGAACAAGCGATTGAGTTTGAAATCGAGCGTCAAGTGGATCTCATTGAGTCTGGGGGGCAAGTGGTCCAACAAACCCGTCTGTATGATCCGGTTCGACAAGAAACCCGCCCCATGCGTGAAAAAGAAGAAGCGAACGATTATCGTTATTTTCCAGATCCCGACTTATTGCCCGTTGTGGTAACCCAGCAGGACATTGACGCCATCGCCAAAACAATGCCTGAGCTGCCTCAAGCCAAAGCCAAACGCTACCAGGAATCGTTTGGCCTATCGTCTCAAGATGCCCAGCAGCTGACCTCCTCAAAAGAGTTGTCCGATTACTTTGAGCAGTCGCTTGAAACCTCTGGCCACAAAGATCCAAAAATTGTAACCAACTGGATCTTGGTGGAACTGCTTGGCGCTTTGAATAAACGTGAGATTGAACTTGAGCAGTCTCCCGTTAAAGCAGATGCTTTAGGCCAACTTGTCCTACGCATTCTTGATGAAACCATCTCAGGCAAGATTGCCAAACAAGTGTTCGACGCGATGCTGGATGGAGAAGGCAGCGCTGATGATATCATCGAAGCCAAAAACCTTAAGCAAGTGACCGATACGGGAGCCATTGAAGCAATCATTGATGAGATTTTGCAAAATCATCCGGAACAGGTTGCTCAATACAAAGACGGAAAGGACAAGATGTTTGGCTTTTTTGTCGGTCAAGTCATGAAAAAAACTCAAGGCAAAGCCAACCCTGCTCAAGTGAATCAAATTCTCAAGAAAAAACTAAGTTAACTACCAAAAGGGTGGCTAATGAGCCACCCATCCCCTCTTTTTCATCGTTAATATCTGAATAAAGTACAGCAACTACCTATCCAGGCTGTCTTATGATTTAGTTATTAAACATATCTATTGCGCAATGATTGTCCGAAGAGTCATCCTTTGCTAAATTACTTTTTTAGTTAATTGACTGCTTTTTTTATGGACATGCTTAAAGAACTCATTT
>CAYNJF010000002.1:0-51846 GCA_964397555.1 uncultured Francisellaceae bacterium
GACGCCATTATTGCAACGAATACCACTTTAGATAAAACGTCGCTAGAAAACTCTCATCGAGATATCCAAGGAGGTCTATCAGGAGCTCCTCTCAAAGAACGCTCCAATCAAGTGCTTGAGTGGATGGTTAAATCGATTGGCTCAGACGTTCCCATCATTGCTGTGGGTGGCATCCAGTCGGTCAAAGATGCCCAAGAGAAGATAGATCTTGGGGCATCTTTAGTGCAAATTTACTCAGGCCTTATCTATCAAGGCCCCTCATTGGTGCATCAATTGGCCAAAGGGATTAAGCTTCGACCTCAAGCTCACTCTCGCAAGAAGCCCCGTCACTCTCAACCGCTTTCAGAGCGTCAAGCTGGTTGATTTGACCGGTCTGTAAGCTTTGGAAAATTCGCAAAAACTCGGAAGTGACTTTATGTTTGGGCGCGTAATGCACCAAAGGTAGGGCACAATCATGCGATTCTCTTATCTTCACCGACTGGGTAATGTAGCTTGGAATGATGGGCAGTCCCTCTACGGTTAAGTCATCAATCAGTTTTTGAGGTAGCTTTGCTGAGGGCTGATACTGATTCACAATGATGCCCTCCACACGAAGAGCTTTGTGGTAGTGATCTCTCATATAGGTGACATTTTTAATCAAGTTAAAAATAGCCTGACGCGAGAAAAGATCACAATCGAAAGGAATCAAACAAGTGTCAGAGGCAATCAATGCGGATTTCGTGTAAAAGCTGAAGGCTGGAGGGGTGTCCATGAAAACGACATCAAAGTGAGGCCCCTGATCAATCAAAGAGCGTAATTTAAAGAATTTTTCTCGTGCGTTGAGAGGGTGGATTAAAGCCTCAAGTTCTCCGCTAGCAGGCAGAATAAAAAGATTTTTAAACGGCGTAGGGTGCACATATTTAGGGGCATCTTTATGACTGTAGGTCATGTCTAACACAGACTGAAAATAGTCACTTAGGGTGGGAGAGATTTTGTCTGCGTGCTGACCGAGCAAGTATTGAGTGGAGTTGGATTGTGGATCTAAGTCGACAACTAAGGTTCTTAGACCTCGGTCGGCAGCAATCGCGGCTAGGTTGCAAGTGATGGTTGATTTACCCACCCCACCTTTTTGATTAAAAATCACTCGTCTCATGCTCAGTCCTTTCAATGGGTTTGTTTAGGTTTAGCTTAAAAGCCTTTTTAAGAAAATGTCAAAGCCTTCCTTGAACCAAATAAGTCAATCAGATAACTTCTTGCGTTCGCTCCACCGATGAGTATTTGAGTCATTTGGTGGTATAATATCGGCCTTCCAGGTTTTAGTTGTAAGATTGGTCGGTATTCGTGAATTCACAAGAACAACAGTCAGTCGTTGTCGGCTTTGCCGGTGACTCAGGCGATGGCATTCAGGTCATCGGGCAACAATTTTCACTGGCTTGCGCCTTATTTGGTAATGACATTCAAACATTTCCTGATTTTCCAGCCGAAATCAGAGCTCCAGCGGGCACCATTGCTGGTGTCTCTGGCTATCAGCTTAAGTTTGCCTCAAAAGACATTCATACACCAGGGGATCGGTTAGATACACTGGTTGCTTTCAATCCGGCGGCCTTACTTCAGGCCTTGCCCAAACTAAAGCCCGGCGGGCTGATTTTGGTCGATCAAGACAAATTCACCGAAAAAGACTTTAAAAAAGCTCAAGTGGAAGGTAGTCCTATCGAGCAAGTCGAGGCCAAAGGGTTTTGTGTCATCCAAGTTCCGATGACCACGCTCGTGATTGAAGCGTTAAAAGATTCAAACGTATCAAGAGCTAAACAAAAGAAGTCTAAAAACTTATTTGCCCTGGGTATGGTCTCTTGGATTTACGGCAGGCCCCTTGATTCAGCGATGGGCTGGATTAGAGAGAAGTTTGGTAAAGACAACGACCTGATGGAAGCCAACTTAGTCGCCCTAAATGCCGGATCGGATGTTGCCTCGACGATGGAGATTCTTCCTCGATTGGAAGCGCCAGGTCCTGCTAGTTTGCCCAAAGGAGACTACCGTCAATTAACGGGTAATGAGGGGTTGTGTTTAGGCGCGTTAACGGCTTCTTTTCAGATGGGAAAAGAGCTGTTTGTCTCAGGTTATCCCATCACCCCAGCGTCAGACATCTTGCATTGGTTTGCCTCTAAGCCCTTTGTCACGACCTTACAAGCAGAGGACGAGATGGCAGCAGCAGGTGCAGCCTTAGGCGCCTCCTTTGGCGGAGCCATGGGGATGACCATGACCTCTGGGCCAGGCATGGACTTAAAAGCTGAGATGATGGGACTTGCGGTGATGACCGAGCTTCCTATGGTGGTCATTGATGTTCAGCGAGCAGGCCCTTCAACCGGCATGCCCACTAAGGTTGAGCAAGCGGATTTATTAATGGCCATGTATGGCCGCCATGGCGATTGCCCGGTGCCAGTGTTAGCGCCTGCAACCCCTGCCGATTGTTATGACATTATGATCGAAGCTTGGCAATATGCTTGCGAGTACATGACGCCCGTGATTGTGCTCTCGGATGCGTATTTAGCGAACAGCGCGCAACCGTGGAGGATACCTACCAAAGAAGAGTATCCTACACTTAAGGCCTCAACGGCTCCCCAAGCGGATGAGTTTAAGCCTTATCAGCGCGATGACTCATTGAAGCGTCCATGGGTGGCTCCTGGCACAGACGGCTTTGAGCACCGGCTTGGTGGCTTAGAAAAAACCGGTGATGAGGGTAACATCAGTTACTGCCCAGACAACCACAAATCGATGGTTGAGCTTAGAGCCAAAAAAATAAACAACATACAGGACGTTTTACCAAAACCATGGCTTGAAGGCGCGCACACTGGCCGTTGTCTCATGGTCGGGTGGGGCAGCACGTACGGTGCTTTATCCAGTGCCTTAAACCAAATGGGGCGTTCTGATGTGGCGCTGCTTCATCTTCGTCATCTTCATCCTTTTGCAAAAGAAGTGGGTGAGATATTAAAACGATTCGACACCGTCTGTGTTTTTGAGTTGAACCAGGGGCACTTATGTAAAATGCTCAGAAGTGAGTTTTTAGTGGATGCCAAATCCATGCCGTGTGTGCCGGGACGACCACTTAGGGTCGAAGAGGTATGCCAGATGATTGAACAAGCATTAGAGGTGAGTGCATGAAACAGGCATTGAAATTAACCCGACAAGACTTTGTCTCAGACAATGAAGTCCGTTGGTGCCCTGGGTGCGGTGATTACGCGATCTTAGCGACCATGCAACGAACCTTACCCATGATGAACATTGCCAAAGAAGACGTAGCGTTTATTTCTGGCATTGGCTGTTCCTCACGTTTTCCCTATTACTTAGATTGCTTTGGGTTTCATACGATTCACGGAAGAGCCCCAACCATTGCCACAGGCCTGAAACTTGCTCGCCCGGACTTGCATGTCTTTATTGTGACAGGTGATGGCGATGGGTTAAGCATCGGATCAAATCACTTATTGCACCTGATTCGAAAAAACATCAACGTGACCGTGCTTTTGTTCAATAATCGTATTTACGGGTTAACAAAAGGGCAATATTCACCCACCTCGGAAACGGGTAAGAAAACCAAGTCATCCCCTCGTGGTTCTCTAGAGCAAGGGGTATGCCCAACGCAATTCGCTTTGAGTGCGGGGGCGACGTTTGTGGCTCGCTCGATTGATGTGGATGCAAAAGGGTTGCAAGACATATTGTTGCAAGCGGTGGCTCATCAAGGCACTTCATTTATTGAAATCTATCAAAATTGCAACGTCTTTAATGACGGGGCGTTTGCCCAAGAGGCAGAACGGGCAACGCGCGCACAAAACACGCTAGCCCTTAGGCCTGGAGAGCCCATGCGCTTTGGTCAAGAAGGGGAGCATAAAGTGGTTCGCACGGCCAATGGCTTATCCGTCTCCGATGATCCTTCTGCTGACGCATTGTTGCATGAGACGAATCATGACGATGGCTTATTGCTCGAGCTTGCCAAATGGCGATTGCCTGAGAGTCCTTGCGTGACAGGTATTTTCAGACAAGTTGAAGCCCCAACCTTTGAAACGGCTCATCATCAACGAAAAACCTCACTTGAGGATTTACAAAGTGTGCTTAGTCGGGGCGAGGCTTGGAAGATAGGTAGTTGATGCAATCAACTCGATTACCAGGTTCGTGGTAGTTAAGCTCATCAAATCCAATTTGTTTGGCGAGAAAAATGCCGCGCCCATTTGAGCGATGTTCAGGGGCGCGCTCGTTCTCATAGGATTGCCAGTCAAACCCAACCCCTTCATCTTTGACCGTGGTGATGATTCGCTCATCGTTCATGTCAAACTGAACATGCACTTTCTTATGGCGATTCTCAGGCAAATTCAAGCGACGCTGTATCTCGTTGACCCAACGATTTTCAGCTTGCAGCGCCGTTTTTTCTTCACACTTGATGCCCAAATTACCATGCTCAATGGCGTTGTAAAAAATTTCAGTTAACCCAAGTCGAGCATTGATTGGAAAGGGATATAAATTCGATAATCTTTCCGCGATGACAGCAGATTCCTCGAAAGTTTGGAACTCAAACTGCCGATGTATAACTAGGCCCCTTTGTTTTACATCGGTGGCTCTAGAGGATATAGGCTTTGAGGACGATGACTTAGCGTTCAAACTCGTGTAAATCCTTGTAAGTTATTTTAACTATAGTACAGCGACTCAATTTGAGCATGAGGTACACAGTGGCTGAATCATACAAAACAATTCCATTTGGCAAAAAGCTACTTTTGATATTAATGCTAACCAACATGGCGTCAATCGCTGCCACGATTGGTGGCTTTTGGATTTACGATTATCATAAGAATGGGATGATTGTGAACCAAAAGACCTATCTGTTTGAACAGTGGGTAGCTCCGGTAGCCAAACAAGCCCTTAAAAACTCCAACCCTGAACTTTTGACCAATGCGGTTGAACAGGCGCATCTTGGGTATCAATTTGAATTGACCAAGCCATCGGGTGAAGTCTTCAGCCACTCCACAGATCAGTCGCTTTTGAGTCTAACGGACCAAGAGAAGAAGGGCTACTTTCAGCACGCCTTGACCATTACAGAAAATGGTCAGACCTTAGGAACCTTATACGTCATTCAAGATTTGACCTTTACCCTGGAAAGCATCCATATTGAGTTAGTCCTTGGGGTATTTATATTTTTCATCATCACTTTAGTCACATACCTTGTTGCAAGGGTAGTGACCTCAAAAGCAACCTCATCCATTCAAAGCTTAACGCAAGTGGCCACTAAAGTTGCGCATGAAAAAGACTTCAATTTACGCGCGCAGAAAACCACAAACGATGAATTTGGTGTGTTAACAGATGCCTTTAACTTAATGTTGAATGAAATCCAGCAGCTTGAAGATGCGCATGCGGATCAGCTCCAATTAGCGGATGATTCTTACCACAAAATGAAGTTTCTCTTAGAGCACACTGAAAAAACAAAACGCACCTTAGAAGAAGAGGCCATCCAAAGACTTTTGTTTGAGGAAGACTTGAAGAGAACGCGTAATCATCTTAATGATATTATTAATTCCATGCCATCGATGCTTGTTTGTGTGGATGAAAAAGGCGTCATTACCGAGTGTAATCAGTCTGCCGCAAAAATGGCTGAAATTGACCATGATGATTTATTGTCTAAGTCGGTCAATGATACCTACGCTTGGCTTCGTCCTTACATGGAAATCGTAGACTCAAGCATTGAGCAACGACAGGTTAGATCGGTGGAGAAGATTGCTTTAAAGGATGGCGATCAAGACTACTATTATAATTTATTGATTTACCCTTTGACTCAAACCAGCTCGAACGGTGCGGTGATCCGGATCGATGACATCTCTAATCAGGTGCGCATGGAAAACATGATGGTACAAACTGAAAAGATGATGTCGGTGGGTGGGCTTGCAGCAGGGATGGCGCATGAAATCAATAACCCACTTGGGGGTATCTTGCAAAGCGCGCAAAACTTAGTTCGACGTATTGATCCGAATTTGAAAAAGAATCAAGAAGAAGCAGAAAAACTGGATCTGTCCCTTGAAGTGATGCATCAGTATCTCGAAGTGCGTGGCATCAATCGTTTTATTGATGGGATCCGTGACTCAGGTGAAAGAGCCGCTCAAATTGTACGAAACATGCTCCAATTCTCAAGAAAGTCTGACAATACGGTTTTGACACCCACCGATTTGTCTGCCTTACTCGACCGCTCGGTCTCCTTGGCCGCCAACGATTATGACATGAAAAAGAGTTACGATTTTCGTAAGATAACCATCGTCAAAGACTACGATGATGATTTATGTCAGGTGCCTTGTGTCGCTTCTGAAATCGAGCAAGTGATCCTTAACTTATTAAGAAATGCTGCCCAAGCGATGCATGAACAAACGGATAATGCGGAGCCAACCATCAAAGTCAAAACGCATCACGATAATGAGTATGCCATCATCGATGTGACCGACAACGGACCCGGCATGGCGCCAGAACAAGCCTCAAGAATCTTTGAGCCCTTTTTTACGACCAAAGAAGTCGGTGTGGGGACAGGGCTTGGCCTAAGTGTATCGTTTTTTATCATTGAGTCAAAACATGAGGGGCATATGGAGGTACACTCTGTGGAAGGGGTTGGTACCACATTTACCATCACGATTCCGTTAAAGCATGAAAAAGAGCAGCTTAAAACAGGCTAAGGCTCGATTTTTTGAACCGGCACCATGATGGTGTCAAGAGCCAAGGGTTGGCCTTCTAGTCCTCGATACACCCCAATCGTCGCAACGATGTTCTTAACGTAGTTGCGAGTCTCTAAAAAGGGCATGGCGTCAATCCAAATATCCGCATCCACCGGCTTTAAGGGTAACCAACTTTCAACGCGATTTAAACCTGCATTGTAAGAGGCCGTAGAGATAATCATATGCCCATCAAATTTATCATATAGGCTTTTCAAGTACGTGGTCCCTAAAGAGAGATTGATGTCTGGATTTTTTAAATCATAAATGGAGGGTTTGGGAAGGTGAAATTTCGTTGCCACATAACGCGCCGTTGCTGGCATCAGCTGCATAAGACCGTATGCCCCAGCGGAGGACTTAACCGCTGATGAGAATAAGCTCTCTTGTCGAGTCAAGGCAAAAACCCAATGAGGGTCAATGTCAAGTTTGTTAGCAATGCGCTCAATGTCATCTCCATACCCTTTTGGGAAACGCATTTCAAGCGCATGATATTGGTTCGCCCTTGTGATGGCAATGATTGAAAAATCGGGCCACTTCTCTTGTTGAGCAATCACACTCGCCGCAATTTGTTCTTGTTTGCTCAAGGACTTGATCCATGCGACCCATTCTGCTCGAGACTGGGTGATTCGGTTATGGTGCTTCAACTCTCGAATACGCTTGATGACTGGTGAATCTGATAATTCATCCATCATGTTTGGTTCTGAGCTGGCAGGTTGGTGATTAAGCTCAAAGGGCTTTGATAGTCGAGAGGAGGCGAGAAGGCCATAGTAATGCCTTTGCTTGGCCAATCCTTGATACAAGCGATTTGCTCGATCAAGCTCTCCTATTTGCTCCAGTGAACGGGCTCGCCAATATTGCCATATTGGGCGCTTTTTCTCTTGTTGTGGAAGTGCATCGATGTGTTTTAAAGCATCGCCAAACTCCCCAAGAAGTAAGTTGTATCGGATGAGCCAGTGGTGTGCGACCAAGCCGAGCTTATCATGAGGAATGCCTGACAACCAATCAAGGGCCTTAACATCGCGTTGATGGGCAAGACGAACACCTAGGTCCTCTCTCATTTTCATACGGGTGTTGTCACTTAAGCTGAAGGTGCGAGCCCACGAAGCATAGACAGTTTTGGATTGCTCGGGTTTGAGTCGATTAAGTCTATGAAAACTCTGCCATACGATCGACTCTTTTTGATTTGAAGCTTTGATCAAAGCCTGATTCGACAACTTCTCAAGCTGGTTTGGGTTCTTCACGACTTGGATCCACGCGTTTCCGAGCGCTTGTTCATCCGCTGGAAGTTGCTTGTTTAAATACTTGGCCAGCCCCCATTGATGAGCCCCTATCGCTTTTTCCAATCTACTTCGAATATGTTCATTTTTGATGACACCTTGGCTTTGCATCAAGGCAAACAAACCATCACAGGCTTTAGGGGCTGAGCGCCCTTGATTCCATAAGGAGAGCGCTTGAGTCAAGACCAGCTTATTGCGGGTGTGCGAATAATCAGCGTGTGCTTTTAGACATTTCATCGATGTGGATTTAAGGGCCGGATCGGCCAATGACCACCCTTGCCTAAACAAAGACCACTGAGCATACTTTCCTCGCTCTTTAAGCCATTGGTGCAAGAGGACTCGATTCACCGGGACATCAGGATAGCGCTTGAAAAAAGACTCAATTTCCCAAAATTGAACGTGTAGAGCTGGATTATTCTTCGTCATCTTGATTCGCTTGCTGATGAAAGCAAATTCAAGGTAGGGAAGTAAAGGGTAATCTTTCAGTTTTTGCGCATGTAATTGATACAGATCAAACCGGCCTTGCTTGATGGCATAATTGGCCTTTTTAAACGTGGCACGCTGCTCATCCAGGCTCGCTCCTTGGACCGAACTGGTCATGCTCCATGCTAATAAAACAAGCAGTAAATATTTCAAATGAACCACATTTCACCAACCCCTTTCGTTAAGCATAGAAGAGAACACTCTTGTGTGTTTAAGGCAGGTTTTATGCTAATATCGCTGCTTTGCAGCGCCCTGGAGCAAGTGCTTTCGTACTGATCATTGATAATCACGATTCCTTCGTATACAACTTGGCTAGATATGTGACTGAGCTTGGTTTTAAGGTTAAGGTCATTCGATCGGATGCCATCGATGTGCCACGCATTAAAGCTTTGAGCCCATCTCACATTGTCTTGTCGCCTGGGCCATGCACCCCCAATGAAGCTGGAGTGAGCCTTGAAGTCATCGCTGAGCTTTATCGAGAGGTCCCTATTTTAGGGGTGTGTCTCGGGCATCAGGCGATTGCGCAGGCATTTGGGGGGCACATTATACGAACTAAAGCTCCGATGCATGGCAAACAAGATCAGGTTTGCCATCAGGGGAATGGGGTTTTTCGTGGTTTACCGTCCCCCCTCAAAGTGGCTCGATACCATTCCCTTGAGGTGGATAGGGTTTCACTCCCTTATGAGCTCAAAATCAATTGTGAAAGTGCGGATGGGATTATCATGGGTCTTCATCATCAAACGTATCCAACCATTGGCGTCCAATTCCACCCAGAATCGGTATTAACGAGTCATGGCCATCAGCTATTGAAAAACTTTTTGGACATGCGCATTTACTGATCGATGACGTTGTCGATAGCAGGACCGGTTTTGACATTGACGTTGAGCATTTTTTCAATGGCTTTTGGCTCAAACACTTCTAAATGATTTAATGTCGTCGCACTGATGGGTTGATTGGGATTCACATGTATGCCGATCGCCTCTTGTGAGTTGAGAACGGCTTGAGCGTGCTTCATCCAAAGCTCTGAGTTTAAGCCATGCTGTGCCATCATTTCTCGAAGACTGTCTAGCATCATGGCTTTTACCTTAGCCTCACTGGTCCCAAGTTCGAGGGCTTGGGCTTTAATCAGTCTATTGATGATGGAGTGGTCTTCAAATGCGATGACAGCCTGTGCAAGTTTGGTTTGCTGGGCGCTAGCTGGGTTTTGTAGTTGTTCCACTGGGATCCCTTGATGATCAAGGCTTGCTTTAATCATGGCTTCAAACATATCTTTTTGTTGGTGATGGAGTTCAAAGTGGACTTGTTCGGCCTTACTGTCTGCGTACATTTCCATGTGAAAACTCAAGTCTAAGGTTTGGTAACCAAGGGCTTTAAGGCCTTGAACATGAGTGTCACCTTGTGGACTAAAGGCGCCGACAGGACTATTTTGCATCGTATCCACATCAAAACGTAAGTGTTTTACGGTTAACCCATGGGGGATGGACTTGCTCAGATCAAAATGGTTGCTGAATAAATTTTTCGATGAGCTGAAGTCACTGCCAACCAGTTTAATGGACTCTATGGTTATGGGGTTTGGTTGCCCCATAATTTCAATGTGAACCTCATTTAAATCAATGGTCCCATGAATCAAAGAGTAGTCAATGCTACCAAGCTTGAAATCCACAAACCCACTCAAGGGTTCACTCCAAGCTTGAACGCTCTGGTGAATCAAATAATGAACGTGTATATGAAGGCCGGATAGAGCGATGATGACTAGGACAATAACCGACAATAATGGACGAATTAGACTGTTCAAACTACCAGCCACTTCTACAAAAAGACTTATTAATCGTGTCGGTCAAAGTCACAAAAAATAAAGGGCGCCAAGGCGCCCTTTATTTAATTCAAGAGAGTGGTTCTATAAACTGCCTGTGCGGATAACTCCGACAGCCACACCCTCAACGCTTAACTCTTGTGGAGATAAGACAAGATCTTGAAAGTCTGGGTGTTCAGCTTTAAGTCGAACCTGGCCACCTTCAAAGAAGTAGCGGCGAATTTCAACTTTGCCTCGCACTTTTGCAATGACGATTTGACCATTTTGAGGCTCACTGGTATTGCATACAGCTAAAAGATCTCCGTCTTTAATCCCAGCTTCTTTTAATGATAATCCTTTCATTTCAAGAAGAAAATCTGGTTTTTGACTGAAGCACTCGTTTTGTATACGAATACGGCTTTCAAAATGTTTATCCGAAAAAATAGGCTTTTCAGAACTGTAATCACGAATGATTGGTAGTCCAATACCATGCTTTTCAGATAATCGAATACCACGTGAGGTGCCAGGTGCAAGCTCAATGGCGCCTTTGCGTGCTAAAGCCTTTAAATGGTCTTCAGCGGCGTTCACGGAGCGAAAACCAAGCTGTTTAGCAATTTCGGCACGAGTGGGAGGTGCACCGGTTGCTTCCATGTGGTTTCTTATGACTTGTAAAACTTCTGATTGGCGCTGGGTCAATTCCCCAGGGGTTGATGATGGCGTGCTGGTAGTCATCTTCCTTGTCCTGTCCTTAGTTACAGAAATACCAGATAAGCTCTAATCCTTCAGAGCGCTCTTATACCTTCCGTTACACTATAACTTATTTAAAGTGGTTGCGTAACCAATTTAGTTAATTTTTTCAGGCCGAATATGAATCCAGCCCTTAGACTTTAATGAATAGATCATCGAGTGGGTTTCCGCAATAAAAACAGTAAAATGTTGCTTAGTACCATTCGTTGCCAAGCATCAAATCAATCTCGCTTAACGGACTGGAACGATTTTCAGGGTAGCTCGCATCATCTATATAATAGAGATCTTCTCGAGTGAGTTCGTAGGGGCCTGTCGCGTCATCAGGCTCTGGCACGGGAGACAGTTTCATGGCAAACCACGTATCGGTGTCCATGCCTTCAATCTCGCCAGAAAAATATTGGATGTCCACGGTTCCTTCGACGTCGTCAAAGGCGACAACTTCAAACACGTGGCCTAACTCCAAATCTTCATACCATTGACCCACCTCGGGGCTGTAGACGCTCATTTCTCACCTCACAGAAAAACTCTTCCATGAAACAAGCTCCTAAATCCAATCTATCACCAGCCTCAAAAAAAGTCATTAGTTTGACTAAATATTTTCACAGCTTCGGTGTATATCCTTTTGTTCATAGCCTTGTATCATGTTTGTGAAGCATGAAGAGAGGGAAAGAATGAAACAATATTTGCATTGGATTCAAAAACATCCGAAATGGTTAGTCTTTGTTTGTATGGTAACTATTTTGGTGGTGTCAGCGGGCGCCACGAGGCTTGAATTGAGTACAAACTATCGGATGTTTTTTAGTGAGCAGAACCCTCACTTAAATGCCTTCGAAGCGCTTCAGGATACGTACACGAAAAATGACAATGTCATCTTTTTGGTCACGCCAAAATCAGGGGAGGTATTTGAACCCGAAGCACTCGAAGCCATTCAGGATCTAACCCAGGCTTGTTGGCAACTGCCCTATGCCATTCGTGTTGATTCAGTGACAAACTTTCAACACACCTTTGCCCAAGGGGACGACCTTATCGTTCAAGATCTTGTTGAACAGATCCCAGATGATAAGCAAGCCTTAAAGGCGTTGAAAAAAGTGGCCTTGAATGAACCGGCTCTCCTTAATCGCCTAATCTCAGGTGGCTCAAGTGTGACTGGGGTCAATGTGACCATTCAATTGCCAGGGGAAAACGATGTCATTGAAGTGCCTTTGGTGGCCGAGGCCGCCAATGCACTAAAAGCCCAATTCATTGAAAAATACCCAAGCATTGAATTTCGAGTTTCAGGTCAGGTCATGCAAAACCAAGCCTTTAATGAAGCCTCAATTCAAGATGGGCAAACGTTAATGCCTTTGATGTTTATCGCCATCATTGTTGGGGTAGGTTTGCTTTTTAAAAGTTGGGTTGCGTTGTTGCTCATGATGATCATGATGATTGCGGCTATTTTCCCAGCCCTTGGTGTTGCAGGCTATCTTGGAATGAGTTTAAACACCGCGACCATGGCTTCTCCCATCATGATCATGACCTTAGCCGTTGCAGATGGTGTCCATATTCTGAATAACTTTTTTTCAGAATATAGGGAGCGTTCTAAAAAATGGGAGGCCTTAAAGCATAGCTTGGAAGTCAACTTTTCTCCTATCTTGATTACCACGTTCACAACCATCTTAGGCTTTTTGTCTTTAAATTTTTCTGATGCACCTCCGTTTAGAGAGCTTGGAAACCTAGTGGCTATTGGCATGGCATGGGCCATGATTTTCTCATTGTTACTCTTGCCGGCACTTGTCATGCTTCTTCCCGTCCAGCCCCACCCGACACCCACCAAGACACCAGCAATGCGTCATCTTTCAGACTGGGTCTTGACTCATCGTAAAGGGCTATTTTGGGGAGGTAGCCTTGCTATTGTGGCTTGTCTTGCCATGTTGCCGAAAAATCAACTCAATGATGAGTGGGTCAAGTATTTTGATAACTCAATGGCCTTTCGACAACAGGCTGATTACCTCATGGATAACCTAACGGGATTAGCCACACTCAACTACTCGGTATCAGCGGACGAGGAGTATGGGATCGCAGAACCCGAATATTTAAAAAAAGTAGAGTCTTTTTCCAGTTGGCTTAGAGAGCAACCTGAAGTTGTTCACGTAAGCACCATTACTGATGTGTTTAAAAAGCTCAATCAAAACATGCATGGTGATGATCAAGGTTACTACCGCCTTCCGGACTCACGCGAGTTGGCTTCGCAATATCTACTGCTTTACGAGCTTTCTCTGCCATTTGGCTTAGATTTAAATAACCAAATTAATGTAGACAAGTCCGCCACAAGGGTTCAAGTCACCTTAGAGCCAATGTCAACCAATGAGCTTTTAGATTTTGAAAGAGAAGTGCAGGCTTACCAACGCATAATCTTCGAGCCTCATATGATAAGTAAAGGCTCTTCTCCAGATGTGATGTTTGCTCATATTGGATTCACCAACATACGTTCTATGTTGGTTGGAACCACATTGGCACTTATTCTAATATCCCTCACCTTGGTTTTCGCATTTCGCTCATGGAGATATGGGGCACTTTCTTTGCTGCCTAATTTGCTCCCAGCTGGTATCTCTTTTGGTTTATGGGGGTTGTATGTTGGCGAGATTGGTTTGAGTCTGTCGGTAGTCACCGGCATGACGTTAGGCATTATTGTGGATGATACCATTCATTTCATGAGCAAATATCAGCGTGCCCGTAAAACCAAAAGTCCTGAGCAAGCGATTCAATATGCGTTTGAAACGGTAGGTAAGGCTTTGATCATAACCTCTGTGGTTCTCGTGGTAGGCTTTGGTTTACTCTCATTTTCTGCATTTAAACTCAATGCAACGATGGGACTGTTGACCGCCATTACCATTGCTATTGCCTTAATCGTTGATTTTTTCTACCTGCCAACTCTTCTTGTTCGACTCAAAAAAATCTAAAGTTCAGCGCTCGCATTATGCGAGCGCTCATTCACTGTATTCAAATAGAACTTAGCGTTGATGGTCGTGGTCTGTGATGTAGTGTGAATTTTTAAAGCCATGACATGCCTTCAATCGAAACGAACCAGATCCGACTAGAAAACAGGTTTGCCAAAGTCCAAGAAGACGCCATGTACGCTGCCTATCGATACAATCCATATAATCACAGTGATAATTCTGTTCGCCCCGTCGGAACCAATGTCGTCCAGATTAAAAGTGACAATGGTAGGACCCAGCCCTATAGGGTGCGTGAAATTAAAGTGGAGGCCAAAGGGTTAGTAGGTGAAATTTTAGTGCCAGTTAAGCCTATCCCAGGTCAACCTGCTCAAATCTACGTGAATTGGGCTGGCACTCATGATATGCCAACCATCATGGCTGATTTGGAAACGTCAGCGGGAGAGGACTCGTTTCAACAACACGCCCCAGAAATCAATGCCATGATATCAAAAGCCATTGAAGATGTGGTTGAGGTCACAGGCCATCCGGTCGATCTTAGCTTCAATGGTCATAGTTTGGGGGGCGGGTTAGCCCAAAGAAGTTTTCAAGATTTTCAAAGATGCTTATGTCATCATGATCGCGACGCATTGAGCGAAGAACATCGTACGCTCCTCGATGAGCAAGAACGTAAACTCTCAACGATATATCATGTCAATCGTGAACCCACTGCCATTGGGGTTGGATTTTCAAACATTCGTAAAATGAAGATTGGCACTTATAATGCAACAGGCGTTCTTGACGAGGTTGCGGCCAATTGCGATGCACTTGCAAAGATTGCTCATGCCCAAGGAGCAGAGCTTGAGGCTTATTTTGGTCATGTCATTGATGATGTGGTTCAAGCGACAGGGCAATCGACGATCTTCGCTGAGATGGACCCAGATATAGCCTCGGTCTATATGATGCTCAAAGAGCTTCCCTCCGAATCAGGCGAATTGCCTGAGTTACCAAGTGGTGTACTGATCATGGATGAACAAGGGAGAATTAGACAGCAAGCATTGATGAGTCCCTCCAATAACATGCTCACCCAGGCGCTCCAGGATGCTTATCAATATGTAACGGAGAACGGGACTTATCGCATCAAAGCGCACACCTATGTACACTTTAACGATGATCGAGTCATGAACGATCGAAGTGGAAAAGTTGAGTTCTTAAACAATCGTGATCATCCTGAACGCATTAAAAGACATTTGTTGCATAAAAATCAAACCTTGAAAGCGATTACCAACTGCCGTCGAGCACTTTCTGAGTCTTTGGCAAGCAGCTATGATTATTACTCTTACATGGCCGATAGTGTCTCAAGCCTTTTAGGTACTAAGACTCCTGAGGCATCTTTTGACGACGTGGTTGCGAATGAAAGGGCCCAGACCATGATGAGCGATATGAAACATGTTCAAGATAGCATGGTTGAACTTCATCAACTTGAGGTTCAGGGTAAAGCATTAGCACTTGACGCTCAAAGTGAAGCTGTTGAACTTGAGGATGGTGCTGGTGCTGATGTTGATGTTTTCTTTGATGTGCCAGATATGGCTCCAGACGCCTATGAGGTCTCCCCACTTGAAGATCCAGTCGACTCTGAGCTTGAGAGTGAGGCACAAGAAGTTGATGGCGATCTGTTCTATGATGTTCCAGATACGGTGGATCACTTGCAACAAGTGTCTGAGTCAGAACCAAGGGCTTCTAGTGATGTATCTTCTGAACGCGGCGAGAACAAAGAGAATGAAGTGAATCAATCGGCCCCCAATCGTAAAAGAAAACGCAGTGATGCAATGGTCTCATCATTTAAACGCAAGAGAGTCGAAATGGAACCGGACTATCAGGCATTGAAAATTACCAAGAGTTCGCCTAAAGATGAAGGGCCACGTAAGCCTCTGAGAGAAGTGGAAAATCAAGACCAACAAAAGTCGAAGACCAAATCGGGTCATCGCCCAAAGGGAGCCGGTGGTTAATATAGGTTGGAGATTCATATGATTAAACGCATCATCAACAAGTACAAACTTGATAAAAAAGTAAAGCGTCGTCACCAAATGATGGGGAATGACGTTGGACAAGGCCTGGAACCCCAGGCTGGTAATTTAGATGCGGTGGCTAAGGACTTCGCTCGCATTGACAGACTAATCATTCGATATGAGTCTGATAATTCTGAACATACGTTTACTCGTAACTCGTTTAAAGATGATAAAGGGCTGCCCGATCCGGTAAAAACGCACCTGGTTCTCCAACAAATGGCTCATTACAGCAGACCAGTTCACCAATATTTGACAAATTATGCATACCAAGCGGGATTTTTGAATGCCGGTGAAAATGCATTAAAAGCATTTTTTATGGCGGGTAACGAAGAATCGCACATGTTGATGTTGTCCACATCGAGTGAACCTGGTGTTGAGACACGCCAGTCTACATTTACGGTTCATAACGATGGCTCTATTACCTATGAAGAGCAATTTGATATTTACCAGGTCAAAGATCCGCTTGATTTGAAAACGTACGAGTCTGAAGATGGAAAACCTGTGGCTAGTTGTGTCATGACATCGACCATTCGAGTTAATAAAGGTAAAATCAGTCATCAATTTCATGATATGCGTATTGAGGCCAAGGATGATATCGGTCAGGCTCTCTTTGAAAAACAAGAAAATAAGAGCTTTTTAAAGAAAGTCTTTTCAAAGATAACCGAAAAACTAAACCAATGGTTTGGCTCTCCAAAGGTTCAAGAAGCTGTGGACCCTGACAAACTTCCAAGTCAAAAATTTAAGTTGTAACGCTTAGACAAGTTTATTAACTGGTTTTCACTCCCCATCGAACCTGCTACTATCTTGAAGGTCATCATCGAGAAAGGAGTGTGGGTGTGAGGACCTTACAAGCGGCGGTATTAGCGGTTACGGTAGCCTTTCATTGGGCGGCATATGCAAGTCCACAAGCCCAGGGGCTCAAGATAGCTCAAGAGGCCGATCGCAGAGACACGGGGTTTAAAGATTCGACTGCCAATATGGTTATGGTACTAAAAAACCGCCAAGGGCAGCAAAGTCGCCGGGAAATCCGAGTGAATACTCTAGAAGGCACCTCCGACGGTGATAAAAGCCTCATTATTTTTGATAGCCCTCGTGATGTAAAAGGGACCGCACTTTTAACGTTTACCCATAAAAAGGGTGATGACGATCAATGGTTATTCCTGCCTGCCTTAAAACGTGTCAAACGAATTGCTTCGGCAAATCAATCGGGTCCCTTTATGGGCTCCGAGTTTGCATATGAAGACTTTAATTCACAAGAAGTCGACAAATACACCTATAAATACATCAAAGATGAAAACCTTAAAGGAAAGGACTGCTTTGTCATAGAGCGATACCCGGTCAATAAAAACTCCGGGTACACTCGTCAGGTAGTTTGGCTTGACAAAGATGAGTATCGGATCTGGAAAGTGGTTTTTTATGATAGGAAAGGGGCTAAGCTTAAAACCTTGGATTTTAAAAACTATAAGCAGTATCTCAATAAATTTTGGCGTCCAGATGTCATGATGATGCAAAATCATCAAACAGGAAAAAGCACCGATTTAATTTGGAGTAATTTCAAGTTTAGAACAGGGTTAAAAGACTCTGACTTTACAAGAGCCAGCCTAAAAAGAGCTCGATGATGAAGCGAAGCATATTATTTGGATTACTTATTTGTTCAAGAGCATTCGCATTTGACTTTGATGTTGAGGTCGATGTTGAGTGGCGATTTTTTCTTGAGAATGCCCTAGAGGGGCAATCAGACAATCACGGTTCTTTTTATGTTGAGCCTGAATTCTATTATGATGTAAATGAGCAAAGTAGCATCACGGCGAAGTACTTCTATCGTTATGACCTAGAGGATGCTAATCGCACACATGGTGATATTCGAGAACTTTACTGGACCTACGTCAAGGATGATTTAGAAGTTCAGCTTGGTTACGGGAAAGTCTTTTGGGGAGTGACTGAGTCTAGACACCTTGTCGACATCATCAATCAAACTGATCTTGTTGAGAACCTCGATGAGGAGGATAAACTTGGTCAACCCATGCTTTCTCTTGCCTATACCACGGATCAAGGGACATTTTCTGGTTACTTACTTCCGTATTTTCGTGAACGCACCTTCCCTGGGACAAAAGGAAGATTGCGAACCACACCCAGGGTCAATGAAGACTTAGTCATTTATGAGTCCGAGCGTCAAAAAAAACACATTGACTGGGCTTTACGCTGGTCTCATGCCGTCGACATCTGGGATATTGGGTTGTCTGTTTTTCGAGGCACTTCAAGAGAGCCTATTTTAATTCCCACAAGCATTGCACTCGAGCCGTACTTTGCTCCCTTTTACGAAATCATTACGCAATACAGTGCGGATATTCAGGCCACAACAGGCAACTGGTTGCTTAAGTATGAAGGGCTTCACCGCAGAGGCCTCAATGAGTCGTATACCGCAATGATCCCAGGTTTCGAATACACCTTTTACGGATTGTTTGATACAAGCTCTGATCTTGGAGTGATTGCCGAATATCATTACGACTCAAGACATGGAAGGGCAACCACTCCGTTTAATCGAGATCTGGCACTTGGTTTTCGCTGGACACCTAACGATGCAGCTTCCACCGAACTGTTGGCATTCGTTCTTTTAGATATGGAGTGGTCTAGCAAGCTATGGCGCGTTGAAGCAAGCCGTCGGTTGGGTGAAAATGCCACCATTAGTCTAGAAGCAAGCTTCTTTTCTAACATCAATACCATGGATCCGCTCTTCTTGTTACGACAAGATGACTATGTCCAAGTGAATATGACTTACTTTTTCTAAGAGGCTGCCATTTTGTGTGGCGCACCAACGAGAATGTGTGAGTAAACGCTCGACTTAGTCTAATATTAGACTCTCTAAGTTTTTTTAACATCATGATTCAATTAAGAAATTTGCCCAGCTTTAATGGCTGATTGGGCAGAGGTATAATAAGGAATCGTCTTTTAAACCAAGAGGCATAAACATGGAAACGTTATATCTTGTAGGGTTAATTGCGGGCATATGGAGTTTAGCCTACTTTCGAGTGCCCTTGCTTATCTGGACAGCCCTCGTTGCAACGGGTTTGTTATTTTGCCAGGTAACCGGTGCCATAGGTTGGTCTGGGTTGCTAATATGGCCGGTCTTTTTGGCCATCGCAGTGCCTCTTAATTTAAAAACCATCCGTAAAAACTCATTGACTCGCCCAGCCTTTGCCATTTTCAGAAAAGTGCTCCCTCCTATGAGTGATACCGAAAGAGAGGCCATTGAGGCGGGGAATGTATGGTGGGAAGGCAAACTTTTTCAAGGGCGACCTACTTGGTCCAAATGGCTCAAAACTCAACTACCAAGCTTAACCCCTGAAGAGCAAGGCTTTTTGGATCATGAAGTCGAGCATCTGTTAGGCATGTTTTCAGATTGGGAAGTCTCCCAACAGCTCAAGGACTTGCCTCCGGATGTATGGACGTACTTAAAAGAGAAAAAATTCTTTGGGATGATTATTCCAAAGCAATACGGCGGTTTGGAGTTCTCAGCCACAGCTCATTCAAAAATTATCACAAGAATTGCCTCAAAGAGCCCATCGCTTGCCGTAACTACGATGGTACCTAACTCTTTAGGCCCTGCAGAGTTGTTGATCAAATATGGCACGCAAAAACAAAAAGATCATTATTTGCCACGTTTGGCCACCGGTGTCGAAATTCCTTGTTTTGGGCTAACGGGTGTGAATGCAGGCTCTGATGCAGGGTCCATCTCTGATACAGGGATTGTCTGCAAAGGGCAATATGCAGGTAAGGAAGTACTAGGGATACGACTTAATTGGGATAAAAGGTACATCACCCTTGCCCCAGTGGCTACCGTTTTAGGCTTAGCGTTTAAACTGTTTGATCCCGATCACTTACTTGGTGAGCAAGAGTCATTAGGGATCACTCTTTGTTTAATTCCAACCAATACATCGGGCGTTCAAATCGGTCAAAGACACTCTCCACTAGGGGTTGCATTCATGAACGGACCCACGCAAGGGCGTGATGTGTTCATTCCCATCGATTGGATCATTGGTGGTCGTGAGATGGCCGGACAAGGTTGGCGCATGCTGATGGAATGCCTAAGCATTGGGCGCAGCATCTCCTTGCCTGCACTTGCAACCGCCGTAGGTTCCATGGCCTACACAATGACTGGCGCCTATTCGCAGCTTCGTGAACAGTTTCGTGTGCCGATTGGTGACTTTGAAGGGGTTCAAGAGCATCTGGCTGAAATCGCAGGGTATACTTATATGTTGGAGTCCTCACGAGTCGTGACGGCTTCCAGTGTCGATTTGGGCAATAAGCCTTCTGTCACGTCTGCGATTGCTAAATATCATATGACCGAGTTAGGGCGTACCTCGTTAAATCGAGCCATGGACGTTCATGGTGGAAAAGCCATCATTGAAGGACCACTAAACTCTTTGGCAAGCCTTTACCATGCGACCCCTATTACCATCACCGTTGAAGGGGCAAATATTTTAACTCGTTCATTAATGATATTTGGTCAGGGGGCGATTCGTTGTCATCCATACGTTCAAGATGAAATCATGTGCTCTCAAGAATTTGAAACCGATCCGGATGGGGCACTTACTAAGTTTGATAAAATCTTTTGGGGCCACATCGGTTACTTTGTTTCAAACTTCTTCAGAACGTTGTGGATGGGGCTTACAGGGGGCTTTTTAAGCGTACCTGCGAAACGTGATGGCATGTACCGCTATTTCCAGAAGATAAATTGGTACAGCTCAGCCTTAGCACTCACGTCAGATGTGGCAATGATGATCTTAGGTGGAAAACTTAAGTTTAAGGAAACCTTAAGTGCTCGTTTGGGCGACGTGCTCAGTCATTTGTATCTAGGGACTGCCGTTCTCAAGCATTATTATGACAATGGTGCCAAAAAAGAAGATAGAGAGCATGTGCGCTGGGCGCTTGAATATTGCCTTAGTGAGTGCCAAACCGCCTTTTATGACTTTTTTAGAAACTTTCCGCCCAAGGCTGTTGGACTCTTACTCAAAGTGGTTTGTTTTCCCTTTGGTGCCCATGGAAGAAAGCCGACCGATAAACTAAGTCAGACGCTTGCAAAACAGATGATGCAACCGACCGATTTACGCGATAGAATTGCAACCAATGTATTTGCGGGTGGCCAAGGAAACGAAGGGGCCGCCACGGTTGAGTTAGCCTACAAGAAAATGATTGAGGTGAAGCCATTCCTAGACAAAGTTTCGCAAGCCGTTCGTGCAGGTGAAATTGGGAAAGGTTTATCACTCAATGAACGATTGAAGGTTGCCGTTCAAAAGCAGATTTTGGACGTTGAAGGCCGTAAGAAAATCATAGAGTTTGAAAAACTACGAGCCAAAGTCATTGCCGTTGATGATTTTACTAAAGACTACTTGTCAGGAAATAATAACGCATGGAAAACCAAGAACATCACACTCAAAGCCGAGAGGTTTTCGTCGTAGACGGAAGCAGAACGCCTTTTACTAAGTTTCCAGGGGTGCCTGGTGAATTTTCGGCGGCGGATTTGGCCGTCAAGGCGGCTCAGTCTCTCCTAGCTAGACAGCCCTTTGATGCAACCGAGTTTAATCAAGTCATCGTAGGCTGTGTGGGTCCTTCAGAAGAAGAGGCCAACATTGCTCGCATCATTGCCTTGCGCCTTGGTTGCGGTGAAGGCATGCCAGCGTTTACCGTGCAAAGAAATTGCGCCTCTGGTTTGCAGGCCATCGATGAAGCCTTTATGAGGATACAATCAGGTCAATCCAACCTAGTCTTAGCCGGCGGTACCGAAGCGATGTCTCGTGCTCCTTTGTTGTTCCCCCAATCCATGTCGAAATGGTTAGGGATCTTTAACAAAGCTCGCACGATGCCAAACAAGCTTAAAGCGGTATCACAATTTAGACCAGCACATTTAAAACCTGTGATCGCTTTGCTCAAAGGGCTTACGGATCCTGTGGTCAATATGAACATGGGGCAGACTGCAGAGGAGCTTGCATACCGGTTCAATATTGATCGTCAAACCATGGACAACTTTGCCATGAACTCTCATCTAAAAGCGATCCAATCACTTGATGATGGTTTCTTTGATGAGGTAACTCCGTTATATGCTCCCTCGGGTAAAGTTGAGGAAAAAGACAACGGTGTTCGAGCCGATTCCAGCATGGAAAAATTGGGCAAATTACGTCCAGTCTTTGAAAAGTTTGGTAACATCACGGCCGGTAATTCGTCTCAAATCAGCGATGGTGCCGCCTTTGTTATTCTGGCCTCGAAAGAAGCCGTTGATAAGTACAACTTACCCGTCCTTGGTAAAATCACTCAGATTCATTGGGCAGGTTTAAGTCCTGAAATTATGGGGCTCGGTCCTATCCATGCGATGACACCAATCTTAAAGACTCAAGGTTTAAGTCTGGGTGACATCGATCACGTGGAAATCAATGAAGCTTTTGCCGCTCAAGTCATCGCCTGCCAAAAAGCTTGGAATGATGATGAATACTGCCAAAAACATCTCGGTTTGGACGGTAAATTAGGTGAACTCAATGCTGAAACCTTAAACCCAGATGGGGGCGCGATTGCTATTGGACATCCAGTGGGGGCCTCTGGTGCTCGACTTGTCTTGCAATCATTAAAGCGTCTTCATGCTAAGGGTGAAAAACGTTCCTTGGTATCGTTATGTATCGGGGGTGGCCAAGGTGGCGCTGCGTTATTAGAGAAGGTTGGAGAATAAGAATGAATCAAATTGTAATGGGTCAGTTTGACCACTGGTCCATGAGTACTGATGCCAATCAGATTCTATGGTTGACTCTTGACAGAAAAGACAAGCCCGTCAATAGCCTCAATGAAGAGGTGATGCGAGAGCTTGATCAAATTATTAATAGCTTAAGCTCTAACAACGAAGTCAAAGCCGTCGTCATCCGCTCTGGAAAGTCATCAGGATTTATTGCCGGCGCGGACATTGAGCAATTTAAACACTTCAAAAATGCCTCAGAGGCGACCAAACTCATTAAAGGTGGTCAAGAGATTTACAACAAGCTTGAAAAACTCAAGCAAACCACCGTTGCAATGATCGAAGGCTTTTGCCTAGGGGGCGGTTTAGAGCTTGCCTTGGCATGCGATTATCGCATTGCCTTGGACGATGCAAAAACACGCTTGGGCTTACCCGAAGTAAAGCTTGGGATACAGCCAGGGTGGGGTGGAACGGTGCGTTTACCTGAAAAAATCGGAGCCATGAACGCGTTTGATCTCATGCTTTCTGGTCGTACTCTGAGAGCGAAAGCAGCAAAACGCATGGGCTTTGTTGACGAGGCTCTGCCTGCACGACTCATCAAACGTGGGGTGGTTGATTACGCTTTGAAAAAGCCGAAAGCGAAAAAACCTACCTGGAAGGAAAAAGCCACGAATTCCATGCCATCTCGTGTAGCGCTTTCAAAAGTGTTTGAAAATCAGCTTAATAAAAAAGTCAAACGAGAGCATTATCCAGCCCCATTCAAAATGGTAGATAATTGGCGTAAATACGGTGTTGAACGTCCTAAAGCGATGGACATCGAAGCCGAGTCCATCGGTGAGCTGCTTGTCTCAAGTACCTCCCAAAACCTGGTCAAAGTCTTCTTTGCTCAAGAACATCTCAAAAGCCAGGGAAAAGAGGTTAAGTTTAAGCCTAAACACATTCATGTTGTTGGTGCTGGTGTGATGGGGGGAGATATTGCAGCCTGGTGTGCCATTAAAGGTTACTCGGTGACGGTTCAAGACATGGTCCCTGAGTTATTAGGCGATTGCGTTAAACGTGCCCACAAGCTGGCGAAGAAGCGACTTAAAGATAAGCATCTTGTCACGGCCGCCATGGATCGCTTATTGCCAGATCCAAAAGGCTACGGCATTAAAAAAGCCGACGTCATCATTGAAGCAATCACCGAGAAGCTTGAAGCCAAACAAGGTCTGTTTAAAACCCTTGAAGCTCAAGCCAAGCCTGATGCTGTGCTTGCGACCAATACCTCAACGATTCCTTTAGAGGAAATCGCTGAGTGTTTGAATAACCCGTCACGATTGGTTGGGATCCATTACTTTAATCCAGTCGCCATGATGCCCTTAGTGGAAGTGGTTAAATCAGAGCAGTCTGATCCCGCTATGGTTCAAAAGGCCATGGCTTTTGTTCATGCGATTGATAAACTTCCTATCCCAGTGAAAAGCTCACCAGGCTTTTTGGTCAACAGAATCTTACTGCCCTACATGCTTGAAGCAGTATTATTGCTTGAAGAGGGTATTGAAGGGCCTGTTATTGATAAGATTGCCAAAGACTTTGGCATGCCTATGGGGCCCATTGAATTGGGGGATACCGTAGGGTTGGATGTTTGCCTTGCCGCTTGTGAAAAGCTTGCTTCTCACTTTGGCGTCAGCGTGCCTGATAAGTTGCGTGAGTATGTCGCACGTGGTGATTTGGGTAAAAAATCGGGCAAAGGCTTCTATGAGTGGAAAAAAGGAAAGCCGATTAAGCCAAAAGCATCTCAATCATCAACCTCGAATGATTTGATCAACCGCTTAATTATGCGCATGTTGAACGAGGCCATTGCGTGCTTACGTGAAGGCATCGTAGACAGCGAGCAATTGCTTGATGCTGGCTCTATATTTGGTTTTGGATTCCCACCATTTCGCGGAGGTGTCCTCACTTACGCCAAAGAAGAAGGCCGGGATCAGATCAAAGAGCAACTCAAATCGCTTGAATCTCGTTATGGTGATAGATTCACCCCAGATCAAGGGTGGGACAACCAAGTCGCCTAATCTTGCCATCTAAGGTCATTGGATGTTGCCTTAGATGCTCTCTTTTCTTTTCAACATCAATACACCTGCTCCCATCTTGGATGGGAGCATACAATAATTAAGGATAAAGGGTATTGTTATGCGTGAAACTTTGACCATTAAGAAAGCAGCTGTACTTGGAGCTGGCGTCATGGGGGCTCAAATTGCCGCCCATTTGGCCTGCGCCAATGTGCCTACTATGTTGTTTGATTTGCCAGGTCATGATGATGATCAAAACTCGATCGCTAAAGGCGCGATCAAGTCGCTGGCAAAGCTCAAACCAAGTCCTCTTGCCAGCAGCACTCTAGTTGAACACATAACCCCTTGTAACTATGAGACGTCACTTGAATCATTAAAAGAATGCGATCTCATTATTGAAGCCATCTCTGAGAGAATGGAATACAAAGAGCAGCTTTACAAACAAGTTATTCCTTTCATCAGCGATACCGCGATATTTTCAACCAATACTTCAGGATTAGGCATAGGTGCCTTAAGTGAGCATTTGCCTGATGCATTAAAACCACGATTTCTTGGGGTTCACTTTTTTAACCCTCCACGCTATATGAAGCTGGTTGAGTGCATCAGCCACGAAAAAACCAATCAAAACCTTGTCAATCAATTAGAAGAGTTTTTGGTCGTTCGTTGTGGTAAAGGCGTGGTTCATGCCAAAGATACCCCTAACTTCATTGGAAACCGTGTTGGGGTCTTTGCCATGCTATGCGCGCTGTCTCATGCGCAAAGACTCTCATTAGCGCCTGATCTGGTTGATGCGTTAACCGGTACATTGATCGGAAGACCCAAAAGTGCGACGTATCGAACCATGGACGTTGTTGGTTTGGATACAATGAAGAATGTGGTCCATACCACCCAAACCGCGCTTAACGATGACCCTTGGAATGCTTCTTTTGGCTTACCGGATTGGTTCGAAGGACTGATTGAAAAAGGAGCTTTGGGCCAGAAAACACGCCAAGGTGTCTACAAAAAAGAAAAAGAAGGCATCATGGTGTTTGATGCCCATGAGAATCAGTATCGTCCAGCCACCTTAAAAGCGTCGCAGGAAGTGATTGATATTTTTAAGCTGCCTAAATCTGAGCAATTAGCAGCCCTTAAGGCATCTTTGAACCCACAAGCTCAGTTTCTTTGGGCGACCTTTCGAGATGTATTCCACTACTGCGCTTATCATTTGGCTGATATTGCAAACAACGTACGAGATGTTGATTTGGCGATGCGCTGGGGCTATGGCTGGTCCACCGGTCCTTTTGAGTTGTGGCAAGCCTTTGGAGTTCAATCCACACTTGAGCTGATTGAACAGGACATTGCTCAATCAGAGAGTCTGGCCAATTGCCAGCTTCCAAGTTGGGTCAAGGCTTTGCCAGAGTCTGTCTTCTACCAAGGTCAACAAGCGTTTGACCCAAGCCAAGGCAAGCATGTTGGCACCAAGGATCTAGCCTGCTACGAGCGTCAGTTGATCAAAGATACGATCCCAGGCACCCTTCATCATAAGCCAACCATTATGTTTGAAAATGAGGGCTTGGTTGTGACGGATTTAGACGACACCGCCGTGGTCTCGTTTAAAACAAAACGCAACAGCATCTCCCAGGCGGTACTTGAGGGTATGCTTGAAGCCATTGACTTGGCGGAGAGAAAATCTCAGGGACTCATATTATTCCAGGGTAATCAACAAGACTTTTCAGTAGGGGCAAACCTAAAAGACATTGTGTCGGCCATTAAGTCTAAGCAGTACCGACAAGTCGATCATATGATTCGCTTATTCCACCAGGTTGCGCTTAAACTCAAATACGCTCAAGTACCAACGGTTGCAGCAATTTCTGGGCTTTGCCTTGGTGGTGGTTGTGAGTTCTCATTGCATGTGACTCGACGCGTGGCGGCCCTAGAATCTTATATGGGGCTGCCTGAAGTTGGGATTGGGCTTATTCCTGCAGGTGGAGGCACCAAAGAGATGAGCCTTAGAGCGTATGACGCTCAATTGGCGGTGAATGACTTCAAACCATTGGAGAAAATCTATCAATTGATAGCAAAAGCGACGGTGTCAACAAGCGCTTTAGAAGCCAAGGAACAATGGTATCTGAAAGAGTCAGACGTTGTGGTCATGAATGCCTATGAGATATTGTTTGAGGCTCAACGACAAGTCAAAGCATTGACCGGTCCTAGTTATAGCCCCAAACCCGCTTCAAAAATTCAAGTAGCAGGACGTGCTGCGATGGCTCAAATGCAATCGTTTCTTGTCAATATGCGCGAAGGTCATTTTATTTCAGATCACGATTATCGCATTGGCTCCATGATGGCGAAAATTGTGTGCGGGGGTGAGGTTGATGAAGGCACCTGGGTTGATGAACAATGGATGCTCGATCTTGAAAGAGAGGTCTTTATGGAGTTGGTCGAGTCCGATTTAACCCTAGCTCGTATTGAACATACATTAACCACAGGCAAACCACTGCGTAACTAATTGAAAAGGATCTTGAACATGTCAGATGTATATATTGTTAGTGCCAAAAGAACGCCTGTTGGGAAAGCACCTAAAGGCGTGTTTTCAAAAACTCGCCCCGATGATTTGCTAGCCCATGTCATCAAAGACTGCGTAAGTCAAGTTAGCCAAATTGATCCAAAAACCATCGATGATGTCATCATTGGGTGCGCCATGCCTGAGGGGGCTCAAGGCATGAATGTAGCCAGAATCGCTTCTCTTATGGCTGGTCTGCCCGAGAACGTCTCGGCCATGACGGTGAACCGTTTTTGCTCATCTGGTCTTCAAACTATCGCCACAGCGGCCCAGTCCATTATGAGTGGGCAGTGTGAGGTGGTCTTAGCTGGAGGGGTTGAGAGCATGTCTCAAATCCCGATGGGTGGATTCAATTATCGTGCAAACCCGGCCTGGTTCGACCAACAAGAGTGGACCCCTATGTCTTATGGTATGGGGATCACGGCCGAAAAAGTCGCTGCTAAATACGGCATAACTCGTGAAGCTCAAGATGAGTTTGCTCTTAGTTCACATCAAAAGGCTCTTGATGCACAACAAAAGGGCGGCTTCAGTGATGAGATAGCCAACATTGAAATAACGAACTCTTATTTTGACGATACCGCACGTGAGCTAAAGCATGTGAAAACGTTAGTCTCGAGCGATCAAGGTCCAAGAGCGGATACAAGCTTACAGGTGCTCAACAAGCTAAGACCGGTATTTGATGCAAAAGGTACCGTGACGGCGGGTAACACTTCTCAAATGAGTGATGGCGCCGCAGCACTACTTTTGGTCAGTGAAAAAGTCTTGAATCAGTTTGATCTTCAGCCTTTAGCGCGCTTGTGTTCGTTTCAGGTGGCAGGGGTTGCTCCTGAGTACATGGGCATTGGTCCAGTAGAGGCGATTCCAAAGGCGCTTTCTCAAGCGAACTTGAGCTTATCTGATCTGTCTTGGATTGAACTCAATGAAGCTTTTGCAGCCCAAGCTTTAGCGGTAATGAATGAGTGTGAACTCGATCCAACCATTGTAAACCCAGTTGGAGGTGCGATTGCTCTTGGTCATCCATTGGGTGCCACTGGGGCCATCAGGGCGTGCTCATTGATTCATGGTGCAAGGCAAAAAAATCTGCGTTATGGCATGGTGACAATGTGTATTGGCACAGGCATGGGAGCCGCAGGGATCTTTGAAATCCTGTAATTTTTAGACCAATTATAAGACGTTTTTTTCTTTGTTTGGTTGATAAGTCAAAGTTGACTGTCACCATAAAAGAGAGCAATATTCGTATAAGTAATTAACTTGATCCTGGGCATTCACAACGCACGCAGATGCATGTAAAGTAGTGACCCAGTAAAAAAATTTTTTTTAGCTCAATTACAAACTAACAGCCTCTAGCTACATGGACATGAGGTAAAAGGGAGTCATACCGTGGCAAAAACGAGGGCGCATAGCGCAAAGTCTTGGCACTTATCTTCAAAAGTTTTTGGTTTAACAGCATTGCTGGTATCAAGCACTGTCTTTGGTGCAGCGTTCCAGATTCAAGAAGAGAATGCTGGTGCTTATTTAGGTACCGCCTATGCAGGAACAGCCGCCTGGGCTGCTGATGCCAGTACATTGTTCTACAACACGGCTGGGTTGACTCATATCGAAGGTAAACAGGCTTCTGCCGGTATGGCCATTATTTGGGGAAGCTTTGATTTTGACTCTACTCGTACCAACATGCCTGTACCTCCAAACACGCCTATTCCTGGCCCACAAAATGATGATCCAGGTGGTCTAAGTTTCGTGCCTTCTTTATATTACAGCACCCAGCTTGCCGATCGTTGGTGGTTTGGTTTTGGTGTGACCGCGCCTTTTGGGCTTGAGTCTGTATACGATGAGGCCAAAGTATTAAGATACGTTGCAACAAGCTCGAAGCTTCGCACCATTGACATCATGCCTTCGATTGCCTGGAAAGCGACAGATTGGTTGTCACTAGGTTTAGGTTTGGATGCCCTATGGGGAGAAGCGGTCCTTGAAGCGAAAACCAACTTCAGCTTAAACGCTCCTTTCAGTGAAGATGGCTTCCAAAAGAACCGAGCTGCGGACTGGACCTTTGGTTACCATGCAGGCTTCTTAGTCGACGTATCACCTGAGACTCGCTTTGGTGCTCAATATCGTTCTAAGTTTGAATTAAAAGCCGAAGGTGATAGTCATAACTTCTTGCCACCTGGAGCTCCTTCAGCGGCTGCGCCAGGTTTGTTTACCACTCGTAAAGTTCAATCTGCGGTAACATTACCTGAGTCGGTTATTTTCAGTGCGTATCATGAAATTGATTGCGTTGCTTTAATGGCAGATGTGTCATGGACTCGTTGGTCTCGATTCAAAGAGCTTCAATTATCGTTTGAACCACAGCCAGCGGCTGCTGTTCCAGGTAATCCAAATAGCATCAACATCGATACCGTCACCGAGCAATTCTTCACGGATACTTGGCGTATTGCTTTAGGCATGAACTACACCTACAGCCCACGCTGGGAGTTTAGACTTGGTGTTGCCTTTGATGAGTCTCCAGTTCAAGAAGAGTACAGAACGGCTCGTATTCCTGACTCAGACAGAATCTGGTTAGGTCTTGGTGTTGGCTTTAACTGCTCAGATGCTTTGCATTTTGATGTCGGTTACGCGCACTTATTCTTTGATGATGCAAGATTGTCGGATAGAGGTCCAAACCTAGTGCGTACAGGTAATCCTGCGTTGCCTAATCTTCTTGTGGAAGGTGATATTGATGCGAATGCCAACATTTTTGGTGTTCAAATTATATATGATTTTGTATAATTGCTTTTGTTAGTGATTTACTTTAGTAGGGTTATGGTCGCGCTGAAAAGAGTTCGGCCATAATTGTGTAGGGTTTGGGGTGAATGGAAGCACGCTTTAATTAAAGTTCACTTTGATTAAAGGGGATCTAGTTTTTGGTTCCACCCCATCTAGAATGGATTTAAGACGTTATGCCTCGTAAAACTGATAAGCGTATAAGACTAATAGAAGCTGCGAAAGTTTTAATACACCAGCAGGGCTTTAATCTTACCACCTTGGCTGATATCGCTCAGGAAGCCGATGTGCCGCTTGGAAATGTTTACTACTACTTCAAGACAAAAGAAGCGATTGGAATCGCCGTGATTGAAAAGCGCGCTGCTGAGTGGGCTGAGCTCTTAGCCTCTTGGACTGACAGCCCAGATCCTCTTGCACGTTTAACAGCTTTCGTTCAATACGGAACTCAAGATCTAGAAACCACAGCACGTTTTGGTTGTCCCATTGGTGGCTTATGCCAAGAGCTTGGTAAGCAAGGTGGTGCTTTAGCGGACCTAGCGGCTAAGTTACTTTTTGATATCTTAAATTGGTCTGAAGATCAATTTAAAGCTTTAGGTTTTAACGAGAAATCGTCTGATTTGGCTTTGAATCTTGTATCGAGCATGCAAGGCATGTACTTGTTAACTCACACGTTCAAAGATCCAAAAGTAGCTGCTCGTCAATGCGAAGCGCTACAGTCTTGGCTTGAAGGTCTGGTTGAGCGCAAACCAGAAGGCATCATTGCCACACAAACCCAAGAGCCTGCTTACGCAGACTAAAACAAAAAACCCCCACATTGTGGGGGTTTTTTTTGAGCTAAAATAGCTGTTAATCAGCTTTATTTGCGATGGTGATGTTCGAGACGGAGTCACCTTCCCAGCCAGTCACTTCGTACAAGTCACCGTAGTTTCCGTAGAACACTGGAGCTTCATTCAATTTTACTTCGTTTGCGTTTAATCGAACGCTTGCAACCACGTCGCCAGTCGTGCGATCGAAAAATTCGATAGGGCAATTAGTGATAGCATTGGCAAAGTTACATCCCATCATGACGATAGAGTAAGCCACAGGTCTTGACGCGTGAGGCAAGATATCGTTTCCAGGCAAACCAGCAACGGAAGTGCCAAGGGTTAAATCAGTCTCATTTGTCAAAGTGATTTCGTTTGGCATAACGGCGTGAGCTTGAGCGACGCATAAAGCCAATAAACCTGCACTGATGGTACGTGTTGTTCCAGTAAGCATGAATTACTCCTATTTATTGTATGTCTCAGAATCCTGGTTCTGAGTTTGCTTATCGTAGGAATGTGAACTTTAATTGTCAACAAATGAATCCATTTCGGGTTTACTGATACAATTGAGTCATCGATTGGTAAATAAGGAAATGGTTGTGCATAAATTGCACATAAGCATCCCTGAACAGACCTTGGTTCATACGCTTGACGGTCATAAGGTTCATCAGTACCTCATATGCACCGCCACTAATGGTGCCGGCGAAATCATAAACTCTGAGCAGACCCCCCGTGGACTTCACTACATTCGTGCGAAGATTGGGGATGGTTTACCTATAAATAGCGTACTAAAATCAAGGCGACCTACCGGACAAATTCTAAATGACGACGTTTATCTGAAAAACACTGACAAGGACTGGATTTTAACGCGCATTATGTGGCTCTGTGGCCTCGAAAAAGGAAAGAATCGTTCGGGAAATTGTGATACCATGCGACGTTATATTTACATTCATGGTTCGCCTGATCGAAAGCCAATGGGCATCCCAAGCTCCAAAGGATGTATCAATATGCGTAATGAAGACATTGTCCAATTGTTCGATCATGTCCCCGTCGGCACGGAAGTTTATATTGAAGGCTAACCAATAAATTGGAGAATCATGTGGATATTGGTCCCGTCATTATCGATGTACAGTCTACCCACGTTTCATCGGAAGAAGCAGAGCTCATTGCCCACCCTTTGTGCGGTGGTGTCATTTTGTTTTCTCGTAATTATGAGAGTCGAGCTCAAGTAAGCCATCTGGTGGAAACCATCAAACAGATTAAGCCTGGTGCTCTAATCATGGTTGATCAAGAGGGTGGTCGAGTCCAGCGTTTTAAAGAAGGTTTTAGCAAGCTGCCAAGCTTGGGGCTTCTCGGTCAACTTTACGATAAAGATCCTTCCTCGATAGATGAGTTGAAGCAATACAGCTTTGATTTGGGGCGGTTGATGGCCATGGAAATATTGTCCATTGGAGTCGACATGAGCCTGGCGCCAGTGCTTGATTTAAACAAAGGTTTGAATGAGGTCATTGGAGAAAGGGCGTTCCACCGGGATGGCGATGTGGTTATTCCGCTTGCGAAGGCCTACATCGAAGGCATGGGGTCGGTTGGTATGGCGGCGACCATAAAACATTTCCCTGGCCATGGAGCGGTTAAGGTGGACTCTCATCATGAGTTGCCTTTTGATGACAGAGCTTGTGACGATATCGTGAACGATATGTATCCGTTTAAGGCGTTGGCGAACGAAGCGAATGCCAAGGCTTTAATGCCGGCTCACATTATTTATACCTCATTTGATGAAATGCCAGCTGGTTTTTCCCCCTATTGGTTGAAAGAAGTGATTCGAAAGGATTTGGGGTATCAGGGCGTCATCATCAGTGATGATTTATCCATGGAGGCGGCGGTCTCCGTGGGTTCATTTTCAGAGCGTGCCTCAAAAGCCATTCAGGCTGGGTGCGATCTGATATTAGTGTGCAATCACCGACAGGGAAGTGAAGAGGTATTGGGCACCTTATCTTGGAAAAAAGACATTCAATGGAGTGAGCGAGTTGAGTCCTTAAGGGCTCACTCAGATGTTCCATCTGATTTAAGTCAACATGGTCCATGGCGTCAAGCGCAAGAACGCTTAACGCAGTTTAATGGGCTGTGCATGAGCTTAAATCCTGCAACGGTTTAAAAGGTTTATTTGTGATAGAAAAATTACTTTCGTTTACCGACTTTATACGTTCCGACCAAACGTGGATGATTCACGTCTTTTTGGTTGTGCTGGCCACCGTCTTCGTGCATTACATCGAGACGCGTTTCTATAAAAAACTCCATGTTCGGCTTAAAAAGACGCCTTCAATCTGGGACGAGGCTCTCGTAACCTCGTTTCACAAGCCCCTCGGTGCCATTATCTGGTTGGTGGGTTTAAGTCATGCCATTGAGTTAACCGATAAGTACACCGCAGACTTCGTGCTTTTTGAGTTTATTCCTCCTTTGAGGCAGGCAGGGATCATTCTTCTGATTGTTTGGTTCTTACTTCGTTTCATCAAGATGTTTGAAAAGAACTATTTGCTGAGCCGAAAAGATGGACCTGTTGACATCACAACTGCGAATGCCATTGCTCAAATTTTAAGAGTATCAGTCATCATCACAGGTGTGCTGATTATTCTGCCCATCTTTGACATTAAGATTACCGGTCTTCTCGCAGTGGGTGGTGCTGGTACCTTGATTGTCGGTCTTGCCGCTCAAGACTTATTGGCAAACTTGTTTGGTGCGATGACCATCTTTATGGATCGCCCGTTTGCGGTAGGGGATTGGATACGTTCGCCCGATCGCCAACTTGAGGGCACGGTTGAATACATCGGCTGGCGTTTGACACGAATTCGTACTTTTGACAAAAGGCCTTTGTATGTCCCTAACTCAGTGTTCACTAAAATAGCCGTGGAAAACCCATCGCGCATGTCTAATCGTCGAATCAAAGAGATTGTTGGAATTCGTTATCAGGATGCCGCTCAGTTACCAGCGATTACCAAAGACATTAAAGACATGTTGATGAATCATGAAGAGATTGATACTGGCGCTGCATGTTATGTCAACTTAGTGTCTTTTGGTCCGTCGTCTTTGGACATTGAAATCTACACATTTACTAAAACCACCGCTTGGATACCATACCAAGGCATCAAGCAGGCCATCATGATGGAGATCTTGACGATCATCACGAAGCACGGCGGGGAGGTTGCCTTCCCAACACGTACAGTGGAAATCCCAGATGGGCTTGCCTTAGAGCGTTAAATCAAGGAGTTATCATGACAACGCAACCGTCCCCAGAGCACATTCTCAGTGTCAGTGAAAGGGCTTCGTGCCTGTATGATGCGCACGAAGTTGAGAAAGCGATTGATGCGATGGGGGAGACCATCACCAAAGACATGAGCGAGCTTAATCCGGTTGTGCTTTGTGTGATGATTGGTGGGGTGGTACCAACAGGTCGACTTTTGACCAAGCTCAATTTTCCACTGCAAGTCGACTATGTCCATGCTACCCGTTATGGCCATGATTTTGTTGGCGATGAGCTCGAATGGTTAGTTCACCCTAGAGTGCCCCTTAAAGATCGCACCGTCTTAATCGTTGACGATATCTTAGATGGCGGCATCACCCTCACTAAAATTGCTGAATATTGCAAAAATAAAGGTGCGCGTCTTGTGAAGACAGCCGTTTTGGTTGAAAAGCAAGTTAAGCGTGAGCAAGGGGCCATTAAGCAGGCTGATTACACTGGGTGTGTCATCGAAGACAAGTTTGTGTTTGGGTATGGTATGGACTACAAACGTTATCTTCGAAATGCCCCAGGGATATACGCGGTACACGATGAAGACCATGGATAAAAATAAAAAAAGAAGGACTTTATGATGCGCAAAATAGCCGTCATCGGTGGCTCAAGGCTGCCTCATCTACAAAACTTGAGTGAGACCCACTCAACAACGGTTAAAACCCCATATGGAGAGCCTTCTGCCCCCCTAAGTTATGGCATTCTTGGTGGCAACGAAGTGGTCTACATGCCAAGAAGGGGCCCTGAAACCGAAGGCACGCCACCGGATAAGATTAACTACCGGGCCAACATTTGGGCGCTTCGTGATGCTGGGGTTCAAATGGTGATTGCGACAAATTCAGTCGCGGCCATTAGCAACGATTATGAGATTGGCGATATTGTGCTCCCCGATCAATTGATTGATTACACCTATGGGCGTGAAAACACCTTTTTTGGGGACGAGAGCAATGTCTCTTTGATTAACTTTTCAGAACCCTACTCAGAGAGCCTTCGTTTTGAGGCCATCAGCGTGGCAGAAAAGCTCAACATCGAAGCTAAAGGCGTTGGCACGTTCTCCATCACCCAAGGGCCTCGCTTTGAAACCAAAGCCGAAATCAGTCGACTTGAGCGCGATGGTGGTCATATCGTCGGCATGACGGGAATGCCTGAAGCCGGGCTGGCAAGAGAGCTAGAGCTTGATTACATCGCCATTACGTTGGTCGTTCGAAAAGCGGCAGGTCGTGAAAATGGTCTTAACTTCAAAGATCCAAAACACCAGAGTCGTTTGAGAGAGCAAGAGCGTTGCATTGAAAAGATGATTGAAGCCTTGATCTGCCAAGGCATGCCCATGATGGACTCGTAGAGTCCATCACGAAAAGGCTAAAGTTTAGGCGTCTTCGTTGTCTGGTACGATGGTGACAAGACGCAACATGCGATCGGCAATGGTTAACTCACTTTTTGATACGGTGCGTTGGTTAATTTCAATGGCCATCTTGTTGTTTGCGACATAAAAGTTCATCCCTCCACCCAGGCGAGCAAAACCTTCCATATCACCGAAGGTGAGAACCGGTAACCCCTCAAGCTCCGTGATAATGGACTCTAAGTTCTCTTCCTCAGTTTTTGAGATGTATAAAATTTGACAGCTTTTCTTAGCAAGTTCTATGTTGGGCATTGGGCGGATAAGAATTGGCTTATCGTCCACAATCCGACCATTAATCGAGTTGATGCCCTTCATCGATGGAAACTCACCCAACAGGCATATATTTATCTCGGTTTCAGAGTCTTTGCCTTCTGGCCAGCTTACAAACTTAGCTACGTATCTTAAAAAAGCGGCTTTTAAATGGTATTCGCGAGAGGTATTGTCTCGAGCATTCACGCTTAGCGCGGATACCAACACAATTGCTCCGATTAATCCCAATACCGTTGAACGGCCGAACCAAGTTCTCATTGCCATGATGATCCCTGCATGCACTGTGTGTTTATTTAAGAGGTTCCAGACTGCACAATGGGTATCACAAGCGTAAATTCAGTGAATTCAGATAGCTTAGAATTCACACTCAGTTCCCCTTTGTGTTGTTTTACTACTGTATCATAACAAATTGATAAGCCAAGGCCTGTGTTGCCTCGCCCAGTTGGCTTGGTGGTGTAGAAAGGCTCGAAGATCTTTTTAAGATGCTCTTCAGGGATACCAGTTCCATTGTCATAGAATTTGATTTCACAATGTTCACCCACTTTGGTCGTGGTTACTTTCACCGTAGGTTTGTATCCAGGATTCGCGTTGAGTTTTTCATTGACGGCATAGAATGAATTAGAAAGCAGGTAGTTAAAGACCTGTCCCATTGCCTGAGGCACGATAAGAATTTTCTCAAGCTCATCGGAAAAGTCTCGGACAATGTCACACTCGAACGAATCTTGCGCACCTTTTTGACTCTCGTAGGCAATGTTGATGTTGTCTTCGAGCAATTGATTGATGTTGACCATCTCTTTTTGCACGCCACCGCTTTCAGAGTGCATCAACATGTTTTTCACAATGTTGTCAGCTCTGGAACCATGATGAGAGATTTTTTCGCAATTGGTTTTTAAGTCTTCCAGTATTTCATTTAAATACGAGCGGGCATCTTCGGATAGTTTGTCCGTATGATTGTCAAGTTCTTCTTTAAGTTCATCGACTAGATCCACAGAAATATCGGAGAAGTTATTGATGAAGTTAAGCGGATTCTTAATTTCATGGGCAACCCCAGTGGTTAACATCCCCACCGATGCCATCTTCTCTTGCATGATGAGCCGATCTTGAGCTTCTTCTAAGTCATGCAAGGCGGTATTTAAATCATCATTCTTCTCTGCCAAATCTCGGGTTCTATCAGCCACACGTTGTTCCAACTCGCGGTTAATCTGGGCAAGCTCCCCTTGAGCCTCGTTCTTCAATTCAATTTCAACTTGGAGACGGCGAACGGTATCTTGCAGACGCTTGAAGGCGAAGTGTAAAACGATTAATAAGAGAAGGGACAGACCATACAAAAAGAATCGTGACTGATCGAGTCGGTCCTGGTGCTGCGCAAACACCTCTTTAAACTCGACTTGCAAGCCTTCCATACGCTCGCTAATCGGTAAATCAAGAATCTCGACATTGAGGCGATTAAGCTTAGGGAGCTTTTCGAGGACAACCGTCCCGTAGATGAGCGCTTTGGGTAGATTGTCTAAGCTTTCAGGTTGGTTACGAATTTCTTCAATCAGGGTAATCAGGCGCTCACGTTTTTGAGGGGTAGGGGCATTGGTGTAGACCAGCACCCCTCTGAATAAGTTATTGACGTCATCAATCAAAGAGTAACGAATTTCAGCATCAAAACAGCTTTCAATCAACTCAAGATGGGCCTCTGCTTCAATGATTTGACTCATCAAATCGGAGAAGTCTTGAATGGCATTTCTTAAAATAGGATTAGAGCGCTTGAATTGCTCAACCAAGAGTTCTTTTTCAGCCAACACGGTTTTGAGCTCATCCAGCTTTAACGTCAGCTTGGGATCAGGGCTTTCAGCCAACTGACGATCAAACTCATCCGTGACTTCATGAAGGCCGTTGAGGGCACGGTTGATTGAATCATAATGACGAATCAGACCAAATCGGGTTTGTACCACGGCCTCGTCTAATTGAGCGTTGTATTGCTCAAAACGAGAAAATTGCAAATCATAGCCAGAATACTCAAAGGGGCGCAGCTCAGTCCGCCAATAAAAGAAGATGATGATCAGCATAATCGAGCCAACGAACAATTGAGTGAGTCTGTTTTGCATCAGCTAGGCTCCTCGCCATCCATTGAGGCCAAGAAGGCTTCAATGAGCTCAATGTCACGTTGAGGGATGTCCACATTGATTTGATAGCGCCCCATTAACTCAATGGCTTTTTGCAAGGTGTTTGCTGAACCATCATGAAAATACGGAGGGCTTTGGTGAATGTTTCTGAGCGTAGGTACCCGAAAGACAAATCGGTCTTCTTCTTTTTGAGTAATCTGATATAACCCTAAGTCGGTGGGTTTGGGGTTGCGATTATATTGCTGGTAGACACCCATCTTTTGCATTAAGTTGCCACCAATATTCAAACCCTGATGGCAGCTGACGCATCCATAACTTAGAAAAAGCTGATAGCCTTTGATTTGCTCTTCATTTAAGGCATCCACATTCCCTTGGATGTATTGATCAAATTTTGAGTTGGGCGTAGTTAAGGTATCAAGAAACGCTTCGAGTGCACTCGAGACCGTGTCGATAGTGATCGCAGACAGTTGGGTTATCAAGCCTTGGCCCAATTCGTTCCCCTCTAATGCACGGATGAGCTTTTCTTCGCTCATGCCCATCACAGCTTCTTCTTGAAGGTGCATGGCAATGGCTTGTTTCAAGGTCTTAGCTCGGCCATTGTAGAAAAACTTATCCATGTAGGTGACGTTGAGTAGAGTGGGGGCATTGATTTCAATGCTCACCGCTTGGGAGTATCCGTGCTCTTTTTGATGACATGACTGACAACTGAGATTTTGATCATAAGACAGCAGGGGGGAGTTGAATAAGTCCTCGCCTAATGTGGAAAGCTCGCTATCAGGAGTACGCTCAGGCAGCGCTTTAAACGCATCAAACGTGAGCGCGTAAGCGTGACTCGCACATAAACTGAATAATAATACAGTGATTAGCCGCATGACTTGAATCCTTACCTTTAAATAAGGATAGCGTACAAGGGCTGTCGTTGATGTTGTTTGAATGTCCATTTTGAGTGTAGATACAAACTAATAAAAAGCCATGATTCTATTAAGAACTGATCACGGCTTTAAGACAAACAACTGGGTTAGGCAAAAGTTGGGGTAAATAGGAGTAGTCCTAGCGTAAAAATGAGACCTCCAACGACGAGCAACATCAGGGTATAGGGCACGATTTGGGAGGCTTTTAGCCGCGTGATGGCAAGCAAAGGCAGCGCCCAAAAGGGTTGCATCATGTTGGTGAGTTGATCGCCGTAGGCAAAGGCCATGATGGCAAAGGATGCGGGGACATCCAGAGTCTGAGTGGCCTGGGCAATGATCGGGCCTTGGACTGCCCATTGGCCTCCGCCGCTTGGAACAAACACATTGACCACAGCCGCACTGACAAAGGTCCAAAGGGCAAAACTTACGGAACTGGAGACACTGAGTATAAAGTTTGAGAAGACGTCGATGAGGCCTGAGTAAACCATCATACCCGCAATGCCTGCGTAAAGGGGGAATTGAATCATGATCCCTGCAGCCCCCGATATGGCTTCATCGCAGGCAAGTGAGAATCGCTCAATGGAGCCTAACATCCAAAGCCCTAGCGCAAACAACAAAAAATTAACGGTATTTAAATCTAAAAAGTCGAGCCAGCCACCCGAGGTATGTTGCGAAGCTTTCAGAGCAACCAAAAGCAACATAAAGAGGCTCAATCCTCGACTCAGCAACGGGCTTTGATCTAATTTTGCAAGCCCTCGATGAGACATTAAAGAAGCCGTTTTTTCCTTGTGGACCTCAGGCAATTCTTCCAAAGGAGTGGGGTTGAGGCGCGAACCTATCAAGGCCATCACTCCAGGGACAATAAGAACAAGGGCAAGGCTGACACAAAGGTTCATGGTCGAGAAAATGGTCTGAGAGAGTGGGATTTGGCCAAGGGAGTCAATTAAAAAGTGATCCATCTCAGAGACTTTTAGCGTAGCCGAGCCGGATAGACCACCATGCCAAACCATCAAGCCGACATAACCACAGGCACCGATGAACGGATAGTTGACGGGCAGGTGTTGAAGCTTGGCCTGCTCACCGACTTTTCTGGCTAAAATTGCGCCAAAGATAAGCCCTAAACCCCAGTTTAACAAGGCCACTAAAATGGTGGTCGAACACACCCAAAACGCCGCTTTGGCAGTTGTCGTAGCTCGCTGGGTAATCAACCCGATGAGTTTGTGGATTGGGGGTGTTAGGGCAAGCACATGCCCTAACACCAAGATCATCATCATTTGCATAGCAAAGGTCAGTAAATCCCAAAAGCCAAGTTGCCAGGCATTGGCCACAGAGCTTACGTAAGTGAATGACCAGTTGGCCTGTTCGGGCAAGACCATCGCCATCATGAAGGTCAGTGCACTTAAAAGAACCGCTAACGTGAACGGACTTGGGAGCAACCAGGTTGCGACACTGACATAACGCTTTGCAAAAGACATAACAACCTCTTATGCGCGATGATCAGTCACTTGGATTAACACGCCATACAGGGGGTGGTCGATATACACCACATCCCCTTTTTTAATTTTTCTTCGTTCTTGCAAACGAAAAGGGGTTAATTCAACACCATTACGCTGACGCCATTGTCCTGATTCTGGCTTTAAACGCTTGGTGTTGGCTGAGGTTTGCTTAATTAGAGTGGTCGGCTTGAAAAACACTAAGTCCGTGTTGACATGAAGATATCTCGATAACGATAAGGCGATGGTCCCATCGAGCTCAAACACTCCATCGTTTTCAAAAATTTGTTCACCCGCCGTCAGGCGAATGGGTTCTTTTTCATTGTTGTCTTGGACAGCCTGCACCCAACCTTGGTGCAACACCACTCGTGATCCTGTGCGACGAACCAAAGACTCAACGGCTTGGTTAAGTTTAAGTTCTTCTTTAGGAATGACACTGAATTCACGCTGTTCAATGGCATCGTCTTCCAAAATCAACGAGTAGGCATTTTGGATTTGAGGCATGCCAGGGTAGGCTGGCCATTCTTCATCAACCACAGCGGACTGATCTTTGTGCTCAACGACGATGACTTCAACGTCATACCAGCGCTCAACCGCATGAGCTTTGAACACCATCAAACCTACGAACAGTATCGATAACATCTTCCATTTATGCATAGCAGTTCCCTCTTTAGTGGATGGTCGTGAGTAATTGTTGGACGGTTTTAAATCTATCTTCTGGTTTGGGCATATCCGCTTTAAAGGTCAGAACTTCTGTCCCTTTGAGTTGATATTGGGTTGGTTTAGAGCGGATTAATTCAATCACTTTGTTTGGATTAATGTTTGGTTTACTGGCAAACTCAAGCTGGCCATGGCTGGCGTTGGCCTTAATTTTGTGCACACCCATGGGTTGAGCTAAAAGCTTGATTTCACTCACTCTGAACAAGTGCTTTACGGCATCGGGCAACAAACCAAAGCGATCAATCAGCTCCACTTGAAGTTCTTTGAGCTCTTCATGCTTATCCGCATGGGAGATACGCTTATATAAAATGAGTCTGGCGGTCACGTCTCGAACGTAAGTTTCAGGGATGAGCGCAGGGATTTGCAAATCGACCATGGGCCCTGACTCCATGGGCACATCCGTTAATGGATCATCACCACGCTGAAGCGCTTTGACTGATTTTTTCAGGATATCCATGTATAAGGTAAAGCCTATGGTTTGGACATTACCACTTTGATCTTCACCCAGCAGCTCCCCTGCTCCACGAATTTCCAAATCATGAGAGGCTAGGGTAAAGCCCGAGCCCAAATCTTCCAACGATTCTAAAGCCTCAAGACGTTTGATGGCATCGGACTTCATGGATTTTCTTGGGGGCGTAAGACAATAGGCGTAGGCTTGATGATGCGAGCGCCCAACGCGACCTCTAAGCTGATGCAGCTGGGCTAGGCCTAGTTTATCGGCGCGATCCATAATGATGGTGTTTGCGCTTGGGATGTCAATGCCGGTTTCAATGATGGTGGTGCATACCAACACATTAAATCGTTGATGATAGAAATCGGCCATCACGCCTTCAAGCTCACGTTCTCTAAGCTGGCCATGCGCCACTCCAATACGGGCCTCTGGAATGAGCTCCGCTAAGTCGGCCGCCGTTTTATTGATGGTGTCGACTGAGTTGTGCAAAAAGTAGACTTGCCCACCACGCATTAATTCACGTAAAACGGCTTCTTTGATGAGCGCATTTTGTTTTTCACGAACGAAGGTTTTAATGCTCAAACGTTTTTGAGGTGGGGTTGCAATGATAGACAAATCCCTCAATTTGGAGAAGGCCATGTTCAAGGTGCGTGGGATGGGGGTGGCTGTCAACGTCAAAATATCCACTTCAGCTCTCATCGATTTTAGCTTTTCTTTTTGCTTGACTCCAAATCGATGCTCTTCGTCAATGATGACAAGACCAAGGTTTTTAAATTTCACATCGGGTTGTACCAATTTGTGCGTACCAATCACGATGTCCACTCGGCCTTCTTCAAGGGCTTTGAGTGTGCTGTCTTGTTCTTGTTTGGTTTTAAAACGAGAAAGCTGGGCAATTTGAATGGGCCAGCCTGCAAATCGATCACAAAACGTCTCGTAGTGTTGCTGAGCCAACAGCGTTGTGGGTACTAAAATAGCGACTTGTTTTTGGTTATGAACCGCTAAGAAGGCAGCGCGCATGGCGACTTCTGTTTTACCGAAACCTACGTCACCACAAACCACACGGTCCATGGGCCGTTTTGAGCTCATGTCGGTAAGCACTTCTTCAATGGCTCGTAACTGATCGGCGGTTTCCTCAAAAGGAAACTGCTCAGAGAATGCGTCGTAGTGATCATCGGGAGCGTCGAACGAATGACCTTGCTTGGCCTCTCGTTGGGCATAAATGTTTAGAAGCTCGGCGGCCACATCCGAGGCTTTTTCTAGAGCTTTTTTCTTAGCTTTGTCCCAAGATTTGGTGCCAAGGGTATTGATGGGGGCCTTTTCTGGGTCCATCCCCTGATATTTGGATATTAAATGTAAGGCGTTTACTGGCACGTACAACTTATCAGCGCCAGAGTACTCAATTTGCAAAAATTCAGCTTCGTAGCCTGCGGTATCCATGGTCACCATGCCACAATAACGACCCACACCAAAGTCTAAGTGAACGATAGGGTCACCCACTTGCAGCTGAGCGATGTGGCGGATTTCCAAATCTGGATCCACGATTTGGCTTTTTCTGCGACGTCGACGTTGCATGACTTGCGTGCCATAAAACTGAGACTCAGCAATGATGGCAACTTTGGCCGCTGGTGAGTAAAAACCTTCATCAAGCGGGGCAACCGTCAAACCAAGAGATACCGGGTTCTCAAAAAAACGATTGGGAGATTCAACTTGAGTAAGTGACATCCCGTGTTTTTCAAAGGTCTCACTCAGCGATTGAGCACGTCCCATGGTCTCAGCACACACCAACACATGGACGTCGTTGGCCGCCATGAATTGCTTGAGCCTAGCTAATGGGTTTTCGGCCTTGTGATCAAAACTTATATCGCCAAGGTTATGGATTGAGAAATCAAAGGCTTTATCTGTTTGCTGATTTTCATAAACCTGTATTTGAGCTAATGGTTTGAGCGATGCAAAAAGTTGCTCAACCGGCTGATAAAGCTGGGCTGGCTCTAAAATCGGTCGTTGAATGTCATGTCCGTATTGATCATATCGAGTTTCGATCGATTGCCAATGCGATTGAGCATGGCCGTAGATGGTGCCCATAAAAACACAAACGGTCGATTCGGGTAAGTAATCTACGAAGGTACTCATTTGTTCATAAAACAAAGGCAAGTAGTACTCAACCCCTGAAGGCATCAAGCGATTGGAGATGTCTTGGTAGATGGGGCAAAGCTTAGGGTTGCCACTGAAGGTCTCGCGCCATCGAGAGCGAAACCCTTTGATGGCTTCCTCGGTAAAAGGAAACTCACGACCAGGGAGCAACTCTATGCTGTTTACTTGCTCAATGGATAATTGAGTACTCGCATCAAACCATCGTAAGGTCTCAACCTCATCGTCAAACAAATCAATACGAATGGGATGAGTGGATCCCATTGGATAGATATCTAAGATAGAGCCTCGATGCGCAAATTCACCATGCTCTTGGACCTCGCTGACGCGTCGATAGCAGTTGTCGGTGAGGCGCTCACTGGTTTTCGTGATGTCCAGTGTGTCTCCTACCTTAAGCACAAAACTGTGGGTTTGGACAAAAGAGCTTGGCGGTAGCCTTTGCATCAGGGTGGTAATAGGGACGATCACGATGCCTTTGGTTAAACGGGGCAACGTGGCCAGGGTTGAGAGTCGGTCTGAGACGATGTCTTGATGCGGAGAAAACGAATCATAAGGTAGGGTCTCCCAATCTGGGAAAACATGAATCAGCGATTTATCGCAAAATTGTTTGAGTTCTCGCTCCAGCCTTAACGCTCTTTGTGTGTCTGGCGTTATCATCAGAAAAGGTGCGTCTACCTGATCTTGAGCCTTGGCAAGCTGATAAGCCAGTGAACACCCAAAAGCATTCTGCCAGATTAGCTTATCACCTGGTTTAGACGGAAGGGGGGCTTCAAAAAGCACTGAACTCATAAACTACCTACTGAGTGATCATCTTTCTTTTTTCATAAGCTTGACGGCATATCATAATGTCATCCATGTACCACCCAAGTTGCTCGGTGCTGATGGCTTGTTTAGCATCGACAGCGGCGATGCTTGGATCGGGATGAAAATCAACCAAGACCATGTTTGCCCCAGCTATCACCCCTTGAGCGGTGGTATGGAATACGTCACTGATCCCATCTGGTCCTATTTCCATGGTGCCGACCGAGTGGGATGGATCAATGCAAACCGGCATATGTGTCATACGCTTGATGACAGGGACATGCCCAAAATCCACCATATTACGATGGGGGGCAGCAAAGACGGTCTTCATGCCTCTTAGGCAAAAGATCACCTTTTGGTTTCCCGCATGGGTCAAATACTCGGCCGCACTTAAAGACTCATCAAGCGTTATGCCAAACCCTCGCTTGTAGAGAATTGGGAAGCGTGTCTGTGAACCAACCGCCTTGAGCAACTCAAAATTTTGAGCGTTTCGAGTGCCTATTTGCAACATCACACCCGTTGGATGACCAAGGCGCTCCAAGGTTTCTTGGATTTCATCAAGCTGGCGCTCATGAGTCACCTCCATCGCGATGACTTTGATGCCATAATGACCGGCAAGGTCAAAGACGTAGTCCAAACAGGCTTTGCCTAAGCCTTGGAAGGAATAGGGCGAGGTTCTCGGCTTGTAAGCCCCCATGCGAGTGCACTCCAACCCAAAACGGCTCAGACAGGCCAACATTTTATCAACGCTTTCTCGAGAATCCACGGCGTTCAAACCGGCAAAGACATGGAAGCTATCTTGGTCAAAACGCAAGCCCTTGTACTCAAACCCAAGCTTAGGGGCAGGGGTTTGAACCTCAGCCTTAAACGTCGGGGTCGAAGTCATCACCTGTTCAACTGAGCTCATCGCGGCTAAGGCTTTGACATCCACCTTTGATACATCTCCAGTAAGATGAATTTGATGCCCTGAGTCTTTAGGAGCTGTGGATGGGTTAAGCGTCGCTGAAATGGCGGGCAGTGAATTTAAATAAGAAAGTAAATCTCTCATCGCATTTGAGTCAGTTTCAAAGCTTTTCTTTGTGAGCACAATCATGGAAGTGGCTGTCCCTTTGCGTGAGTAGTGGGGTGGCTTATCATTGTAAATAACCCATTGTCATATTTAGCCCATATTGTATGTGACCTTGCTCATATAGCAAGCCAGTTTGTCCTCAAACGGGCCTTTTTTAATGTAGTTAATTAGCTTTTGGAGTGTGCGCGTACTTAATGAACAAAATAGTCTTTTGTCGTAAAAGCTGCTGACAGTCTTGGATAGTACGGGTACAATCTTCCCATGTTTAAGCCATTTGCACTTTATATTGGTACTCGATATACCAATTTAAAGAAACGAGATCAGTTCATCACTTTTATCTCAGTCATTTCTATGATTGGGATTGCGCTTGGGGTGATGGTATTAATTACCGTGTTATCTGTGATGAATGGGTTTACCAAAGAGATTCGAGAGCGGATTCTAACGGTATCTCCCCAGCTCGTTGTCAGCGGATATGGGAATCCTATTTCTGATTTTGACAACCTTCAGTCTTTGATGATGTCTCATCCCCAAGTTGAGTCCGTGGGGCCTTATGTGGAAGGTCAGGGCATGATGATGAAGGCGCCTTATGTGAATGGGGTGGCCATCAAAGGGATCGAGCCTGAATCGGTTGAGGCTATTTTCCCCCTCAAGACGTCGTTAATCCAAGGCGATGTTCAAAAACTCACACCTGGTCGTTATGGGGTCATTTTAGGCTCTGGGTTGGCGCGTTCATTGGGAGCATCGATAGGCTCCAAGGTCACGCTTGTTATTCCCGAAGTCAACGTAACCCTTGTCGGTGCCGCCCCAAGGCTCAAGCAGCTTGAAGTCATTGGTATTTTTGAAGTGGGTTATGTGTTTGATTCAGGGCTAGCCTTTTTGCACATGCAAGATGCTCAAAAAATATATCGTGTGAAAAACGGGGTCAGTGGGGTACAAGCTAAGCTTAGTGATCCCTTTGTCTCGTTTAGGACCGCCAGTGAGCTTCGCTCGCTTACCGATAATCGTTACTACGTCACGGATTGGACTGAGCTTAATGCGACTTACTTCAGTGCCGTGAAAATGGAAAAGCGCATGATGTTTTTAACGTTGATGCTCATTTTGGCGATTGCGGTGTTTAATTTGATCTCAACTCTCGTGATGGTAGTGACGGATAAGCGCTCAGACATCGCGATTTTAAGAACGATGGGTGCCTCTAAGCGCACCATTATGAACATCTTTATTTCTCAAGGGGCTGTCATTGGCGTGGTTGGGACCGGCATAGGGGTTCTTTTAGGGATTACCTTAGCGTTGAATGTCGAAGCCATTGTATCGACCATTGAAGGATGGCTTGGGATGCAGTTCTTGGCACCTGAAATTTACTTTTTGAGTAAGCTTCCCTCTGATTTGCATATGTCTGATGTCTCCATCATTGCCAGTTGTTCATTGGCGTTGAGTTTAGTCGCAACCATCATTCCTGCTTATCGGGCGACCAAAGTTGAACCTGCTCAGGCGTTAAAGCATGAACACTAACGTTATATTATCTTGCCGGGATTTGCACAAAAGCTATCAAGACGGTCAATCTACCATCCCCATTCTCCAAGGGGTTGAGTTTGATCTACACCCGGGTGAAAAGGTCGCCATTATTGGTAAATCCGGAGCGGGTAAGACCACCTTAGTCAATCATTTGGGGGGCTTAGAGCGCCCAACCAAGGGACATGTCTATTATGAAGGGACCGACATCCATACCTTGAGTGATAAAAGAAGAGGGCACCTTCGTAATCGCCTATTTGGTTTTGTTTTCCAATTTCATCATTTGTTGGCTGAGTTCAACGCCTTAGAGAACGTTTGCATGCCCTTGTTGCTTCGTGATACACCCATTGCCACGGCCAAAGAGATGGCTTTTGAGGCACTCAAACAAGTTGAACTTGAGCATCGAGTCTCCCACAAACCGAGTAAGCTTTCAGGCGGAGAGCGTCAACGAGTGGCGATTGCCAGAGCGCTTGTCACCCAACCCAAGTGTGTTTTAGCCGATGAGCCTACCGGGAATCTTGATCAAGACAGTGCCCAGCACGTCTACGATTTGATGATGAATTTAGCTCAAAAAGTTGGCACCAGCTTTATTGTGGTTACCCATGATCTTGATTTGGCTAAGCGAATGGATCGAGTTGTGCTTTTAGAAAAAGGCCTTTTGCATCATTATTGCCCTCAAAGCGAACAAATCATTGAACGTCGCTCTTCTTAAGAGCGACGATTTTTCTTTTTACGTTGGAGGCGCTTTGGTAAATGAAGATGAAGCCTCTCTCTTCTTTTTAACCGGCGCTCTTGCCAATTCCTTGAAACTGACCAACGCCATATGATTCGAATGGCGATGTTGCTGAGAATCGCCAAAATGGTCCCACACACAAAACATCCGAATAAGAAGGTAGGTCCAATGGTTTTCAATGAATCAGATAACCAAGTAAAAGAAAGCTGAAAATTGAAGCCTTGAAGCTCTTTGCCTAAAATCCAAGCCCCAACCCGATACGAAAAGTAAAAGACAGGTCCCATGGTGACGGGGTTGGTTAACCATACCAATACGATTGAAATTGGCAGATTCGAGCGAACAAAGATGGCAATGGCAGCGGCAAGGACCATCTGAAAAGGAATGGGCACAAATGCGCAAAATATTCCGACAGAAAAAGCCGTGGCAACCGAATACCGATTCAAATGCCACAGATTGGGATCATGAATCAGACGCCCAAAAATCTGTAAATGTTTATGATCTTTGATGATCTTGTGATCAGGCATCCAATGTTTAAACCATTTTTTCGGCATAATCTTCAATTACTCATTCAACTTGCATGCCACCCTAGGATGTATCCTATAACCTTAGGGGTGCTGCTGGGTTGTCTTATGGCCGGTTTGTCCCATCAACCTAGACCTCTACTCATGCTACTTAACTTAGGCATGGCCGTCAGTGTGTTTTGGCTTGCTCGAAAATATAAACACCCACTTCTTTGGTGTGGGTTTGGCGTTATGGCAGCCATGGCATGGACGTGGCATTGCACCGCTCCAAGACTGACCCATCAATTACCATTGACCAGTCAACACTCGCTTATAGGAACCATCGATTCGATGATTCAATCTAGGCACGAGTCCATAGAGTTTGATTTTAAACTAAGTAAAGTCTGTATGCCAGACAATCCATGCATTTTGGATAATCGAAGGCTGAAATTAAGGCTGAATAATGAGTTAATTAACTTAATTTTGAGTCCAGGGGATGAATTGAGGGTGCAAGCGAAGATACGTGCGCCTCACGGATGGAGTAATCCAGGTGGGCGCTCACAAATCAAAGATTGGTTTTTGGCCCGTATCGATGGCAAAGGTCGAATTCTCAAGGTTGAGCGCTTGGACCAAGGTCATGGCTCTCCAAGGCAATGGCTGCATCAAAAACTTGATGATGGGCTAAAAGATAGGCCATATTCTGGGGTGATTAAGGCTCTTATCATGGGCGTTCAAAGTGATATTACCCCGGAGCAATGGCAAGTTTTTCGCGCAACGGGCACCTCTCATTTGGTAGCCATATCGGGTTTGCACATTGGATTAGTGGCGACTATGGCCTTTGGTTTAGGCATTTTTTTTGTCGTCAGACGGAAAAAGCCTAGTCGTTATGATAGGGCATGGCCGTTGTGGGCTGCCTTTTTAGGGGCGATTGGTTATGCGGCATTAGCGGGCTTTTCTATCCCTACGCAACGAGCGGCCATCATGGTGGGCGTCATCACTTGTGCAAAGCTTATTCGCTCACGAATAAGCTTAATGCAATCTCTTAACTTGGCGTGTTTGATGGTCTTGGCTTTTGAGCCACTGAGCGTATTCTTTGCCGGCTTTTGGTTGTCGTTTCTAGCGGTGTTTATTCTTGGGCAACAGGTAGAGACTCAAACAGGGTGGCGCAAGTGGCTCTATCCACAACTTATGATCACGTCTGCCATGGCACCTTTAGGGTTGTATTTTTTTTCACAAACCTCGCTGGTTGGGATCATCACAAATCTTATTGCCATTCCTTGGATGAGCATGATCACGGTGCCATTGAGCCTCCTTGGCGCTTTGATGAGCAGTGTTGGCCTTGATTGGGGGTTGGCTTTGGCGCATGCAAGTTTTGATTTAATTTATGCATTTTTATCGATGATGGCCCGTTTGCGCTGGAGTGAGTTTCATCATCACTTGGACTTAACTGCCTTACTCTCGCTATCAACCCTTATCGCGCTCATCTTTTGGGGGCGCAAACGACATCGAGTCTGGGCTCCTTTGTTAATATTGGTCGCTTTTATCCGGCCCTCTCCGGTTCGCTATGGAGATTTACGAGTCGATTTTTTAGACATAGGGCAGGGGACCGCCATTGTGCTTCGTACCTCAAATCATGTCGTACTCTATGATGCTGGTCCGATGCTTGGATACAAAGACGCCGGCGAATTAATCATCAAGCCGTATCTGGCTCATGAAAAGATAACTCAACTGAATACGGTGATTATCTCGCATGATGATCTTGATCATAAAGCAGGATTCGATTCATTGAATCAAAGCCTTCCCATCAATCAGGTGCTTGCCTCAAATCCAAATGCACTTTCTGCGAGTGCGCAATCATGCGTTGGTGCTTCTTTTGAATACGATGGAGTTCAATTTGAGATCATACACCCCAATCATGCTATGCCTAAGAAAAAAAATGATCAGTCCTGTGTCTTGCTCGCTAAGGCGAATGACTTTAAAGTCCTATTAACAGGAGATATTGAGCAAGTAGCCGAACAAGATCTCATTCGCAAAAAGCCCGACGCAATCAAGGCTGACATCGTCAGTGTGGCCCATCATGGGTCAAAAAGCTCTTCCAGTGAGGCTTGGCTAAATGCAAGCAAGCCCAGTTTTGCTGTGATCCAAGCGGGTCATCAAAACCCATATCGACTGCCTCACCCATCCATCGTCCAGCGTTTTTTAGATCATGGAATAACGCTTTATGACACAAGCAAAGATGGCATGGTGCGTTTTGATATCAAACAAGGGGAGCTAAAGCGCACTCGGTGGGTGGATCATCAATGGGGTATATGGCACTCAAGCCGAACCTAGCTTGAAGAGGAGTTGCTCATTTACCTAAAAAAATAGTGGTTCCGATTTATTCATCTGCAGGCTAAACTGGATCAAAAGTCTAAGGAGAGGTTTTCATGCTTGATTTGTTTTTGTCCGGTGGTTGGCTCATGTTCCCCATTTTATTATGCTCAACCATTGCCGTGGCCATTATTTTCGAGCGTAGTTGGTCACTTAGAAAAGATAAAATTATCCCTCCTAGGGTTTTGCCTACGGTGGTTCACCATATGCAAAATAATCAAGTCAACCAAAAGTACTTAAAGCAAATCGCCAGCCAGTCTCCTCTTGGTGCCGTGATCGCCCGTGGGGTCGGTAATATTACCGAAGGCTATGAGGTGATGATGCTGTCCATGGCCGAAGAAGGACGCCATCAAATCCACGCTTTTGAACGCTATCTCAATTTTTTAGGTACAGTGGCGGCCATTACGCCATTGCTAGGTCTTTTAGGGACCGTGACCGGCATGATCGAAGTCTTTGCCTCGATTACTATCAATGGAGCATCCAACTCGCAAGCTCTAGCTTCTGGGATTTCCCAGGCGCTTTTGACCACCGCCTTTGGCTTGTCTGTGGCCATCCCGGCTTTGATGTTTCACCGCCATTTTCACCGTAAGATTGATGAGTATGCTGTTCATATCGAACAAGAGTCGGTCAAGTTAGCTGAATATGTGAAAGAGATGACAAAACGAGCCAAACAAGCGCGACATTCGGCTCAACACGCAGCATAAAGAATCATTAAAGGGTGACCTATGTTAAAATCTTACTCGATAAGAACTAAGCAGCGTGAAGAGCTTAGCTTAAATTTGACGCCTCTTATTGATGTTGTGTTTCTCCTATTGATTTTTTTCATGGTGACCACCACATTCAAGCAAGCTGAACAACTAGGTATAGAGTTACCTCAAACCAAAACCACACACACCGCCATCTCGAGTTCAGGCTTTGAGCTTGGCATAGGGCCCAAGGGGGATTACGTGGTGGAGGGGGTGTCCATTGGCACAAGCCTCAATGCTTTGGAAGAAGTATTGAGAGCCAAAGCGCAGCCCAGTGAGCCTTTGTTGTTGGTGGGCGATAAAATTGCTCCTCATCAATCGGTGGTGAGTGCGATGGATGTGGCGTCTAAGCTTGGGATCACACGCATAAAAATCATAACCGAACACGACGAATAAAAAGTATGAGTAAATCGATGCCCTCTTTGCAGGTCTATAAGAGGCTACTTTCCTACGTAAAGCCTTTTAAACTTG
>CAYNJF010000002.1:51856-92719 GCA_964397555.1 uncultured Francisellaceae bacterium
TTGGTAACCTCCTTTACGGGGTGGTGGATGCCGGCTTCGTGAAATTATTTCAGCCGTTGCTTGATGAAGGCTTTGTGGCTAAAAACCAAAGCTTCATTGCTTGGATCCCTTACGTCATCATTTTAATCTTTATCTTTAGAGGCCTTGCCAGCTTTTTGTCCACTTACTTTATGGGGTGGGTGGCTCGCAACGTAGTGATGGTTTTTCGACAACAAATGTTCTCTCACTTGCTTAAGCTCCCAACCTCCTTTTATGACAGCGCCACCTCAGGTGAGCTGCTTGCTAAGATCACTTACAACGTAGAGCAGGTTGCCGATGCCTGTACCGACGCATTGACGGTTTTGGTTCGAGAGACTTTTACGGCAATTTGTTTGCTTGCAGTCATGTTGTCCATCTCCTGGCGTCTGACTTTGTTGTTCTTTTTTGTTGTGCCGATGATGGCGGCCATCATGCATGTGGTCTCAAAAAGACTGCGAAAGTTATCAAGCACGATTCAAGATTCGGTTGGAGAGGTCACGCATGTGGCTGAAGAGGCCATTGAGGGGCAAAAGGTTGTCAAAGCGTTTGGGGGGCAAGCCTTTGAAGAGAAGCGTTTTGAGGCGGCCACTCAACACAACCGTCGTCAAGAAATGAAGCTCATTACCACCTCAGCGGCTTCTATCCCATTGGTTCAATTGGTGGGGGCTGTGGTGTTGGCTTCAACCGTCTACATTGCAACTTTAGGGCCTGAGCATATCCTTAAAACAGAAATAACCCCTGGGGCCTTTGCGGCCATGATCACGGCTATGATTGCCTTACTTAAGCCTATTCGCTTGTTGACGAAGGTGAATGCAAACATTCAAAAAGGGATTGCCGGTGCGGCCAGTATTTTTGAATTTCTCGACAGCAAGCTTGAGGTCGATGAGGGAACGCAAACCATCGAGCGTTCTAAAGGTTCCATTGTCTTTGATGGAGTAAACTTTGAATACGAGACTCGTAAAGGCGAAAAGACGATCAGCGACATCAGCTTTGAGGTACGGCCTTCGGAGACCGTGGCCATCGTGGGGCGCTCTGGTTCTGGCAAGTCCACTTTAGTCTCGTTGTTGCCGCGGTTTTATGAGTGCTTTGGTGACATTAAAATTGATGGCCAAAACATTCGTGATTTATCGTTGGCTTCACTTCGTAGTCAAATATCCATCGTCTCTCAGCAAGTCACCTTGTTCAATGACACCATATTCAACAACATTGCCTATGGCCTTGAGCAAGTGAGTACAGAAAACGTCATGGCCGCGGCCAAATCCGCCAATGCTTATGAGTTTATTAAAGAGCTTCCTGAAGGGTTTCAAACCGTGGTTGGAGAGAATGGCGTTCGCCTTAGTGGTGGTCAAAAACAACGTATTGCCATCGCTCGAGCCATATTAAAGCAGGCACCTATCTTGGTGTTAGATGAGGCAACATCGGCGCTCGATACAGAATCTGAACGTAAAATCCAAGAAGCGCTTGATAAGCTGATGAGTCAATGCACCACGTTGGTCATTGCCCACCGCCTATCGACCATTGAAAAAGCCGATCGCATTATTGTGATGGATCAAGGGCGCATCATCGAGTCAGGCAATCATCACTCCCTGATGAAAGAAAACGGGATTTACGCGACATTGCGCCAAATGCAATATCAAGATAAAGTGGTGGCATGAGCACCTTAGCTCAAGCCATTCACCAAGCCTGGCATCGCCAGGCTTGGTGGTTGGGTTTTCTAAAGCCTGTGGCCTTCTTGTTTGGTGGTATGGTAAGGCTACGAAAAGCCTGGCTTATGCGCTGGCGTTCGACTCAACTAAGTGTGCCAGTGATTGTTGTAGGCAACATTCAAATCGGTGGGGGCGGAAAAACGCCTTTGATTATGGCCCTCGCTCAGGTGCTTAAACAACATGGTTATCATCCTGGGATTGTCTCACGTGGTTATAAAGCAAAGCTTTCAAGTACGCCCACTCAGGTACAAGATTTTCATCAAAGCGCTGAGGTAGGGGATGAGCCTAAGCTGATGGCCACGTCCGCTCAGGTACCTGTTGTCATCGGTGCAAGCCGGGTTAAGGCCGCTCAGCTTCTTCTTGCTAACAATCCTCAAGTGAATGTTGTGTTGAGCGATGATGGACTTCAGCATTATAAATTAGCAAGAGATCTAGAAATCGTAATGGTCGACTCAAGTTTGGCTAATCGCACACTTTTGCCGTGCGGGCCGAATCGTGAGCCTTGGTCCAGACTAAAATCAGCCGATTTTGTGATTGATCGCGCTGATCCTAAAAGTCCCGTTGAGTATGCTTTGGATGAGCCATACCAAATCGTTACCCCCGATGTGAAAAAAGACTGGAGCCAATTTGCATCGCAAACCGTGCACGCGGTTGCAGGCATTGCTTTTCCGGAGCGTTTTTTTTCCATGTTAAAGGCCAAAGGGCTCACCATCATTGAGCACCCCTTTGGTGATCACCATGAGTATACTCAAAGTGATTTGGCCTTTGGTGATGATCGGCCGATTTTGATGACGCAAAAAGATGCGGTAAAATGCGCATTCAATCCTAACATTTGGGTGGTTGGCTTAAAAGCAACCTTGTCCGAGTCTTTTCAACAAACCTTACTGAGGAGAATCCATGATGGACGCAAAACTGCTTGAAATCCTTGCGTGTCCTATTTGTAAGGGCGACCTGGTCTACAAGAAAAAAGAAAAAGAGCTAATTTGTAAGCTTGATCGTCTGGCTTATCCTATCCGAGATGACATACCAGTCATGTTAGAGGGAGAAGCTCGTGAGCTGCCGGCCGAAGAAGAAGTTCAGTAGTGCACAAAATACTGTTTGTTTGCATGGGCAATATATGTCGCTCTCCGACGGCCCATGCTATTTTTGAGCATCTTGTGGCTCAAGACAAGCGTCAAGGAGAGTTCCTCATTGACTCGGCTGCAACCCACGATTACAACCTTGGGGAAAAGCCCGATCGCCGAGTTTTGAACGTTGCAAAACGAGAAGGGTTGAAGATGGATCACCTTCGTTCTCGCTTGGTGACAACGGGTGATTTTACTACCTTTGATTTGATATTAAGCATGGATCATAGTAACGTAAAAAACCTTAAGCAGATTAGCCCTGTCCAACATTACTCTAAGATTAAGTTGCTTCTTGACTACTATCAAGGTTCTGATATGGAGATACCAGATCCTTATTATCAAGGGTTAAGTGCTTTTGATGAAATGTATGAGGTGATAGATAAAGCTTGTCGAGCTTTGTATCAATCCTTTACGTAAATGCTTCGCTTACAAGGTTGTCATATGTTAGAAAGCCCATCGACTCAAAATTATCAAATCCATCAAGTTCATACCATTGCTGAAGCCAAAACATTTCTGACTAGGGTTGAGGGCATTCAAGATCCATCTAAACATGCGTTCATGTTCGATTTGGATAACATGCTGGTTAAAACCAAAGATGTTTCTCTTGGCGGTGATCAGTGGTTTCGTTATATGTTCGGTAAATTTAGAGCATTTTTATCGGACAGCATTAGCATGGCGCTCGCAAAACTCATTCCCATTTATAATAAGGCGCATGTTTATGTGCCAGTGCAACCCGTTGAACAAGAAACGGTCGAGCTCATAAAAGCGTTGCAAGACAAAGGTTGCGTGGTTTTTGCCAATACCTCTCGTGGTGCAGACATAAATGGCCCAACCCAAAGACAAATGCAAGAGATTGGTGTGGACTTCAATCGAGGTGTCTTTAAAGATCGCGTAATCTGGTTTAATGATGACAGGTCAAAACCACAAGCCATTATCAATGGTGTATTACATTGCTCTGGTGGAAGTAATAAAGGCGCTTGCTTGGTGTCCATGCTCAATCATTTTGGTTTAGATTTACAGTCCATGGCTTTTTTTGATGATAAAAGAGCGTACATCGATAATGTCATTGATGCACTCCAAGCTCACTCCCTTTATCAATCCATTCAATTTGTAGGCTTTGAATATCTTCACTGCCTTGAAGAAATCAAGCATGTGGATTGGCCTGTCTCACTAAAGCAATACGAGAAGCTTGGTATCACACTGAGCGATGATGAGGCCAGAGCACTAATTCATCAAGAAGACTCGAAGCGCCAAGAAATGTATCTTCGTCCAAAAGGGCAAGGTCAAGCAGTTTTATTTACTCAAAACGAGCAGGTGAAAAAAGCTCTTAAAGAGCTCGGTATTAAGCACAAAGCTGAGTTTGAGAACTTTTTTGATGGGACTCGTGGGTTTTCCGTTCGGGTCCGTTGCCATAACCCGGCCGAGCTGGCTGACGTGACCGGTCAACTACTTTCCAGAGGGATTCGTGTCTTAAGTAAAGAAGATTATGTTGAGATGCAAAATAGAAAGCTTGAGGCATTTATGGGGCAAGCAAAAGAAGGCCAATTGGATGTAAGAATGAATCCAGTTGCATTGAGATAGTGCTATAAAACCATAGAACTATTGAAATGTTAGATGCTCTTCATCAATAATGTTACCACTTAGTAATGGATATTGATCAGGAAGTACATTGAAAACCACCTTGTCTAGAAAGCTTACTATCTGCCTTCTAAGTTCTTCCGTATTTTTAGTACCTCAGGCGTTTGCGGTGCCCCAGGATGTTAATGGTCCTGTGAATTGTGATGCAGACTGCACAAGTATGGGGGTTGATTTCACTGCTAATGACATCCTGACGGTCGCTGATGGAGTTAATATTGGTGATACAAACCAAGATGGCACCGGTAACTCTGTATCTAACTCGGTCGCACCTGCTGGTTCTGCAGGTCAAATCAACTTTTTAGGTGGCAGCACGATTTCAGGTCTTGTAACTTCACCTGCACCACCAGCTGAAACACTTAATGAAATCAGAGTTCAAGGAACGGGTACAGTTGCTTTTCAAAATGATGTTGCTTTAGGTGGGCCGGGTCTTTTATTTGAAGCGAATGGTACCGTCAGCATTGCTGATGGCAAAAACTTTACCGGGAATATTACTACCAATACTGATATGCAAGGAAACTTAGATTTCTTGGGTGTATCCACGGTTACCGGTAATGTCGGTAGTGCAACGGAAGCGCTACAAAGGATCACAACGCATGGTAATGTCGTCATCGATGGTACCCTTGATCATAAGAATGCTGCCATATATTTAAATGGTAATCAGCTTGATATAACAGGCACTGCTGTTCTTAGTGGTGTCATGATAGAAGCTGGAGGTGATGCTAAACTTCAATTTGGTGGAGTGCCTTCGTTGCTCGATAACTCGACCTTGAATGTTGGTGGTGGTACTTTGACCATTGATAATGCACCTAATAGCAATATCGATATTACAGGCTCAACAATCAATATCTCATTAGGTGGAACTTCGAATGGTCTGTTAGTGTTCACTAATAGTAGTTTAATAACAGATAACTCAACCGTTGTAAGTTTGAATGTTGAAGGCTCGATTGCTGATGGAACAGTGATCAACATCATTACGGATGAAGCGGCTAAGATTCCTCTCCCCACTCTCAATGGTAACAATGCGACCTATTCATTTGCTTTGAATGATTTTGATGGTACTGTCTCAACCGGTGATTTATCCGTAACAGTATCCAGACAGCCTTTGAGCACAACAGCTCTCACCGGTGGTGCCTCTAGTGTTGGTGTGGTCGCCGTTGGAAGCGTTTTAGACCAAGTTGCCATTTCTGGTGTACCTAGCCAATTGGATCCAACTATCAATGTTATTGAGCAACAAACCAATGCTCAAGTGGTTCAAAACACGCTTGAATCTTTATCTCCAATTCAAGACTCAAGTACGAATCAAGCGGTGACTCAATCTATAAACAATACGTACTTGGTGGTAGGAGGGCGTCTTGGTCAGCTAAGACAAGGACCTACGAGATTTTTTATAACCGCAGCACAACAAGATATCTACAGCGCGGGTGACTCCGATAACAGGGCAGGAAGCTGGATTCAAGTGTTTGGCACGTCGATTGATCAAGAAAGGCGAGATAATGTTGCTGGTTTTGACGGTTGGAATGCTGGTTTCAGTTTTGGTTTTGACAGACAAGTTGATGAAGATTTGAGAGCAGGGGTTGGTTTTAGTTACACCTATACTGACTTAGAGTCTAAATCTTTTACCAAGAATGAATCGGATATCCAGACGTATCAAGGCATGATTTATGGTAGCTATCAAATTAGCCGTGAAATTTATTGGGATATGATAGGTTCGATTGGTTATCACAAGGTCAATACGAAACGTAATATCTTTATTCCAGCAACAGCAGGATCTTCTGCCGTCACCTTGAGAGCCGATGGTGACTACAATGCATGGCAGTATGGTGCATGGAGTGAAGTGGGCTATGAGTGGGTATGGGACCGCATATTTATCACTCCGCACATTAACTTGCGTTACTCCCATACTAGTTATGATTCCTTTACTGAGCGAAATGCTGGGGCCTTGGGCCTTGATGTTAATTACTCTGATGTGGATGAGCTTGTATTAGGGGGTGGTCTATATCTAGGTTATTACATTGAAACAGAAACAAAAGCCGCGGTTATTCCTAATGTTACCGTACAGGCCTATCATGATTTTATAAATGATTCAGGGCAGTCAACTTCGAACTTTCTAGGCGGTGGTACCGTTATTGCAACGCCAGGGGTTGAGCCTGCTTCTACTTCGGGACGAATTGGAGCCGGCTTGGATTTGGCCTGTCAAGACTCCTGGTATCTGTCTTTGAATTATGACTTACAGTTCAAATCAGATTATACCGCCCATGGAGGTTGGTTACGCTTCCGCTACGAGTGGAGCTAATTGACCAAAGCCAAAAGCCGCTTTTCAGGGCGGCTTTTTTATACGACAACTTTTTTAAAGGACTACCCATCAAATGTCTTTATTGTTCTGAAAAGTTTGCTGATGATTGTACGTATCAAGCGCGCAATGAAGAACTTACTACCCTAAAAAATCCGAATAGCTGATAATGCTGCTATAAAAGCAAGTGATACTTGTAAACAGTGCCTATCATCATTGATAATGACATCACTAAGTTATGAGAAATGACAAGGAAACCTGATGAAAACCAACTTGACTAGAAAGCTTACTATCTGTCTTCTAAGTTCTTCCGTATTTTTAGTACCTCAGGCGTTTGCGGTACCCCAGGATGTTAATGGTCCTGTGAATTGTGATGCAGATTGTACAAGTGAAGGTGTTGATTTCACTGCTAATAGCATCCTGACGGTGGCTGACGGAGTTAATATTGGTGATACAAACCAAGATGGAACTGGCAACTCAGTAACTAACTCAGTTGCCCCTCCCCCCGCATCGGCAGGCCAAATCAACTTTTTAGGTAGCAGCACGGTTTCTGGTGTAGTTTCGACAGTGAATCCGCTTGATGAAATCTTAGTTCAAGGAACTGGTACAGTTGCTTTTCAAAATAATGTTACTTTGGGTAACCCAGGTCTTTTATTTGAAGCGAATGGTACCGTCAGCATTGCTGATGGCAAAAACTTTACCGGGAATATTGCTACCAATACTGATATGCAGGGTAACTTAGTTTTCCTAGGTGCATCCACGGTTAATGGTACTGTCGGTGGTGCTAATGCATTGAACAGCATCACCACACAAGGGAATGTTGAGATTGATACTCTTACCAATAATGGCGGTGCACTTCATTTGAATGGCAATACGTTGACGGTTCCTGGAGCTCTATCATTGGTAGGGAGTACGATTAACTCTGGTGGTGATGCACAAATAAACCTTCCTGGCGGTGGTGGTGCAGTCATTACAAATGCAACCATTAATGTTGGTAATGGCACCACAACAATGAGGGTAGATGCTCCAGGTGAAGCTGTTAATATCACGGGTTCCACCATCAACATTGGCTTAGGTGGCGCTTCAAATGGTCAATTAGCCTTTACTAATACGGCTGCTCTTACAACAGACAATACGACAACGGTAAACCTTAGTGTTGATGGCTCTATATCCGATGGTTCTGTGATTAATATTATTACAGATGGTGGAGGTCCAATAGCTCTTCCTATGCTTAACGGTAACAACGCCACTTATACCTTTACCCTTAACGATGATGGTGGTGGTGTAAACAGTGATGGTGATTTAAAGGTTACGGTAGCAAGGCAATCTCTGAGCACAACCGCACTAGCTGGCGGCTCTGCAAGTGCTGGCTCGGCTGCTGTGGCAGGAGTTTTAGATCAAGTAGCAGGTTCAGGCGCACCCAGCCCACTTGATTCAACCATTAATGTTATTGAGCAGCAAACCAATGCTCAAGTGGTTGAAACCGCCTTCGAATCTTTGGCTCCAATCCAAGATTCAAGTACCAACCAAGCCGTTACTCAAGTTACTAACACGGCTATTTCAAGCATTTCAGGTCGACTCGGCCAATCAACTTCGCGTGCAGGCGCTTTTGTTGTCGGCGTTCAGCCTGACACTTACAGTGCTGGTGATTGGGATACAGGTGTAGGAAGTTGGGTTCATTTGTTTGGTACCTCTATCGATCAAGACCGACGTGACAACGTCGAAGGTTACGATGGCTGGAACGCTGGATTTGCTCTTGGTTTTGATACCCAAATTGCAGAAGACATCCGTGCTGGTGTTGGTTTTAGCTACGCTTATACTGACTTAGAGTCAAAAGCTTCGACCAACAACGAGTCTGACATCCAATCTTATCAAGGATTGATTTACGGAAGTTATCAAGTCACCCCTGAGATTTATTGGGATGCGATTGGAACGATTGGTTATCATGACATCAACACCAAACGTAATATCTTTGTTCCTGGAACCGCCACGGCCCCAGCGGTTACCGTGAGAGCCGATGGTGAGTACAGCGCATGGCAGTTCGGTGCTTGGACAGAAGTGGGTTACGATTGGGTTTGGGAGCGTGTTCTTGTGACTCCTCACATTAACTTGCGTTACTCACACACAAATTATGATGCACTTACAGAGCGTAACGCAGGACCCCTAGGCCTTGCGGTCAACTACGATGATGTGGATGAGTTTGTCCTCGGTGGTGGTGTCTACCTAGGTTATTACGTTGAAATGGATTCAGAAGTATCTCTAATCCCGAATCTAACCTTGCAGGTCTATCATGACTTCATCAACGACTCAGGTCAGTCAGCCTCTAACTTCATTGGCGGTGGGACGACCTTTGCAACCCCTGGGGTCGAGCCTGCGGCTACCTCTGGGCGCGTTGGAGCCGGTCTGGATGTGGTCTGTGCTGATGAGTGGTATCTGTCTTTGAATTATGATTTACAATTTAAGTCAGATTTCACGGCACACGGTGGTTGGTTAAGATTCCGCTACGAGTGGAGCTAATCGCTCAAACCGATGAAAAAGCCGCTTTTACAAGCGGCTTTTTTATGCCGCCGCCAACGTATGTTTATGCATTGGGTTCAAAGAGACTTGGTGGGGCATTTGAACGGAGCTTGTCAGGCTCAACTCGTTTGATGAGGCAATATGATTGGCATACCCATTTGTCATGACGGCTGCAGGGGTGTTTGGAATCGGTTTTTGAACCGCAGGACTCGTTTGGGCTGCACCCGTCCAATCAAGATCAAAACTAGATAGTTGCTTGATGATTTCTTCTACCTTACCGTGTAAGTATCCAGCGGCACTCGCCATAGGTGAGCTTTTAGGGGACATGGCTGTTTCGATTTGATCAATGGAATATTCATGAATGCAGTCAGCGTTGATCTGATGGTTTCTAAGCTCATCCAAAAGAAGTTGTAATTGAGTACATTGCTTTACTGAATAGATATTCTCAGAGTCATTGACAGGTTTAACCACTCTAGCATGCAAGTAAGTGTATCCCCCTTTATAGGCGACTTTGTGCCAATAAAGATGAGTGGGGTTGATCACCACTTCGTTCTCACTGGGGAAGGCCGATAAAGAAGAAAGTGAGCACTGGTCTACATTATCAACACAAATTATGACTTTGTTTGAGCCTGAAAACATTTGGGCGACATGCTCACTTGTGGACGTGCTTTTGAAGGATGGCTCTTTCGCATACCCACCGCCTTGAGCGATGACCTGCTTAATGCTATGCACGTCATCTTCACTGATGTATTTATCACCACGATAGGTACAACTATTCTTGCCGCCATACATTTTATTGACGGCAGCGGCCATAAACATCACATCCAAAAATGTTTTTTCAGGCTTGAATAAGAAGGTAAAACTTCCATACAACAAATTGTTCATATCATAGCTACCTTGCGTGTAACTTAACACCGCATACTTTTCACCTTGGGTGAGAGTCTTATACTTGGTGGCTGAGTCATAATAAAGAGAGCTATGCTCATACGCCAAGTAAGGGTTCGCTGTGGAAATGGTTGTTACTCGATGACAGTAGGCAATCGAGTCCTTTAAGTCAAAAGAGATATGAGTTAGATCAGCCTTTTGCAAAAGTTCACCGACGTTAAATTTCTCGCCTTTGATTGTGGCCCACAACGTTTGTTCACTGGTTTGAAAAGACACACTAGAGGGGTGATGAATGGCTAACCGTGTGATGGCCTCTAAAGTTTGCGTATGCACGTTTTTAAGGTTAGGCCCCCTAGGTATATCGTCCACTTTGGTCACCACATGTTTTGTGATTTTCTTAGGGGTATAAAACGTGTTCATCGTAGACATCAGAAACCTCAATATTAATAGGATGAGCTCTTACCTAAAGGTGTGAATCGAGGGTAATGGGCAAAAGCTCTTAAACTTCATTTGCGAGCATGTTAGCCGTTCGACCAACTTAAGTCAACCAAGTATCCAAAAATGAATGCATTTCATCAGAAAGGTGGAAATAAATAAGTTAAATAACTTATTTGGGCTATTCGGTAGTCTCAGCCAGGTTCTTTTGACTAAGTATGAGAATCAACTTAGTATGTCAGGCAGATAATTTAAGGAGGTAACGATGTTTGAATTATCGAATGATCGCACTCAGCTGGTCTCAGGCGGGTTAGACCTTAGCCAAGGGGCCTATTTGTTTACCATGACCATGGTGGCACTGGGCGATGGTCTTATGACCGCTAGCCTGACAGCGCTTGGGGTTCCTACCCAACAGTTTAAGGTCAGCCATGTTTTGGTCCCATGCGTGAAGGTATTGAGCACAGCCGCGGGAATGCAGTTAGGCAACATCTTGTTTAAAGGGCCTGAGGACTCACAGGAGCCCTCAAAAGCCTAACGAGTGACTTTGGGGGTTGGGACATCTAAATCGGCTAGATTTTTATCATCGATGTAGATGGCCAAATCATCCTCATTGTCGCGCTTGGCGCACACGTAGACCACGTTCTGCAGCGAGTTGTTGTAATGAACCGGGATGACCATGCAGTTTTTGAACACGGAACGCAGCGTATTATCGATGCGCTTTGAGTAATCATCTTTCAAGGTTGGGTACATAATCATGTTGAACATGGCATAGCCATTGGGCACGAGCGCATCATGAATGTCCTCAAAATACTCTTGAGTCACTAAGTGAGAGGGGATGGACGTAGGGTTGTTGTAGACATCATTGACGATGACGTTATAAGCGGACTTCTTCTGCTTGACGAAAACACGGGCGTCTTGGCTGATGACCTTGCCTTCAATCTCATCTAAAAAGTGCTTCTCCACAATGCCTTTTAGATCCGGATCAATGTCCACATAAGTAAATTGATTGATGGTGTCTTTGAGGCCATGCGAGAGGGTAAAGCCCCCTGCACCAAGCACTAAAATTTCACGTCCTTCAAGCTTCATGTCATTGAATAAGATGTCTTTCATGATTTCAATGTAGTCAAAAGCTCGACCATCATCGCTCATGTATGAAGCAGGGGTGCGATTGATGTCTAAGACAAGACCGTCGGTATCGTACAGTTTGTCAGTTTCAAAGACTGAGTAGTTGGCATAGTTGTTCGTTCTTAAAAAGGCAACCGATTCAAACTCAACGTTCATTTTGAACACAATCACGGCCAGTGCGGCCAAGATCATCATGCCATACCACTTTAAGTCCAACTTAAGAGTCAGCAACAAGACCATACTAAACATCAAGACAAAGTTGATGAAAATGGTCCCAGCCACCCCAATCCAATGAAACAGAACCAATGAGGTCAACACCGCACCTAAGAAAGAGCCGATGGTGCTCATGTGAAGGACTTTGCCTCCGAGCGCCCCAGCGGTCGATTGCTGAGCCAACAGATTCATGGTGATGGGCACGGTTTGTCCGAGCAAATACACAAGGGGGGCTAAGACAAGGATGAGATAAATGGACAACAACACCAGCAGAGGTGGGGTGAAAACAGAAATCAGAGCGTGAAAGAAAATATCAATAAAGGGGTAGGATAAACCAATGCCTAGAATCAAAGCACTGAGCGTAAAGTTGGATAAGAGCTTGGGAGCAAAGTTGGATTTTTGTTTGCCTCCTCGTTTGTAGCCATAAGCTAAGAACAACAAAAAGACCCCAATGATAAGGCTGGTGGTGGTCACGTTGTTGCCGACAAAAGGAATGAGTTGGCGAATGGTTAAGATCTCAACTGAGATGCTGACGAATCCCTCGATCAAAATGATGAGCAGGATCATAAGAGGAGATACGGTATGTTCCGTCGAAATCTTGGATTCCATGGCGTCCTTACCTCAAAGGCCCCGTCATACGGGGCCTGTTATTATTATGGTTTTATAAGAAGAGAACTACTTCTCGGCGCCGGCCGTCTCGATGATAGGCGTGGGCTCAGGCTCAACAGCAACTGCAGCTCCGGAACGGTATGATTGCGCGAGGGCAGAGAGGGGTGCAGGGGTTGCGTGATGCTCAGAGGCATTGGCGGAGATCACTTGAGTCAGATTCTCGCTTGTGATTTGGCGATACTCTTCTTCTTTGATGCTCTCAACACGAGCGGCGCTTTCTTGTTCGTCGCTTAGAATAAAAAAGCCTGTGCGATTTCTTCTTGGATCCACCGGTCTTTTCACGCGTGGCTTGCGCTTAGGTTTGGGGATCTGAACCACAGCCGTTTTCTTAGCAGACTCACCTTTATCCGATTTATCGTCTGATTTGACCGATTCAACAATCGCTTTAGCCGCTTGAGATGATTCTTTCACCACCTCAGGGCTTGTGCTTGGGACCTCAAAGGTCTCTTGCTCAACCACAGGCTGCTTGTTCGCACGATGTTGCTCTTTCATTTGCTGCTCATGGAAGCGCTGCTCTTCTTTTGAAGGCGCTCTTGGCTCATCAAATGATTTTACATTGGCATCATGCTTGACGTTGTTGTCTTGTCTTGATTGATGCTGTTGATTCTGGCCCTTTTGGTTACGTCGACGACCACGACCCTTTTGTCCGTCGTTGGCCGCATTCTTTTGTGCACTCACGTTGGAGGATTTAGCGTCTGCGATCGGGGTGACATTATCTTTGGCCTGCAAGTCTTTTTGCGACTCATCTTTTTGATAATCGCGATTACGATTACGGCCCCTTTGGTTGTTGTTTTTACCCCCGCGGCGGTTGCCACGACGATTATCCTGACGTTGGTTGTTTGAGCGATCTTGGCCACCACCACCGCGACGTCGGTTGTTTTGATGACGCTGGTTGCGTGAGCCACCTTTGTTCTTGGGCTTAGGCTTGACCGACTCCACTTCTTTTTCCGAGCTTCCAAAGACTGCCGACCATAGACGTCTGATGAGGCTCGATTCTTTACTAATCTTAGGCGCTGGTGGGGTAGAGGTGCTTAAGCCGGACACTGCAGGCTTTTCCTGAGGTTGTTCGCTGGTTGGCTTATAGGGCAATTGGTTTGTGGTCACCTCTTTGACCATCGTGTAGCTGGCGCTCGAATGACTCAAATCACCCATTTTAACTCGAGTGATTTCATAATGAGGCGTTTGAATGTCTTTGTTAGAAATAACCACGATTTGAACACCGTGACGTTTCTCTAAGTCCATCAACGTCTCACGCTTCTCATTGATTAAGAAGGTGCCCACTTCCACAGGCACTTGCGCTTGGATTTGAGCCGTTTGAGGCTTAAGCGTTTCTTCTTCAATGACTCTTAAAATGGAGGTGGTCAATGACTCGACCCCACGGATGCTGCCTTGGCCATCGCATCGTGGGCAAGTCACTTGGTTGGCATCACCTAACGAAGGTTGCAAACGCTGGCGAGACATCTCGAGCAAACCAAATCGAGATATACGACCGGTTTGTACACGTGCTTTATCCAATTTGAGTTCTTCGTCCAATCGACGCTCAACTTCACGTTGATGCTTAGGATTGGACATGTCGATGAAGTCGATCACAATCAGACCGCCCAAGTCTCTAAGGCGTAATTGGCGCGCAATTTCACTGGCAGCCGCTAAGTTCGTGTTCAACGCCGTCTCTTCGATGTCAGAACCTTCAGTGGCTTTAGCCGAGTTAATGTCGATGGCCGTTAGAGCTTCGGTAGGGTCGATGACGATGGAGGCTCCATTATCAAGACCGACTTCTCTTTGGAAGGCCGACTCAATTTGGGCTTCGATTTGATAGCGACTGAAAAGCGGATCCGGATCGCTGTAGAACTTAATCTTATCTAAAAACTCAGGGCGAGTATGCTGAATATGCTCTTTGGCTTTTTCGAAAGACTCTTTGCAATCGATTAAGATCTCGCCAATATCAGAGCGTAAGTTATCACGCAAGGCACGAGTAATGACATCGCCTTCTTGGTGAATCAAAAAGGGAGCAGGGCGACCTTTGGCGGCTTTTTTGATTTCTTTCCATTGGTTCAGTAGAACATCTAAGTCCCACTGCAACTCTTCAAGGGATTTGCCAACACCAGCGGTGCGCACAATTAAGCCCATGCCCTTAGGCATTTTGAGCTGATCAAGATTGTCTTTAAGCTGACTGCGGTCATCCCCCTCAATTTGACGAGAAATACCACCGGCACGAGGATTGTTAGGCATCAACACCAAATAGCGTCCCGCCAACGAGATAAACGTACGAATGGCGGCACCTTTGTTGCCGCGCTCTTCTTTGACGACTTGAACAATGATCTCTTGGCCAGGTTGAAGCGCTTCACGGATGTTTAAACGCTCGCCTCGACCGATCTTGTAGTTTTCTTTGAAGTATTCGCTTGAAATTTCTTTGCTGGGTAAGAAACCGTCTCTTGTTGAACCGTAGTCGACAAAAGCAGCCCCTAAACTGGGTTCGACTCGATTAACTCGGCCTAAATAAACGCTATTGACAGTGGATTTGTTACGTTCAACCTCAACATTGATTAACTTTTGTCCGTCGACAATAGCAACACGAACCCCATGCGAGGTTCCAATTAACATTCTTTTCATAGTGTTCCAATAAAATAGTTCTAGTCATTTGCTTATCTTCAATCAGGGGGCCCTTGACTGTTATTTCCCCCGCCAGACCGTGTTTACCTCAAAAAAAGCCCGTTGAAATTGCGCCGTCTATAATTGGCAAGCCATTTAGCTTTGTGGCATAATTCGGCTTGTAAACACTGAGCCCGGTCATTTAGGTGCAACCGCGAATCAAATCTATAACTGATTCAGCTAGATAGTAAACTAAAATCACCTTTCTCAGCGATATTTTATCAGCTTTTAACCAGCGCAACTAGGGTCTTTATCCTTAATGGGTCATCAATTAGCCAGTTTAAATTCAATGAGCCAATTAATTATCAAAAAGCCTTCAAAAACGGTCCCCGTTTGTGAAAATTCAGCGGGGCAACGCATAGATAACTTCTTGTTTTCTAGGCTTAAAGATGTGCCCAAGTCCCAGGTTTATAAGTTCATCCGAACAGGTCAAGTTCGGGTCAATAAATCACGCGTCAAATCACAGTATAAACTGAATTTAGGCGATTGCGTGCGCATTCCCCCATATACGACTTCAAACCAAGACTCTAATAAACCCAAAGGACGTCTCAAAGAAGATTTGAGTCAGAGAATCTTATTTGAAAACAGTGATTTACTCATCATTAATAAGCCCTCTGGCTTAGCCGTACATGGTGGTAGCGGCATCAAATTGGGTCTTATCGAAGGTTTGCGCCAAATTCGTGAGCAAGGGGCCTTTTTGGAGCTTGCTCATCGCTTAGATAGGGATACCTCAGGCATTATTATTGTCGCCAAGTCTCGTAAGGCATTGGTTGAGCTTCATCGTCAGTTGCGAGAAGGTGAGATCACAAAAACCTATTTAGCCCTGGTCGATGGTCAATGGAATTCACCTAAGAAAGTTAGCTTACCATTAAAGAAGAACTTTCTTGCTTCCGGTGAGCGTATCGTGCGAGTTGATCCCGAAGGCAAAGAGGCCTTGACCTTATTTAAAGCCATCAAGACATGGAACACGGCCACTTTGGTCGAAGCAAAGCCTGTTACCGGTCGCACTCATCAAATTCGAGTCCATGCCGCTTACATGGGGCATCCGATTTGGGGGGATGATAAATATTCGACGAAAGCTTCCAAAGCCGCCATGATTGATCCCAAAATGCGTCTTTTTCTTCATGCCTCAAGCATTGCCATTCCTTACAAAGACGGAGTGATTAAGGTGCAATGCGAAATTGACGATCGCCTAAAAGATCTATTATCCAAATTAGATAAACAACAATAAGGGTTGATATGACAGACGAGCAAACTCAAGCGCCATCCTCTTGGGAGCAAAGCGTGATGCAGAATGTATTGCTTGAATCCATCAAAGAGCAGCGACGCTCTAGACGATGGGGGATCTTTTTCAAAGGGATCACATTATTCTATTTCTTTTTGCTCTTATTTCTATTTTGGTCTCCATCGACCAACATTGAGCATCAGCAAAATCATATCGGCGTTGTTGATTTATACGGGACCATTGGTGCTGATGAAGAGGCCAACGCAGCTACCTTTATTGAAGGGTTGAGAGATGCCTTCAATGCACCTAATTCATCGAGCTTAATTTTGCGGATTAATTCACCTGGTGGTAGTCCCGTTCAATCTAATTATATTTACACTGAGATCCGCCGCCTCAAAGCGAAGTATCCTGAGAAAAAAGTGTACGCAGTGATAGAGGACATGGGGGCATCTGGTGCCTACTTTGTGGCCGCTGGTGCGGATGAAATCTACGCCGATGCGTCTAGTATTGTTGGCTCTATTGGTGTTCTGATGCCATCTGTGGGCATTGATGGTCTTATCGAAAAAATAGGGGTGTCCCAACGCTCGCTTATGGCTGGTGAGAATAAGTTGTTTTATGATCCAATGTCGCCTGTGATGCCTGAGCAAAAAGCGCATGCCGAAGAGCTAATTGGCTTTGTTCATAAGCAATTTATTGATGCCGTAAAGGAAGGGCGTGGCGATCGCCTCAAAGATGACCCATCAATCTTCTCCGGCCTTTTTTGGACTGGCACCCAATCGTTAGATTTGGGGCTTATTGATGGCTTTGGCTCAGCCGGGTTCGTTGCAAGAGATGTGATTGGCAATGAAAACGTGGTTAATTACACCGTTCAAGGTTCGGTATTCTCCAAACTTTCTAAACGGATGGGAACCAGTCTTTCGCACGCGTTCGGGCTCAACCAAAGCACAACGCCTCAACTTATCGCTCGATAATTTGACTGTCTTAAAGGCCAGCTTGATAAAGGCTGGCCTTTTTTCGTATCACCTACACGCCACATCCACAGACTCCATTCGGCAGTTCTTGTCACAATCGCGCACAATTGGCCGGATAAAATAAATTTGCTGTCAAAATACGTGAGCATGCACCCTAAAGCTTTGGAGCTCTATGGTTTGACTCCAAGTCATACGATGGAATTTACTAAATTTGGAGTCATATTTATGGCCATTGACGAATTGAGAGAAGCAGTGTTTGAAGGTTCTTGGGAGAAAGCTGCAAGAGTAATCGACGATGCTGAAGAGGATACCATTGGTGAGCTTTCGCCTTATTATATAGTAGAGTGTCTAACCGCTTCAATGATGGGGTGGCCGGGTCAGTTTGAATTACAGCAAAAAATTGCTGTTGCCATCATCGACAAGGTAAGGCAATTTGGTATGAGCCAGCTTTTAAATCATGCCGATGAAAGAGGCTATACCGCAGCTCACTGGGCAGCGGTTCACAAACAGTTAAACTCATCTGGTGAATACGATGCTGATGCTGCCTTCGATACTCTGGTAAGGGCTGGGGCAGATATGAACGCAAGAGCTGATGAAGAACAGTACACCCCAGAGGAGTTTGGTCGAGTATACGCCGATGCAATGAGGCCTTACGTAGCTCCTGCGAATGATGAGCCAGAGGCTAGAACTAGTCGTTCGTTTAAACGCTAATTAACCAGACTTCCCCCCTCGCTTACGCTTTGCGAGGGGCTTCCCCTTCCAAATACACGTTCAAAACTATTTTTTTGAGTAAAAGTGTTTACTTAATTCCACCACCTTAGAAGTTAACAAACATTCAAACAATGCCATTCATCTTTTTTGTCATACCGTTGAGCCTATGGATTGTGTGGCTTACTGGATGGTCCTCGAGAAAAAGGCATACTTGGTTTCTTTGAAAACGAGGTAAAAATGAGTAGCACAGTTAGCTTAAAAGAAGGCTTGGTTGGTTTTCCTGCGATGTCTTTGCGTTCCAAAACCATAGCGAAAGGACTTCTAGGGTTTACCATCATCAGTGCCATTGTTGGCGGCATTGGCTTTGCAGCCGGTGGGGTTGCAGGTATTTACTGGAGTCTTGGCTTGAATATAGCCTTTACCAGCATGGTGAGCTACTTTTCTCGTGAGCTTGTTTTTTGGGGTTATGGCGTCAAGCAAGTCAAGGCGGGTGAGCTTGTTGAGGGCATTGATTTGCATGCGGTGTTTGATGAGGCGGTACGGTTAGAGCAATCAAGCTTTTCGACCAAACCCATGCTTGGGATCATGAAAAAAGACGTTCTCAATGCATTCGCCACAGGGCGCTCTCCCTCGCATTCGGGGGTCGCTTTTACGACAGGGATCATAAAAAGAGCCAAACAATACGCCGCTCAAGATCACTGTCCTTACACGCCAGAGCAATTGTTAACGGCCATTGCCCTTCATGAGCTTGGCCATGTCAAACATCGAGATATTTTAATCACAGCGGCATCAAGCGTGATTGCCTCGATTGGCACAAGTTTGACTTCCAAGATGTATAAACATGCGTGGTCAAATCCACCCAAGCAAGGCCATGAACACCGACAAACCTCAGGAGCTGAAAAGGGTTCAAGCAAGAGAGTCCATAGCAAAAACAAGTCAAACCAATCGAATGCTCAACCCTCATGGTTTACTAATTTTGCATTCTTTTTTGGTCTGCATCTTGCGGTTAAAACCCTTTTGTTCATCACTCAACAAATGATCTCTAGAGTCAAAGAGACACGTGCGGATGAAAATGCGTTTGAACACGGAAAAGGGGATGCCCTTAAGCATGCTCTTATCATGCTCAAGGTTAAAGTCTACCGTGAACATTACAAGAACGTCGATCAGGCTGAAACTGATCGATTAGTCAAAGACTTCATCGGTCATGGTCAGGCGTTGATGTGTGTGCATCATGCAGATGGCCCTGTCGATGCGGCAACGGATAAGTCAAGCGGATCGCTTCTTACCTGGTACAGCCAGCTCAAAGCAAGTCATCCCCCCATACGCGACCGAGTTGCTCATTTAGACAAATTGGCATCAGAAAAGCCCTTTCGTTTAGGCATGTAATCTTTTGATGAACTAGTTGACCTCATCGAGGTCAACTAGTGACGGTCTTTTCAAATGGTCAGGTCAAGCTCATTGAACCAGCTTGCGATTTGAATCAAGGGTAACCCAACAATCGCGGTGGGATCTTTGGACTCAATGGATCGAGTCAAACCAACCACGCTGGTCTCGGATTTGAACCCGGCGGTACTGCGATAAGGCTTTTCCAGTTCAAGATAGGCTTTAATGGCCTCATCCGAATAGTCATTAAATTCCACCGAGGTCGAAATGCAAGCGACCTTTTTGATCCCATTTTTATCGTTGACAAGGCTCACCCCGGTTAAAAACTCAATTTTTTTCCCTTTGAGCTTTTTATAAATTGACATCGCGGTCTTAAAGTCACCTGGTTTACCAAGCACCTCGTCGCCAAAGGCCGCCAAAGTGTCCGCCCCAATGCATAGGCAATCCTCAAAATGCTCGTTGGCTTTTTGAGCTTTCTCAAGGCTTAGTCTTTTGGCCAATGCCAAAGGGGGTTCGCTTTTTTTTCGACTTTCATCGATGTCTGGGGAAAAGGTCGAAAATGGGCGATGCAGACGAGCTAAAAGCTCTTGGCGAAAGGGGGAGCTGGATGCAAGCAGTAAGTCCATAAAAAGGTCTCTGTTAAATGAAGGTAAGCTTATCTAAGCCTTCATAAGGGTGCAAACCCGGGGCTGGTTATTTTGGTAAAGACTGGGTATGATACTGCCATGAAATCAAGTCAGCTTCCCAATAGTATTGATCCATATCAATGGTGTAGTTCCCCTGAGCCTAGAGAGCTTGCAGGAGCCGTTCGCTTGTCGATGATGGACAACCTAGAAGGCAAAGTCATTTTTGATGACAAAGCCGAGGCCCAAGTAAACCTCCAGTGTTTCAAACAAGGGCAGACCTTAGTCATTGAGGGGACCATAAAAGCCTACTACCAAGTCCTTTGTCAGCGTTGCCTAGGTCCCATGGAGGTTACTATGGAGCCCAGCATCAAATACGCGGTCATTGGGCATGACAAGCAGGCGACAACCCTAGGCTCAGATTATGAGCCCTTGGTGGTGCCAAGAGAAACCTTACTTGATTTGCCTGATTTGGTCTCTCAAGAGATCTTATTAAGTTTACCCATCGTGGCAACTCACGACGATTTGGCTTGTTCTGACGAGTTAAATAACTTAAAAGAGCGAGTCATGCAAGAAGAAGCGCTTGAAAAGCCGAACCCATTTAGTGCCTTACTTTCACTAAAAGGGTAAAGTGTCGTCGAAATTTCATAAGTCGCAAGACAAAGTGTTTTAATTGGGTTAATATTAGCACCCATTGTAAGTGGATGAGCTGAGCTAACAGTTGGTTGGTCAGCTTTATTTTTTGGAGAATTTATGGCAGTCCAGCAAAATAAAAAATCTCGTGCAAAACGAGATACTCGTAGATCTCATGATTCATTGAGCAGCCCTACGCTTTCTATCGAACCTGAAACGGGTGAGACTCATCGTCGTCATCACGTCAGTGCTGATGGTTACTATCGCGGTCGTCAAGTAGTACAGATTACCCCTGCTGAAGACGAAGAGTAGAGCCTTTGGCCCCTATTCATATCGCGATTGATGCCATGGGCGGCGATCACGGTCCTAAAGTGACTGTTCCTGCCGCCCTTGACGCACTAACCGAGCATCAAAATCTACATGTGAGTTTAGTGGGTGACACCAAAATACTAAACCAATATAAGAGCTCATTTGCGAACTATGGTGAGCGCCTTAGTTTAGTTCATACTGAAGAGCAAGTGGAGATGGATGAGTCTCCGGCCTCCGCTCTTCGATTCAAAAAAAATTCCTCGATGCGATTGGCCATCAACATGGTCAAATCAGGCGAAGCCCATGCTTGCGTGAGCGCTGGTAATACAGGTGCTTTAATGGCTACGGCTAAGTTCGTCTTAAAGACGGTCCCCGGCATATCGCGTCCAGCCATTGTTTTTTCAATCCCAACTTATGGTCCTGATGGGCCTGCCCGCATACGCATGCTTGATTTAGGTGCCAATGTTGACTGCACGCCTGAACAATTGTTTGAGTTTGCAATCATGGGGCATGTTTTGGCACGGTCTGTCGATGCTATTGAGAAGCCGCGCGTAGGGCTTTTAAATATTGGCTCAGAAGCCATTAAAGGGTGTGAGTCGGTAAAAGCGGCCTCCCGATTGCTCGAAGGCGCACAAGGGATTGATTACATCGGCTACGTGGAAGGAACCGACATTTACCGCCATGTCAGTGATGTGGTCGTCTGCGATGGCTTTGTTGGTAACGTTGCCTTAAAATCCAGCGAAGGCGTGGCGCAGATGATGATGAAAGTCATCAAAAAAGGGTTCCATAGGAATCTTTTGACCAAAGCTTGTGGCGCCGTATGCGCTCCATTGCTCAAAAGCATCTTAAAGGATATTGATCCGAAACGTTACAATGGCGCAACCTTTGTTGGTTTGAATGGTGTGGTCATAAAAAGCCATGGTAATGCGCCGACTGAAAGTTTTAAGGTAGCCATTGATGAGGCAATGTGTGAAGTCAAACACAACATTCCTGAGTTAATCCGCACTGAGGCTGCTTCCTATCTACACGAGCGCATATCTGCATGAAGTACTCAAAAATAACAGGCACAGGTGGCTATTTGCCGCCCAATGTCATGACGAATGAAGACTGGGCGACACGCGTTGAGACCAGTTCAGAGTGGATTGTCGAACGAACCGGTATTCAATCCCGACACGTTGCCTCTCAAGATGAGACCGCCGCTGGCATGGCGGTGAAAGCCGCAAGCAAGGCTTTAGAGATGGCCCAAATCAGCGCCAAAGACATCGATCTGATTGTGTGCGCAACAGCGACCCCTGAAAAATTATTTCCTTCAACGGCGTGTTTAGTCCAAAAGCACCTAGGCGCTGGGCAGTGTTGTGCCTTTGATGTCCAAGCAGCTTGCTCAGGATTCGTTTACGCACTGTCAATTGCTGATAATTTCATCAAAGCCGGTCAGGCAAAGCATGCATTGATTATTGGAACCGAGCTCATGTCTCGATTAATCGATTGGAGCGATCGCAATACCTGTGTACTCTTCGGGGATGGGGCTGGTGCGGCGGTGTTGTCTCAAAGCGATACGCCAGGTGTGTTAGCGACGCGCTTGTATGCCGATGGCGGTCAATCTGATCTGCTCACCGTCGATAACATGCAGATGGGTGATCATACCAAGACCCTATCGCACCTAAGCGAGACGGATAATCTCAATACGCCGCTGGCCGAGTTGAATCCGTACGTGCAGATGAAGGGCAAACACGTCTTTAAGCACGCGGTAAACCGGCTCGGAGAGTTGGTGTCCGAGATGATGGATTATTGCCAAATCAATGAAACTCAGATTGATTGGCTTGTCCCTCATCAAGCAAACATTCGAATCATTCAAGCCACCGCTGATAAGTTAAATTTGCCCATGAGCAAAGTGATTTGCACCATCGAGCATCATGCGAATACGTCATCAGCATCTATCCCACTTGCCTTAGATGTCGCGCTACGCGATGGGCGCATAAAGCCAGGGCAAACGGTTCTTTTTGAGGCCTTTGGTGGGGGATTAACTTGGGGCTCTGCGCTCGTCACCCTTTAGGAGATATTACATGGAACAACATCCTAAACTGGCCATGACCTTTCCAGGTCAAGGTTCACAAACTGTGGGCATGATCAAAGGCTATCAAGACGCCCAGCCACCCATCATGGATTTGTTTGACCGAGCTTCCGAGGTATTAAAGCTCGATTTATGGGGACTGATTCAACATGGGCCTGAGGAGAAACTCAATCAGACTTGTTGGACTCAGCCTGCGCTTTTGGTTAGCTCTTACGCCATTTATGAAGCCTTCTGCGCTCAAACACAAGTCCGCCCCTCAGTCCTTGCAGGACATTCGTTAGGTGAGTATACCGCCTTGGTGGCAGCCGGTGTGTTGAGTTTAGAGCAGGCCGTTCGCATTGTTCATCAACGTGGGTTGTTTATGCAAGAGGCTGTGCCTGAAGGGGTAGGGGCCATGGCCGCGGTGATTGGTTTGGACATCGACACGCTCGAGCAAGGCCTTATCGAGGCGGCCGAGGGTGATGTTTTAGAAGCGGTAAATTTCAATGCACCCGGTCAGATTGTGATTGCCGGTCACAAAAATGCCCTCGAGAGAGCCACCCCAATTTTGAAAGCCAAAGGTGCAAAACGGGTGTTAGGGGTGCCTGTATCGGTTCCTTCGCATTCTTCGTTGATGAAGCCTGCTTCGATACGTTTGGGTGAGTTTTTAGAGACCATGGATTTTCATGCCCCCAAAGCTGCCGTGATCAACAATGTGGATGTGACCGTCCACAACGAGGTTGAGGCAATCAAACAAGCACTGGTGAGACAATTGCACTCACCGGTTCAATGGATTAAAACCATTGAGTCCATGAAGGCACAAGGGATAAGCACTCTTATTGAATGCGGACCTGGCAAAGTGTTAACAGGGCTTGCTAAACGCATTGATCCATCCATCAAAGGCGTCTCAATAGAAACCCCCGAACTATTAGAACAAACATTAAGTCAATGGACAGAGGTTGAATATGCTTGAGCTTGAACAAAAGGTGGCCTTAGTCACCGGAGCAACCCGTGGAATTGGTTTGGCCACCCTATTAGAATTAGGTCGCCAAGGGGCCACGGTGGTGGGAACCTCCACCACGGAGCAAGGGGCCCAATCCATCTCCAACACGCTCGAAGCTCAAGGGCTCAAAGGGTATGGCAAAGTGTTGAATGTGACCAATCAAGATCAAGTCAAAACTTGTTTTGATGAAATCGTCAAAGAGCTTGGTCCCATTGATATTTTGGTCAATAACGCTGGCATTACCAAAGACAATTTATCCATGCGTTTAAAAGAGCACGAATGGGATGATGTGATTTCAGTGAATCTAACCTCGGCATTCAATATCTCCAAGCTTTGCTTAAAACCAATGATGAAGGCTCGTTTTGGCCGGATCATTAACATAAGCTCTGTCGTGGGCTCTACGGGCAATGCGGGTCAAACCAATTATGCCGCCTCAAAAGCCGGCTTGATTGGTATGAGTAAATCATTGGCACTGGAAGTGGCCTCAAGAGGCATCACCGTGAACGTGGTCTCTCCTGGGTTCATTGATACCGACATGACTAAAGACTTAGCTGAGACCCAAAAACAGGCATTGTTGACTCAGATCCCATCAGGTCAACTAGGTCAGGCCGATGATGTGGCGCATGCGGTGGCTTTTCTCGCCTCCAATCGAGCCCAATACATCACAGGCCACACTCTGCACGTCAATGGTGGCATGTTCATGGAGTAAAAGGTTAGTAAGCTAAGTATTCGGCTCGCTGACTAGCGTGCATGAATGAATTCTGCTAGCATTTGGCGACAAGTAAAGAATTAGATGTGAGAGAATTAGTCTCTCAACTTATTATAAATAAACCGATTTGGGAGTAAACCATGACTGAGGAAAATGTGATGAGCAGCATCGAAGAGCGAGTGACTGACATCGTTGTTGAAAATCTTGGTCTTGAGCGTGAAAAAGTTCAAGCTGAGTCAAAATTTGTAGACGATTTAGGTGCGGATTCTTTGGATACTGTCGAGCTTGTCATGGCGCTTGAAGAAGAATTTGATATTGAAATCCCTGACGAAGACGCTGAGAAAATTACGACTCTTAAAGAGGCTACCGCATACGTTGAGGACTGCCTACGTAAATAAGCGTTCATCGGAAGGAGGATAGTTGGATGAATCAACGTCGTGTCGTTGTAACGGGGCTTGGTGCCATTACTCCGGTGGGGAATGACATCGAAACCGCATGGCGAGCATTGCTTGCAGGTCAAAGCGGCATCGCAGAGTTAGAGGGCTTTGATACCACTAACTATGCCACTAAAATTGCAGGTCAAATTAAGGGTTTTGAAGCTGACAAATACGGCATCGAACCCAAAGAGGCTCGCAAGATGGACTCCTTTATTCAGTACGGGGTCGCGGCAGCTCACAGTGCGATTCATGATGCTGGTTTAAACCATACCCCTTCTGATCCGTTTCGTTTTGGGGTCTCGATTGGTTCTGGTATTGGCGGTTTAGGCTTCATTGAGAAATCTCATGAAGCGCTGACTAAATCTGGGCCACGTCGAGTCTCACCTTTTTTCATACCCGGAGCCATCATTAATATGATTTCTGGGTATGTCTCGATGCAATTTGGATTCCAGGGTCCTAATCTTGCTTTTGCAACAGCTTGTACCACAGGTTGTCACAGCATCGGCATGGCGGCTCGTTCCATCGCTTGTGGCGATGCGGATGTTATGGTCGCAGGTGGTGCTGAAAAAGCGAGCACGCCTTTAGGGATCAGTGGCTTTGGTTCGGTCAAAGCGCTTTCTACTTGCAACGATGAGCCTGAAAAAGCCTCGCGTCCTTTTGACAAAGATCGTTCAGGTTTTGTGTTAGGGGATGGGGCAGGTGTTGTGGTGCTCGAAGAGTATGAGCATGCTAAACAACGTGGCGCTCGTATTTACAGCGAAGTTATTGGCTTTGGCATGAGCGGTGATGCTTATCACATTACTTCTCCGGCGCCTGAGGGCAAAGGCATGGCGCAAGCGATGATCAATGCTGTTCGTGATGCTGGGGTCAACAACGATGAGATTGGGTACATCAATGCTCATGGTACGTCGACGAAGATCAACGATGCTTATGAAACTGCAGCCATTAAGTTGGCGCTTGGTGATGCCGCAAACCAAGTGGCGATAAGCTCGACCAAGTCCATGACGGGTCATCTTTTGGGAGCGGCCGGTGCCATTGAAACCATTTGGACCATTTTAAGTCTGCGCGACAAGATTTGTCCTCCGACGATCAATCTGGATAACCCTGATGAGGCGTGTGATCTGGATTACATTCCTAATAAAGCCAGAGAAATTGACTTGGAAGTGGCGATGTCCAATTCCTTTGGTTTTGGTGGAACCAACGGAGCCATCGTTCTCCGTCGTGTCTGATGCTCTATAACGGGCAACAACGCGCCAAACCCACTCTTTATGATCGAGGTTTACATTTTGGCGATGGTGTCTTTGAGACCATCGCCTTTAAGTCGCCCATCAAAGCGTGCGAGCATCCCCTAATTCACTATCATTGGCAACGGCTTAACTTAGGTTGTGATGTCCTCGAGCTAGAGTCGATGTCCAAAGACCTATTATGTGAACAAATCGACCAATTACGTCAATCCCAAGTTGGGATGATCAAAGTGATACTATCTCGAGTGCAACCTCAACGTGGCTATCCCATTCACTCGAATCAAACCGATTGTCGAGTCTTTTTCGAGCCCATGCCCTTTTCTACACCCAAGCCATGGCGGCTCGGGCTTAGCCGTGTTCGTTTAGGCCATCAGCCTTTATTAGCTGGCATCAAGCATTTGAACCGACTTGAACAAGTCCTTGCAACCAAAGATATGGTTGATGAGGATGAAGTGTTGGTTCGATGTCAGAACGATTATGTCATTGAAGGTACCCGAACCAATTTGATCGTTTTTGATGGGAAACACTGGAGTACACCTGACTTATCGCAGTGTGGCGTTGCCAGTTGCGCTCGAGCTTGGTTATTGGAGCATCATGATCTCAGCATAAAGTCTATTTCGGTGCCTCAGCTGGAAAACGCGCAAGCTGTTGCCATGATAAGCTCGGGGGTTGGCATAGTGCCAGTCGATAGATTTGAGCAAATTGAGTATGACATTGAGCCTGCTCTTGAGCTGTCGAATCAATGCATAAAAAAAGGATTTTTATGATTAAACGTTTGTGCATCTTTATGGGCCTTGCCCTTTTCATTTTTATGATGGCACTGGCCGTTCAGTGGATGGATTATGCACGTCGGCCCATCATTGGCGATCAGGGGATGACGTTTCAATTAAAACCTGGAACCGACTCAAGAACCATGCTTTCTCAATTGAGCATGGCCGAACAAAGCCTTGGCTTTTCCCCTTTGTGGTTTGAAGTGTTTATCCGAGTAAAAGGCGTCAGCCACAAACTAAAAGCAGGTGAGTATCAGTTTGAGGCGGGTATGAGCGGGGCTGATGTGATCAACCATTTGGTCGATGGCGATGTCCACCTTCACGCGTTTACCATCGTCGAAGGCTGGTCTTTTGAAGATCTTCTCATTGAGCTTTTGGAGGAGCCTTCCATCAAGGCGCAACACGGTCTCAATCGTACGCACATTCAAACTCAGCTGGGCCTCGATTGCTTAGATGGCATGTTCTTTCCTGAAACTTATTTTTACCCAAAAGGGACGACCTTAGTTGAATTTTTGCAGCGAGCTCATCGTTTGATGGAAGAGCAAGTTGCAAAAGCTTGGGCCGTTCGAGGCGATAATCTTGCCATCAGCACACCATTTGAGGCGCAAGTGCTGGCCTCCATCATTGAAAAAGAGTCTAACATGGCCGAAGAGTGGCCAGTCATCTCTCAAGTTTTTCATCTTCGCCTGCAAAAGCGCATGCGTTTGCAGGCCGATCCCACCGTAATTTTTGGGGTCAAGGATTTTGAAGGGACCTTAACTTCGACCATGCTCAAAGAGGATACCCCTTATAATACCTACACTCGATTTGGCTTACCCCCAACGCCGATTGCCATGCCCAGTTTCGGGGCGCTGTTGGCGGCGGTTCGCCCTTCGGATTCAGACTATTTATACTTTGTGGCCAAGCCTCAAGGGCCTGGGCATGTCTTTTCAACGACGTTGAAAGAGCATCAGCAACACGTCAATACATTAAGAGAGCATCAAGCATGAACAAACGTGCCCCCATGATTTCGTTTGAAGGCATTGAAGGTGTGGGCAAATCCACCAACATTGCTTTTTGTGAACATTGGCTTCAAACCCATGATCTGGATGTGGTTCGTACTCGTGAACCAGGTGGCACTCCGATGGGAGAGCGTATCCGAGCCGTCTTGTTGGATGATTATCAAGAAAAAGTTCATGCCAAAGCCGAGGCGTTGCTTTTTTATGCGGCAAGGGTACAACACGTTCATGAGCTCATTATTCCTCATCTTGAGGCCGGGAAGTGGGTTTTATGCGATCGATTCATGGACGCCTCCATTGCTTATCAAGGGGGAGGGCGAGACGTAGGCATCGAGAAGGTGCTGGCCTTGAATGAGTGGGCTCTAGGAGAGTTTGAGCCCGATCATACCATTTTGCTGGATGCCCCTGTGGAGGTTGCCCTTGAGCGTATGCGCTCAAGAGGGGGCTTGGACCGCATTGAAAAAGAAGACGAGTCTTTCTTTCAACGCATTCGAGATGGGTATTTATCTCTAAAGGAACGCTATCCGCATCGCTACCATGTGGTGGATGCTTCTGGCAGCCTCGAAGACGTTCAAGATCAACTAGAAACCATCTTACACAAGGTGAGAGATGCTCAGCTTTGAATGGCACCATGCCCATGTGCATGACTTAAATGAACAGAAAAAAAAGGGCAAGGTACCTCATGCGCTTTTGTTGAGTGCAGGCGCGTTCGAAGGGCAGCAGGCACTCAGTCATGATATGGCCAAAGCGCTTTTATGCGAACACGAACAAGCACCGTGCCACCAGTGCCAATCTTGTCACTGGTTTGAAATTGAGCATCATCCAGACGTATGTGTGCTCGGGGCCAATGAAGCCATTGGGATTGATCAGATTCGAGCCTTGCCCTCGTTCGTGCACTTATCGGCCCATCATCACTACAAAGTCATTGTCATTGATGCCGACAAGCTGAACGTTCAATCATCCAACGCTCTATTAAAATTGTTGGAAGAGCCAACGGATTCAGTGGTCTTTATTCTTCACACCGCTCGTGCCCATGGGCTTTTGAAAACCATCGTCAGTCGATGCGTCGATGTGCCGATGCATGCCCCAAGCCAATCTCAATATCAGGCTTATCTAGAGCATCATCAGCTCCAGGGTTGCCTTTACGCCCACTGGTTTAGCCAACCTCACTTGGTTCAAGCCCTTTTTGAGCAAGACGAGGCTTGTCAGCAATTGTTGGAGCAACTGGTTCTTTTGTCCTTGGGGCAGACTTCCATTGAACACGTCACCAAAATAATGAGCCAAGGCTCATCTGAGCAGGGACTATACTTAATATATGGGCTGATTACCCAGCTGATTAAACGTGCAGCAGGGCTTGATTATCAACTGGGTTCAATGGATAAATTAGCGCCCCTTTCCATGGAGCGTTTAAACGGCTTAAGTCAGAGCTGGCATCAATTGAGCCTCAAGCTCAATCAAGGCCCCTTTAAAGCACAATATCTGATCAGCGACTTTTTAGTGCAATGGCAACAAACATGGAGTCGAACATGAGTGAAGCTAACCCACAGGCAAATGAAGGGCAAGGCAAAAAGCCTGGCATCCTCTCGTTAACCATTCGGGATAAATCCGTGTTATACGCCGCGTACATGCCTTTTGTAAAACATGGGGGCTTATTCATCCCCACCAACAAAACCTATCAGTTGCAAGATGAGGTCTTTTTGCTTTTAAACCTCATGGAAGAAACGGAAAAGCTTCCATGCCCAGGCCGAGTGGTTTGGGTCTCTCCCAAAGGGGCTCAAGGCAACAGAGCCGCTGGCATCGGCGTTCAATTTTGCGCCGAAGAAGGGGCAAATGTCCGTAATAAGATTGAGACGTATCTTGCGGGCATGTTACAATCCGATCGTCCCACTCACACCTTGTAGCGATATGTTTGTAGATTCCCATTGCCACCTTCATTTAATCGATTTAGAGAAAGATAATTTATCCGTGGATGATTATCTTGAGCGAGCAAAACAAGCCAAAGTCGAACATTTTTTGAATGTATGCACCGAGCTCGGTGAGCGCCCGACGCTTGAAGCCATCGCCGAAAAGGGCGAACATATTTCATTTTCTCTGGGGGTGCATCCTAATCATGCAGCAGGAGAGTCCTTCAGCATCAGTCAAATTATTGATGGGATGGAGCACCCGCAGTGCGTAGCCGTGGGTGAAACGGGGCTCGATTACTATTGGCAAGAAGGCGATTTAACATGGCAGCGAGAGCGCTTTGCCACTCACATCCAGGCGGCCCATCAAGTAAAAAAACCTTTGATCATTCATACTCGCCAAGCCAAAGAGGATACCATCAGCATCATGCGAGCCGAGCAGGCTGAAAAGGTGCGTGGGGTGATGCATTGCTTTACCGAAGATTGGGAGATGGCCAAACAAGCTTTAGATCTTGATTTTTATATTTCTTTTTCAGGCATTGTGACGTTCAAAAAAGCGCTTGAACTTCAAGAGGTCGCCAAAAAAGTACCCCTTGATCGCATGTTGATTGAAACCGATAGCCCCTACCTAGCCCCCGTTCCTTTTCGGGGCAAACAAAACGAGCCAAGCTTTGTACCTCATGTAGCTAAATTCATTGCTGAGTTACGCGGCCAAACCTGCGAGAGCATTGCTGAGCACACCACAAAAAACTACTACCAACTGTTCCATCGCTCCACATAGCAGCATAAAATGTAAAAAACGGTAAATGGAATTCCAGTATGTCTTGTAAAAGACTTGCGGCTTTTCTAGTGCTCTGTCTGGCCTTATTTCAATCGATGTTGGTATATAGTCATGAACTTAAACCACTCATGAGAAAAGCCAACATGGGGGAGCCTAGAGCTCAGTATGAGTTAGCCCTACACTATCGGTTGGGAAAAGAACTTCCAAAAGACATGATGCTTGCTCTTAAATGGTGTGAACGAGCGGCAAGACAAAATCACATTGAGGCACAGAAAACCCTTGCCGCCATGTACAGTGAGCACGATGGAACCCCCGTGGATTATCCCACTGCGCTGAAATGGTATCGAAAAGCAGCTCGAAGTGGTGATCACCAAGCTCAAATCATCGTCGCCGATTGGCTTCTTGAAGGAAAAGGCACCAACCCTGATCCAAAAAAATCCCTTCAGTGGTACTTGAAAGCCTCGGAGTATAAGCACGCTAATCCAAAAGTATTTTACATGCTTGGTCAGCTCTTTAGTCTGGGCAAGGGCATCGAGCAAAACTTAACCATGGCCGCTTCTTGGTTTGAGAAGTCCGCGACCATGGGGCATGTTGACTCTCAAATGCGCCTTGCTTATCTGTATTCAAAAGGGATTGGGGTTCAACGTGATTTTACTCGTTCAGCCCACTGGTATCATTTAGCCGCTTTGCATGATAACCCTAAAGCTCAGTATCGATACGGCTCCATGCTTGCCAAAGGGAAAGGCTTGGAAAAGGATTTAGCGTTGGCCTACGCATGGTTGGTCCGTGCCTCAGAGCAGGGTTCAAAACTGAGTGATCTCATGGCCGCTAAAATCAAACGCAAACTTAGTGACGAGCAACGCCAGTCCGCGATTGACTACGTTTACTCCCAACTCAACGAGAACATGATTCATGGATAACGACTTTGAATCGCCTAAACCTATGCTATGGAAGGGCAGAGATGATGGGGCGCCATTGCGCTATTTTCAAACGGTGCAGTGCCTTGAAGATGAGAGCGCCTGGCCGCAGCGCAGTCATGTCTTACTTGGCTTTGCAAGCGATGAGGGCGTCTCAAGAAACCTGGGGCGAGTGGGGGCCAAAGTAGGACCCGATGCACTAAAAAAAGCTCTGGCTGGATTGGCGCTTCATCACGATAAACCTTTGGTGGATGCCGGGAACTTGGTGGTTGAGTCTAATTTAGAGGATGGACAGACTAAGCTTGCGAAAAAGATCACCTCTATGGTCCAAAATCATCATTTCCCGATTGTGCTAGGGGGTGGGCATGAGGTAGCGTTTGGACACTTTAAAGGCCTTAGCGAGGCGCTAAATCGTCAGGTGGCAATCGTGAATTTTGATGCTCATTTTGATTTGAGAAAAGCCGAGCACTCAAGTTCTGGCACCCCATTTTTGCAGTGCTACGACTATTGCCAAGAAAAGGGGCATGACTTTGCCTACTATTGCATCGGAGTTAATCCAACCTCCAACACCGCAGCTCTTTATGAAACCGCTGAAAAAATTGGGGTTGAATATCTTCATGTCTTAGACATCTTAAAAGACGACCGAAAACTCGAACATATGCTTGATGCCATTATCTCTAAGCATGATGCTATTTACGTCACCGTATGTTTGGATGTGTTCTCATCCAGCTTGGCTCCAGGGGTATCCGCTGCCACACCCTTAGGGCTTGAACCCTGGCATGTGATGAGCGCCTGTGAGACCCTTGCTCAATCGGCCAAGGTCGTGGCCTTGGATATTGCAGAGCTTGCACCTCAATACGATGACTCTAATCAAACGGCTCTGTTAGGAGCAACTCTTATTGATGGGTTTATAAGGGCGCTGCCATGACGAATGTTGCCTTCATTCATGTAAAGGCCTGTGACTTTTCAGGGGAAGATTACGCCATCATCGACGATGCAACCGTGGTTGTGAAAAATGGTCTGATCGAATGGGTAGGGCCTTCATCGCAAGCCCCTGAGCTTGATGGTTTCTCCATCATCGATGGAAAACATCAAGTGTTAACCCCTGGTTTGATTGATTGCCACACCCATAGTGTGTATGGAAAATCTCGCGCGAACGAGTTTGAAGATCGCTTAAACGGAGCAAGCTATGAGCAAATCCACCAACGAGGTGGTGGGATTTACGCCAGTGTGGCCGATTTACGGTTGACCTCCAAAGAAGACTTACTTGCCTCAAGCTTAAAGCGAGTTCATGCCATGATAAAAAATGGGGTGACCTCTCTTGAAATCAAATCAGGCTATGGACTCGATTTAGAGAATGAACAGAAAATGCTTGAAGTGGCTCAAGCAATCAGTGAACGTTTAGGGCTTGATATCCAAAAAACGTTTTTAGGCGCTCATACCTTGGCGCCTGAGTATCAAGACATGCAGGCTTACATCGATTATCTGGTCGATACCATGCTTCCTGCTCTCGTCGAACACAAACTGGTTGATGCCGTTGATGGGTTTTGTGAATCCATTGGATTCAGTGCCGATCATCTTGACAAACTCTTTACCCGAGCAAAGCGTCTTGGACTCCCTGTAAAAGGGCATGTGGAGCAGTTGAGTCAATGCGGTGGGTTAGAGGTGGCTTTAACTCACCAGGCGTTGAGTGTTGATCATCTTGAATACCTATCAGCTGCCCAAGTGAAAGCATTGGCAAAGACCGAGACAGTTGCGGTGCTTTTACCCAGTGCTTACTATTTTTTGCAACAAACCCAACCACCACCGATTCAAGCCCTAAGAGAGGCGGGCGTTGCCATGGCGGTAGCGACCGATTGCAATCCTGGCTCATCTGCGAATGCCTCTTTATTAACCTGTGCCAATATGGGTTGTGTGTTGTTTGGTTTAACCCCTTTTGAAGCATGGAAGGGCATGACGACGGCGGCATCCAAAGCGCTAGGGTTTACTCACGTTGGTCAATTAAAACCTGGATTTCAGGCTGACTTGGCCTTGTGGGAGGTGGACCATCCCAGAGAAGTCATTGCTCATCTTGGTTTTGATCCGCTTATTGCATCTTATAAACAAGGAAGAAGATTGTATGCAAAAGAATCAGTTTGACGCGAGTCGTCGCATTCAAGCACCAACGGGCGCTACCTTAAACTGTGCTTCTTGGCAAATTGAAGCCCCACTTCGCATGTTGATGAATAATCTTGATCCTGAAGTGGCAGAAAACCCTCAAGCATTGATTGTGTATGGTGGCATCGGTCGCGCTGCTCGCAATTGGGAAAGCTATGATGCCATCGTCGAGACGTTAAAAAGGTTAAAAGAGAATCAAACCTTACTTGTTCAATCGGGCAAACCCGTTGGTGTTTTTCAAACCCATGAAGATGCCCCAAGAGTCCTCATCGCAAATTCCAATTTGGTGCCCCAGTGGGCCAATTGGGATCATTTTCATGAGCTCGATCGTCAAGGGTTGATGATGTACGGTCAAATGACCGCAGGGTCTTGGATTTACATTGGCTCGCAAGGCATTGTCCAGGGCACCTATGAGACGTTCATGTCAGCAGCGGATAAACACTTCGATGGCAATTTAGAGGGCAAATGGATACTTACCAGTGGACTTGGTGGCATGGGAGGGGCCCAACCTTTAGCTGCGACAATGGCAGGGGCAAGCATGCTTGCCATTGAGTGCGATCCCTCGCATATTCAAAAGCGTCTAGACACCAAGTATCTTGACGTCAGTACCGACAGCCTGTCAGAGGCCCTGCAACTCATACAGCGTTCTTTGGACGACAAAAAGCCAATCTCGGTTGGGTTGTTGGGCAATGGTGCAGAGCTTTTGCCGCAAATCCTAGAGCAGTCACTGATGCCTGATATGGTGACCGATCAGACCAGTGCTCATGATCCATTGAATGGTTATCTTCCTGCTGGTTGGTCCTTAGATCAAGCGAAAAAGGCTAGGGAGTCTGATCCCCAATCACTGATTGAGGCAGCCAAGACCTCGATGGCCACGCATGTGAGTGCGTTGTTAGGGTTTCATAAAAAAGGGATCCCAACCTTTGATTATGGCAATAACATTCGACAGGTAGCCTATGACGAGGGGGTTAAAGACGCTTTTGATTTTCCTGGCTTTGTTCCAGCCTACATTCGCCCCTTATTCTGTGTGGGTAAGGGGCCATTTCGATGGGCGGCCTTGTCTGGGGATCCTGAGGATATTTATAAAACGGATGAAAAAGTTAAAGAGCTCATGCCGGATGATAAAGCGTTGCATCGATGGTTGGATATGGCCAAAGAGCGCATACAATTTCAAGGATTACCGGCTCGTATCTGTTGGTTAGGCGTTGAAGATCGCGTACGCATGGGCTTAGCGTTTAATGAGATGGTCAAAGACGGGACCTTAAAAGCACCCATTTGCATTGGTCGTGATCATCTTGATACAGGCTCGGTATCATCTCCCAATCGAGAGACGGAAGCCATGAAAGATGGCTCTGATGCGGTATCAGACTGGCCGCTCTTAAATGCCTTATTGAATACGGCATCAGGTGCGACTTGGGTCAGCCTTCATCATGGTGGTGGTGTTGGTATGGGTTACTCACAGCACTCTGGCTTTGTGATTTGTGCGGATGGCTCGGATAAAGCCAAGGAACGACTCTCTCGAGTGCTTGTCAATGACCCGGCAACCGGTGTGATGCGCCATGCCGATGCAGGCTATGACATTGCTGTTGAGTGCGCAAAGAAAAATGAATTGGATCTACCCATGATAAGGTAAGTGCATGGAAGCTATGAAACTACAGGCAGGGACGCTGTCGTTTGAACAAATACGTCATTGGCTTAACCACAAAAACCCAATATCGTTAACGGATGGCGATATTGAAAACATTCAAGAGGCCGTCTCAACGGTTCGAACGCTGGTTGAAGAAGGGGAAACCATTTACGGAGTCAATACAGGCTTTGGTCAACTGGCCTCAAAACGCATTGAACCAAACCGCCTTGAACAACTTCAGTACAATTTACTGGTCTCACACGCCACCGGGATTGGGGATAACTTTTCAGATCCTCTAGTGGCTCTTATCATGCTCTTGAAGATCAACTCGTTGGCCCAGGGCCATTCGGGGGTTCGTGTTGAGGTGATTGAAGCGCTCATTAGTTTTTTGAATGAGGGGTATTATCCGGCCATCCCCTCTAAGGGGAGTGTCGGCGCCTCTGGCGATTTAGCCCCATTGGCTCATATGAGCTGCGCTCTTATCGGGCTTGGTGATATGCATCATGAGGGGCAACGGATCCCAGCTTCAAAAGCCATTGAGCAGTTAGCAATCAATGTTTTGCCGCTGCAACCTAAAGAAGGATTGACGCTTCTTAACGGTACGCAAGTTTCAACTGCTTTGGCAGTTTCAGCGTTGTTGGAATTAGAGACCTTACTGGATGCTTCGTTGAGCATTGCCGCCATGAGCATTGAGGCTTACAAAGGCTCGAAGGTGCCGTTTGATCCAAGGTTGCATGAAATCAGACGACTGTCGTCACAAAAAGCCATCGCTCATCACATGTGGACTCTTTTGCAAGATAGCCCCATACAAGACTCTCATGTAGAGTGCGACAAAGTTCAAGATCCTTATTCATTTCGATGCATCCCCCAAGTGCTCGGCGCATGCCTTGCTCTAATCGAGCATGCCAAAGCCATGCTCGAATGTGAAATCAATGCTGTCACGGATAATCCTTTGGTCTTTTCGAACGAGCGAGAAGTGTTATCGGGGGGGAATTTTCATGCCCAACCCGTCGCCTTTGCCGCGGATACCATGGCCATGGCCATCGCGGAAATTGGTTCTTTGTCGGAGCGGCGAGTGGCTATTTTGATTGACAGTGGGATGTCTGATTTGCCAGCCTTTTTGGTTGAAGACAGCGGTGAAAATTCTGGGATGATGATTGCTCAAGTGACTTCCGCGGCGCTCGTCTCTGAGAACAAGCAATTGTGTGTGCCCTCGAGTGTGGATTCAATCCCCACATCGGCAAATCAAGAAGATCATGTTAGTATGGCCACGTATGCTGCAAGGCGCTTGCATGACATGGTTGAAAATTTGACTCATATTTTAGCCATTGAATTGCTTTGTGCGGCTCAGGGCATGGATTTTCATAAGCCATTGAGCTCGTCTAAAGCCATTCAAAAAGTGCACGATGATTTTAGACGTCTTGTGCTTCATTTGGATAAAGACCGCCTCATGACCGAAGACATTCATCAGGCCAAATCTTTTATTCAATCGTATTCTTGGTATTCATTACGTACATCTTAAAAAGGAGCAATTATGCGTGAATTAACTTTAGAGCAGTGCCAAGTCACTTCTGGTGGTGAAGCTTATCTTTCTTTGATGGGAACGTCCTTGATGGATGGTCTTGATGAGCATGAAAAAGCGTTCTTGTTTACAGGCCTTGGAGCAGGGATCATCACCGGGGCTCTTGTCGGACGTTTAGGGCTTTTACTGGGGGCTGGTACCATCGGTGCGTATTACGCTTACGATAAGTTTCTTAAAGGGACGGATAAAGATCCGCTTGCTTGATTGAGTTTATTGTCATTAAAAAAAGGAGCCAAGGCTCCTTTTTTTATTCTCATCAAAAATCAATTAGATTGAATGACGTCTTGATGAACATGGGCGCTCATCGGCTTTATTCGATGCCTCTTGGGCACGAACAAAAGCAGGCGTGTAAGAGCCTGTCTGAATTTGATCAGCAATGTGGGCGAGCTCAAAGGCTAATTCAAAAAGCTTCTTTTCAGCAGTCGCAAGTTCATTTGCATCTGCATCGAATTGTGGAGTGTAGCTCATAGGTGTAGGCGCTCTTAGTTATTTAACCAATTTCAATGGATGATACGCAGAATATGAGGGTATGTAAATAAAGTTAAATAGCTGACAATAAGAAAGCAGATACACAGAGTTAAAGCGCCGACAAGTGGGAGTGGCTACTTTTTAAATTTAGCTTTTTGTTTAACGCTATCAGTCACCTCAACGCGATCTGGAACGTGTCCAACAGCGTCTTTGAGAGCTTTGACCTCATCTGTTATATCAGCCTTATTACCCACAGCTTCTATCTTATTCACGGCTTGAGTGGCTTTGTCAGTCAGAGAAGCATTAAAGCTAGGAGTGAATGCCATATTTAAGATTCCTTATAGTCATAGAATTAGTGTAAGGCAGTTTGAGAAAAGATCCAACCATTGCGTGCGCATCCCTGAAATAATATTCACCTAAAATAATGCATATGCACTTATGGTTGGAATCATCATGCTTCCTTGCATAGGTAAGTCGATTTTCCAAACAGCAGTCCAAAGATAGGTTCAGCCTAAAAAGGAGGAACGCTGTTATCAGCCGGGAGACATTTTCGTCTTATCCTTTTTTAGGGCATTCAACAGCTTAGTGCACAGCGGGCTATCTTGTTCATAAACCTTCATCACATCTACAGGGTTTTGTCGATTATAATGGGATTTTCCGATCCCTTTTCGAATGTCTTTACCTATCCAAGATTGAGATTCCCTAAAAAAATCACCAAACATTCGATATCCACCATCGAACTTGAGCTCAAAGTATTCTTTGCCAAGTCGTTTCAATCCCTTTTTGGACTGGCGAACAGCTATCCCCTTGCCCATCGAGATAAGCGCTTGCTGTTTAAATGAAGGGTCTAAATTGTCATAACGGACAAAAAAGTGAATACCTTTGTCCATAAGATGGTAGTAGTCATGATCATTTATGTTTACTGACTCAATGGCAAGCTCATCTGCTGAGAGCAAGCTTTGCTCGGATAGATGTGAATCCGGCCCAGAACCAGACTCTTCTTCATGGCTAACACTTGGACTGGAGCCTGGAATATCACTTAAACCAGAATCATTGGTTACTTTTTCCGCTCTTAATCGTCGTAGGAGCTTAGCATTTTGTTTGTAAAGAGTTGCGATTTCTTCTTCTTGTCGACGGATTTTTTGAAGCTGAAACTCGGCATGACCCTCACGTTCAACGAGTTTGGCTTCCTCTTTGGCCTTGGCGTAAGCTTCCTTGGATTCAAGATCCCTAGCCAATGACGCATTGAGTTTGCCCTGATCTCTAACAAGCTCAAAGGCTTGGAACATGACATCGAATAAAGAAGATGGCTCAAACGCTGCGCCTCCAGAAAGCTTTTGTGCGTATTCAGCAACGACTTCTCTTTGCTGCAGTCTAAAGGCATACTTGAGAATAAGCTGATTGGTTTCCCTTGCTTCATTCTCACAATGTTCGATCCGAAAAACAGGATGGCTCGCCTTAATGTGTCCTTGCCTTAATAACTCTAAACAAATGTTCAGATCACGTTTATCGCTTGATTGGACAATTTCTTGAATTAACTCATCATTTTTAGCCACGCACTCTAATTCGTCTAATTGCCTTGCCCTAAACCAGTAGTATTTTTGTGGATTCACTCGTGAAAGCGCCTCAAAATGAGGCTCTAGTAGGCATTGCGACTTCTTGCTAGAGAAAAGCTGACAAAGCTCGTCAAGACTCTTTTCTTTCCAAAGCATTGTGCAGCATTGTTTGAATGCATCTAAGCGAACTAAAGCAGGCTGAATGTTATCATCAGCTGCCATGACAAGAGCCATACCCTGCTCATAGTCTTCGCAAGTAAGACATGCTTTCAAATTTTTAGCGGTACGAACAAAGATTAATATCTGCTCTTCTAAGTGGGCTTCCTCTAACACCTCTAAGTAGCCAAAATTCGTCATAAAAGCGGCAACGTCAATATCGGTATGAGCAATTTTAGCAAGTTTTTGTATCAATACTTTGTAAAGATCGTTATTCTCTAGGTGTTCTTTATATTCTTCAACAAACATACAGGCGTATGTTGGATTTTTTATAAAAACTTGGATTAAGGAATCAAAAAGCTTATCTCTGAAGCTTGGAAGAGCGTCCAGAAGACAAAGAGCCGAGAAGCTCTTAAACACTTTGTCAACTTGGTTGAGCTCAATCGCCATCTTTAAGAGAAGGTTTAGAACAGTGATTTTTACTTCAGTTGAAGAGGCCTTTGATTGAACCAGTTGCTGCAAAAAGTCAAACGAACTTTTCACGCTAAGTATGTCATGCGTAAGCTCATGCAGTTGGAAAGTCTTATCTTTACAAATCTCATTAAATAAATGAAGAGAACAATCTGTTGCCTTGTGTCTGACAGCGATTGCGATAAGATACTTCCCATACCAGGTTGTGTTAATGTCAAGTTTGAGCACCTTCATAAATTCTCTCATGGTCTCGACACTATCGTCTCTAATGGCTTTTATTAGAGGGTTATCATTGTTTGGTATTGGCGTTTTACCTAAATGCTGACATAGGTTTTGGTAAGATATGCCTTTGAGCTCAGCTATGTCCGAGTATGTAAACCCATAAAAACACTTATTGGTTCGCTTACCAAGTTTGATGAGAGTATTAAGGTAATCTAACATATAGGACTTATAGATCAAAATGGCGTGAATGGGGTCCATCATGGGGTTTGCATCGGGAATGATTGTTTTCTCTAACTTGCCTAAGGCACGAAGTTTTTGAGCAATAGCCTTTTCATCTTGTTCTTTATATGTGTTGAGACAATGAATGATAAATTGATTAATCAGTGAGGTTTCAGTTTGACTAATTGGGCATATCGAGAGATTTGGTTTGATTACATCTATAACCATGGACTCTAAATGTTTTTTGCTACTATCCGAGAGTGCGGCACGATTGAACCTTATAAATAATTCATATAAATTAATTTTACGATCACGATACAATATTGCAGCAAGTTCTTTTTCATGTTTTTGTAATTCAATCTCTCTTGGTGTGATACCTTTACTTGCATCAACAACAGTCTTAGGACTTTCTGGTGCACCTAAAAGCTTATCATCTGAAGACTCTTCTGGTGCCGATGCCAACGTAGATTC
>CAYNJF010000003.1:0-88803 GCA_964397555.1 uncultured Francisellaceae bacterium
GCCCAAAGTGGCCAGCCTGATGCCATCAACACGTGCATAGCCTGCAACCAAGCGTGTCTTGATTACGTGTTCCGTAAAAAACGGGCCACCTGCATGGTAAACCCGTATGCCGGTTATGAGACGGAACTTGTTTTAGAGCCGGCCAAAGAAGTCAAAAAAGTAGCCGTGGTAGGCTCAGGCCCAGGTGGACTGGCCGCTGCTGTCACGCTAGCCCAGCGCGGTCATAAAGTCACCTTGTTTGAAAAAGCTCCTATTCTGGGTGGACAACTTAACATTGCTCGAAAGATCCCCGGCAAAGAAGAGTTTAATGAAACGCTTCGTTACTACCAGCATCAGTTGGATTTTTATGACGTCGAAGTCAAAGTGAGTACCGAGGTTGACGCCCAGTCTTTAGAGCAAAGTGGGTTTGATGAGGTGGTGCTTGCCACCGGGATTAACCCTAGAGTGCCGAAGATCGAAGGCATTGAACACGAGAAAGTTCTGTCTTACTTGCAGGTGCTCAATGAGGAGGTCACCGTTGGGCAAAAGGTTGTTATCGTCGGCGGTGGTGGTATTGGGGTCGATGTCGGAGAGTTTTTGATCCACGGCGGTAAAGATAAGCCGGATACCATCGATGAATTTATCGATCGCTGGGGCATTGATGCCTCACTCGAGCGTCGAGGAGGACTGTTGGAGTCGAAAAAACTTGAAAACCCACGTGACATAACCATCTGTCAGCGCAAAGAATCCAAGCTAGGGGCTCATTTAGGTAAAACCACAGGGTGGGTACATCGTCGTAATCTTAAAGACGGGGGCGTAAAAGCTCTCACCGGTGTGACTTACGAAAAAATCGATGATAAAGGCTTGCATGTCAGTTTGGGTGGCAAGGCTCAAGTCCTTGAGTGCGATCACATAGTGATCTGTGCGGGTCAAACCCCCAACAACGCGCTTGAGTCAGTACTATTAGATAAAGGGATCAAGGTGCATTTGGTGGGAGGGGCAAGTGAGGCCATGGAGCTGGATGCGACTCGCGCGATCAGACAGGCAACTAAACTATGTCTTGAAGTATAGTGGTAAAGCGTCGAGGGTTTTGTTAATTTTGGCTCAATCTGATTGTGAGGTTGAGCCATGAGTGCCATAGAGTCCGTCGTTGAATTATATCTAAACCAAGATCCAAGCTTTTGGAGTCATTTATTATCCTTATCCGATGAGGAGCAGCGCCTTTTTTGGCAAAAACAACAGCAGGGACTTGAGCGCGATCCAGAGGTTGAGATGACTCATATTCTCAGTGAACAGGAAGCCATAGCCTCGCGTTTTCATCAGCTTGAAGAAAAAAAACTCACTCTTTTAGAGCGCCTTGAACCCACCGACAAAGATACGTAATTTTGATTTTTTGCTTTTGCTATCCTTACAAACTAAATTGGATTCGCTATAATCCTCGAAACTTGGTTTAAGGAATAGGCATGAAGACACCTGAATTGGTTAATCTGTGGTTTGAAGAAAATACTGACGAAATTTTAAGAGGCGATGGAGAGTGGCCAACAAGCTTTTGGAAACACTTTGATCTCAAAACGGATGAGGAAAAAAGCCAAATATGGACTGCATTACAAGGTCAGACTTTGTCGGACATTCAAAAGGCCAAACTTGAAGATGATATCCATTTTGGCACTCTCGGTGAAGACCTCTTTGAAGAACAGCGAAGAACTCACACGGTGGGTTATCAAATGCACTGTGCGAAATATGGGATACGTACGTGCCACAGTTGGACACTCGCAATGGCCAGTCAAGCGGGCACAAATCCTAAAAAAACATCATGCGCCATTCTATAAGAGTGGCTTACAGTCACAACGACTCTCTTTCACCTTATCAGGGCTTAGGGGCGAGGTCCTTTTTCAATGCTCCATTCGATGCTTGAAAGCTTTTCTTTTAACTGAACATCAAAACTATTTTTTTGTGTCTGGCTTAAAGAGCCATTTTCTTCGACTTGCTCACTAATTTCCATAATGGTTTGAATGGCATCTCCTGCCGAGGTGCCTTCCAAACCCTCTAAAAGCTCTTTTTCTTGCGCATCGGTGGGTGTGTTTTCATCATCCCAAGCTTGCATAATCTCTTGTATCAAAACCACTTGCTCTCTCGTATTAAGTATGAGACTTCAAATGTTCAATGGCCTCATCGACCTGTTGTTCCATACCATTCAGTGACATGTTTATTCTCCATGATCATTTTTATGGATTGGATGCGTGCCCATTGAATAAGTTCCCTTCATCGTTGACCTATCTTGGGTCAAGCCGTGCTCTGAACTTTTCAACAAGGATTTACATCCAAGGTATGACTAATTCTAAGGGGATGTCGATGCAATTAATTTATGAGTTTGAAGAAGGTGGAGCCACTCAATTTCGTGCAGATGCGCTCGACAACGAAGTTTTGAAATATGTGTCGCCATCGGTTCATCGACATGAAGGACTTCGCTTTAAACAAGATGAGGTTGCCCGAGCGGCTTCACGGGATATTGTTGAAGTCGTAAGACAAAGTGGGTGGGGTGGCACCCTTTTTGGGATGGTAGAGCGAATGGCCGGCACCTCTGCTGCCCATGTCATATCAGGGGCGTCGCAACGAGTTGCCAGAGGGGCCCTCTCATACGCGTTTGACAGAGCCGCAAGCTCGGCCAGGGGAATGCTCAATCAGGCGATCGTTGGGGATGTCATCACACTGAGCTGGAACAACGAACCAGTGGGGAGCATTACATTCAATAAGGATGGAACGGTGACTGTAGAGCTTGACGACAGAGCAGGCTCAAGACGTTTAGCCCTTCGTATCCAAGCCCTTGTCGAGCGCCATCAAGGGCGACTTATTGAGGGTGAGCTACAACCCATCTATCGCCTCTCTGAGGATGAAGCTGCCCCTGAAATGATTGATCCAACCGAAGCCGTGGGCGGGGATGATCCTATATATCTGACACGAATTCGTCTATTACGCTACTTAATGACGGAGAGCCCTGAAAGCTTTATGAGCGATGAAAAGGTTCACGGCTTAATCAGTGAATCAAGCATGGGGCTAAATCGTGATGGCGTTGATATAGGTAAATTAGACAGACAAGTGCTCGAACTTGCTCACGTTTACAAAGGCTGGGAACATTTCATCATCCCTGAAAACCATCGCTCGGTAGCGTTTGGTGAGTATCTTGCTCATCAAGTAGTCTATTGCCACGTCGATGAAGGCCAGCGCATTCTAGCTCCATATCAAGACGGGCGCTCCACACGCACATGTGACATGAGAGTTGAGGCCATCATCAAGGAAAACGACCTAGATGAGGGGTTTTATGGCGTCATCACCGTCTCAGAGGAACCCGAACGTGTGATTGATGTGAGTTTTCGTGGCACTCACGATGTGAAAACTGTGCACTACGACACTAGCCAAGAATGCGCAGGCTTTGATGCTTTTCAAGAGTATGGCCCGCAGGTAATGGATGAATTACAGCGCATTGCGGATGAGACAGGCATAACCACCGTTAGATTCAATGGTCATAGTCTAGGGGGATGCTTGGCCGCTCAAATGACGGACTTGGCGCTTGAAGAAATGATTCAGGGTAACTTGGCCATGGTTTCAGATATTCGGTTAAATGCGTTCCAAGCTCCAGGAGTCTCAACCGCGATCAATGAGCGAGCCTGTCGCAACCTTAGTGCTTTGATGGACGAGCGCCCAGGGTTGCAGGTATCTTTCAATCATCCCATGGTGGAAGGGTGCATCGTTCAAAAGTGTGGTCAGACTAAACTGGGTGCGACTGGCAAACTATCTGATGAAGTTAGAGACAACGTAGAGACGCTTTGGGGCACGGGTAGGCTTGTTGTTCAAATCCCAACCTTTGCCATAAGCTCTCCAACCAACACCATGCCGTTGCTAGTCACGGCACATACCTGCTCGATGTATTCTAACGCTCCCAATGAAGCGTATGGAGCCATTGTTCATCAAACTACGTACGAAAATGAAGAAGCCAATGAGCTTATTCATGGCGAGATTGACGATCCAGATCTCTACAATTATCAGGCAATGCTCGATGATCCTCTTGTGCAAGACAATGCTCATGTGAGTGATGCTGAAAACTGGAATCGCATCAAGGATACGGTCTATGCCTTGGTGCACGCTTACAGCTACACGAATAATCCCGATGAAATACGTGAAAACCTTGATCAGCTAGACTTTAGTGATGCCTCCAAAATCTATGGTCTGGGAACTGATTCAGCCACGCTCTCTTTAACATGGCAGGTGATTCGAAACGCGATGGGTCAATCTGGACGGGATCACATGACAGGGTTTCAAGGCTACCTTGAACACAAAGCGGTAGGGCATGGGCTCAGTGCCCTTGCTAGTCGTATGGCTGGTAGCCACGCATTAACACTTGATCCACAAAACTCAGAATCGTCCGAGAGCGAACCCAGTGGCTCAGAGGGCGACGATCCCGATCCCGATTCTCCACGTAGGCCCCGATCCGGCGCCTAAGTTAGAAAGTCTGCCAGCAAAGATGTAATTTTTGCTAAAAATGGCTATGATGGGCTTAAAAAAGGAGCCCATCATGCCAAGTTGTAGCTTTTATCTCGCTGGAAAAATCAAGAAAAAACACGAAACCAACGATGAAGCGTATTGGAGCGAAGCCGATATGGCTTCAATACGAAAACACCTGGATGCTTTCGATGTTCATTTGATGAATCCAGGTGAGCGATCAGATGATTTAACCGATCAAGAAAGTGTTTTAGGCCGAGACATGACTCAAGTCTTCATCGCGGATGCGGTTTTTGTCGATGCCAGGGATCGAAGAGGGCTTGGGGTCGGCGCAGAGATGATGTGGGCAAAAATGCATGGCATTCCCGTCATTACGTTAGCTCCGAAAGGAACCACTTATCATCTTGAATCAACCACCATTTTAGATAAAGAAGTCGCGCCCTACATTCATCCTTTTGTCAATGGACTGAGTGACGTCATTGTGGAAAGCATCGAGCAAGGCTGTGCTTGGATGAAAGCGTATTTAGACGACCCATCCAGCGTGGACATCAAGGCGTTTTTTGAAATTAAAAAAACCATGTCCTACTATTTAAAAGCTCAGTTTCAACACGATGAGCCTATGCGTACCATCATTGAAAACAGTCCTGAGTTGGCCAAACGCTTAGACAGCATCGGTCAATTGAAGTAGGTTTACTCAAATGAAAAGGGAATTTCATGGAGAACCCAAACCGACCTTACGTGACACGTGAACAAGTTGAACGAACATGGGCCACGGCCTGGTATTGGATTAATCAGAGCGCCTATTATGCTGGTATAGGCGCCTGGTGGACTTATGATCGAATGGTTGATGCGGGAAGCTGGTTGGTCGCTCGAGCGACGGATGGATACGATGCTCCCGAGCACAACTCGACTGCAAAAAGTCGAAAAGCAAGGCCTTTGCCTATACCTTCTGAAATACATCCGTCCTTGACTCCCCCTGAAGTTTGGCATCCTGGAGAGACTGGATTTCGTCCAACTGCACAGGCGCCTAGAAATTCACCCAAAGCTCCAGATGAGCAATGGTATTTGGAGCGCGGTATACCCTTACCGAGTGCACCACCACCAAGTCCTACGAAATTATAATAACAAATCATCGACTATTGTCAGTCGATGATTTGAGTTGATACCCAGAAATCAGAAAAGGATGAAAGATGCGATTAGGATTTAGCTCTTTAAATGCGTTTAAGAGTACACGAAGCAAAGAGAAAGCGAACAGCCCTGCAGGCCCATCTGCATCACAATCTTCAGATCAAGATGAGCCTCAAGCCTATCAAACATCCTCTGAGTGTTATACCACCATACATCCACTAAGCGGTCAGCGAGTCTATGGTACATTTCCGGTAAGACATCCTGTCCCCGATGAGGCTTCATCGTCCTCAGTGAGCCCCCTGTTTAGAAGAGGCTATAGAAAGGTGTAGGCTTTGAAGTTTTCCTTCGAAAAGGAGGCACAGACTTTTTTATAAAACAGACAACTGCCAAGCTCATGATTTTATATGGAGGTCAGCTTGGTAGTCGCTTTGTACGTTGAGCTTGAGAGGATATCTAAGCAGGTCTTTTTTGCCTTCATGACCGTCTCAAAGGATTTATCATCCGTATCAGGGCACCAATCATGCATCAATTTGATGCATCGTTGAGCGGTTTCCTCATTTGTGCTACTCAAGATACTTTGTACGGCACACTCACTTAGTGCTTTTTTCTCGTCGTCACTGAGTGTCATGGCTGCCTCAGTTCTCTTGAGGGCATGATTCTTGCGTGCTTCAAAAGACACACCTTCAAGATGGGCAAACAGTTCTTGAACGTATGTTTTGGTAATCAAGTGTAATCGCTCAACAGAAAGTTTGGGCAACATCAATCGCAGGCTGTGAGAGATAATTTCAAACTCAATGGCTTTTTTCATTTTTTTTAAGATAAACACCTGAGGTAATCTTTTTTCAGTCTTGGGCACAGGGCGATATGGGTTCTCAAGCTTAGGAGTTTCCTCATTATCATCCGGTTTGTTGCTACTATCGGGTTTATTTGGTTTTTTAGGCTCTACGACCTGTTTATACAATTGGTTCGCCAAATCGTTCGTACTCAAGTCTAATTGGGTACGAAGTTTCAGGGTAAACTTTTCCGCGGTGCGAGATATCTTTCGGATCCCGGCCTGTTCAAGCCTAAGATTCATCTCTCTTAAAATGTCTTCTTCACTTCCAAGACTTTGGATAAAAGCTTGTCGAAGCAGTAGATCATCCTTAATATAGGGGCTTGATCCCGATATCAAATCCATAAGGTTGGATGCGCTGATCATGGTAATCGCTAAGTGCAACCGTTGCGCTTGCTCAAAACTCAGCGTTTGGCAATAAGTCTTAAACTTATCCACTATGTAGAGATTGATGAATCGGTTCAACTTTTGCATATAGGGCTCTGGCATCTGAGCGTCAGTGCCATCGAGCATATGCGCAATTCGTCCATCAGAGCCGGCAGGGCAGCTCGGTGCATCTATATCGGAGTCACGATGAGCATGGGCTCGTCGAACATCGGCCAGCTGACAAATAAACTGTTGCTTAAATCTTTCTCGAGTAGGCATGAGCTTATCATCCATCCCCACTAAAAACGAAAATGCAGCATGTTGGCGCACACTTAAAGTCCGCGTCAACTCATTATGAAAGCCATCCACTCGAATGGGGGCAAAAGGATCATAGGCCCGCCAAGCTGCATGGCTAAACTCGTTGGTGTTGACAAAATTCTTTCGAAAGACATTCATAAGCGACCGATCGTTGCCTTTTATCAGCTGTTCTTTATGCTCCTTCACGAAGTGCTCATAGACTATTTTTTTATCATCACTGATAAGTGTTTGTTTAATGGCGTCGAGTAAAAAAATTCGAATAGTTTGCTCGATAGAGATTATTTTGGATTCCAAGTCATTGCCTTTGCACAAAGGAAGGTGAGGCGCTGCTCGTTCATCAACGGCCTTAAAGTGGGCGTCTTTGACATCTTGATCGATGTGAGAGCTACCTTCATTTGCCCAGGTTATTGCTTGGCTCATCACCTCGATCTCAAAGGCTGAGCCTGCCACGCTGATGCGAGGAGGCTCTCCAACAGGGTCAATTTTGTGCATGTGTTTTAGCAAAAATTCATTGAGACAATGGCGGGCGTGGGGCGGCGTCATGCGTTCAAGAAAGGGGAATACATCGTCTACGCAGTCTGGAAATAATCGCGCGATAAGCACCTTTAAAACATCAAACTGACTTGCGTTTAGCGCTAAATAGACCACGGCGTAATCACAAGGTTTTAGAGTGAGCCCATGAGTAAACAGAAATTCCAGAGCGTCTTTTTCACCCCGTTTAATCAACCATGGCAGCAAAGCTTTAAGCATGATGTCTTGCGTTTGGGCGTCAATAGCTGGAGTGCCGAAGATTTCCTTTGTTACTGATAAAAGAGTCCTTCTCCGGTTTGCCAACATGCACACATAAACCATTAAATCAATTTTATCGATGATGGGCCATTCTTGAATGCAAGGATTTTTGTCGGTGTTACTTTTTGATAAGACAGAGCGAACCATCTCCCTTAACCTTTCTTTGATTAGGTCAAGTTCTGTGCCGTGTGTGTTCTTGCTCTTTTGAATAAGAGGGTCAATCACAGCCTGTTTAATCTCTAGGGTGGTTAACAGGTTTGCATCGAGGATTGCGTCAATGGTATTAGGGCTGACTTCCTTATGAGTGTTGATCTGGTTACTCAGTACTCGTTGAAGAAGTGCTTTGTCTTCATCTGTGTTTAATAGACCACATAAATCTGAGTCAAACGAAAAACAACGGTCATGAATGGTTTCTTGATGAATGAATTTTAGAAAAACTATCGTAAAGTTTAGGTAAGCTTCTTTTTGGGCTTGTGTTGGTTCATCCCAGTAGAGTGATTTTTTGATGACCATCAAGAATCGTTCAATGGCCGCAGACGAGGCAAAGCATTGATTTTCATCATCAAGAATCGTGCATACGGGCACTTTCGAATGAATATAATGAAGGTAGTGTTCCGTGAGATTGCGCTCAATGATTAAACTAAGAATAATGACCGGAGAGCAGGCATCCATCTCAATGGCTTTATCAATGAGTTTTTTCAGTGTCTCATCATGAATATCAACGTCTTGGATCTTATGGTTTAAAGCCGCAATCATGAGCTTGGTCTCAAACGCATCCGAATCGCATATATGATCGTTCAATAGGAGCAAATGCATGACAACCAAGCAAACGTCGAGACTTTGATTTATGTCATCCAATGAGCTTAACTGGTCAAGAAAATAGGCACCCACGTCTTCCAAGTCAGGACCAAGGGGAGCCCCAGAGTGATGGTATTGATTGAAAAGAAAAAGAGAGCAGAAGGTCATGTTGTCATGGACAAGCGTCCACACATCCTCACCTGATACGCACTCTGTGGTATAAGCTTCCTGAAGCAAGCCTGATACCAACATCGGGTGATGCGTTGCAAGTTCTTTAAAATGTTCTTGGTTGAGCGATTCAGTCGACATGAAGATCGAAGATTGTTCATCGCGTAGATTGAATTGCTCTAAGTACACTTGCAGCCACTGAATTTGCTCTTCATTTAAATCAGGTTTGCCTTGTGGCATGGTAACAAACCTCAAATGGAGCCATAATTCTTTATGTCTCCCAAATTGACGCTGTTCAAAACGCAACTTAATGCTCGCTTTGAGCTCATCACTGATCTCAAATCTTCTTGATTTGATCCGTTCAATAATTTCAGCTGATATGAACCCTGACTTTAAGCACTTTTCGACTCGGTGAGGGTCTAAAGGCTCCTCTAAAACAACACGAACAAATGGGTAGTAATCGCTAATGCTCTGAGTAAATTTGTCTGGATAGTATGACAAAAGCGCATCAAGGGCTTCAGGGGAGGGGTGCTTGACTAAGTGCGAGTAAATGTCCCTTTTCAATGCAGTGGGCTCGATAGTAAACCATTTAGGTTGACGTTCTAAAAGTCCTATCATGACAGGGGTTAATGTTTCTTTAAATGGCGTGGATTCCACCGTTTGGGGGTAGTACGTGGAGCCTACCTCAGGCAATAGGCGTTGATGGATGGCGATTTGTGCGATAAGGTTTTGTAATTTGTCATCCTCGATTATATAAGGGATTAAAAACCCCAACATGACTGGGTTGTCTTTTGCATGATGTTGAATAAACGCTGTGAGCTCATCGTGGTCGAAGCATGCCATCAAGTTAAATTCATATTTCGATAGATATTCAGTGACGTACGTTACAGCCTCATCGCTTTTGGATTCCATCAGGATTTTTTTCCAAAGCCTCTGTTTGTCTTTTCGAGAAAGACCTTGAAATTCTTTAAACGGATCCAGAACTTTCAAGCAATGAAGAATATCCGAGGTACCCATGATACAACTTTCATCGAGCAAGCCATGCTCGAGCAACCTCTGGCGCATCGTATCGCTCTCATAAAGAGGAAATCCGGGATAGCTGACATGAACCCGAGCAAAACGAATCAAGGCCTGATTGATTTCATGCTGAATGTTGTCTGGATACTCCTCAACATCGGCTCTCAATAGTTGTTCAATCAATGGGGCACCAAAATGCTTGCTATGCTTTATAATGTAGGCAACATTTTTAGGATCGATTTTATTAAAAAAATAGGCGTTCACAACGAGCGTGGCGACGTCCTCAGGAGCTTCCGCCAAACATTGAAAGAAAAGGTAGTCAAGATTGTTGTAGATCGATTGTTCTTGACTGGTGTATGGGAAATTCTCCTCAAGGTTATCTTGATAGCGCACAAACGTGAGAAGGTAGTGATGAACCCACGTCAAAGTCTCCTCCGTATTTAACTCGGATTGGGCTTTGGCGCAAAGCCACGCATGCTCTTCTAGACCATTCATGCCCTTCAAGGAGGTCTGCTTGATGATGCGAGCCATTTGATGACTTAACTCGCTGTTGGCATCAATCGCTCCTTGAAAAGCCATGAGCAGTGGATAGTTCATGACCCCAGCCGGTACGCAACACCTTAATAGGGTGTCAAGTTTTCCTTCAGAAACAAACTTGAGCAGTGCTTGGTAAAACCTTGTACTCGCGTATTTGCCACCAATTTTAAAGTCTTGGCCCCAAATGTTTATCATCATCCGAATGGCCTCAGGAGACTCCAGTTTATAAAATACGTCTAATAACGATACAATGACACGAGGGGGAGCTTTCCTTAATTGGTGAACAGCTTGGGTATGCCTGTGGTCAGGCTCGTTCAATAATTGACTTAGTGCATCTATGTTATGCGTATCAACTAAGTCATAAAGAGCATTGGCAAATGGTTGGTGAGTTAAACTAAGTTGTTCTTGGATTTGTAAAATGACTTCTCTGCACGCGACTTTTTGAGGATGGTCATCGAGTAAATGCCTCACAGGTATGTACTCAATAAGCGTCTCGTAATAATGTTGAAGATAAGCGTTTTCCCAAACCTCATTTTGTTGAGTACTCCAAAGCCAGTTTTTTTGACGTTGTAGATATTCGTTGAGTGCTTGCCTTTGGGTTGAGTCCAACTCTTCACCATCGATGGGGTTGAATGTTAACAATATTTGTCTTAAAAATACGCCCAAATCAACGTGTTGACTGTATGGCCTCAAATCAGGCAATGCGCTGATCAGCTGAGATTGTTGGCCGAGTAAATACCGAGGAACACCTTCATCCATGACAAATGGTTCGACGGATTTTAGTAAAAAGGTGAGTTTGATGAGCATGTCTACATCAGGGCTTTGAATGATGGCATCAAGGATTCGATGCTCGCCACGAATGTTCTCACTTAGATACAAATCAGCCAATACATCAGCAAAAGTAGCGTAGGGTTTAAAGTCACAAAGACTTTGAACAATGTCCCGACGCTTTTTTTCACTGGGTTGTTCAAGGTAGTCGTCTAGGCACTCGTTGAAGTGTTCGATGATTTCATTTGGGGTTCTTGGCATGATGGTTTCGATGACACAGTAGTATTAAATTTAGGACAAGTGCTGGGGTGAATTTGTTTCCAGGATGTTGATTGGGCTTAAGAGTTTTTAAGACCTACCACCTTAGAAGGAAGGGTTGTAGGCTTGGTATTTGTCTTAACAGGATAAGTGTGGCTCCACGAACACATGAAGATTTATTCATTTTAGGTTCTTTCAGATAGGCAGCCTTTATTCAATCAACTTAGCTCATGGTTAGGTGACAGGCCAGCCTCCAAGGAGGCGATATTTATTCACCATGTAGCAGAACAGTTCAGCGGTGATTTTGGTGTCGTATTCGGCACTGTGCGCTTGTTCGTTGTCGTATTCGATGTTGGCCGCCTCCAAGGCTTTAGAAAGCACGGTTTGCCCAAAGACTAAACCGGATAAGGTGGCGGTATCAAATGAAGTAAAACCATGAAAGGGTGTTTCCATTTCGCACCGAACGGCAGCGGCTTTGACAAACCCTAAATCAAACCAGGCGTTGTGTCCAATCAGGACGGCACGAGAGCAGTCGTGTGTCTTGAGATGCTTTTTGACGAAATCAAACACCTCAGTCAGTGCTTTTTGCTCCTCTACGGCAAAACGAAAAGGATGGTAGGGATCAATTTTATTAAACTCTAAGGCTTTGGGATCTAGGTTGGCGCTCTTAAAGGGCAAAATATGTTGGGTCATGATTTCCCCAGGTTTTAAGTTCCCTTGGTCATCCATGAGCACAATCTGAGCACTGAGCTCCAAAAGGGCATCTTTTTTGGCATCAAAGCCAGCCGTCTCAACGTCAACCACGACGGGCAAAAAACCTCTGAATCTTGTTTTTATCGTATCACTCATCTTAATGCTCGATTTGCCATGTTAATGTTTCCCCGGCCATCAAAGGACGAAGCGTTTGACCATCGTACTCGATGGTATCTGGAACTTGCCAGGGCTTTTTGACTAAACTTATCTGCTTTTTATTGGCCTGCAACCCATAAAAGGCGGGCCCGTGAAGGCTTGCAAAGCCCTCCAACTTATCAAGAGCATCGACCTGTTCAAACAATTGCGCGTAAATAGGCAATGAAACAGGTGCGCTGTAAATGCCCGCACAACCGCATGAGCTCTCTTTGGCGCCAACGGCATGCGGCGCCGAATCCGTGCCTAGGAAAAATTTAGGGTTACCACTGGTCGCCGCTTTGAGTAAGGCGGCCTGGGCACCACGGTCTTTTAAAATGGGCAAACAGTAATAATGCGGCTTGATGCCTTGGACTAACATGTCATTACGATTCAGCAGCATGTGATGGGCGGTAATCGTCGCGCCAACATGATTCGGAGCATGTTCAATAAAGTCCACAGCCTCTTGGGTTGAGATATGCTCAAAGACGACCTTGAGTTTGGGTAGACGCTCAATCAGCGGAGCCAAGGTTGACTCAATAAAAACGCGTTCTCGGTCAAAGACATCCACCTCATGGGTAGTCACCTCACCATGAATCAGTAAAGGCATACCAAGCTCGGCCATGAACGAGAGTGTCTCAAGATGCTCAAACACATCATGAACGCCAAACTGTGAATTTGTCGTAGCACCAGCAGGGTACCATTTGACCGCACTCACGCCGGCCTGGTGCGCCTGTTCAATGGTTTGAGCGGTGGTGGAGGGCGTCAAATACAGGGTCATTAAGGGCTCAAAGCTTAAGCCAGGTCTTAAGGCCGCTAGAATGCGTGCTCGATATTGGCGTGCATCATCGGCGGTTGCGACGGGAGGGTTAAGATTTGGCATAATGATTGCACGCTCATACGCAACAGCCGTGTCGTTGACGGTGACCTCCAATGCTTTACCATCACGCAGATGTAGGTGCCAGTCATCGGGGGCAGTCATTGTCAGACGTTGCATAAGAGACCTCCACATGAGCCATACAAAAATTTTGACAGGCATTTTAGCGTATTTGACCAGCTTTGTCCTATCGAGCACCGCCGTTGCTGTGACCTATTCAGCGCCTTTCGATGAATCAAAGTGGGTAACTAACTCAAGCCCATTGCAATGCACGCTCTCGCATGAAATCCCCTCTTATGGGCAGGCGCGTTTTTCTCAACGTGCCGGTCAGCGGCAAACTTTTGCCCTAAGCTCGACTTTGGGTCGTTTGGTTCAAGGCGAAGTGGATATCCGACTGTACCCACCTGTTTGGAATCACAGGGTTGAAGGGCGACCACTGGGGGTGGTTCAAGCAGAAAGAGGTGCCAAGCCTTTGGCCTTAAAAAAGCGAACGGTTTATCAGTTACTGCATGGCTTAGAACTTGGTAAAGCTGCGCATTTAATCTTTGCTCCCAGTAATATTTCGTTTAATCCCGAGCATGAGAGCAAAGATAGGATTGTCCTTAATCCAACGGGCTTTAAGTTGGCTTATAACGATTACCTAACGTGCATCGATGATTTAGTGCCATACACCTATGATGAGTTAAGAAAAACTACGATTCGTTTTATTTCGGCCTCGAAAGCTCTCTCGGATGAGGATGAGCGAAAGCTCAAAGCCATCGGTCAGATGGTCGCCTCGGACAAAGACATCTACAAGGTGATGATTGAAGGGCACTCCGATTCGATTGGCTCGTTTACCTCCAACCGACAGCTATCTTTAGAGCGTGCTTGGCACATCAAAGATCACTTAGTGAATGCCGGCGTTGATCCGAAGTTGACTGAAATCAAAGGTTGGGGGGATAGAAAGCCTTTGGCCAAAAACACAACCAAGAAAGGTCGTGAGCTGAATCGCCGAGTGGAAATCCAGCTCTATCGTTGATCAGTCGAGCTTATCGGACATAATCGAGTAGACCGGATCTTCGGCTTTATCCTCTTCGACGTAGTCAGACGCCTTGGCAAGCAATTGCTTGCACTCAGGGCTTAGATGGATTAAGTGAAGATTGGTCTCTTTTTTGATGTACTTTTCAGCCAAGGCATCAATCGCTTCGATGGCACTATGATCGCACACTCTCGAACGTTTAAAGTCAATCACAACCTCTTTCGGATCGGTCTCGGTATCAAAAAAAGCGTTAAACCCTGAGATGGAACCAAAAAAGAGAGGGCCGTAGATCTTATAGGTTTTAGTGCCGTCTTTGGAGATAAACACACGAACGCTGATGTTTTTCGCATTTTCCCATGCAAAGGCAAGCGCTGAGATGATGACCCCAATGAACACAGCCACCGCTAAATCTTCAACCACCGTGACCACCGTGACCGCAAAAATAACGAAGGCGTCGGTTTTGGGGATTTTTCGAATGATGTCAAAAGTCGACCAAGCGAATGTTGCAATCACCACCATAAACATCAAACCGATTAACGCGGCCAGGGGAACAATTTCAATCAAAGGGCCAGCAAATAAGATAAAACATAAAATCGTTGCCGCGGCGGTCATCCCCGAGAGACGACCGCGACCCCCTGAGGATAAGTTAATGATGGTGGGACCGACTGTTGCACACCCAGCAAAACCACCGAACAGTCCTGCGGTGAAATTACCAAGGCCTTGACCAATGCATTCCATGTTGCCACGGCCATGCGTATGGGTGTAATCGTCGACCAGTGATAAAGTAATCAACGACTCAATCAAGCCAATGGCTGCCAAAATAAAGGCATACGGCAACACGATCAATAAGGTTTCAAGCGTTAAAGGGACCATGGGAATATGAAAGGTGGGAAGCTCACCCGTAATGTTCGCTTTATCACCCACGGTTGGCGCATCCAGCCCCAACACCATCACCAACAAGGTCACAAAGACCACCGCCACAAGCGATGCTGGGACAGCCTTGGTCAATTTGGGGAAAAAGTGAATGATGAACATGGTAAGACCAACCAGACCCAGCATGCGAGCAAGTTCGCCGCCGCCCAACCACAAAAGCTCGCCGTCTAAGCCCTCGGTCTTAAAGTAATCCACTTGGGACAAAAAGATCACGATGGCCAAGCCATTCACAAAACCATAAATGGCGGCTTTGGGCACCAAGCGGATAAATTTACCCAAATGCGTGATTCCGGCAACGACTTGAATGGCACCAGTAAGCACGGTGGCTGCAAATAAATACTCAATGCCGTGTTTTTGAACGATGGCAACCATCACCACCGCTAGGGCGCCTGTGGCAGCTGTGATCATGCCTGGGCGACCGCCCGTTAAGGCCGCAATGAACCCCACAATCACAGAGCAATAAAGCCCATGGATAGGAGGGACCCCCGACATAATCGCAAACGCCACTGATATCGGAACGAGTGCAAGTGAAACGGTGATGCCAGCCATCACCTCGTGAGATACGGAACTTAAAAAATCAACTTTGTTGCCCATAAAACTATCCTTGTTTGCCTCCAAAGAGTATAGCCAAAGGCCAAAATCCCAAGCAATAAGTCTGTGAACTTTATGCCCAAGCATCCACATGTATGTGTTAACTTACTTTGTCTTTGTCGGCTTGATGCTCAAGTTCATCGGAAAAGTCGTCGACAAAGTGGAGATTTTTGCTGCAAAACGGTAATATAGTCCTAGCTGAACAGCTAGACCATTAACTTTTTCTTTAGGACACTCACACGTATATGATTTACTTTCCTTCTTCGCACATGATCGAACAAATTCGCCGCGGTGAATTTGGGGCATTATTTGAAGCGGTGGACAAGTACAACGTGCAGACCCTAGATTTTTCAAGAAAAGACGTCGATGCGCAGACGGCTAAGATGATTGCCCAAGCCGTAAAGGGCATGCCCATCAAGGGGCTGAATATGGGATACAATCATTTTGGACGCGCTGGTGCCATCGCTGTGATTGAGCAGCTCAAAACCGCTCAAATATCCGAGTTAGATTTAAGTGGCAATTACATTGCCTCTGATGTGATTGAAGTGATTCGCTTGCTTGGGCAAACCTCCATTAAAGCCTTAAAGCTTGCTTATAACCACATCAAAGGTTCTGAGCTTCGCCGCGTTGAGTCCATGGCCTCCACCATGAATGTGGACGTGGATGTATCTAACAACTTATCTTGGCTCTAATCGAGAGTCTTTTGTTTGTACTCGCACAGATCTTCAATGATGCAACTGCCGCATCGAGGCTTTCTTGCAACGCAGGTATACCGGCCATGCAAGATAAGCCAGTGATGCGCATCTTTCAAAAAAGGTTTTGGAATAAATTTCAATAACCTTTTTTCTACTTCTAAAACATTTTTTCCTGGTGCGATCCCCGTTCGATTTGAGACTCGAAAGATGTGGGTATCGACCGCCATGGTTTCTTGACCAAACGCCGTATTCAGGACCACATTGGCCGTTTTTCTTCCCACGCCTGGTAAGGCCTCAAGCGCTTCTCGATTATCAGGGACTTCTCCTTGATGTTCATCAATCAGAGCTTGGCAGGTCTTGATGACGTTTTTGGCTTTGGTGTTAAAAAGACCAATCGTTTTGATGTATGTTTTGAGTCCTTGCTCGCCAAGATCAACAATGGCTTGTGGGGTATTGGCCACAGGGTAGAGTTTGGCGGTGGCTTTGTTGACGCCGACATCCGTGGCTTGGGCCGAAAGGATGACGGCAATCAGCAACTCAAAAGGATTGGAGTACGCCAGTTCGGTGGTTGGTTCGGGGTTGTTTTCGGCAAAGCGCTCAAAAATTTGCGTTCGTTTTGAAAGATTCATGGCTCTTTTGCTTTTGTTTGGCTCGTTCAATACTCTGGGCAATCGATGCTTTGATATCAACGGACGTTTTTTGTGCCCTTGATGCTCGTTTGTCCGAGTGCTGTTTATCCAGGCGTTCATTTCGGGCGATAAACCGTTCTTTGGCAAGCGTGGCTCTGGCTTGGGCTTTGGGCTCGAGCGCATCAGGGATGGGCAAGAACCCATCGTCGACGATCTCAATGCAAGCCACAGGGCAGGCGTCCACACAAAGCTCACAACCGGTGCATTCGCTTTCGATCACGGTGTGCATGAGCTTGGGAGCACCAACAATGGCATCAACCGGACATGATTGAATGCACTTGGTGCATCCGATGCAGTCTTTTTCAACAATTACGGCCACTTGCTTGACGCTTGGGGCCTGTTCAACCGCGGTGGAAGGGCGTTTTAGCAACTGAGCGATGGCTTGCTCGGTCTTTTGACCACCTGGGTGGCAAAGGTTGGTTGCACTGGTGCCACGCGCAAGGCTTTCGGCGTAAGGGCGACAGCCTTTAAAGCCACAGCGCTCGCACTGAGTCTGTGGCAATAACGCGTCAATTTTAGCAATCAGGGTAGGGATGTTATCCACTACTTGACCCGCATACCAGGCTGAGCACCTTCGTGAGGCTCAAGAATGAATAAATCTTTGCCGCCGGGGCCTGCCGCAAGCACCATCCCTTCGGATAAACCAAAGCGCATTTTTCTTGGGGCTAGGTTGGCGACCATGACGGTCATTTTGCCGATGAGGTCTTCGGGCTGGTAGGCCGATTTGATGCCTGCAAACACTTGCCTTGGCTCACCAATGTCCAAGCTGATTTTTAACAACTTGTCCGCGCCTTCTACGTGCTCGGCATGAACGATTTTTGCCACACGCAAATCGATTTTCGCAAAATCGTCGTATTGGATGGTCTCGCTGACCGGATCATCGGCTAAAGGGCCTGTGGGTTGTGGTTTTTCTTCTTCTTTGGAGTCTTCTATCATGGTTTGACAAGCCTTAGCATCAAGTCGTTGGAGTAAAGGGCTAAATGGGTTTAACGTATGGCCGACAAGCGGGGTTTGAACGGCAGCCCAATCAAGCTCACCGGCATTTAAAAACGCTTCGGCATTTTCGGCCATGGTCGGTAAGACGGGCTTTAGGTAACACATCAGCACGCGGAATAAGTTAATGGCTTGAGAGCAGACGTTTTGCACCATGGCGTGTTGCTCAGGATCTTTAATCAATACCCACGGTTTGTTGGCATCGATGAAACGATTAGCCTCGTCCGCGAGCGCCATGATGTCGCGGATGGCTTTGGAGAATTGGCGCGCTTCAAAGGCGTCCAAGATGGTTCGACCCTGGGCCAAAAAGTGCTGATACATGTCGGAATCAAGCAACGCATCTGAGGTTTTGTTCTCAAAGTTTTTCTTCAAAAACGGAGCACAGCGCGACGCGATATTCACAAATTTACCGACTAAGTCAGAGTTCACTCGTTGAGCAAAATCATCCATGTTCAAATCCAAATCATCGACGCCATCAGAGAGCTTGGCGCTGAAATAATAACGTAAATACTCTGGATTCAGGTGGGCAAGGTAAGTGCGGGCTTGGATGAAGGTGCCTCTTGATTTTGACATTTTCATGCCATCGACCGTCAAAAAGCCATGGGCGTACACTCGGTCTGGCGTACGCATGTTCGCGCCATGCAGCATCGCAGGCCAAAAGAGGGTATGGAAGTAAACAATATCCTTGCCGATAAAGTGAATGAGCTCTTTGTCGGAGTCTTTTGCCCAATACGAATCAAAATCCACGCCAGAGGTTTCACACCACTTCTTGAACGAAGCCATGTAACCAATCGGGGCATCAAGCCAAACATAAAAGTATTTGTCTTCGGTCCCAGGAATGTTAAAGCCGAAATAAGGGCCATCTCGGGAGATGTCCCACGATTTGAGCCCGGCTTCAAACCACTCTTTGAGTTTGTTGACGATTTGAGGCTGGAAATGATCTTGGCTAATCCAAGTCTCAAGCATGTCGGCATAATGCTCAAGCTGGAAAAAATAGTGTTCGGTTTCTTTTTTGATGGGCGTGGCCCCTGATAGAACCGATTTTGGCTCGATTAAGTCAGTGGGGTCGTAATGGGCGCCGCATACTTCGCACGAGTCGCCGTATTGATCTTTGGCACCACATTTAGGGCACTCGCCTTTGACGTAGCGATCTGGCAAGAACATGTTCTTTTCCGGATCATACGCTTGCTCAATGGTGCGGACCTCAATGTCACCGCGCTCTTTAAGCTTGGTGTAAATCTGCCCAGCCAATTCGCGGTTTTCCTCGGAATGGGTGGTATGAAAGAAGTCCACGCCAATGTTGAATGAATCAAACACGCTGATCTGGTCTTTGTTAACTTGGGTAACCAACTCTTCTGGTGTGATCCCCATTTTTTCCGCTTGCAACATGATCGGCGTGCCGTGGGCATCGGAGCCACAAATGAAACGAACCGTGTGACCTTGCAATCGCATGGCACGAACCCAAACATCGGTTTGGATGTACTCTAAAATATGGCCTAAATGAAGATGGCCGTTTGCATAAGGCAACGCACAAGTGACGAGCATGTCACGAGTTTTCGTCTCAGTCATGGTCTTTTCTATCCTCGATTAATTTAGAGCGATACTATACCCGAGGAAGGCTTTGCGGTCATCCTCGTAGGTGAAAACGAGCACTCATGCTACAATGACGGCCAAAAATAAGTTGGATAGATAATGAACATCCCACAAGCACTCCATCAAAGTCTAAACACTTTTAATGATCCCATTTTAAAATTGCCTTATACCTCGCTGGGATGGGCTAGCATGCAAGCCAATACGCTGCATGTACGCCTTGGCTACCCATCTACTACGGATGAAATGGGTGAGTTGACCCAAAGTCTTGAGACTCATTTGAACGCTTGCGGGCATGATACCCCGGTTGAATTTAGTTGGCGCGTGGTGCGCCACGTCGTGGATTCAGGTCAAAAACCCAAGTTCGGGGTTAATAATGTCATTGCCATAGGCTCGGGCAAGGGCGGTGTCGGTAAATCCACCGTCAGCGCTAACATGGCGGTGGCCTTGGCTCAACGCGGAGCCCGAGTGGGGCTTCTTGATGCCGACATTTATGGGCCTAGTCAGGCAGCTTTGTTTGGCGTTGAGGGTAAACCTGAAGTGGTTGACAAAAAAATGGTGCCTTTTTTGGCCCATGGGGTCCATGTGCTTTCTATGGCCAATTTGGTCGAGCCAGATTCTGCGATGATTTGGCGTGGCCCCATGGTTTCTGGAGCACTCTTGCAGTTTTTCAACGAAGCGCTTTGGCCTAACCTTGATTACTTATTGATTGATTTGCCCCCCGGGACGGGTGATGTTCAGCTCACGATGGCGCAAAAATTGCCCGTAACGGGGGCGGTTGTGGTCACAACCCCTCAAGATTTATCCTTGCTCGATGCGCAAAAAGCAGTCACCATGTTTGATAAGGTGAAAATCCCAGTGCTTGGTGTGGTGCAAAACATGACGGAGACGGTGTGTTCGGCGTGTGGTCATCGAGAATCGCTTTTCGGTGAGCTGGATGAGAAAAGCGCTCAGACTCGATTCAAAGCCCCCATCATTGGAGCGCTGCCTTTAAACAGCCAATTGTGCCAATTGGGCCCAACAGGGGGGTGCATTCAGGTCACCTCACCCCAGAGTCCATTTGTGAAAGCCATGGACACCATGGCTGCAACCATGGCCGCGAAATTGAGTGAGTTGGCACGGGATAACCAAGTTGTCACCCAAAAAGTTATGATTTCCTGAGGAATTAATATGACCATAAAATCCGATCAATGGATCCGCCGCATGGCTTCAAATGGGATGATTGAACCGTTCATTCATTCTCAAGTACGCTATCAAGGCGATCGTAAATTAATCTCATACGGGACCTCAAGTTATGGCTACGACGTGCGTTGCGCCAATGAATTTAAGGTCTTTACCAACATCAACTCCTCGATCGTGGATCCAAAAAATTTCGATTCGAATTCCTTTGTGGATGTGGTCTCGGACGTGTGTGTGATTCCTCCGAACTCCTTTGCGCTTGCCCGCACGGTTGAATATTTCAAAATCCCACGCAACGTGCTCACCATCTGCCTGGGTAAGTCGACCTATGCACGCTGTGGGATCATCGTGAACGTGACGCCACTCGAGCCTGAGTGGGAGGGGCATGTGACTTTGGAGTTTTCCAATACCACGCCATTACCCGCAAAAATATACGCCAATGAAGGGGTGGCTCAAATGCTGTTTTTAGAGTCTGACGAAGTGTGTGAGACCTCTTATGCGGATCGCGGCGGTAAATATCAAGGCCAAAAAGGGGTGACCTTACCAGAGACTTGATGTTTATGAGTGAATCAAGATTGCCTACTGGCGTGTAGGCATAAAAAAAGAGGGTAAATACCCTCTTTTTTCTTTGCAAAAAAATCTTATCGACGTTCTTGCTCTTTGGCCATGTTCACTTTAAGTTCACGACCTAACAACTCTTTGCCATGCATTTCAAGAGCGGCTTGAGCGTGCTCTGGGCTTGCAAATTCAACGAAGGCAAAACCACGTGGGCGGTTATGTTCTCTGTCGAATGGGATTTTAATACCGTTAATCTGACCAAAGCCTTCAAAAGCTGAACGAAGATCATCTTCTGTTGCATTGTATGTAAGATTGCCGATATAGATTTTGTTTTGCATAATTAAACCTTTAAAAAAATAAAAAAATGTCTTTGAAACCAATTTTGTCAATGGGCTCAGAACACCTGCCTATCCTAGCCTCATTGCCAGTCAAGTGCAAACGATTCTGATACAAAATTATCGACTTGGAGACGGTCGTTTGTTTGGGTTTATAAGGCTTGGGAGGCCTTGGACGATAAGACTGTCACGAAACTCACTTAGGTCTTGAGGTTCGTCGTCGATGATCTGAGCCATGGTCATATCCACTTGCTCAACCAGCAATGTAAGTTTGTCGATAAACTTGCATAGTTCAAGGTCCAGTTCATTCCAGTCGGGTAATTCATTCGGATCTAGGTAGGTATTCAAAAAGAGCTGCCAAGCGTACTCTGAGGTTTGGGCCTCAATGCCCAAGGCACCACACCGCTCCATCAGGCTTTTGTGGTATGGCTCCAAAAGTTCCACACCAAGCTCGTCCTCGTCGATGACATAAAAAGTTGAGATAAGCCCGATTGAGTCACTCAAGGTGGCGAGCACATCCTTGGCCGCTTCGAGTTGATGATTTAGGCCGACCTCATTGGAGGCGGACCAAAGAAGACTTTGCGCGGGGAATAGGGGGCGAAATAGGTTGGTATCGTCATCGTAAGTGAATTGGCTAGTGTGTTCTTTATTGAGAACTTGAGACCCTAAATCAAAATCATAATGCCCACCGCCTTTGTGAGTATGATAAAGCTTCACTTCAAAGGCATGCCCAGACTTTGGTGCGCATGAGAAAGACTCATAGACTTGTTTTTTGCTTTGATGATGATAAGCCCCATAGACCGTTAGTTTTGCCCCCATCAAGGAGGCCAAAAGACCAATGTCTTCTTCTGCAATCAGTTTCCCTGGTGCGCACTCATCGCGAGAGCGTTCTTCGGGCAAGTGCTGAGCAAGTACCTCACGAAACACTCGACCCCAAAAAAGTTCGCGATCGTAGGGGTGCGGAAGGGCATTATTAAGTTCTATGAGTGAAGTGATGTTGGGCAGATTAAGCGCATACACTTCGTTGGTGGTTTGCAGAATATCGTGATAAATGGGGTAGGCTTTGATGAGTTCAACTAAAAAATGGGGCTGGCTAAGGTGTTGATTTATAAAGTGATGCCAAGTATGCGCAAGACAATGAAATGAGCAGTTGTTTCCGTTGGCGCCTGCGCTTGCTAACATGGTTGGCCTCAAAAATCGTTTTCGTTCTTTTATTGAGCATAGACCAATTACTTTAGTTCCAAAAGCACCCGCTTATTTTAACGGCAATTTTTGACTTAGGGGTTGCCTTTTGAACGAGCTTGGGCCTTGAGGGTGTTTATGATCTGCTCAGCCAAGTCATCGAGTGCTTCATAGTTTAATTCATACCCCTGATTTTGCACCATTTTGCACTGTTGTTGCGTGGCTAAAAAGTTATTCACATCGGTTTGTTGTGCCAGTTTTCGCAACGATGCATCGAACTCACGGATGGCTTCGTGTTTAAATTCAATCGTGCCTGAATCATGATCCACCTTGGTTTGATAGCGCATGCACTCGTTAAGTGCGCATAGTACATACTCTTGAAGCAGATCGGTTAGATTTGGATTAGCCATGGATTACCTTGATTGTTGCTTAGGACGCCTTGGGTGAAAAGGGTGTCCTAAAGTCGTTGTTTTTGTTTACTTCAGTTGAGAAAGAGCGCAGCTCAAACCAACCTAAGTCTTCTCATAGATTACCGTACCCACAAAAAAAAAGCTTAACCGAAGTTAAGCTTTTCGTGCAGAGGATAGAAAAGACTAGCTTTGGCAATACGCTTTCAGCGCCTTCTCTATGCGTGGGAAGATGGCATCACAGCGATGAACGACTTGTTCATTTTTGTTGGTCGCAAACAATCGCTTTAAGTCCAGCTGGGTGTCAAATAGGTCTTTTGCCTCCAGAGCCCCAGATTCAAACCCCTCAACGATGAATGTGCTTAATCGCTCAACCATGGAAAAGTAGGCCTCGTATGGTGGGGACTCGTAGGCATAGCCCTGAGCTTGCTCGTGAACCTCGTTGAACTGGTTGACCAAATCCAACAACGCTTCTCTGGCTTGCCCCATGACTGTTTCCTTATCCTTTCTGTTTAGATACTAGACCATCCATGCATTAAAAAAAAGTATGATGCACTGCAAATTCAGGCGTTGGGCTGGTACGACTTAATTTCACCCGATCCCACTTTAGAGCCCTCTCGATAATGCTCGACTTTGATGGGCAGATAATCGTGGTCCATGCTCAGCCACATCAGGGTAAATCGCTCTTTTTTGGTGGTGTGTAAAACCCGCAAAGCGTTGATGCGACCGATGGCCGTATTCAGCACTTCCTGGCCTTCGATTTTAAAGACATAAGGTTTAATTTCATCGTCTTCGGCCACGGTGTAGGTGAGGGTTCTTGGGGTAGCATCTTCCATCAAGTCCAATCGAAGCTTTACGGCATGAGTGAGTTTGTCTTGAATGCTTGAGAGCTCTTCTGTGATCGTTTGCGACCATGGGTCTTTGTTGCCTTTTTTAAAGACTAAGTTTTCTTGCCAGTCGAAGAAAACGTTGCCATTTTTTACTCGACGACCTTCTTTCATGTCGTACATATAGAGTCTAGGGATGATCTTGCCGTCGCTGTATCGAAAGCTCGTTTTTTCCACGTAGCGAAAGGGAAGGACTTTGAGATAAGGCTCAGTGATGGACTCAACGGCATAAATGCCATCGTCTCGTCGAACCAGTCGATGCAAAGATTCCCCACCTTTGATCCCATGCCATTTGACGACATACCGGGCCGAGTAGGGGTTAAAGGGCAATAAGTCTGAGGGTTTGGTATCGATGCCAGCCATGGCGCTCATGCTCAAAAACCACGCAAGGCCTGCTGCCAACAAGGTACGGAATCGATAAGTGACCATCATAATTGTTTTTCCTTCTCAGTAAATTCAATCAAGCATCCTTTAGGTGGGATTTGATTGCCGTCTAAATACAGTCGATTCTTTCGGGTGGACAAACGCTCTTGCACAAACCAGCGAATCACATGAGGATAGAGCAAATGCTCAATTTCTTGTACGCGCAGCTTAAGGGTTTGAGCGGTATCCTCAGGTCCAACCGCTATTTTTGCTTGGGCTAAAATGGTGCCTGAATCAAGCTCTTCGGTGACCATGTGAATCGAGACACCATGATGGGTTTCTCTGGCCTCTAAAACACGCTGGTGCGTGTTTAGCCCTTTGTAATCAGGTAAAAGGGAGGGGTGAATGTTGATGATCTGATCGGGAAAAGCGCGGATAAAATCCGCAGACAATACGCGCATAAAACCGGCCAAGATAATCAACTCAGCCTCACAAGCTAAGATGGCTTGTTTCAGGGCGTTTTCAAAGGCTTCTTTGGTGGCAAAATCTTTGTGAGCCACCGTCATGGTATCAACACCGAGCGCTTGAGCTTTTTCAAGCCCTTTGGCCCCATGGTTATGAGAGATGACTCTCACGACCTCAATGTCCAACTCTTTTGTTGCCACGCGCTTTAAAATGGCTTGAGCGTTTGATCCTTCTCCTCCGATGAGAATCACAACCTTCATAATCGTCCCTTATATGTCACTGGTTGGTTAGATAGGTGAATCTTACCCATGACAAACGCGTGCTCATGATGAGCTTCGAGCACTTCCATGGCTCTTTCAAGATTAGATGGTTTTACCACAATGCACATGCCAACCCCGCAATTAAAGGTCGACAACATCGTCTTTTCACTAAGATTACCGTGCTCTTTTAACCAGCGCATGATGGCAGGCAGCTCAAAGCTATCTAAATCAATTTCAGCGCCCAGCCCTTTGGGCAACATACGTGAAATATTATCCCCAAAGCCGCCGCCTGTGATGTGACTCGCCCCTTCAAAAAGCGACTGGTTGGCGCAGGCGGTTAAGGATTTGACGTAAAGCCTTGTGGGGGTAAGCAAAGCTTGCCCAAGGGTGGAGCGATCAAAAGGCAGCGATAAATCTACTCCGGCCACTTCGATGACTTTGCGCGCCAGAGAAAACCCATTGGAGTGCAAGCCACTGGAGGCCAGCCCAACTAGAACATCCCCATCGCTGATCGTATGACCATCAATGATGCGGCTTTTCTCAACCACCCCCACGCAAAAGCCAGCTAAATCATAATCCTCGGATTGATACATGCCCGGCATTTCGGCAGTCTCACCTCCGATAAGACTCATGCCAGATTCCATACAACCTTCACAAATCCCTCGAACCACTTGCGTGGCCACCTCAACATCAAGCTTACCGGTGGCAAAATAATCTAAAAACCATAAGGGCTTGGCCCCAGACACCACACAATCGTTCGCGCTCATCGCAACGCAATCAATCCCAATGGTATGATGAATCCCCAACTCGATCGCAAGTTTTAACTTTGTGCCTACGCCATCGGTACAGCTGACCATGACCGGTTGCTCGTACTCGTCTTTAGGCAGCTCAAAAAAAGCACCAAAGCCACCAAGCTGACCAAGAACGCCAGGGAGCGTGGTCTTGTTCACCAAGGGTTTGATGTTTTGCACAAATTGATTCCCTTTCTCAACATCAACACCCGCTTTCTCGTACGTTAGGCTCTCAGTCATAACCTGTCCCTCTGACTAAAAGGGCTATCTTAAACTAAATTCGTCCACGACACCTAACCAAACCAAGGATGCACGTGGCATAGGGTTTCCCCCCATACCACATAGAGGCATAATAAGTTCATCACTGAACACGAGGTACCACATGAAAAAGCGTACAGCGACTGCTTCCTTATTGTTTGCAAGCTTACTTTTTGGGGCCAACGCGAATGCGTTGGTGGTTGATCGTTTATATGAGTCTGCGATTGTCAATGACAAACGAGTCCAAAACGAGGAGCTATTGCGTCAAGGGTTAGAGCAGGTGTTAACCCGAGTCAGTGGTAACCCACAAATCATACAAAGTCCCATCGTTCAAGAGGCGTTAAACTCGCCCAATAAATATGTCCAACAGTATGGGATGACTGGCGATAAGCTCGAGGCGACCTTTTCGCCTGGGTTGGTTCAGTCGTTATTAAAAGAGGCGAAGTTTCCGATATGGGGCAATAATCGACCCGTGGTGGTGGTTTGGCTTGCGATTGAGGATGGCCAAGGACGACGTCTTGTGGGGACTGACTCCGATCCAAGCGTGGTGTCGTTGGTGGATCAAACCGCTCAAGAGCGAGGCATTCCCTTGGTCGTGCCTTTACTTGATTTAGAAGACATGAGTCGAGTTACGGTTACCGACATCAGTTCCAGTTTTCCCAGTGCGCTAAAAAAGGCCTCTGAGCGTTACGATTACGACGGGGTGTTGGTGGCAAAAATCAGCAAAGCGCAAACGGGTTGGAATGCGACCTGGCGTTTGTTGATTGATGGCAAAGAGCAAAGCTGGTCCCACCAACAAGTAGGTATGCATGATTCGATTAAGCAGGGGGTTGAGCAGGCGGTCAATCATTTAGCCGAGTTGTATGCGCTTCAAGTTGAAGATGGCGATGGGCAGTCTCTTTTGGTCGCGGTTGATGACATCCACTCGGTGGACGATTACGCTAAAGTGAAAAAGTTATTGGAAAGTCTGAGTGTGGTGGAGTCGGTCAGCGTCGCTAACGTATCGGGCACCAGCACAGTCTTTGAGATTTTGCCTAAAAAAGGCAGCGACTCGAATCATATTGCCAAAGCCATGACCTGGGATGATAACCTGGTTCAGTTGGCGCAAACCAGTCGCGAATCGGACATTCGTTATCGTTACGTGCCAGTGAGATATCAATAATGAATGACATTCAAAAAGGGATTTATTTTGTTTTTGCACTGCTTGGGCTTTATGTTCTGGGTTGGTTGCTTATTGAACTTGCTCCAGTGCTCACGCCCTTTTTGTTGGCAGCAGGGCTGGCGTATTTACTGAACCCTGTTTTAGAAAAGCTGTGTGCTTTTGAAAAGGTGCCTCGCACCTTGGCAGTGATCCTTGTTTTTGCCTTAGCGGCTTTGGTTTTGGTCGTTTTAGTGTTGTACTTGGTGCCTAAATTTTACCATCAAGCTCAAGATCTGATGGTTGCGATGCCCGCGATCTTAGATTGGTTGCAACAACAAGCGATCCCAAGATTGGAGCAGTTGTTTGGGATCAAGCTTGCCACCGTCGACTTTAGTGAGCTTCAAGAAAAAGTCATGGTCCACTGGGGCAAGGCCACCAACTTTTTTGCCTTGATGGGGCAATGGCTTTTTAAATCAGGGCTTGCTTTGATCCATTGGGGAATCAACGTTGCTTTGGTGGTTGTGGTCACTTTTTATTTGATGCGAGATTGGCATAAATTAACATCAGGCGTGTCATTACTTATCCCCAAATCAAAACAAACTCAGCTTATTGGTTACATCCGTAAGTGCGATGAAGTGATGGGGGCGTTTCTTCGTGGTCAATTGACGGTAATGGCCTGCTTAGGTCTTATTTACGCCACCGGTCTGTCCTTAATTGGGATTAAGTTTTCCTTACTTTTGGGTCTGAGCGCCGGGCTTTTGAGCATTGTTCCCTACTTGGGAACCATCTGTGGCTTTGTGGCCACAATGGTGGTCGCGTTAAGCCAAGGTGGAGATCCCATGCTCTACTTTTGGGTGGTCGTTGTTTTTGGAGTTGGTCAGCTTATTGAGGGAATGGTTTTAACCCCCACCTTGATGGGCGATAAACTTGGCCTCCACCCCGTGGCGGTTATTTTTGCCATTTTAGCCGGTGGGCAGTTGTTTGGTTTGGTGGGTGTGTTATTGTCTATCCCGGTTGCGGCCATGCTGTATGTGTTGTTCAAAGAGCCAATATTGAATTTGGCGCGAAGTAGTTAAGAGTTATTCATGAGTAGTGCGATGGGTGAACAGGGTCAAATGGCCTTGAGTTTAACTTTGCCAGACATGGCTGAGTTGGATAACTATGTACCTGGTGATAACCACGTTGCCTACCAGCAGGTCAGGCACATCGCGCAAGGACTTGGTGAATTTTGCGTCTATCTTTGGGGCGGCGATACGGTCGGGAAAAGCCATCTGTTGCAAGGTGCCTGTCAGATGGCCACCTTCAATCGCATGCGTGCTATCTATTTACCGCTAAAAGAACATGAGCACTACTCGGTTACCGACTTAGAGGGGCTAGAGCGACTTGATCTCGTGTGCCTCGATGATGTGGATAAAGTGGCGGGTACGGAATGGGAAGAGGCGATTTTTCATCTTTACAACCGTCTTCGAGCCAAAGATAAACACATTCTGATCAGCGGTGATAAGCCCCCAGGTACTATTGATATTCAACTCCCTGATTTGCGCACTCGTCTAGGGTGGGGCACCGTGTACCATCTTGTGTCATTGACCGATGAAGATAAACGCCTGGCGTTGATTAACAAAGCCCGACTCAAAGGCTTAGATTTGCCCGAAGACGTGGCCCGTTTTATTCTTCTTCGTGCCCCTCGCTCCATGGGCGAGCTCTTTAAAGCTTTGGATACTCTGGACAAAGCCTCTCTTACCTATCAAAGAAAATTAACCATTCCCTTCGTGAAACAAGTGCTTCATTACTAATAAGTCACTCACATTTTGGTCTACCAACTGACAAAAAATAACTTGGTTAACTAATAAAAAATAACGGTTATCGTCGCGTTTTTCGAACAAAATGGGACAAATCTTGGAATTCGCGTTGGGTTTTTGGTCTTTTTTAATAATAAATGAATTCACTTCACAAAAAACCGTTGCATCAGGCATGTGAGTCTTTATACTAACTATTCAAATTTTGTTGGTTTACTCAAGAGGTTTACATGAAATACTTAAACACTGCTTTAGAAAGCGCTCAAAGCTCACTTGCTTATTTAAAAGATGCCGTCGTTGAGCGTCCTTACGCCACAGCCTTGACGTTTTCTTTCGCGGCTGGTGGTTTGTATGCAAGCGCGGGTGTCGCTTTGACAGTGGCTCGTTTCTTTGTTGGCGCTTTAGGGTCAAGTGTGTTTGCCACAGCTGCTGCCGCTTCATTGAAGTACTCAAGCGATCATAACTTTGTTGAGCGTGCCGGAGTTGCTTTAGGCCTTACCGATGCTAAAGAGTCTCGCATGACTTCACGTATACAGTCAGATCTTAAAGAATCAAAAGAGAGTGACAAGTTAACTCAAGAGGCTGTCGAGCTAGGCTTAACGACAGCTGCTAGTCGAACTCGTGGTGCTCGTGCTCGTGCTCGCGCCGCCGCTAAATAACATCCTTTAGGATTTAAAAGCCGAGATTTTCTCTCGGCTTTTTTTGTCCTAGGGTTTGGAGGAGTTATGACTGAACCACACCTTCTTTTTAACTACCGCAAAGCATGTGCTTATCTCAAAAGTGCAGCCCATACGCACCCAGCCACTGCTGCAGCCACAATGGCAACGATGACTGGTGTTGGCTTGTTTTTTTCTGGGGCGACTTTATGGACTCATTCACGTTTGTTATTCGTACTAGCCGGCTCAGTGACATTTTCATCTCTTGCGGCTTGCTCGTTAACGTATGCTTACAAGCATGACTACTATCAGCGTGCTTTGCGTTTGATTGATTCACTTTGCCCGCTAAAAGACACTAGGGATACGCCAAAGTCTGGTTCTGATACTAAGAAAAGACAGAGAACGCATCGAAGCTCTTATGCAAAATACACCGATCGCATGCGGTTTAGAGCCATATTGCGAGGCAAGCCCAGTCGATACTATTTATTCCCTTAATCAAAACTAAAAAAGGCTTGAATAAGGAAGAGGTTTAGCAGACAAGCTCTTTTTGACAAGCTTGTTTGGGTTTTGTTTGAAAATGATCGGTCAGTAAGTCTTTTATCCTATTGACAAGCTCTAGGTTGGCGTAGGTTTTTCGATAACAAAGGCCGATGGTTCTTGTCGGAGCTGGAGGCTTGAATGGAATCGTTTTGATTTGGGTGTGACCCGCCAGGCTTATCGTTGGAAACAAAGTGACGGCCGTGCCAGCTTTGACCATTTGCCTTAAGGTTTCCAGGCTAGTGGCTTGAAACCCTTTGTTGTATTGGGTCCCAAGCCTGTGACACACTTCCATGGCTTGATCTCGTAGACAATGCCCATCCTCCAACAGCAAGATTTCATGGGCCCTTAGATGCTCTATATCCAATTCATTCCGTTCCGCTAATGGGTGATCATCGGGTACGCCAATCACAAACGGATCATCAAATAAGCTTATAAATTCAAGCTTGTCAGACTCAACCGGTTTGGCAAGCAAGGCTAAATCAATCTGACCTTGTTCAAATCGCTCGATGAGCACCTGTGTTTTTTCTTCTACGAAGAACCATTCGATGTTGGGTAGTTGCGTCTTTAATGCGCCTAAAATGCGAGGGAATACATAAGGGGCCAAGGTGGGGAAGGCCCCGATGTGACACGGACCACTGAGCGGATCTTGCTGGAGCTTTGCAAGTTGCTCCATTCGCTCCACTTGTTCTAGCACCGCTTGGGCACATTCTATAATGGCATGACCCACACTCGTTACCATCACGCTCTTATTGGAGCGTTCAAATATTTGGGCCCCAAGCCGTTGTTCAATTTTTTTAACCTGACTCGACAAGGTCGGCTGGCTCACATGGCAAGCATTGGCAGCCTTGGAGAAACTTTTATGGTGCGCAACCGCAACCAGATAGTCCATATCTCTTAAGTTCATGGTTTTTCCATTGATGATATCTATCGATAGTATAGCAACAATCAATTTTACATATAAACCCCTCAACTCTAAGATTGAAGTGTGAGGCAAACACACCAACGACAACGGAGACAACCTATGAAAAGAGTGGGTGACATTTTTCCAGATTTTGAGCTTAAGGCCGTCCAAGGACTTCCTTTTGAGGACATGACCATTGATAACGTGTTCACTGACATCAGCTTGCGCGAGCATCAAGGCAAATGGATGACCATGTTCTTTTACCCCAAAGACTTTACCTTTGTCTGCCCAACAGAAATCGCCGCTTTTGATGAGCTGCATGAAGAGTTTCAAGATCGCGAAAGCAGTTTGCTGGCGGTCAGTTGCGACAGTGAATTCACTCACTGGGCATGGAGAAAGCACCAAGAAGAACTTCGTGATTTGACGATCCCCCTGGTCTCCGACGTTAAGCGTGAACTCTCAGAGGCGTTGGGGATATTGGACTCGCAAGAGGGGGTATCACAACGTGCTGTCTTTATTGTTGATCCCGATCACATCATTCGGTTTAGCATGGTGACAGATTTAAGCGTTGGGCGTAATCCAAAAGAAGTCCTTCGTATTTTGGATGCACTTCAGACCGATGAGCTATGCCCTTGCAATTGGAACAAAGGGGATACCACCATAGATTTGAAAAAAGCCACGAAAGCGGCTTAGGAGGGATTATGTTAAAAGCACTCAAAACCTCTATTCCAGAGTTTGCGAAAGACATCAAAATTAACTTAGGAAAAGTCCTTGAGTCTGAGGAGGCCAAGGACATGAATCAAGCTCAAACATGGATGGTGGCGCTTTCGTGCGCCTATGCCACCCAGCATGAGCCGCTGATTGAGCAACTAGAGGCTCTGGCGAAAACGCACTTGCAAGAGAATATGCTCCAAGCAGCTAAAGCGTGTGCTTCAATCATGAGCATGAATAATGTGTACTATCGATTTGTCCATCTAAGCGAGGATAACGCGTACGCTCAATTGCCTGCTAATTTACGCATGCAAGTGATTGGGAGCCCTGGGGTCGAGAAAACCGATTTCGAACTCATGAGTCTAGCCGTGTCCGCAATCAACGGGTGCGGTATGTGCATTAAAGCGCATGTGGCGACACTCGAAAAAGAAAACGTAGCCCCTCAAACCATCCAACATGCAGTAAGAGTTGCGGCGGTGATTCAAGCATGCGCTCAGAGCATGACGATTCAAGCTTAACCATTGAAAAACAAAACCAAGTCGGGATAGGGCTCCTCCTATCCCTTTCATTAAACTTATGAACTAAGCGCATCTTGCAATCAGGCTTTAAAAGTAAACATACCCATGCTTAATTCGTGATAAGCTAAAAAATAAGTAAAATGTGTTATAAATACTTGTTTTTTTGCCCAAATCCTTGATGATCAGTTAAAAGAAATGCCTTGTTTAAGAGTGGGCTGATAAGTGGGTACAAACCTCAGATGGGTGCGGATCTTACCCCTTCGAATTAAGTTGGTTAACTTGTATAATTGGGGTAAGCAAAAAGTTTACGGAGCGCTAGCCCATGAGAAATACCAAATTCAATTCAAAACCAAAACCAAAAAAACGCAAACGTGGTGGATTAAAAATCAACGTTCCTTCTCAATCTGATAATTGGGAGGGCGATGTTTTTGATCGCGAAAAAGCACAAAGAGCGTGTTCGAATGAGGTCATTGTCGACGGAGAAAGAACAAGACTCTTCATTGGTGATGTGAATGCGAGTCGTGCCAACTATGTGCAAGAAAATCAATTTACGATGGTAATCTCATTGACACTAGACCCGGTGAATGAGCCGGTTGAAGGTGTCAGCTATCATCATTTTCCCCTCAATGATGCCAGTGATGTTGAATCCATACAAACGATGAAAAGCATTTTAGCGCAAACTTCAGAGCTGATTAAAGCTCATTTATCCAATGAGGGTAACAACGTCCTTGTTCATTGTCATGCAGGTATTTCACGTTCAGCCACTGTGGTTTTAGATTATATGATGAAAACCTATGAATATAGCTATCAGGATGCTCGTAATACGTTAAGAGAGACGCGAGCGTGTGTTTCGCCAAACATTGGTTTCATCATGTTGCTTGATGAAGAGCATATGCTCGATCGCGAGCCCTGCGCAAAACGACAAAGAACGCTACCCCAAAGTGATCTTGATGAGGGTTTGGAGGTTATCGTCGCTGAACTTCCCATGGACGATAGAGCTTACCCTATGGCTGCACCCACAACCGCTAGGGCAGGTGAGGCAAGAGCGTTCCCTGCGTTTACTATGGCTTGTGAGTCACAGATTCCAATGGCTGAACTTGCAAGCGCCAGAGCTGGTGAGGCTACAGCATTCCCAGCGTTCACTATCCCTGTTGAGCCACAGGTTCCAATGACTTGTCCAATGGCTGCACTTGCAAGTGCTAGGGCTGGTGAGGCTAAAGCGTTCCCAGCGTTCACTATCCCTGTTGAGCCACAGGATCCAATGACTTTTCCCACGGCTGCACTTGCAAGCGCTAGGGCCAGTGAGGCTAGAGCATTCCCAGCGATAGCCATCCCAGCAGTGACCGAGGGGAGTACGACTGGGATACCTTCACCAAGGTGCGCCGCTTTCGCTACGCCAAATACGCCAGAAAGCCAAAGTCCTAAGTTTTTCTTAAAACTCAAATAGGTTCAAACGTATAATCATCTCCGGATTAGGAGTACTCCGGTACTCCAGTTTGGTTTTCCTGGCGTTGTAGGTTTCGTGCTCATGCACACCTTTTTAATGAAACCGTTTAAAATCTGTTTTGAGGGTTGTGAGTAACCGTTCATCAACAAATAAACACACGCGGGCGGTTGTATCTAACTGTTTTTAAACCATTATGTTAACTTAAATCAAGATGGTTTAGGAGACTGACATGGTAAGCATAGAGACATTGAATCAAGCCAAGCAACAGGCAAGCGTCGTAGTAGACGAACTTAATAAAAGACTTGAAGCCCTTCAACAGATCCCAAGTGAGCTACGTCAGGCGGTAAAAGATCATTTTGAGATTCAAATCGACTTTCAACAAAGGATCATTGAGGCCGTCGATGAGTGGGTTTCCATCGCTCAACGCTCAAACGGTGAAGATAAGAAAAGAGCGCTTGAGGCCTGCGAGGTAGAAATTGAGCACATTCGCCAAGGCATTCGTGCGGATAAACAAGATTTTCAAAGGTACTATGTTAGAGAGAAAAATAGGCTCAAAGTACAAAAACAACACGATAGGCTTGCTCAAATCATTGATAAATTCGACATGGCCTATGAAGAAAACCACGAACAATGTGACGCGTATGAAGGGCGTGATTTAACGAATGACGAGCTTAAAAATCGTGATGCACTTTATGCCAAAAACAAAAAGCTCATCGATGCACTCAATGAACTTCGTGCGATTCAAGCGAAAATAGTTGACTGCAGTGATGAAAATCAAAAAGAGGGTTTGTTCCAACAAGCGTTTCGTCGGGCCAGAATACTCGAAGGTGAGCTCGAGGCTACAAACACGCCAAAACAAGCGTCACCTTTTGACCACTTATTCTCCTCACGAGCAAATCAAAGCTCAGATAAGAAGAAAAATCCCATTGAATGGCTCATGCACTTCTTCAGTGGCCTTTATAAAGCCTTTAACCAGTCGGTCGGGGAGGGGAATGATCAATACTCAGCCATGGCTAAAGTCTTGCCCAAAGCTATGTTTGGCTTTATTGAAGGGTTTGCATCATTATTTTTGCCTAAGCCTGTCGTCAAGATGATTGGTGGATTCTTTAAAGGCTTGTTTGGTCTGTTTGGCACCATGATGGAACAAAGCAAAAAACCAAAACGATCAGCCAGTGTCGATCGTAAAGGCAAGCAACCAGCAAGCTCAAGCCATGAGCCAGATCTCGAAGCGCAAGCCGCGCCATCGATGTCACGACAAAGAGGGTTTATGCCAGGGTTTGATTTGCTTCAACAGATGCAAGATGATCCTATCCAAGCAGCATTGCAGCATGGGCCCGCTTTATTGGGGGGCCTTGCGAAAGCCTTCAAAGCCTAAATGAAGGAAACGAAAAACCAGAGCTAAGCTCTGGTTTTTTTTGTCTTAGATTTGGCTAGGTGTGGAGTTTTTTCACCAAAGCGCCCACTCGTTGCCCTAAGGCTTGAGCAATCGCGATTTCATGGGCACTGACGGGATTCTGATTTGCCTCTCCAGCCACATGGGAAGCTCCATAGGGGCTACCGCCCAGATCGGTTTGTGACAAACTTGGTTCAGAGTAGGGGACTCCAACAATGGTGGCTCCATGGTGCAAAAGAGGGAGCATCATCGACATAAGCGTGGTCTCTTGGCCACCATGCATGCTTGATGAGCTTGTAAACACCCCAGCAGGTTTATCGATCAGACCACCACTTAACCAAATATCAGAGGTGCTGTCGATAAAGTACTTTAAGGGAGCGGCCATATTCCCAAAACGCGTAGGTGAGCCAAGCACGAGCCCTGAGCAGGCTTGTAAATCTTTTTTAGTGACAAAGCCAGGCCCATCGCCTTGCTCAGGGATGCTGCCAGTGATGCTCACTTCAGGTACTGTTTTAAGCTTTGAAGCGATGCCTTGCTTTTCAAGGCCCATAGCCACTTCACGAGCCAGATTTAACGTTGAGCCATGTCTCGAGTAATACAAGATTAAGACAAACGGATCACTCACGGTAATATCTCCAAAACATTTTCAGGGGGACGGCCTAGCACGGCTTTATCACCCACCACAACGATGGGGCGCTCAATCACTTTTGGATGCTCTACCATCAAAGCAATCAGCTCATCTTTGCTTAAAGAGTCATCTAAAAAACCTGCTTGTTTATAATCTGCTTCGTTTTTACGGCATAGCTCTCTTGGAGACAACCCAAGCAAAGATAATACTTTTTTTAACTGGGTTTTTGATGGCGGGTTTTCTAAATAGGGGACTATTTTGGGCTCAATGCCAGCGTCCTCAATAAGCTTCAAAGTCTGTCTAGATTTTGAACAGCGATTGTTGTGAAAAATGGTTACTTGACTCATAATGGTCTCCCAATCAATCAATTAGGCGTTGTGCAAACATCATGCGATTCTATCAAAAAGCAAAGTGCTTAGCTCTTGTTGTCGCGATGTCGATGACTTTACATGGATGTGACAGTAAACCTTCTGCATCCAGCACGCAACTTCAAAGCATTCAAGGTCACTCGATTCAGGTGCCTAACGAAAAGTATTTAGTCGTTAATTTGTGGGCAAGCTGGTGTTCACCCTGTCGACAAGAAATTCCACATCTTAACCAAATAAACGATGAGCTCACACAGGCAAAAGTCATCGGTATTAATATTGATCATCTTGATGAAAAAACTCTCTCTACATTAATCACTCAGCTCAACATTGAATACGATGTGTTAACTCAATATCCAAAGGATCAGTTGGCTTTGCCTGAATACAACGGGGTACCAACCACGTTTATTCTGACGCCTGAGGGCAAGTGGCTCAAACCATTGGTTGGTTTGCAAACTGCAGAGTCGATTAAAGCACGTTTTGAGGATCTTGCATGATTATTTGTCGCAAATACGTGATTCAAGGTAAGGTTCAAGGCGTGTTTTTTCGAGCCAACACTCAAACCATGGCCAATCAATATCAATTAGTAGGCTACGTGCGAAACTTGCCTGAGGGGCATGTTGAGTGTGTGGCTTGTGGTCCCGAAGACCAACTTGACGAGTTTGAAAAATGGCTGAATGATGGTCCGCCACGCGCTCATGTTACCAACGTCTTGGTAGAAGAGTGCGCCAACGAAGGGTTTTCTGATTTTATGATCCGTTACTAAACTGGTTGATTTTGAGCTAAAAAATCGGTAACTTGCCTTTGCAAAACAATGATAACCATGAAGGAAGTTCTGATGAAATTATCTCAACTCATGAAATACGGTGCGGTTGCTGGTGTTGCTTTGACACTTGGCGCTTGCGGTACTTACAAGCACGGCCACGCGAGCAAAGATGTCGTTTCTGGTGAGACTGTTGCTGAAATTCCAGCGCAAGCACGCACTCAGATCATTTCTAGTGCTTACTACTTCGAGTTTGACAACTCCCAGTTAAGCGATGATGCAAAAGCGGAATTAGATCGTTTTGCTTTGTTGTTGGAAGACAACCCTAACGCGAAGATTCGTGTAGAAGGTCACACTGATTCACGCGGTCGTGCTTCTTACAACGTCGCTTTAGGTGAGCGTCGTGCGCAATCAGTCGCTAGCTACTTGACTGAAAAAGGCGTTCCAACCGATAACATCGAAGTCTTTAGCTTTGGTTCTGAAAACCCAGTTGACTTAGATGGCTCTGAGCTAGCTTTCGCTAAAAACCGTCGTGCTGAAATCTTCTTTGACATCAGCCCTGAATCGGTTGCTTAATTAAAAAAGGCCGCATTGCGGCCTTTTTTTTGTCTTGCTTTGCCGTTAGGCAAGCTTAGACTGAATAAAGCTTAAGATATCATCAAGCTTTACGTCTACTTTTTCTTCTTGATTACGCGCCTTGTATTCACACACACCCGCATCTAAACCTTTTTCACCGAGTACGATTCGATGAGGGATACCGATTAAATCGAGATCGGCAAACAAGACCCCTGGGCGCTCTTTGCGATCATCCAATAAGACGTCCATACCAGCCTCAACCATTTGAGCATACAGCTCGTCAATGGCTTCTTGGACACGATGAGACTTATGGTAGTTCATGGGCACAAGAGCAATTTTAAACGGGGCGATGGTTTCAGGCCAGATGATGCCTCGATCATCATGATTTTGTTCAATCGCTGCCGCGACAATGCGTGATACGCCAATGCCATAACAACCCATTTGCATGGTTTGCGCTTTTCCTTGCTCGTTTAAAATAAGTGCTTGCATGCTTTGCGAATACTTATCCCCCAGCTGGAAGATATGCCCAACTTCGATGCCGCGGCACATTTTAAGTTGGCCTTGGCCATCAGGCGATAAATCACCTTCCTTAACGGTTCTTAAATCAAAAATTTCGCTTGGTTTAGGTAAATCGCGGTCCCAGTTTAGATTCACATAGTGTTTATCGTCTTGATTTGCACCACAAGAGAAGTTCACCATGGCGGCAACTTTTGGATCACACACCACAGGGACATTCAAATCTTTGGGACCCACAAACCCCGGTTTGCATCCGGCAATGGCTTCAAATTGAACTTCATCGATTTTTTGCAAAGGCACATCGACCAAAGGGTGATTCTGAGCCTTGATCTCATTGAGCTCATCATCCCCACTAATCAGCAAAGCCACACACTCGTGTTCAGCCCCTTTAACGAGAAGTGTTTTGATGATAGACGACTCTGGAATATTCATAAATTTTGCTTGCTCAGGCACGGTCTGAATGCCTGGGGTGTCCGCCAATCCCATGTCTTTCGGAGCCTCATCAGACTCAGGGATGAGCGCGGTCGCAAACTCAACGTTGGCGGCGTAATCACTTCCATCCGAGTAGAAAATTTCATCTTCACCCGAGTCAGCGAGCACATGAAACTCTTGTGAGGCGCTGCCACCAATAGCACCAGTATCAGCCAATACGCATCGGAAGGTTAAGTGCAGACGAGTAAAAATGTTGGAGTAGGCTTGATGCATCAACGCGTAAGATTTTTCCATCCCGTCCACATCAACATCAAACGAATAGGCATCTTTCATGAGAAATTCACGAGCCCTCATTACTCCAAAACGCGGACGAATCTCATCTCGGAACTTAGTTTGGATTTGATAAAAAGTAGCTGGTAATTGTTTGTAGCTTTTTAAATCACGCTTAACAAAATCAGTAATGACTTCTTCATGGGTGGGGCCAAAGCAAAAATCACGTCCGTGCCGATCTTCCATTTTTAGCAGTTGTGGTCCAAACACGTCCCAGCGTCCACTTTGCTCCCATAACTCTTTGGGTTGAATGTTACTCATTAACATCTCTTGAGCGCCGCTTTTGTCCATTTCTTCGCGAACGATGGCCTCAACTTTTTTGAGTACTTTAAACCCTAAGGGTAGCCAGGTGTACAGACCGGAAGCGAGCTTTCGGATCATGCCCGCTCGTATCATGAGCTGATGCGAGGCTAGCTCGGCATCAGCAGGCGTTTCTTTGACGGTGGCAAGCAACAGCTTGGACGTGCGCATGAGAACCTCTTATGCTAGTTCGTTTAAGTAATGAGACTCAGGGAAATTCAACGCCAAGACTCGTTTGGCATCGCTCGAGAGCTTATCTAAATTAAGTTTATCGTAGGCATATGCCTGAATGTAGAGCGCTTCTTCAACCCAAGGACTTTGGTCAAAATGAACAACGACGTATTGAGCGCGATTGGCCGCGGCAAGGTACGCTTCACGCTTGATGTAAAATCGGGCTCCAACCACTTCGTTTTCTGCCAAAACATTGCGCAAATAGACCATACGTTTTTTGGCATCTGGCGCGTAATCACTGGCCGGGTAACGATCAATGAGCTCACCAAACACACGATAAGACTGCTCGACCGAATCCACATCTCTGAGCGCTCGGTTAAATGGCATATACCTTGCGTACAAACCAAACGCTTCCTGATAGTGGGCCAAGCCCTTCATGTAATAGGCATAATCCACATGAGGGTGGCGGGGCTGTATCTTAATAAAACGCTCCGCCGATGCTAAAGTCTGAGGGTTGTCGTTGTTCATAAAATGGCAATATATTTCGCCAAGTTTGGCTTTATCGGCATACTCACCAAAAGGGTAACGAGCCTCTAAGGCCTCAAAGGTATCGGCAGCATCCAAAAATCGTTCTTTTTTGGCCAACTCGGTGCCTTTTTCATAGAGTTGGCTGGCCGTTTGCCCATCGTACTTGGTTTGCTCATCCATGGACGCACAGCCTGAGAGCCCAACCAAAGCCAATATAGCTAACTTTCTTAATAGTGCGTGTCTCATGCTATTTCTACACTTTTCAAATTGTGATAAAAAACAGGGGCTTATTTTGTGCCCGTGCTAAGTTAACAGAGTCTATCCTAGGCCTCTAGGGCATGCAATTTTACCACACTGGTTAAGCGTTTGTGGGGCTAGATCTGTGTGTTAGAATGTTTGCTTTTTAAGATAAGCAGTCGATATGCGCCATATTCATGAATCAGCACAATTTACGGAAGAACTCGAAGGGCAGCGCTTGGATAAAGCTCTCTCTGTGGTCTGGTCTCAGTATTCTCGCGCGAAACTAACCCAATGGCTCAAACAGGGGGCTATTTTGGTGGATGGCCAAGCCATGAACCCAAAAATCAAAGTCAAAGGGTGCGAGCAGGTGGTTTTAGATGTTGACGTTGTCGAAGATGAGAGCCTAGAGCCTCAAAAGATGGACTTAGACATTGTTTTTGAAGACGATGATGTGCTTGTGGTCAATAAGCCCACTCATTGCGTGGTTCATCCGGCCGCTGGAAACGAATCCAATACCCTATTGAACGGGCTTATTTATCACTGTCCTTTGCTCAAGGCTTTGCCAAGAGCCGGCATCGTTCACCGCCTCGACAAAGACACCACAGGTTTGATGGTCGTGGCTAAAAGCTTGGAGGCTCATCACAAATTGGTGGATGCGCTTCAAAGGCGTGATGTCCATCGTAAATACCAAGCGTTGGTTCAAGGTCAGTTGGTCTGTGGCAAAACCGTTCATACCATGATGAATCGTCACCCCAGAAATCGACTGAAAATGGCCGTTGCCGACGATGGTAAAGAAGCCATCACCCATTTTACCGTCAAAGAAAAGTTTAGTACCTACAGTTTACTCGACGTAAAGCTTGAAACAGGGCGCACTCATCAAATCAGAGTTCACATGAGCCACATTGGACATCCCATCGTTGGCGATACCCTTTATGGGGCCAAGCCAAAGTTTCCGAAAAGAAGCTCGGACGCGCTAAAACAAGCTTTAGAGCACACGAAATCTCAACTGTTGCACGCTTATCAGCTTGGATTTGCTCACCCGATTACCGGTGAGTACGTCGAGTTTGATGCGCCAATCCCAGAGTCGTTTGAGCAAGTGTTAGCGCATTTGCGTAAAGAAGATGCATTATGATTGAGTACATCCGACCTCACTGGAGTGCCCCAAGTCATATTGAGGTAGTGACCACCCCAAGATTTATTAAAACCGGCACCAAGCTTCGAGACTTTAATGTCTCGCCCTTCAAAGGGCATCAGGCGTTTGCTCAAGAAAATCGAGCCATGCTAAAAAATGACTTGGGCATCAGTAAACTCCATTTCATGAACCAGGTGCATGGTACCACTGTCGTTGAAGCTTCAGATAACCCCCTTGAAGCTGATGGTCTTTACACCATGAAGCCCGATACAGCCATTGCGGTCTTAACGGCGGATTGTCTGCCTGTGGTTTTGACCAACAAGTCAGGGACTTTTGTGTCCGTTGTCCATGCTGGATGGCGAGGGCTTGCGGCAGGCATATTAGATCAAGCACTCGATCAAGCCTTTGTGACCCCCGATGAAACCTTGGTGTGGCTTGGGCCCCGTATAGGCCCCCAAGTGTTTGAGGTCGGCCCAGAGGTTCGCGATGCCTTTTTGAACTTGGATAAAGCTCTTGAGGGTTGTTTTGTACCCCAAGAGAGTAAGTACTTGTGCGATTTAGGCGCCATAGCCTTACGTTTGCTTAAAGACCGAGTCGCTGAGGTCCTGGACAGCCAAATATGCACCCAAAAGAATCATTTGTTTTCACATCGAACCAGTGCAATGAGTGGCCGTATGGCGACCATTGCTAGGATTAGGACATGCTCAACACGCCAACACTAAACCGTTCTCAGCCATTAACCTTTAGACAATGGAGTAAGTGTCTAAAGGAGGCTATTAGGATAAACAACGTTCACAAGGTCGAGCAGCTTTTAATCCCCGAAAACCTCCCAAACCGCTTTGCTTCTAAAATAGCGTCGACTGAGATAACCAAAGAACTTTTTGAAAAGGCATGCGCTCATTCGAGCAATGCACTGAGCTTGCTGCTTCAAGAGGCGACGATGGCTGGGCAAATTCATGCCCACGTTGATTGGTTGGTTGAAAAAGCCTGTGAGAGTCGTAACGCCTATTATAATGTGTGCGCGATTCTACGATCTGAAATGATCGCCAAAGCCTGCCTAAATAGCCCTTACCTCCAAAGACTCCTTGAAAGCACCTTGCTCAAGCCCGGTAACAGCTGGGTTGATGTGTGCTTATCTGAACCTATGGACGCTTTTTTTGCGGCAGCCATTGAGCAAGAGAAAATACCCCTCTCATCGGATGATGTCCAAAAAGTCACTGAAATTTTTGATTATGCCTATGAGCATAGAAGTTATAATCTGCTTACTGTTTTGGCCAAGAAAAATATTCTATCTAAGCAGCAACTCGAGGATGTGCTTTTTTCCACGATGTATTCTAAAGATGAGATCCACTTTGCTCAGGTGCTCGACATGTACCTTGAAAAGTATGAATGGTCGTGTATTTATAAACTCCTAGAGCAAATGGTTGAAAGTGATCTATTTCATGTTTTCGATGTGTTCTTGAAAAATGAGCAAGTTCAATCACGGCTTAAAATCCACTCCGCTAATTGTGATGATGTGATTGAAGTCGTATTTTTTAGCGAAAATCCTCGTTGCCTTAAAGTGCTTCTTAGCCATGAATTGCTTGTTGATGCGTTTTTAACCAAAAGCGTATTTTGGATACAAAATAGTGATCTTTCAGTCCCCTTTTTAGCGCAATTATTTTTGCACCCTAAAGTGAAAGCGCACTTTGAGGCGACACCGGGCCCCTTGGTGAGCCCGCTTGCTAAGGAGCAGAATATATTAGCTCTGGCTTTTTTGAAAAACCAAGGGTTTTCTCTAGATCATTTACGGGAAATACACACAGAAGCATTGAATGCGAACAATAATGTTAGTTATTCTGAAAGTGCGATGAAGCAACTTAGTTATGAGCAAATTGCCTTATGTGAGCCTCTTATCACCCATTACGCAAGTCAATTAAAACCCGCAGAGCAAGGGATTGATGTCATCCTAGTTCACCTTGCCCAACTCTACAATGAGTGCCCGGCCTTAGACGAGCAAGGCAGGGCACTCCCTCTGGACTTAGGCCCTGAAAGTCGAGAACAATTAAGTACGAGCGATGTGGATGCCTATTTAAGTCACCCGGTTCATACCGCATATCGATATTTGTTGCCTGTAAACCCTTTGATTGACCCAAACGCGGAATATGCGTGTGAGGAACAATATGGTTATGAGATTGAAAACCCCCATGATGGCAATACCGTGGTTGATCACTGGCGAGCCACTTGTGCAGACATTCCCGATGATAAAAAATATTTATTTCAATTGATGTTTTACGCTTGTACCGATGAGGCGGTTACCCCATTACCAGGTTGGGATAGGGCGAGCATTCTGAGTAACTTTGTCGACATCTTAGCCGAGCTTTGTCGAGCCCATAACATGGATGCAGGATTTCAACGACGAATCGATGCTAACGACAATGATGGACCTTCAAGCAAGGCTTTGGACGATGGGAGACTTGATAATCCTTCATGTGCCAAAGGGATTGCACAAAGAAGTATTTATATGGTGCTTGGCCATCCTTATTTTGATATTCCTGAAGTCAGACCATTGAATCCCCAAATCGTAGTAAGTGATACCGCCCCAATGATCATGAATGCGTTTGCCCAGAAAATTCGCGAGATGGATGCGAATAGCCTGGATAGCCTTAAGAGGCAAGCAACGGATGCGATGATCAACATGGAGCCGGTCCATTTTCCCATCGAAGTGTCCGAGCACCAAAAGCAAGCGTATCGCGACCATAAGAAGCAATGGTGGGGACAACGATTTGGTCTAAAACAGCCGATTTGCTGGGCAAACGAAAATGTGGCTGATAGCTATGATGAGTTTGTTGGGTATTGCATGAAAAACCCATGGAAAATGTATTACAAGGAATTGATGCATGAGTTGGACATACAAACGACTTCGGCCCAAAAAGATGAGTCTGCGGCTCGTGCATTACTGAGTTTTTCTAGGCTGAAATAATAGACATACCTCTTTGATTTGCTAATATTAGAACATAAACTCAAGTCTGTTTCAGTTAATCAGTTTACTAAGGATGGTATATGAAGACGTGGATTAAGTTTGGTATTCCTGCGGTGGTCGCTTTGGGAGTGGCAGTTGTTGGTGCGGTCGGGTTTAAGCACATGAATGCAGGTCTTGAGACTCTGGTTGAGTATCAGACCACAGGGTCCAATGACATGCTTGAGCTTCGCAGCTATCCCTCTATCTTAGTGGCACAAGTGACGTTGCAAGAAAATATGCTGGCGGCCAAACAAGAAGGCGAGAAGATTCTCACCGATTACTTCAATGGCGGTAATAATTTTGCTAAAACAATCCCGATGCATGCGCCAATTTTTGTGCAAGAGGATGAACGCACTTCAAATCGTTGGAAAGTGTACATGTTGATGCCAGAGAAGTATCGAACAGAACCCCTTCCAAAGCAGAATGATGAAAGGATTGAAGTGTTGGTTCTGCCAGCTCAGACCTTTGCTGCGGTGTCCTTTTCTGGGGATATGACTCAGTCTCAACTGGATCAACAGTATCAAAAACTGATTACAGGTCTAAAACAACAGAGAATCGTACCAGACTCTAAACCTATTTATGCGTTTTATAAACCAGATTGGGTGGCCTCCATGTTTCAAATGGCAGAGGTTATGACCTTTGTGCCAGCCGATTTAAAATTAGAAGAATAAGTAATATGCCCAGCAGTACCGAGTCGCCCGAAAGAGGGCGACTCAAAGAAAATCACGACGTTAAACCAAGAAAATCAACACGCAAAAGAAAAAAACCATCCTTACACGAGGAAATGGTCAACCTTGATGAGTACTTGGGGGATGAATTACCTAAAGCTAAATCAAGCAAAGTTCAAGTCAAGCAAGAGCCCGTTCCCGCACCCATCAGTTTGGTCAAAAATGCATTGGTAAAAGTAACAACAAGCATATCTTCAGCGCTATCCATGGTACTTAAATCCTTTGATGCTTTTACCCGATTAGAGCCAAGACATGTGATTGAGCTTCAAAGGCATGCCACTAAAGGCCATGTGTTCTCTATCGCATTTATTCAAGTTTATCAATTTTATAGAGATGCTCTGTATTATCGAGACCTTGCTATATCCGAAAACCTTAAACTACAACAAGAAAACTTAAGTAAAAAAGCAGAGCTTGAAAAACAAGAGGATGAGTTATTAAAACTTAAAAAGAGAATTAACCAGCTAGAAGAAGCGTTAGCTGAATGCGATGGCGATAAAAGCAGGCTTCGTGAAGAAAATCTTTCGTTGAGATTTGAAATGGATGCCATAAAACGCCAAAACAAATATCAACGCCTTCGAGGCAATACGGCACCTGATCCTTTTATGGGCGCACCTACGATTCGAATGATACCGTCCAATGAGGCACAAGCATCCCAAAGTTCTGAAAGATGGGTTGCGCAATTTCTAAAGTAGAAGACTTTCTTTTTTTAATCATCACTCACCGAGCAACGGCACTGAACAAGGGAAAAACAGGGGATATCATCATGTCCAGAACACCAAGGGAACATCAAGCGGGCGAGGAAGATTCATCGTTTTCAAGAAGCGTGATCTGTGAGAGCAGCGTGATAGAGAGTCGTGATGAAATAGCCCTAGAAAGAAAAATTGAGTACCTTGAATCAATGATTGCCCAAGTTCAGACAAACTCGGGCGAGCTTCAACGCGAGTACTTTAGAGCTCTCGATCAAGCGCATGAATTGCATCATATGAAGAGTCGCCAAAAAATCTATCATCTAGAAAGAGAGTGTCAAACGCTACAGTCGAAACTTGAAGCCACGCTTGGAAATCAAAGATTTCTTGAGCAAAAACTTGCCGACTCAGAGAAGCGTCGTTTGGAATTGGAAAAACAAAACAAGGATATGCAAGCTCAGATGCAAGAAAACACAGAGCTTAGTGTCAAAAGTCCTTACCCATCTCCGTTTACCAAACTGTATGGACTTCATCAACCTCTTTCACTTCCAAAAATGACAAAACCCCATCATGAAGAGTGCGAAAGATTTATCTTGAGCTGTCTTCGATAACCATTACTCGTTAAAAAAGCAATCTAGGCAATATCATGGCTGGTACAAAATCATCGAATAAAGAAAAATCTAAATCAAAACGTCGTTCTCAACGAATCAAAAAAACGACTGACTTTTGGAGCCCAGTTCAGCCCAATACACAAACCGTTAAGACGAATCAACCGTCAGACGTTGAAGATGAATCAAATAGCATAAATAGGGCAGAATCATCGTTTAAATCCTCCATCGACAAGATGGGGTTAATCATAGAAAAAATGAGAAAAGAAAATGAGTCTCTATCTCAACAAGTACGGACACTTATCAATGCCCTTGTCTGTTCGATGCCATCATCAAGTCCTTTATGTGAAACGAGACTGATGGCTTATGATGCTTTTAGCGATGCGCAAAAAGTCAAAGTGCTTGAAGCAAGAGTGAGCGAGTTGGAACAAGAAAATGCGATCCTGAAAGAGCGTGATAAGCAGCATCGTATGGAGGAGCTTGTTGAGGAACAATTTCCTGCTAATCATCTTGTCTGCGAACTTGTCGATGAGCATATTGGGGTCGAGCAAGAAGCTCGACATGAACAGATGAATCCCTTTTCTCATGGGGGTTTATGCCCTATAACACCATTGTTTGACACTGAGCAGCTTTCATGGATAGGCAAGAGCGCAAACGAAAACACTGATCTGGATGAGATCTATCAGGCATGGATGGACTCGTTTAGTGATCCATTAACATTAAAGGCTACTGAGAGCCCAGATTTAAAGCCTTAGCCATCCCTTGAATTTTCAATGATTATCCTCATATTGGTTCTATAGAAATCGAATGGGGGTAACCATGAGAATTGATAAGTTCACCAACAAATTTCAGGCCGCTTTGGCCGATGCTCAAAGTCTTGCTGTAGGGCGAGCAAATCCAACGATAGAACCGATTCATATCCTTGCAGCCTTTTTAGATCAAGAAGGCGCATTTACAGCCAACATTTTGCGCAATGCGGGAACCAATGTGCCAAAGCTGCGTTCGATGGTTCAAGAGGCGCTTGAGCAGTTACCCGTTGTTGGCCAACAAACCGGGGATGTGACCGTAAGCCCTGAACTTAATCGATTACTCAACTTAACCGACAAATACGCTCAAGAGCGCAAAGATGCCTTTATATCCAGTGAGCTTTTTCTTTTAGCTCTTGCTCAAGACAAAGGCCATGCAGGCAAGATTTTGGCTCAATGCGATGTCACTCAAGCTAAGCTTGAAAAAGCCATTGATGAAGTTCGTGGTGGTGAAGTGGTGTCCGATCAAAACGCCGAAGACAATCGACAAGCCCTTGATAAATACACCATTGATTTAACCGAGAGAGCAGAGCAAGGAAAACTTGATCCAGTCATTGGGCGCGATGAAGAAATCAGACGAACCATTCAAGTGCTGCAAAGACGCACGAAAAACAACCCGGTCCTTATTGGGGAGCCAGGTGTGGGAAAAACTGCGATTGTCGAAGGTTTGGCTCAACGCATTATCAATCATGAAGTGCCCGAAGGCTTGAAAGGCAAGCGAGTCTTATCATTGGATTTGGCGGCTCTTATTGCAGGTGCAAAATTCAGGGGTGAATTTGAGGAGCGATTAAAAGCCGTACTCAAAGACTTATCCAAGCAAGAAGGACAAATCATTCTTTTCATCGATGAAATCCACACCATGGTGGGGGCAGGGAAAGCGGATGGTGCGATGGATGCTGGAAACATGCTTAAACCGGCTCTTGCCAGGGGTGAGCTCCATTGTGTAGGAGCAACGACGCTCGATGAGTATCGTCAGTTCATCGAAAAAGACGCCGCTTTAGAACGTCGTTTTCAAAAGGTATACGTCGGCGAGCCATCAAGTGAAGACACCATTGCCATATTAAGAGGCTTGAAAGAACGCTACGAGATTCATCATGGGGTTGAGATCACTGATTCTGCAATCATTGCCGCCGCCCGACTTTCAGAGCGCTACATCACCGATCGCATGTTGCCCGATAAAGCCATTGATTTGATTGATGAGGCTGCCTCTCGTATTCGTATGAGCATTGATTCGAAACCAGAACCTCTCGATAAATTAGAGCGCAAGCTCATCAAGCATAAAATTGAGCGAGAAGCCCTTAAAAAAGAAACGGACTCATCGTCCCAACAAGCGCTCAAAGAGTTAGAGGCAACCATCGCTCAACTCGAGGGGGAGTACAGTCAACTCGAAGAAGTTTGGAAAGCTGAAAAAGCGGCCGTACAGGGTGAGAAAACCATCAAAGAAGAGCTTGAACAAGTCAAAAATGCTATGGACGCGGCCAAGCGAGCCGGTGATTTGGCTCGAGTCTCGGAGCTTCAATACGGGCGCATTCCTGAGCTTGAAAAACAATTGGCGGCGGCCAACGAAGCTCAGACCACTGAGATGACCTTGCTCGTGAATAAAGTAGGGGATGAGGAAATCGCTCACGTTGTCTCAAAATGGACTGGGATCCCCGTCAGCAAAATGCTTGAAGGTGAACGTGAAAAGCTTCTTGGTATGGAAAGCGTCTTGGGTGAGCGAGTGGTGGGTCAGTCTGAGGCCCTGCAAGTGGTCTCAAACGCCATTCGTCGCTCCAGAGCTGGCTTGTCCGATCCGCAATCACCGATTGGCTCTTTTTTATTCCTAGGCCCTACTGGGGTTGGCAAGACTGAGCTGTGCAAAGCCTTAGCGTCTTTCATGTTCGATACTGAGTCCGCCATGGTTCGAATCGATATGTCAGAGTTTATGGAAAAACACGCCGTCTCGAGATTAGTGGGCGCCCCTCCTGGCTACGTCGGTTACGAAGAAGGGGGGTATTTGACGGAAGCGGTTCGACGTCGACCTTACAGCATTATTTTGCTCGATGAAGTTGAAAAAGCGCACCCTGATGTCTTTAACATCTTACTTCAGGTACTCGATGACGGACGGCTCACCGACTCGCAAGGTCGCACCGTGGATTTTAGAAACGCCGTGATTGTCATGACTTCGAACATTGGGGCACAAACCATCCAGTCGATGGCCGGTGAGCCCTATGAACAGATGAAATCGACCGTTTTTTCAAAGCTTACGGATCATTTCAAACCCGAGTTCATCAACCGCATCGATGAAATGGTGGTCTTTCATTCGCTGGAGCAAGCCCACATCGAGAAAATTTGTGGGATCCAGTTGGAGTTGCTTAAAGAGCGTTTACAGGCCAAAGACATTCATCTTGAGTTTACACCTGAGGTGATTCAAAAACTTGGGCAGGCTGGGTTTGATCCGGTTTATGGGGCCAGACCATTGAAGCGGGTGATCCGTCAGCAACTGGAAAACCCACTTTCTCAAGAGATCTTAAAAGGATCCTTTGGAGGAGGTGACATCGTGCTTGCAAAACTCGAGCAAGAGGCCATCGTGTTCGTTAAACAGGCTAAAAACTAACGCTACCGCCTTGAAGGCCACACAATTGAGCAAGTAGATTATCTATCTCAACGTAGAGATTTTGGATAAGTGCTTGCTCAGACTGGTGTTGGTGAGCAAAGGTAAACAAAACATCAAGCTTCTCAATGATCTCTTTTTGATGCATAAAATGCTTATTCACATCCAGATCATCCATCGACTTGGATAAATCGGCCAAATAAATACCAAGAGCCTCAATTTGAGCGGGGCTGTATGTCTGATCGGCAAGATACGACAACGCCTGGGTGACCCCTTCATATGCTTTTAATGAGTTATCCATGGTATCCTCTTGCCTCTGTGCTCTATGACTTAATTTTAGATTAATTAAACTGACTTTGGTAATTGTGTACGATATGGTCGACTCTCTGTTTCAACGCTGTAAAAACATTCTCTCTTTAGAAGACAAAACCCAAAAGGTTCAACAAACCTTTCAACTCTTCCATGACTATCATCAAGGCCTTTTATCTAAGCAGCCCGTTGAAGTGGACTCCGCGTGCTCAGTTGCCCTGCCTTCATCGTTACGCTTGGTCAGCCCTAAAGAGTGTCAGACCCGGGATATGAAAAGCCTCGAAGGGCGAAAAGCCCTTATCCATGCTCTGGCTCATATTGAGTACAACGCCATCAATCTGGCTTTGGACGCCGCCTACCGCTTTCAAGACATGCCAGATTCATATTATGAGGATTGGTTGCTTGTGGCGAAAGAAGAGGCTTATCACTTTAATCTGCTCAACACGCACCTCAATGCTTTAGGGGCTGACTACGGTGATTATCCTGCTCATAATGGGCTTTGGGAGTTGGCTCAAAAGACCAAAAACAATGTGATTGAGCGTATGGGTTGTGTCCCTCGGATCATGGAGGCAAGAGGGTTAGATGTGGCACCTCAAATCGCCAACAAGCTCAAACATCGTGATCCCAATGCGGCGAGCTTATTGGATATCATCATGCGAGATGAAATCAAGCACGTGGAGATTGGGAATCGCTGGTTTAATTATGTTTGTCAACAAAACCAATTAGATCCTCTGATCACGTTTGAACAATTAATTGAAAAGTACGCCCAAGGCGTCTTAAGACCACCCATCGAGAAAAACTCGCGTGCCAAGGCAGGATTCAGCCCACAAGAAATTGACTGGATTGAGCAAAAGATGATGAGCTCATAGGGCCTTTAATTGGGAAAGGTTGAGATCTATAATTAAAAGAACTAAAGAATACGGTATAAGACTATGCGCCAAGACTTTCAGAACAATCGAGATCTAAACACCAAAAGCGGTTGGCCTAAGGCACGCATCATTCGCGCCATCGTCTTTATCGTCATTGGCTTGGCCGTAGGGTTTTGGCTGCACCAAACAAGCAAGCAAGATAACCAGCCTACTTATCGTGAGCCAGCCCCTCAGGCTCAAATGGAAATCGAAGAAGACACGTCAAGGACTTATCCCATCGAGCTTCCAAGAATCACGGAATACTCTTAAGTCTAGAGCTTGGTAGGGCTCGTGCCCATGTGGCTGAGCCTCATGGCATCCATGAAACTCGCTCGAGCATAGCAGATGGTCATGAATGTCGATTTAAATCAAATCGAGCGCATTGATGAGTGAAAAGCTCTTTTCTTGGGCCACAAGTACCATCGCATTGTCCGTATGCCAATCGCCAAGCACATATCGTGTGCCTTGATGGTGCTCATGGACTTGTGGGCGATGCGTATGACCATGAATCATGATGGGGGCTTTGTGTTTGAGCAGGGTCTTTTCAACATAATCATCGCTGACGTCCATGATGTCCAAAGCAAGGGTTCTTTTGGCGTCTTTGCTTTTTTCGCGAAGTTTACGAGCGATGTTGAGTCTTATTGATTGAGGTAGGCTCAAGTAGATCTGTTTGATCAAAGGGTGATGCACAAAGGTTCGATAACGTTGGTATTGGACATCCTGGCGGCAAAGGGTGTCCCCATGACACAGCAAAACGGTCTGATCGAAAACCTGAATGCTATGATAAGTCGGCAGAAGATGCATGCCCGATTGTTGGGCAAATCGTTTGTGCAACAGAAAGTCACGATTGCCGTGCTGAAAATAGATGTCGGTCCCGCTTTGGGCCAGTGTTTCAAGCGTATTGGCAACTGCAAGACTGGTTTGAGTTTTAATGTCATCCCCCATCCAGACCTCAAATAGATCACCAAGAATGTATAAACCATTCGTTTGATGCTGCAGGCTTTGGATGAAGGTGCAAAAAAGCTCAACAAGGGCTGGATTGTCATCGCTTAGATGACAATCCGATAAAAAGACCGCCTCAGCCTTCAAGGACTTCAACGCTCTCAATCACGATGTCTTCTTCAGGCACATTCTCGTGACCACTTTTATTCGTAGTTTGGACTTTGGCCATTTTTTCGACCACATCCATGCCTTCACTGACTTCACCGAAAACGCAATAGCCCCAACCTTCGTGAGATTTTTGCTGGTGATCTAAAAAGACGTTGTCGGCGACGTTGATGAAAAACTGAGAGCTGGCCGAATGAGGGTCCATGGTGCGAGCCATGCTCAAGGTTCCTTTTTTGTTGGACTCCCCTAAGTCGGATTCGTTTTCAATCGGATCACGCGTCTCTTTTTGGCTCATGCCTGGCTCAAAACCGCCACCTTGAATGACAAAGCCGTCAATGACGCGATGGAAAATTGTGCCATCAAAGAAGCCAGAATTGACGTATTCCATGAAATTTTCACAGGTTTTTGGCGTTTTGTCGTTGTGAAGCTTGATGGTGATGTCACCATGATTGGTATGTAGTATGATCATCTCGATTTCCTAGCGAATTAACATGGCGCTAGGGTATCATGACATGACTCAGCTCGCCAGGTTATGCCGAGTAACTGAGCCCAGGAACATATGATTTAACCAACTTAAAAGTGACGATTTCATGTTGAAAATATACAACACCCAAAGTCAGCAAAAAGAAGCGTTTAAACCCATCACCGAAGGTGAGATAAAATTGTATGTTTGTGGGATCACTGTCTACGATTACTGTCATCTTGGTCATGCGCGTGTGTTTGTCGCCTTTGATGCGATTGTTCGATTCTTAAGAGCCAGTGGTTGGAAGGTCACTTACGTCCGTAACATCACCGACATTGATGATAAAATCATTCATCGTGCCAATGAATTGGGTGAGCATTATACTGAGCTTACCGGGCGCTTTATCGAAGCCATGCATGAAGACGAGGCTCGCTTGGGCGTCTTAAGACCCGACCAAGAGCCCAGAGCGACCGATCACATCGATCAAATCATTGATTTGTGCCAACGCCTTGAATCCAAAGGCGCAAGCTACGTTGGGGATAACAAAGACTTATTCTTTTCTGTGGAATCGTTTGATTCTTACGGCGCTTTGGCCCACAAAGACCTAGAAAACCTCCAATCAGGGGTGCGAGTCGATGTGGTTGATGCCAAACGCAACCCCCTTGATTTTGTCTTATGGAAACAATCCAAAGAAAACGAACCTCATTGGGAATCTCCATGGGGCGGGGGGCGCCCAGGGTGGCACATTGAGTGCTCAGCCATGTCGACCCACTGCCTTGGGAATCATTTTGACATTCATGGTGGAGGCCAAGATTTAACCTTCCCTCATCATGAAAACGAGCGGGCTCAATCCGAGGCTGCGTTTGATGAGAAATTTGTCAACACTTGGATGCACGTCGGCTTTGTTCAGGTGAACAAAGAAAAAATGTCTAAATCCTTAGGAAATTTTTTCACCATTCGTGACATCCTAGAACAGTACGAAGGCGAGGTAGTGCGGTACTTCCTTTTATCGAGTCAATACCGTAGCCCAGTCAACTACGCGACCGATTTGTTGGACAACGCCAAAAGTGCTTTAACCACTTTATACAACGCGCTTCGAGGGGTTGATGTGGAGCCCATGGACCTATCCAAAGTCCAAGACTACGAACAAGGCAAACTCTTTTTTGACGTCATGAACGATGATTTTAATACCCCGAAAGCCTTGAGTGTGTTGTTTGATCTGGCACACGCCATCAACACGAAAAAGCAAGCAGGGGAGTCGGTTGAGGACCTAGCCTCGCTTCTTAAAGCGCTTGGTGGCATCCTTGGCGTGCTCGAATCCAACCCAGAGCAGTTTTTGCAAGGGGATGAGCTTGATTTTGATATCGATGCCTTGATTGTTCAAAGAAATGAAGCCAGAGCCAACAAGCAATGGGCAAAATCGGATGAGATTAGAGATACCTTGCTCGAGAAAGGTATCGTCTTAGAAGATACCTCAGAAGGCACTATATGGCGTCGCCAGTGAAGGCGTAACCTAAGCCTTTCAAGTAAGCTTTGAGTTGCGATTTGTCTTGGATGTTTTTCTCAAACATGGCTTTATACAACTCAAAGCTTCCCCCTTTGGGGACACGCCCATCGTTCATCATCAACGTCTTGAGCTCCACAATTAAAGCCCTTTTTTGTGGACTCAGGTTCGTTTTGATGGTTTTGGTAAGCGTTTGATGCGTTAGCTTAAAAGGGGGCTCCAATGCCCAAATATCCATCTTCCACACGACCCCTTCAATCGGCATCGTTTTGATGTTCATGTACATGCCAACGGGCATCTTCGGGTTTTTGTCTTGGGTGAAGTGGATCAGTTTGACGTGTTTAATCATGGGCTCTTGGAGCAATTGAGCACTGATGTCGCAATAAGCTTGAATGGCGTTTTCCGGTTCAAAAAGCTCAAGATTAAAGTCTAAATCGGGCCATACCATCAGATCAAAATCATAACTTCCAGTCGGGATTAGTTTGCCATGAGGCTCAAAGGGGAGGCTCATGAAAGGTTGGGCTAAGACTTCAGCCGCCTGCTTTTTTAGCAAGGTTGCCTTTTGTTCGTAAGAATGCATAGCATCACTCGAATTTTGAACGGCCGCGTAGCTTATCGAAAGGATGTTATGGGATCAAGCGTTAAGGGGCTGATGGCGGGGCTTGAATGCTTGATTCGTCAAATTTCGGCGGATTGCAGAAAAGCTCAACTTCTTGTTTGGCCTTGAGACGCTGCGCTTCGATTTCGACGTCACTCATCAAGGCCCTTTGGCCTTGGGCGTCAGTTTTTCGCACTCGCTCGCGATCTAATGATTTTAGCTTGGTGTTTGCGGCTAAACAATTGGCCTTCCAGACACGGTCGCGCTCTTCTTGAAGTTTTTGCTGCTGGGTGCGCTCTTGCTCGGCTTGCAAAGATTCTGCCTTTTGTCGCTTTTTCTCATGAATGGCTTTGATTTCATCCGCGGCCGAACTCGATGCTTTTACAGGCGTGATTTGTTGGGCTTGGACCCCCGGTGGCGGCGTTTGCCCATAATGAGTGTTGCCATACTCATCCACCCACTTGTAGGTCGATGCCGACGCGGAACCCAAAAAGAGTAATCCAATCAAAGCACTAAGACTAATCTTGGTCTTGACCCTCATCATCCTCTCCACAAATCTTTAATTTGTTCTGCTTTGCAAAGTTTAGGATATATTCATAAAGTTCGGGGTTAGAGTCTTTGAGCTCTGGATCTAATACCACGCATCGATTCCCACGACGGTAAGAAGGGCGAAGCATGGGTGAATAGTAGATTCGATGATTTTTAAAGGTTGAGAGACTGCCACCAATGCGCTCGGCCCAATCACTCGGCCTAAATGTCTTCCCTTCTTCAGTGACGCCCTCAATGATGATCTTGGCGGGCCTTTTGTTTTCAGTCATACCTTCTCGCTTTCGCCTAACCATTAAGTTAATTAACTTAATATCCGTGTTTTCATCGGTGCTGTTAAATCACTTAGGCAACTCATGGTAAACTAGAGGTTTATGACAGCTCTGTGAAAGTTAAACTACTTATTTGCACCTGAGTGCCTTGCACAATTTGCCCATATGATAGCACAGACCGTTTGATGTTTTTTGGAATATAACGATGTCTAAACCATCCGATTTAGAGCCTCTTGATAAAAGTAATCGTCGTGGCATTTATTTGCTGCCTAATTTGTTTACCACAGGTGGCCTTTTTGCCGGCTTCTACGCCATCGTGGCTGCGATGCGTGGCGAATTTGATAATGCCGCTGTGGCAATTTTTTTGGCCATGGTTATGGACGGTATTGATGGGCGCGTCGCGCGCTTAACCAATACCCAAAGTGCCTTTGGGGCTGAGTATGATTCTTTAGCCGATGTGGTCTCTTTTGGCTTAGCGCCATCGCTTGTTGCTTACAACTGGGGCCTGATGTCTTTGGGCAAACCAGGATGGTTAGTGGCATTCTTTTATGCGGCCGCCACAGCATTGCGCCTTGCCCGATTTAACTCATCGCTTGGTCAATCCAACCCAGCCTATTTTGAGGGTTTGCCTTCGCCATCGGCTGCAGGGTTTGTGGCTGGGATGATTTGGGTCGCGCATGATTATGGCGTCCCAGGTCAACAGCTTTGGGTCTTAGCCGCGCTGGTGACGCTTTTGGCTGGATGCTTGATGGTGTCCAACGTTCGCTATTACAGCTTTAAAGATTTAGATTTACGCAAGAATGTGCCGTTTGTGACGGTGTTGTTGGTCGTGATCTTGTTCGTCTTCATCTCGTTAGATCCACCCCAAGTGTTGTTTGGCTGTTTTGCCTTATATACACTGTCCGGACCGGCCACTGCTTTTTATCGTAAAGTCAAAGCGCTTATGACCAAGCGCAACCGAAAGAAGAAAGGTCAAGATCCAACTCAGTAAGGAGTGCTTATGAACAAGGATCGTTTGATTATTTTTGATACCACTCTTCGAGATGGTGAGCAAAGCCCGGGTGCGTCCATGACGCACCAAGAAAAGCTCACCGTCGCCAAAGCTCTCGAAAAACTCAAAGTCGACGTCATCGAAGCGGGGTTTCCAATCTCAAGCCCAGATGATTTTGCTTCCGTAAAAACCATCGCCGAAACCATCAAAGATTCCACTATTTGCGCGCTGGCCCGCTCGGTCAATGCTGATATTGATGCGGCTGGAGAAGCGTTAAAAGCATCGAGCAATAAACGCATTCACACGTTTATTGCCACCTCGCCAATACACATGGAGCAAAAGCTTAAAATGGCGCCTGACGAGGTGATTGAACGAGCCATCAAAGCGGTGCAAAGAGCTCGCCAATACACCGACAACGTTGAGTTCTCCCCTGAAGATGCTGGGCGCTCAGACATTGATTTTCTTTGTCGAATCATCGAGCAGGTCATTAAGGCGGGCGCCACCACCATCAACATCCCAGACACGGTGGGGTACAATCTCCCGGCTCAATATGGCGCCATGATTCATAAGCTCATAGAGCAAACGCCCAACTCAGACAAAGCCGTCTTCTCCACGCATTGTCACAACGATTTAGGCTTGGCTGTGGCAAACTCGTTAGCGGGGGTGCAAAACGGAGCAAGACAAGTTGAGTGCACCATCAATGGCCTTGGTGAGCGAGCAGGCAACGCCGCTTTAGAGGAAGTTGTGATGGCCATTCGCACTCGACAAGATATTTTTGAGGTGCAAACCAGGCTTGATACCGAGCAGATACTCAACTGCTCAAGACTGGTTTCCTCCATTACCGGGTTTCCTGTCCAACCCAACAAAGCCATTGTCGGCGTCAACGCCTTCGCCCATGAGTCGGGCATTCATCAGGACGGTGTGTTAAAAAATCGAGAAACCTATGAAATTATGCGCGCTCAAGACGTCGGTTGGGACACCAATCGCATGGTCTTAGGGAAACACTCAGGACGTGCCGCCTTTAAGTCACGATGCCATGATTTAGGCATTGAGTTTGAGGATGATAAAGCGCCTATCCAAGCTTTTGAGAAGTTTAAAGACTTGGCCGATAAAAAACATGAAATCTTTGATGAAGACTTAGTAGGCTTGTTCAATCAAACACGCACCAAATCTGACCATCTTATTAAGCTGGTCAACTTGGAGGTGCTTTCTAAGTTTAACGAAACGCCTCAAGTTCGTGTTACCATTGCGCACAACAACCAAACCCTTGATGCCAAGGCCTCAGGCAATGGGCCGGTTGAGGCCGCCTTTAATGCCATTGAAGCCATTGTGGCTTCCGGTAGTGCGCTAAGCATGTACAGCGTACACGCATTGCACGAAGGAGCCGATGCCCAAGGGACCGCAAAAATACGTCTTGAGAAGGCTGGACAGGTGGCTCATGGGCAAGGGACGAGCACCGACATACTGGCTGCCTCAACCCAAGCTTATGTTCAAGCGTTAAACCGACTAAACGAGCAGCATTGATGAATCACACACAACTGGCAACCTTGGATGAGATGGGGGTTGATCTTTACGTACTCACCTCACGCGAGCGTACTCCCCAGACAAACGCGCAACCTGCGCCCAAGCATGTCTGTTGTGTGCATCCAAAAGAGTATGAGACACCGGCTTTAAAAGCGCTCATGCAAAATATCTTGAAAGCGCTAAAATGGAACAAAGAGGACGTCCTTATCGTTCACAGCACCCAAAAAGCCGAGGCGCACATCGAACAAGGCGCCCATTTTTGGGTGTTTGGTAAAAGCGCTAAAGCTACCTCCGACAAGCTTCATGAACTTGCCACACTGACGAAAATACACTCTGATTCGTCCGTCAAACGAGCCGTTTGGCAACAACTTAAACCACATCAGTCCTAACGAGCGTTTATGATTATCCGTGCCGAGTCCACCAGTAGGACCACCTATCCTGTTATACATGCCTCTATGACTGACGAGGTCAGCGCATCCGTCCAACCTGATGATCAACGAGTGTACCCCTCAGGCATAGGGGCTTCTCAGTCCATGGAACACCCCAGCCAAAGGCACATCCCTGAGGACGCTCATCCCCTAGCGCCTTCAGATAGGCGGGAGCTGATCAGTGAGCTGCTTAAACTTGGCGATGGCATCTTTGCCAAATTGGCTAAGTCGATTAAAAAAGGGACCGATAAACGACCCTTGAGTACAAGACGTCAATCCCAAATGTTTGTTGACATAAAAGCAGGAGTGATTGAAAGGCTGACAAGTCTAACGCTCGAAAGAGGCTTGGATTGGCCAGATTTATTTGAAGAACAATTTACTTACACGCCTGCAAAATTACGTTCAAGAGCTAATTTTTATCGCAAGTGCATGTACGCTTGTGAAAAGTGGTCCGATCTTTTTATGACGACTTATTTGGGCATTGAAGTGGTCCATGAAACGTTTAAATTTTCTCGTGAAGATTACTTTCAAGCCGGGTACGACTATAAACGTTACTGGTATGAGCGTATGCCAATCCTAGGTGGTTTTTGTCATGATTTTGCCTTCACTCAAATGCGAGAATGGGTGGCTTATCCATATGTTTTCGATAAATCGAATGCTGTATACCCTCAGTCGAGTCAACCCGGTGCTGATTTTGCAACCTGGGGATACCGGGTGGTGGATGAACCAATGGATGCGGACTTGATTGTTTACTCCCAAAGCGAAGATCAAAACTCTAAAATGGTCCACTTTGGTCTATTCAGTAATGGGCAAGTCGTGTCAAAGTGGGGGCGTGGACCAAGAATATACAAACATGACATTGGGGCGGTTTGCAGTGAATATGGGGATAGTTTTACCTTACTGAAAAAGTCATATTGCCCCCGAGTTGATAGAAAGCTGATAGAGGTTGTGCACGATTATCACGAGTTTCCACCGCTCACAGATACTGACTTGCGAGTGGTATTTTCGCAAAAGATCGACGAGTATTTTGAAAGAAGGGCGCAAAAGCGTTTGCCCTGTGCAAGTGTCTGGCCTGTTGGGGATCATTTCTTACACCAATATCGACGTCACTGTGAGCAAGCCATCGAGGATATTCCAGATGAGTTGGCAGTGGCTTCTGGTTTGAAAGCGATGCCCCAAGCGCAGCTGGATGGTTTGTGTGATGCCATCGGGCGCATGAGGCTCTAGGTTCAATGGTATTGGATCGTCTCTAGCGCTCTTGCCGCACTTAGAAGGGCTCGGTCTTGGCCTTTTGGCGCGCTAAGCTCTATCCCCACAGGGATCCCTTCTTGCCCAACACCAATCGGCATTGATAACGCCGGGCCTTCCAACGTCACTAATAGCAAGGTGTTTTCCAGATATTTTCCGGTTTGATTGCTCAAATCATCCATCTTTTGTGGAAGATACTTGCACGTGGGTTGGATAAAGCCATGAAGCTCATGTTCATGAAATGCCAAGTCATAGGCCTCAATAAGAGTGCGTGCTTGTTTGGATGCCGCATCAAATTGTGCCCGGGTCATCCATGGGTTTTTTAGCATTTTATAGAGACCTTGGGTTTGCTCTTGCTTCATGGCCGCAAACAACCGGTCAAGATTAAGTTCAACCCCGTATGAACTAAAAAAACGCATGATGGGCTTGAGCCCATCTTGTTCAATCGTTCGTCTCATCGAAACTAACCCATGATCCACATAGGGGAGCTCAATGGGGATGAGCTTAATGCCCTGGCGTGTCAACACATCAAGATAAGATTGAACGCTTTTGTCCACGGATTCATCGAGACCAACAAACCCTGACACAAGGAGCCCCAATCGTAAGTGCTCCGGCTCAATCATATCTAAAGCTTGGTCGTCTCCGCTCAATAGTTCATCAATAAGAGCCACATCGTCCACAAAATTGGCAAAAATACCAACGGTGTCTGAGCCCTCTATCAAGGGCAACACCCCCTCGAGACTGTATCGCCCTTGGGAAGGTCGCAGACCATAAACGCCATTGAACGCCGCAGGCAGGCGCACAGAACCTCCAGTGTCCGTCCCTAAGGCAAAACTTACTTGATGAGTGGCCACAGCCACTCCAGAGCCTCCCGAGCTTCCACCCGCCATGTACGCCTTATGATGGGCATTGGGCACATGGCCATAGTCATCGTTTCTGGATCCAATCCCTGCAGCAAGCTCAAACAGATTAGTCTTGCCGACTAATACCGCCCCTTCATCCAACAATTGTTGAACAACCTTGGCATTTACTTTGGGATGGAAATCATCAAAATACGCATTGCCCATGGTGGTTGGAAAGTCTTGGGTCACAACAATATCTTTGATACCAAACCCGATGCCATAAAGGCGCTTGTCACTCATCGTCGGATCGGGCGCAGATAATGTCGAGTGTCGATGAATCCACTCGTTACCAGAAACAGGCTTAGAGGGGAGACGGTTTAAACAATCAGTGGGTGAGTCTGAATGCACCTCGGATTGTCTAAGATGACTGATCGGGCCATCGCAATCAGCTAATGCGAAGCCTGGGAAAAAACTTCCCAATAAAGTCATGATGGCCATTGAGCGCAAGCGTACTGATTTCATTGAATATTCTTAGAAGAGAGGCGTATTTTTTAGTGTACCTGCGCGCAAAAAAAAGCACAAACACTGAATCAAATTAGTCAGTTTGATATCATATAAATAAGGTATGATTGTTGTAGTTGCGCATGGATACTGGCCCGAGAAAAACCGTTGATGAGCAAACCCGATTTAATCTGTCTCTAAAGATAGAACATATGCATGTGGTTTCTGGCGAGGCGGCTATGCTCAAAGCGGGTGTGCCAGAAGAGCTCTCTTCGCGCATTAACGAAAACCTAAGTCATCATGGCACCATCTATGTGGCTCGTGCGGGTAATCGACCCCGTTATGAATTTAACATCTCACCCAAAGCCGGGAATAATTTATCAAAAAGCTCGACTCAATATTTGATGCGTGGTTTTTTGGTCGAGAATCCCAATTACGGGCGCATTAAAGACAACGGTGATGTTCGAGGCCATCATAAAAAAGACATTGCTGGACTTATTTTGCATGACGTGTACCCGGATCCCAACGACATTGAGAGCATAGAACTCACCGACGCTCAGCAACAAGCGCTGCGGGAAAAGTTCTCATATTCACCTTACATCAACGAAGACACGGACATCCCCAATTTTTTGCAATCATGCTTTGGGCTCGACATCACCCATCTTGAAACCGATAAGCAAAAAGCAAAAGTGCAAGAAAAGCGTCAGAGCTTAACCAACGTGCCTGTCACCTTGCACCAACTCTTAGAGGGCATAAAAGAGGGCGACGTGACCAACGCTCGACTTGAAGGGGAAAAGCTTGTTTTTGAGCAAAGTGGTTTGGATTGTGAGTTTTGCATTGAACTGGATGAGTCGTGGCCTGAAATGGAGCCCAACTATGCGGTTGAAGGCTTAAGACCGGATGATCTGCCTAACATCGCGTTGCCTAAAAATTTAGAGGAATTTGATCAATGGATTGCACAGGGCAAGATTACGAAGGCCAATATTTGTCATGACACGGTGCATAACAGCGAAGGATGGCTAGAAATGACCGTCGAAGGCAGCAATCGTCGCATTGTCATGCCCATTGAGGAATTGGGTGAAGACGTCACGTTCAGCACACTCTCCAGACGACACCAAGTGGATTTGAAAGATCCAGATACCTTGGCACCTTCGAACCGAGGCAGTATTCAATACGACGTCTACGAGCGAATACGAATAGAATTGGAAAGAAACGGAGGAGACTCTACGTTTCGTTTGCAAGAAAACGGTGAGGTTCCAACCCCGGTGCGGTGTTTTTCAAACGATGACGGTGGACTCCCTGTCTCGGGAGACATTGATGGTCTGCTAACGGGGATCCCCCTTAGCGGTGAACCCAGCGATCATAAAATCTACAACACTTTTTCGCCCAATCCTATGGAAATGGTGATGTTGGTGAAAAAGTCCAATGATTTACTTTTGCGCCTACAACAACAAGCACTGGACAAGAAAGAAGCCGGACATCACCTGGATGTGATGGATGAGTGCTTGCTTGAGCTCAACATCGAAGAGCAGGGTCTCAGAGAATTTGTTTCAGAGACGCAACTGGCTCGCGCAGGCTGCATATCGCCTTTCCAGTTTGTTCAAATGCAACTCCTCAATTATGCCTATCGAAAAGAGGGCACCATTGATAATCTGTTTCAACATGGGTATGACATGCATAACCCGTATGGTTGCAATGCAGAAGGGGCGGCCTTGATGTACGTGCCGGGTCTAGGCGATAAAAACCCGGTGTACTGCGAAACTCAAAACCAATTATGCAGTCTTTTGTGCACGGGCGACTTACTTAAGGACAATCATTTTGATGTGAATTTTGGGTGTGACATGAGCGAGGGATGGGCCGATGTTGTCCAAAAACAGATGCAGCTAAAAAAAGAAGACCCATCGAGACCGGACATACCTTATTTAACCCAAACCTTTTACAACATGCATTTGCTCGAACAAACGTATGATACTCAGAATCTAACGGCTCAATTTAACCAAGTGATGGATTTTCTTGATGCCATGCCAGAAGATAAAAAGGCTGAATTTGAGGAAGAGATTAAAGACTACCTTAACGACAGACATGATCCCGACAAAGCCTTTTCCTACGCGAAGCAGACGCTGTTAGCGCCTGCGTTAACGCAGATGCATCAACATCTGGCTTCCCAGATGCCTCAAGTAGAGAAAAAATTAGGTCAAGACAACGAGCTTTACCAGAAGCTTTGTCAACGCATGGATACCATGAGTGAAAACCTTGGTATTAAAAAACCTCAGGTGGGCCGACAACGCTCCAACAGCGTCAGCGAAACCGTTCGTCGCATGTCGACCGATTATGGTCAGCCTCGAGCGCGTAGCACCAGCCCTGTCAACCCTGAGCTCGAACAGCTTCGCCAAAGAGGGAATGTGGCTCGTCGACGACAAAGCTTTTCTGGCGGTGAGAGACCACCGCCTATCACTCCTCAACTCGAAACCATTCGAGAAGGCGAACCCAGCTCAAGCCGACGCCACAGCGTTGACACCGGTGCTCCCAGAGGTACTATGTTCGGCTTTGAACGACATCGAAATGAAAGCGTGGGGCTTAGAGATGCGGCCAAACCAGTCACAGGCAAACCAACCAATGATGAACCAACCACTCAATCGAGAAATAGGGTAAGACGATAATGACACTCAAAGAAATTTATGAAAAATTATTGGAAGTTCTAAGCTCTGTAGGAGCAAGATTAGAGGAGGCTGGTTGTGATTTTGAATCCGCTCTTCCAGAAGAATGGGGAAAACTTCTTGCTCTATATGCAATGAATGAGAGTAATCCGACGCAGGAGAGCGTAGATGAAATGCAAGAATATTTGACCGTGATCATTCCCGCGTTTGAAGCCTCAGAGGTCGATCAAATAAGCATTGCTGAGCTTTCAGGGCTGCTTCAGGATATCGTAAATGACAGTCCCCCAGCCCCGGATGAGTCTGACTCTGGAGCCCCGTCTTTGAGAAGGTAAAATCAGGTGAACTCCTAATGGCTGACATGGTTAGTCCTTGCATGATAGCCTAAAAAGATGACTTGGCTGAGGGGAAGCGCATGGACGGTGACGAATCGAACAGCAATGAGCTTTTAAAAAAAATGTATCAATTAAGAAACATGGCTGCCATCACTGATCGCGAAGCGCTGATTGCAGCAGGCGGCTTTTTGGCTGGGACCTTTATGGGCAGGCCTATCCTAAGAGCGGCGGGGCTGGCCGGAGCAGTCTTTTATCTTGGAGGGCCAAAGGCACTTGAGGGCGCTCAAACCTTGTATGAGGACTTTAAAAAGAATCGACCTCGATGATTTTTGAGTGCTTAAAAAGAAAGCATAAAAAAAGCCCCTTTCGGGGCTTTTCTTTAGTGAAGCTCTTCGTCTTCATCCATTTCATATTCGCTGAACTCTTCAAGCTCAGGCAAACCAATCATATAAATGGTCACATGATCGGCAATTTTGTAGACAATGTCACCAAAGTCAAAGCTGGATAGCACGACTTGAGTGTCTTCGTCTTCGTTGATCACGAGGTCGAGAGTGTCTTCAAGCTCTTCTTCATCAGCGACAATGCGCTCTATGAATTCAGTTAAGACTTCAACCTGATCATCTTCTTCCAAAGATTGGAGTTCTTCCAAAGCCTGAGGGTGAAACTCCAACATCAAATCAGAGTCTTGGCCCAAGGCAGGCAATGGCACAGTCTCTTCACCGTCGGCCATACGCGCACTTCCAATCAACGCATAGTCTAAAGCGTCAAATTGCATCAAAAGGCTTAACGCCATTTGAGTGGTTTCTTCTGGGCTCTGGTTCAAACGTTTGGCAACCTCGGATAAGTCCTCATAGACTTCATCAGGCAAATCAACATTTAAGCTAGTCATCAAAGTTCCTCGTATCTATCATATGTCATGTTTGATTTATGGGATTACCAAAATCCAAGTATCTTCCACCAGCCCACGCCAATGGTCGACCAAATCAAAATATTCACTATGCTAACAATAAAACCGACCCGCCACCAATCTTTTATGTCTACGTAACCTTCTCCGAATAAAAGAGGGGCTGGAGCAAGGCTATAATGTGTTATCCCACCAAATAAATTACTGAAAAAGATGAGCGTAAACGCGGCAAGCATGGGTGGGGTGCCAAGGCCGACGGCTAGCACTAAAAAGGGCGTGAACATGGACGTCACATGGGCTGTTGAGCTTGCAAAGAAATAATGCGAGTAAAAGTACAAAAGCGCGATGCAAGGAAACGCGACGGTCCAGGGGATCCCTTCAAATCGGGTGGCCACCAGCCCTGAGAACCATTGAACCACACCCATTTCGTTTAAATTAGCGGCCAACATGATGAGCACACAAAACCAGGTAAAGATTTCCCATGCGGAGTCCATTTTGACCAAATTTTTCCAATTGAGTACCCCGGTAAGCAAAAGGATGGTCAGACCAATCATGGCAGCCACCACGGAAGTCATTTGGATCCCCGTCATCGTCGTGATTTGGCGCCCAAATATCCATAAGATCAAAAGCAGACCAATCGTGGCCAACATGATCCACTCTTTCGGGCTCATCGGCCCCATAGCATGCAGTTGTTGCTTGGCAATTTGTGGGGCGTCCGGTGTTTTTTTGATTTCAGGAGGATAGAGGAAGTAAATCAACAACGGGAGCAGGGCAAGACTGATGAGCCCAGGGACAACAGCCGCCAAAGCCCACTTACCCCAGGATAAGGCTAAATCTTGATCTAAGGTGAGTTTTAGCAAGATGGGGTTCGCGGCCATCGCCGTTAAAAACATACTGGATGTGACGCAACACCCCTGAAAGGAAACAAGGGTTAAAAAACCACCAATTTTACGGCTTGAGTCCGTGTTGGGAAAACTTTTATAGGAGTTTGAAATCCCCTTTAAAATCGGAAACACGATGCCGGCGATCCGGCCTGTCACGCTCGGAGTGGCAGGTGCAATCATCAAATCTGTCGCAATCAGTCCGTACCCTAATCCTAAAGAGCTTCGCCCTAGCAAATACGAGAAAAACAAGGCGACCCGCTTGCCCAGTCCTGTAACCGCAAAGCCTTTGGCAATGAACAGTGCAAACAAGACCAGCCAAACCACTTTTTCCTGAAACGCGAGAAAGGTTTGAGTGGGGGTGAGCGTTTGCGACAGGATGGAAAATAGCATGGCGATGATGGCCACAGCCCCCATCGGCAAAGGTTTAGCAATCAATGCCATGATGGTCACCATGAAAATGACCAACAAGTGCCACGCCTGGGGCGTTAATTCGGTGGGGACCGGCATAAACCATAGTATGGCGCCTACCGCTAAACAAGCTATTAAGGGTTTGTAGTGAACAGAAGGGGCTTCAATGACTTCTTGGGCCTGGGTCATATGCGTTGCCTTATGAGATTGAACTCTCTCACTCTATCACAGCAGGCTAAGGCTCTCTTTTGATCATTTATCTAGTGGATTGCCCTATTAAAGTTATTTCAGGTAAAGATATTTCAGGAAAGATATGAAAGTTAACTTAATAGCCATTATTCTTTACCATGGTTTTTTTAGGTCCCGTTGATTTGGTAGAACTTCGTTCGTGCTTCAAAATCCTGTATCCTACTTGGGGTTTTGTAAACATAAATGTATACAGTTCCTTTAATGAGTAAACATAAAGGTTGACCTTCAAGATCAGAGTGATTGCCTGCAAATAGTCTCAACCTTAGAGAGTCCTGATGACTCAGATGAACTCGTTATACTATTGGACCACATGTCCATGAGTGATTCTTTGGTTCTTAATATGTGCGAATAGGTAGATAAAAGCGTTTATTAATCAAAAACCGCTAGAGTAATAACCTTTCTTAGAAGCTGTCAATTGATGAGGATATAGCAGTATGGCTGAAAGCCAATTTTTAGAGCAAGTGAATAAGCGAAGGACCTTTGCTATTATTTCTCACCCCGATGCGGGTAAAACGACGTTGACTGAAAAGCTGCTTTTATTCGGGGGCGCCATACAAATGGCGGGTACCGTCAAGGGGCGAAAAGCCGAGCGTCATGCGACCTCCGATTGGATGGAGCTTGAAAAGCAAAGAGGGATTTCGGTGACCACTTCGGTCATGCAGTTTCCATTTGGTGATTGCATCATGAATCTTCTCGATACCCCAGGGCACGAGGACTTCTCTGAGGATACCTATCGTACGTTGACCGCCGTGGATTCGGCGTTGATGGTGATTGATGCGGTAAAAGGGGTCGAGCCACGGACCATCAAACTCATGGAAGTTTGTCGTCTTCGACAAACCCCCATTATTTCATTCATCAACAAGCTTGACCGAGACGGTCGTGATCCGGTTGAGTTGCTGGATGAGATTGAGTCCATTCTCAAAATTAAAGCGGCCGCTGTGACCTGGCCGATTGGTATGGGTAAACTGTTCAAAGGGGTTTATCACTTACTGCGTGATGAAGTCATTTTATTTGAGCCCGGAAAAAATGAAGTCATGCAAGAAGGGGAGGTCATTCAAGGCCTAGATAATCCGATCTTGGATGAGCGTTTCGGAGAGACGATTCAAGAGTTTCGTGATGAACTTGAATTGGTCAAAGAGGCAGGCCATGTCTTTGATGCCGATGAGTACCTTCAGGGCCACCTGACACCGGTTTATTTTGGCTCAGCGATTAATAACTTTGGTGTGAATGAAATCTTAAGAGCGGTGCACGATTTTGCCCCTAAACCTCTTGCTCGAGCGACCAACTTAAGAGAAGTTGAGCCAAATGAAGATAAGTTTTCAGGCTTTGTCTTTAAAATCCAAGCGAACATGGATCCTCAACACCGTGATCGCATCGCTTTCATGCGTGTGTGTTCAGGAAAATACACCAAAGCGCTTAAAATGCACCAATGCCGCACCAAGAAAAACGTCTCCATCAGCAAAGCGTTGACGTTCATGGCCGGCGATCGCGAAAACATTGAAGAAGCCTACCCGGGTGACATCATTGGCTTATACAACCGCGGTGCCATTCAGATTGGTGATACCTTCACCCAAGGTGAGCTGATGAAGTTCCAAGGGATCCCAAATTTTGCGCCTGAGTTGTTTAAAGCGGTGCGTCCCAAAGATCCGCTTAAAATGAAAGCGCTGCAAAAAGGGCTTATCCAGCTGTCCGAGGAAGGGGCCACCCAGGTCTTCAGACCCCTGGTGGGCAACCAGATAATCTTGGGGGCAGTGGGTGTGTTGCAGTTTGATGTGGTCGCTCATCGATTACTCAACGAGTATAACGTTGAATGCGTCTATGATCATATCCAAGTGGCCACAGCCCGATGGATTCATTGTGAAGATGCAAAAATGCTCAAAGACTTCCAAGACAAGCAAAGCTCAAACTTGGCCTTGGATGCTGGCGATAAGTTGACATACATTGCCCCTACGCATGTGAACTTGAATCTAACGATGGAACGTTGGCCGAACATTGACTTTTTGGCGACAAGAGAACACTAAGGATCATCTTGATGATGCATCAGCATCATCAAGGTAGGCGTTTAAAGGGTCGGATTAGAAACAATAAACGCTTCTTTGTTGGTAGTGCAGGCCACCTGGAATAACTTCACAGACGAAGTAGATGGAGTCGCAAAGATCAAGACGACCCGCTCCTGATATGGCGATACTGCCATCGGCATACAGTGCGCCGGTAGGAGTCAGCTCCAAAAAGTACTTCTGACCATCGGCGTTTTCAATGGATACGGTTCTTGTCATGCCGGTAGTGACATCGTACTCATCAATCATTGTGTCATGACAAAAGGCTCCACCGGCAACAAGATGAAGTTGAGAATAGTTTAACTGCTTCATAGGATGCTCCTGTTATAATCTTTGCGTAACGTACCAGTTAAGTTATCCATTGGCAAAAAGCCTTTTAAAGCATAGGTTGATCACCCAACTAATTGCTTTGCGGTATTCAGAGTATTTTGGTTTATCATTTTAAAGGCTTATGCTAGTTTATAGATGTGGTTTTTATCTGACTTATCAGGGAAAAGGGGTTATGCGTGAGCTTAAACCATACAGAGTTTGGTCCAGATGATTTTGAGCCCAAACGCATTGCGTTTGAGTTTGATGGTGATTTGCCTAAGCATTGGAATGCAACGCCAAATCTAACCTATTTTTTCAACTCCTTAGGCATTTTATCACCAAGCTTTGAAAGACTGTTTATTCTAAGCGTGTTGAACTTTCGCCGAAACATAAAGGGCGGGCCTTTGGAAAAAGCCATGAAGGCTTTTCTGGGGCAAGAAGCGCAACATGATCATCAAATCAGGCGCTTTACCCAAGTGCTTGAAGAAAACCATAACTACCCCATCAAAGCACTCGAGCAAAAGCATCTGGAGTTTTGCAAGCGATTGAACGACAAATGCTCACCTATGTTTCAGCTGGCCATGACGATGGGCGCCGAGCATTTAATTGCTTCTTTTTCCGACTTTCATTTAAGAGATCCAGCTTGGCTTTCGAGTGCTCATCCGCAAGCTCAGTCCCTTTGGCGCTGGCATGCCATTGAGGAGATTGAGCACAAGTCGGTAGCCTTTGACATTTACCACCACTTAGGTGGCACTTATCGAATGAAAGTAGCGGCCATGGTTGTGGTGACAAGTGTCATCGGTTGGATGTGGCTCTATAACTGGTTTGTGATGGCGAAAAAAGATAAACAACTGCTCAAATTTAGTTTTTGGGTCGATACCTTTCGTTTCCATGGTACGCGCCCAGGTTTGTTTACCCAGTTGGTCAAACCCATGTTTGCTTATTTTAAGCCATCCTTTCACCCTTGGCGTGCGAACAATAACGCGCTAGTCAAAACTTGGCGGGACAAACTGAATCCCCAAAGTAAGTCGCTGTGGCAAGCTATCCTGAGTGAGCAAGGCGTCGACTAGATATCGCAGGCCATATTCCAGGCGCTTTTAAGCTCATGGTAACCATTGCGCAAATGCATTGCAGCATAGGTCAGATGATCGGCGAGTAAGCGCTCAACGCCACAAGTGTCTACAATAATAAATGATCTTTATGCTGACCCAAGCTCTCAGTAGGGCGCGATAGGTCAAAATCTTCTTAAGATTAGAGTTCTCTTTCAGTATGAGATCTAGGTATACTCATATAGTTAACTACATTTATAGGGGAATAGTCATGTCGATGAAACGTTGGATGCCTGTGGCCATTATTGCTTCTTGCCTTGGATTTTACGGGTGTGGGGATAAAGCCGAAGAGGGCGCAGACGAAGAAAAATCAATGGCCGAGCAGATGCAAGATAAAGCTGATGAAGCCATGGATTCGATGAAAGAAAGCGCAGATGAAATGAAAAAATCCGCTGATGAGGCGATGGATTCAATGAAAGAAAGCGCAGATGATATGAAAAAATCAGCTGGGGATGCCATGGACTCAATGGCTGAAGAAGCTCAAAACATGAAAGAAAAAGCAATGGATGCGATGGACGGGGCTGACGAGTAACGACTGTCCCCCTCCCACGGAAGGTTAACTTGGAGAGCTTATTATGAATGCTATGTACATCACTATTGCAGTGGGCGGTTTGGTTGTCTTGCTCCTTATTTGGGGCGTGGCTACCTATAATAAGCTCATCCAACTTAAAAACCGTTACGTGAACGCGTTTGCGCAAATCGACGTCCAGTTGCAGCGACGTTACGATTTGATTCCAAATTTGATTGAAACGGCAAAAGGCTACATGCAGTACGAGAAGGAGACCTTAACCCAAGTGGTGCAGGCCCGCTCGGATGCCTTAAAGGCCGAACAAAAAGCCCTTCAAAATCCAGGGGAGGCCAAAACGATGGCCGATCTGGCCAAAGCAGAAGGGGTCTTATCCGGTCGAATGACAGGATTTTTAGCCTTGGCGGAGAATTATCCTGATTTAAAAGCCAATCAAACGATGCAACAATTGATGGAAGAGCTGTCGACGACAGAAAACAAAATTGCCTTTGCCCGTCAGGCGTTTAACGATGCGGTCATGACCTTTAATACGTATCGTGATCAGTTCCCAGCGGTTATCGTATCCAACATGTTTGGTTACGTTTTAGCCACCTTCTTTGAGGTTGAAGACGAGAAAGTCAAGGAAAACATCAAAGTCTCCTTTAGCTAAGGTGTTCCATGGATTTTTTTGAACACCAGGACGTTGCCAAGTCTCAATCCGCCAGACTTATCTGGTTACTTCTTCTGAGTATTCTTATGATGACCGCCGTAATCAACGGGGTCATCTTCTTCATGATTTGGGAAATCGCCAAATACGACGCCACTTTTGCTTACATGCTCTATGAGCCATGGTGGGTACCAAGCTCGTTGCTGATCATATTCATCGTGGCGGTCGGCACCATCATTCGTAGTTTTCAGATCCGAAAAGGTGGTCAAACCATCGCTCACTGGGTTGGCGCACGTCCCCTTGGGGAAACAGGCTTGAGCTTTAAAGAAAAACAATTGCGTAACATTGTGGATGAAATGGCCATTGCCTCTGGGACCCCAGCCCCGTTACTGTACGTCTTAGATCAGCCGAGCATCAACGCGTTTGTTGCGGGCAAAAGTGCTCACGACAGCGTGATGGTGGTGACGCAGGGGGCGATTGAAGCGTTTACGCGTGATGAAATGCAGGCGGTTGTTGGGCATGAGTTTTCTCATTTGCATCACAGTGACATTAAAATCAACTTACGACTCATAGGGCTGCTAGGTGGCATACTGGCCATCGGCCAGGTGGGAACCTACGTCATGTATTCAATGCGTTATTCAAGAACGTCAAGAGGGGGCTCTTCAAGCGGTGGTGGGATTTTAGCCATTATTCTTATTGGGCTTGTCATGACAGTTGTGGGATACATTGGCCTTTTCTTCGGACGGCTCATCAAAGCCTCTATCTCCAGAAAAAGGGAGTTACTGGCTGATGCCAGCGCAGTGCAGTACACACGAAACCCCCATGCATTAGTCTCTGCGTTCAAGACCATGCAAGCCCATGAAAAAGGGACCACCATTCAATCCACACACAGCGAAGATGTAAACCATTTGTGTTTTGCGCCTGCTGTGAACATGTTTTTTGGCAAGCTTTTGGCCTCTCACCCACCGCTGGATTATCGAATTGCCCAGATTGATCCAATCGGTCAGTACGATAGATTGCCTCGCCAGCAAACCCAAGAGTCAACAGGGGCCCCAACTCAAAAATCTTCTCAAGTGTCTTTTGATTTTCTAGGTCAAAATCAGTTCATCGTCACCACCGCCGCCCTTATTATGGGCGGCTTGAATCAACCTTCGGATGCGCACATGGTCTTCGCTCGTAAGCTTCGAGGCCTGATTGATACCAACTTGCGTGATGTGTGCGCAAACCCTGAGCAAAAAGGATTATTACTCGTAGCGTTGTTTTGCTATGTGCATGACGATAAAAAACGGGCCAATCTTGAGGCTCACTTTAGCCCTCAGCAAACGATGATCATCGATCATCAAATTGAAGTGCTGGAGACCTTCAAAGCCTACACTCTGATTGAAATCATTGATTATGTGTGGAGCGGATTTGCCACCTTAGAGCTGACCCAGCAAAAAGATACCATCGCGATCATGAGTACGTTTTACCCTGATTCAATGAATTTTGTTCAAGAGCTCATGCTGATCCATTTATATGAAAAAGTTGAGCGAGTCTCTTTTGAGCATGAAAAGCATTTAACTGATTGTCAGTTTGAGGTACAGCATCTGTTGGAGCGAGTCGTGGGGGAGTCCGACATTGAATCTTACAAAAAAGACATCAAGCTCGATTGGATCATGAGCCAACTTGGGTTTGAGTCCATCGCGCCCACGCCCGATCCCATCCCCTCACTTCAATCGATGTTTCAGACCCTCAATCAACTGACCGATCGGGACAAGCAACGGTTGTTTGAGCCTTTGGTTGACATATTGGTCAATGAGGAAAAAATCAAAATCCGTCATGTTCAAGCGTTGCGTCTGATGGGGGAGATTCTAGAGATCCCAATCCCTCCAGTTTTGCCGGAGAAGGTGCTAGCTGAGTTATGATCCAATCAAGACTGTCTTGAGCTTCTTTTAGCTTTTGCACGTATCGCATGAACCCATGAACGACCCCAGATTGACAGCGATGCACGACCTCAGTGCCCATGGCTTTAAGACGTTGTTCGTAAGCAAACGTTTCATCTTTGAGTGGATCACACTCGGCACTCAAAATGATGGTTTTGGGCTGGGGGGGGATGCTTTTGGCAAGGCCAGGGGATAAGCGATAATCACTGACTTGCCAGACGTCACTCACAACCTGTTGCTTGAGCCATTCAATCATCGTCAAATCCATCATATAGCCGTAACCATATCTTGATTTTGATGGGTAGGGAGTCACCAAATCAAACATTCCATAGACAAGGACTTGAGCCTCGAAACGATGTGGCATGTGATGACAAAGCCCAGCGGCCATGGTGCCGCCTGAGCTCTCTCCCCAAACGATGGAGCGGGGATGAAGCGCTACGGAGTCATCGGCTTGAATAGCCTCAATTAGGGTGCGTAAATCATCAAAAAAAGTCGGGAATTTATGCTTTGGCGCTAAACGAAAGCCTAGATTGAGCACGTCCATCTGACATTTTTGGGCAAGCAATGTGCAATATTCATCGGTGTCATCCATCATGCCTCCCCCGGTGAATGCGCTTGAGCGTATGTAGTACAACGTGCCAGTACTCGTGGTAGGACATGGGTACAGGCGATACTTTAAGTGAGGGTAGTCTTGGGAGGGAGTGATGTCATAAGACTCATAATGAGCCGGCGTTTGAGGGGCTATCTCGCGAATGTAAGCCTGGATTTCCTCCAAACTCATCTTATGCAAGTCACCATGGCCGCGCTTATACGCCATGCGTACAAGACGGGCCATGGCCCTTGAGAGCTCTTGAGCTTGCTCAGTCACTCAATTGTTCCATCATGTCCAAACGTTTTTGTAAGGTCGAGATGGTGGATTGAGACTCATCAGCTCGACGTTTCTCCTCGTCCACGATATGAGCCGGTGCACTTGAAACAAATTTTTCATTGCCAAGTTTAGCGTTGGAGCGAGAAAGCTCTTTTTGATGCTTATCAATTTCCTTTTTGAGGCGCGTGGTCTCAGCATCAACATCCACCAAGCCTTTGATTTGAACAAAAAGCTCGGTGTCATGACAAAGAGCAGTGGCGCATTGATTGAGGTTTTGATCGCTGACGGCCTCAATCGTGCCGACTTTGGCCACAAATTGAATCAAGGCTTTGTTGTCCATCAAAATGCTTTGCTCATTGGCATTGTCAGTGCGATACAGGACGTCCAACGGTTTGGCTGGGGAGATGTTCATCTCACCACGAATGTTTCGAATGCCGCTGATGGCGGATTTTACCCATTCCAACGCTTGCTCAGACCCTTCATCTTGATGGGAAGGATCCACGCTCGGGTACGGTTGAATGCAAATCGATTGATTTTCAAGACCGAGGAAAGGGGTTAAACGTTGCCAAATTTCTTCCGTAATGAAAGGAATGAGTGGATGCATCAAGCGCAACACCTCATCCAAGACTTTAATCAACGTATTGGCGCACGCTTTTTTCTGGCCAGGGGTCGATTCTTCTGAGTTCAGGATGGGCTTGGACAGTTCCAGATACCAATCGCAAAGGTGATGCCAAGTAAACTCATACAAGGCTGTGGCTAACAAGTCAAAGCGATACTCTTCAAAATGTTGTTTTACTTCGGCTTTGAGCGTTTGCAGTCGTGAGAGTATCCAGCGATCGCTTAAGCTTGGCTCAGGCGCTGCATCCGAGGGCTCAACTTGTTCGAGCTGCATAAACACATATCGAGAAGCATTCCATAATTTATTACAGAAGTTTCGATACGTTTCTAAACGAGACAAATCAAAACGAATATGACGTCCGGTCGTCGCTAGAGCTAGGAATGTGAAACGAAGGGGATCGGTTCCGTGTTTATCAATGCCTTCGGGGAATTGCTTTTTGGTTAATTTCTCAACTTTTTTGGCCATTTCAGGCTGCATCAAAAACTGAGTCCGTTTTTTCACCAGCGGATCTAAGTCAATGCCATCGATAAAGTCTAAGGGATCTAAGACATTCCCTTTGGACTTGGACATCTTTTGTCCTTCCGGATCTTGAATCAGACCATGCACATAGACAGTCTTGAACGGCACTTTATCGGTAAATTTAAGCCCCATCATAATCATACGGGCCACCCAGAAGAAAATGATGTCAAAGCCTGTGACTAAGACCGAGGTTGGGTAATAGGTTTCAAGCTCTTTCGTATTTTCGGGCCAACCTAGGGTAGAGAAGGGCCATAAGGCGGAGGAGAACCAAGTATCCAACACGTCCTCGTCTTGGAACAGCTCGACATCCGCGGATAGATGGTATTTTTGACGGGCCTCGACCTCGTTGACCGCGACATAGACGTTGCCATCGTTGTCATACCAAGCCGGGATACGATGTCCCCACCATAGTTGACGAGAAATACACCAGTCTTGGATGTTGTTCATCCACTCAAAATAGGTTTTTGACCAATTTGAGGGAACGAACTTTATGTCTCCATTTTCTACGGCTTCAATGGCCGGTTTTGCCAGTGGCGCGGTTTTGACGTACCACTGATCAGTCAAGTAAGGTTCAACCACAACCCCAGAGCGATCACCGCGCGGTACTTTTAAGGTGTGATCATCAATTTTTTCAATTAAACCTTTAGCCTCTAAATCGGCTAATATTTGCTTTCTTGCTTCATAACGCTCAAGACCGCGATAAGCTGGTGGCACATCGTCATTGAGGTGCGCGTTATCATCAAAGACATTGATCAAAGGCAGATCATGACGCTGACCGACTTCGTAGTCATTAAAATCATGGGCAGGCGTAATTTTAACGCAGCCTGAACCAAATTCAGGATCAACGTAGTCATCGGCGATGATGGGGATGAGCCTATCGCACAAGGGTAACTTGATTTGTTTACCCACAAGATGAGCGTATCGGCTGTCCTCAGGGTGCACCGCGACAGCGCTGTCTCCAAGCATGGTTTCAGGACGAGTCGTGGCCACTACCATGTGTTCTTCGCTACCCTCAATGGGATAACGCAGGTGCCATAAATGGCCTTGCTCTTCGGTTGAGATAACCTCTAAGTCAGACACCGCCGTGTGAAGTTTTGGATCCCAGTTGACCAGACGCTTCCCACGATAAATCAGACCTTCATCAAACAATCGAACAAAGACTTCTCTGACTGCCTCAGACAACCCATCATCCATCGTGAAACGCTCTCTGGACCAATCTACCGAAGCACCTAAGCGGCGCATCTGCTGGTAAATGGTGTTCCCAGATTCGGCTTTCCAATCCCAAATCCGATTGACGAACGCTTCTCGACCTAAATCATGACGAGACTTGCCCTCTTTGAGTAATTGACGTTCAACCACCATTTGGGTGGCGATCCCGGCATGGTCGGTGCCAGCTTGCCAAAGCGTTTGATGACCCTGCATGCGATGATAACGAATGAGGGTATCCATCAAGGTGTCTTGAAACGCATGCCCCATGTGTAATGAGCCGGTTACGTTCGGAGGGGGAAGCATGATGCAATAAGCATCGTCCCCACTGCGAGGGGTAAAGAACTCGCTGTCTTCCCAAAATTGGTACCACTTAGACTCAATTTTCTCTGGTGAAAAGACTTTATCCATGATGCAAAAATTAACCTTACTTCGATTCAATACGATTGATGATAAATTGGACAAGCATGGGCACAGGTCGGCCTGTGGCTTGTCGGTTGGGTCCTGTGAACGTGGCGGCAGTGCCAGCCACATCTAAATGGGCCCAATTATACTTTTTAGCAAACTTCGACAAAAAGCATGCCGCGGTGATGGAGCCGGCCACAGGCTTTGAGCCAATATTGGCCATATCGGCGACGTTCGAGTTCAATAATTCGTGATACTCGTCCCAGATGGGCATATGCCAAGCACGATCGGCCATCGCATTCCCGGCATTGAGAAGCTCATGCGCCAATGGATTATGATTGCTCATAAGCGCCGTAGCCTCATTACCAAGAGCGACGACAACCGCGCCGGTGAGCGTGGCCACATCGATGACGCAATCGGGATTAAAACGCTCTGAATAGGTCAAAGCATCGGCAAGCACTAATCGACCTTCGGCATCGGTATTCAAAATTTCAACGGTTTGACCGGACATGCTGGTGATGACGTCATCGGGTCGGGTGGCATTAGGGCCGGGCATGTTTTCACAGGCAGGGACCACCACCACGAGGTTGACCTTTAAATCGAGCAGAGCACAAGCTTTCATCACGCCAAAACAGGTGGCTGCCCCGCACATATCAAACTTCATACCAATCATGTTTGCAGGCGGCTTTAAAGAATTACCCCCAGTATCAAAGGTAATCCCTTTACCGACCAAGACAATGGGCTTGGCGTCTTTTTTCGCGCCTTTGTATTCCATCGTGATAAGCTTCATCGGCTCTGTGGCGCCAGCCGTCACCGAAAGAGCCAAATTCATTCCCAAATCTTTCATGTCCTTTTCTTCAAGAACCGACGTGGAAATCTTAGAATACGTCTTGGCCAATTCATGCGCGGTGTCGGCCAAATGGGTTGGGGTGCATAAGTTCGCTGGCAAGTTGCCCAAATCTCGAGTCAACTCCATGCCTTTGGCCATCGCAGCCCCTTGCGTCAAGGCACGCTCACCTGGGTTCAAATCCTTTCGAGTAGGGACGTTGAAGGTCAGCTTGCGAAGCGGGCGTCTTAAATTGTCCTTGGTGGACTTGAGCTCAGTAAAACGGTACACACTGTTCAAGCTGGTCTGAGCCGCCACCCGAACGCACCAATCAATGTCGCGACCTTTGACGTTTAATTCGGTCAAATAAGACACCGCTTCCATAGAGCCCGTATCATTTAGGACTGCGCATGCTTTCGAAAGAACTTGTTTATATCGCATGTCAGATAAGTCGCGCTCTTTACCACACCCAACCAGTAAGACTCGATCGGCTAGGGTGCCAGGCACATTATGCAACATCAAAACTTGGCCGGCTTTGCCCTCAATGTCGCCGCGGCGCAATATATTACTGATGTAACCATCACTGGCATCGTCAATTTTCTCTGCCACTGCAGATAAACGCCTGGTTTCATAAACCCCAGCAACCACGCAAGCTGTTCTTTGCTTCTCCGGATTACCACTCTTGACGCTTAATTCCATGAAAAACCTCAATCATCAACTTAGTCAGCAACCAACAAATCTAATCTGACTAACAAAATAATAAAATTATGATACCGTATATTGTACCTTAAGCCAGCAAAACAAACACGCATGAGACAGCGTTTAAAATATAAACAGGTCACGCATTGAAGCCATTGATCGAGTTGGATAGTATACCTGTTGTCCTTGCAGTTTTTCTCACTCATAAGTTATCTAACATAATATAACCATGATCATACAAAGGTACTTAGCCAAAGACTTAGTCAGAACCTTTCTTGCCGTGTTTGTGGTCTTAATGTTAGTGGCAACCTCGCACAAGTTGGTTCGTTTAATTGCTAAAGCGGCTTCTGGTGAAATCTCAGGGGGCCTTTTGTTGCAATTGATTGGCTATCAATTGCCAGAACTGTTTGCCTTTTTAATCCCACTTGCTTTGTATTTGGCCATACTTTTAACCTTTGGCCGCTTTTCCGTGGAAAATGAGCTTACGGCTTATTTCTCAACGGGGGGGAGTTGGTTTAAGTTGGTTAACCTTGGGCTTATCCTATCGGTTATCTTGATGGTGATTACAGCGGGCATGACGCTTTGGGTTGTCCCCCACCTTGAACATCAAAGGGATAACATGATTGCCCAAGAGGAGCCCACGGTGCTTCTGGGGAGCCTTAACCAGGGACGATTTTATTCGTTTCAGGGTGATAAATTGGTCTTTTACGTCGAAGAGTTATCCGAAAAGAAAAATGAGCTCAGAGAAGTGTTTATCGCCGAACAGCCACGTGAAAAACCTCAAGCCAATGATGATTGGACGGTCCTAACCGCCATGAAAGGTCAGATCATTACTCATCACGACGACGGTCGAGCGTATGTTGAACTGGGCTCAGGTCATCGCTACGAGGGCGTACCGGGTGAGCTTGATTACATGACGATTGAATTTGATACCTATGGGCGTCTTCTTGAGAAAAAGCCAGTCAAAGAAGGCATGTATATGTATCGCTCGATGCCCACAAGCATGTTGTGGGGTTCGCCCAACACCAGTTTTAATGGAGAGCTCCAGTGGCGACTCTCTATCCCATTATCTGCGCCCATTTTAACGCTGTTGGCGGTGCCTTTAAGCCAGGTACCTCCTCGCAAGGGACGCTTTCATCGCTTGTTGCCAGCGATTGTTATTTTCATTTTATACTTTAACTTACTGACGATGTGCAAACGTTGGATAGGTCGAGGCAGTCTCGATCCGCACATTGGTGTTTGGTGGGTGCATGGCATTGTGTTGGCGATGGCCATCGGATTGCTTTTAACCAAGACTGGCTTCTTCTCTAAAGTTTTGTATCGAGTACGCGGACATGGTTAGTCGCTTATCTTGGTACTTAACCAAAACCATTTTGACCACCATTGGCTTGATGATGACCCTTTTGTTGGGGCTTGATCTGGTGTTCAGCTTGGTCAATGAAATAAGAGAAGTGGGCACAGGCGACTATACAATATGGCGCTGTCTTTTGTATCTTTTGATGTCGGTTCCCCAAAAGGTCTACCAAATGTTCCCTATGAGTGCGTTGGTGGGTACTTTGATGGGACTTGGGGTGATGGCCTCGAATTCAGAGCTGATTGTCATCCAATCAGCAGGGATTTCTGTCAAGCGGATTACCAAAGTCGTCGTTGGGATTGCTTTAAGTCTTGGCATTGGCTTGTGGGTCGTGGGTGAGTTTGTGGCACCAACCCTAGACAAAATCTCGAATGACATGAAGGCCCAAGCGCTCAGTGGTGGTCAGGCTCTAAAGACCTCAAACGGGACATGGCTGCGCGATGGTGACGATTTTGTTCATGTTCGAAACCTTTATGTCGGCGGGCATTTAGAAGGGATTACTCGATATCAATTTAATGAAAATCTAGAGCTTGAAAAAGCCACGTACGCCAATTACGGGGATTACATTGATGATCACTGGGTGCTCAAAGACATCCAAGAAAGTATTTTCAGCGACGGTCAAATTACCCGACAAACCTCCGATCAGCAGCTTTGGTACAGCGTGCTCTCGCCCAGCATTTTAAGCGTGGTTGGTGAGAAATATTTAGATAAGCTTTCCATGAGTGGCTTAAGACACACCATCGAATACCGAAAACATAATGGCTTGGATGCTGGCCCCTTTCAGTTGGCTTTTTGGGAAAAGATCGTCCAGCCATTTAGCATTGCAGTCATGATGTTTTTGGCTGTGCCGTTTATATTTGGGCCCCTTCGTTCGGCGACGATGGGGCTTCGGTTGTTTGCCGGAATATTAGTCGGCTTTTCCTTTCATACCTTTAACGAAATGTTTGGTCACTTATCCTTGGTGTATCATGTCCCGCCCTTGATGGGGGCTGTTTTACCGACCTTAGTCTTTTTAGGCATAGGTCTTTGGTTGCTTAGAAAAACATAAGAGTACGATGTCCTTATTAACGCTCCAACATATCTATTATTCTCTCGGTCAGTTCCCGTTATTGGATGAGGTTAACTTAACGGTTGAGCCCCAAGAGCGCATTGCGATCATTGGTCGAAACGGTCAAGGTAAATCCACCTTGATGAAAATCCTTTGTGGTCAACTTGATGCAGAGGGTGGCGAAGTGCTCAAAAATGAGTCCGTCAAAGTCTCAAAATTGGATCAAGAGCTGCCTTTGGCCGATGAGACCAGCGTGTTTGAGTTTGTTTCAAGAGGGGTGGATGAGATCGCCCAATTGCTGGTCGATTACCATCGGTTAACCCAAGAGGTGTCTGATGAACCTGAATGGTTAGATAAGCTCAATGCAACCCAAGAAGCCATTGAGCACCAAGACGGGTGGCAGATTCACCAGCGCATTGAAAAAATCATGACTGAACTCTCACTGCCGGCCGATACCCGCATGAACCAACTCTCTGGTGGCTGGCGTCGAAGGGTGGCTTTGGCAAGGGCCTTAGTCCAAGAGCCTGATATTTTGCTCCTCGATGAGCCGACCAACCATCTTGATTTAGAGGCGATTCTTTGGCTGGAATCGTTGATGATGGCCTACCCAAAAACCATCGTCTTTATCACGCATGATCGTGCCTTGATGAAAGAAGTGGCCACCAAAATCATCGAGCTTGATCGCGGCAAACTCACAGAATATCCGCCCAATTATGAGCAGTATCTCAAGCAAAAAGAAAAAACGCTCGAAATTGAACAGCGCCATAACGCCGAGTTTGATAAGAAGCTGGCCAAAGAAGAGGTGTGGATCCGCCAGGGGATAAAAGCACGACGTACTCGCAATGAGGGAAGAGTCAGAGCGCTCAAAGAATTGCGCAACCAACGTTCACAACGTCAAACGGTTCAAGGCAAGCCGCAGTTTGAAGCACAAGAGCTGAAAAAAGCCGGTAAGATGATGATTCAAATTGATGATGCTCAATTTGCTTATGACGATAAACTAATTTTCAAAGAGTTTTCCTTCAATGTTCAACGCGGCGACAAAATTGCCATCGTGGGGCCTAATGGGGTGGGTAAGACAACGCTTATCAAAGTCATGATAAGCCAGTTAGAGCCCACATTAGGGCAGGTAAGACCATCGCCCACCAATGAAATCGCATTTTTTGATCAAACGCGAGAGTCGTTAAATCTTGATGCCAGCTTAGTGGATAATGTGGCCGAAGGGGATGATTTTGTCGATGTGCAAGGCAAGCGCAAGCACATCATAAGCTACTTACAAGATTTCTTATTTTCTCCAGAGCAATGTCGCATGCCGGCACGCACTCTTTCTGGGGGAGAACAAAATCGCTTGATGTTGGCTAAATTATTCTCAAAACCGGCTAATTTACTCGTTCTGGATGAGCCCACCAATGACTTGGACATCGAAACTCTAGAAATGCTCGAAGACATTCTCATGAACTTCCAAGGCGCCGTGCTTTTAATCTCGCACGACAGGGCATTCATTGATGATATTGCAACACATACCGTCGCCTTTAACGACGATAAAACCTTAGATGTGGTGGTCGGTGGCTACTCAGATTGGCTCAGCACCAAGAAAAAAGCCAAGATCTCTAAACCAAAGACTCAGAGTAAAACGCAAGCAAAATCCGAGCTTACTAAAGAAAAGCCTAAGGCTAAAAAGTTGAGCTTTAATGAGCAGCGAGAGCTTGATGCCTTGCCCGCTCTGGTTGAAACACTAGAGCAAGACATCAAAACATTGCATGAATCCATGGCAGATCCAGACTTTTTTAAAGACGAGTCCAAAGCCATTGAATCACAAACCAAACTTAGGGATTTGGAGGCGGCGTTGGAGAAGGCGTTCGAGCGCTGGGAGCAGCTTGAGGGCTAGTCTCCTCATCCTCTGAAGCTGATTGGCCCGCATCATCTTGCGACATTGATGGGCCCACATCATCAATGATAGGAAACCTAGCAGTAAAAGCGGTTGCATCAAACGCTTTGGTAATCAATTGGGGAGGGGGTAGCTCCTGGTCAGATGAATCGATGACGATAAAAGGCGTCTTACCATCTCCAACTTGGTTTAATTCGCCAATCAGTGTCAGTGCATCGGTAATGAAACCTTGACCTTGAGTGATTGCTCGAACATGGGGTCTGTGGTTTTGCATATGATGCGATTCAAGTAGCTCTCTCCTTGCTTTTAGTTTACGCAAGATGGGAATAAAGACCTTATTTAAAAAGTAAAATACCGTCGCATTGGTGGCTTCTAGATCCCCAGACAAAGATTTAAGTCGATAGATTAACGAGGTGACCTTATCAAGGTCACTGTTAATCTCATCAATGATTTCGACGTGAGAAAGACTCAAGCCAACCATATAGGCTGCTCTTTTGGTATAAGTGGCCTTCCACCTTTTGAGAAGATCTAATGCTTTTTCAATCATGTTTTACTGCAAAAAATAGAAAGCAACATAACATGGGGCAACTGCTAGGGCAACAATAAAGAGTTGAATAGCTGATTAATGGCTTTATTTGATGACCATGCGGGTCTTGGCCAATCTGTCTTGCAGGCTTTGCTTGTCTTTATCGATGAAACACCACAAATAACCGATGCCTGCGCACCAAAACCCGAGCACGCTTGCAAGATAGCGTTTGACGATAATAGGCCAATTTAAGGGGTCACCATCTTGGGTAACAAGCTTTATTTTCCAGGCGGCCATGCCAAGTGTTTGGCCACCTTTATACCAAGTCCACCCAAGGTAGATCCCAGCCCCGAAGACTAAATACAGTGTAAAACCAATATGGTTGGGTCCATAGCTTTGACCATCGTTGAGCCATAGCGCTACGCCGGTAAACACACAAAGGACGGCGAACACCAAGCAGGTATCGTAGACCAAGGCTAGAAGTCGCTTAATGATGGGAGCGGAAGGAGCCATTTTGATTCAAATACATAACCAACTTGGGACAATCTTACATGCTTTTTCTCGAGTGGCCAAGGAGTTCACCGTATCTTTAAACAGTGGTATATTGAGACTAAAAATAAGGATAGTTGTATGGGACACTCAAGATCAATCTCCGTAGTTGGGTTAGGTTACGTGGGGTTGCCAGTAGCCGTAGCCTTTGGACAGTCGCAGTCGGTGATTGGGTTTGACATCAGCACTAAGCGTATCGACCAACTTAAAGATGGGATTGATGAAACCCATGAGGTCACCAAAGAAGACCTATTAAAAGCCAACATCACATACACCAGCGACTCATCCCAGTTAGCATCAGCTGACTTTCATATCATCGCGGTTCCTACCCCCGTCGATGATAACAAAAAGCCCGACATGAGTTATTTAGAAAGTGCTTCCAAGCTGGTCGGCGAGCAATTAAAAAAAGGCGATATTGTGGTTTTCGAGTCCACGGTATTTCCAGGGGCCACTGAAGAAATATGCCTGCCTATTTTAGAATCAACCTCAAAGCTTGTTTATGGGGAAGACTTTACTATTGGCTACTCGCCAGAGCGAATCAATCCTGGCGATTTAGAGCACCGATTTACCAACATCACCAAAGTCGTCTCAGGCTCTGACGAAGCAACGTTAGAAATTGTGGCCAACGTCTACGAAAGTGTGGTCGAAGCAGGGGTGCACAGAGCTCAATCCATCAAAGTGGCTGAAGCGGCTAAAGTCATTGAAAACACTCAACGAGATTTGAACATTGCCTTAATGAATGAGCTTGCCCTGATTTTTCATAAAATGAACATTGATACCGAAGCGGTACTGGAAGCGGCCGGGACCAAGTGGAATTTCCTGCCCTTTAGACCTGGGCTTGTAGGTGGGCATTGCATTGGGGTTGATCCGTATTATTTAACTGAAAAAGCCAAACAAGTTGGGTACGAACCCGAGGTCATTCTTGCAGGTCGTCGCATCAATGATTCCATGGGCCTTTTTATCGCACAAGAGACGATCAAAACCATGATTGCTAATGATGTGCATATCAAAGGCGCTAAAGTGGCTGTCCTTGGTTTAACATTCAAAGAGAATTGCCCTGACATGAGAAACTCTAAAGTCAAAGACGTTGTTAATGAGCTCAAAGACTATGGTATTGAAGTGATTTTGCATGATCCAATTGCATGCCCTATGGAGGTGCAAGGAATCTATCATCAACCACTGACGTCTTGGGAGCAAATTGACAACGTTGATGCGGTGATCGTATGCGTGGCTCACGAGCAATACCTTGAATTTGAACCAAGCGTTTTGGTAGATAAAACCAATCCAAATCATGACCCCATCATCATTGATGTCAAGTCAAAACTCGATGCGCATCACTTAAGACGTAAGCCTTGCACAAAACTCTGGAGATTATAATGAAGTACTTAGTAACCGGGTGTGCTGGGTTTATCGGATTTTGGACGTGCAAGAAACTTCTTGGCGAGGGCCATGAGGTCGTTGGTGTCGACAATGTAAACGACTATTACTCCGTCAAGCTTAAAGAGGACAGACTAGCCCAGCTTCAACCCAACGATAACTTTTTGTTTGAAAAGCTTGATGTCAGCCATCAAGCCCAGATGGAAACGCTTTTCAGTGAGCATGCCTTTGACTGCATCATTCATTTGGCGGCCCAAGCGGGTGTACGATATTCGCTCGAGAATCCACATGCTTATATCCAGTCGAATCTTGTTGGGTTTACGCATATCCTTGAAGGAGCACGTCACACCAAGGTGGGGCACTTGGTGTATGCATCCTCAAGTTCGGTGTATGGGGCGAACAAGCAGCTGCCTTTTTCCGTCAGTGATAACGTCGATCACCCCGTATCTTTGTATGCGGCCACCAAAAAGGCCAATGAGCTCATGGCACACTCGTATGCGCATCTGTATCAGGTGCCTGTGACCGGGCTTCGCTTTTTTACCGTGTATGGCCCTTGGGGGCGCCCAGATATGGCTTTGTTTAAGTTTGTAAAAGCTATTTTAAACGATGAAACCATTGATGTGTACAATCAAGGAGACATGGTGCGAGACTTCACCTTCGTCGATGACATCGTTGAAGGAGTGACACGCATTGCCGCAAAACCAGCCTCACCAAACCCATCTTGGTCAGGTCTAAAACCTGATCCGGGAACCAGTTACGCCCCTTTTAGGGTATACAACATTGGCAACAGTGATCCGGTGTATTTGATGGATTTCATTAAAGCTATTGAGCAAGTCACCAATAAAAAAGCAACCTTAAATCTTATGCCCATGCAACCGGGAGATGTACCTGCCACTCACGCCGATGTGTCTCACCTTGAGCAGGATTTTGAGTATAGACCCAATACCTCGATTGAGCAGGGCGTCGCTCGATTTGTGGATTGGTATCGACAATATTATGAACAGGGATGACAGATAAAGGCTTTAAACATGCCTTAATCAACATCACAAGGAAGTGGTATGTTAGAGTTTTTGAACTTCGATCTTTCGAGCCCAGAACAAGTAGCTCGAATCAATCGAAAGATTGCGATTCAATTTGAGACCGGCAAAGACGTCGATTTTATTCGTTCTTTTAATAAAGATTTGGTTAAACTAAACCGCTGGTTTGAACGTCCGCCAAGCTGTCTAAATCTTATTGAACGACATGATAAGTTGGCCAGCGAATACAATCAATCCATGGTCTTAGCCAAAGAAAATTGGGATGAGCGGCGCTCTTATGAGTTGGGTCGTGATGTGGTTCGCAACTTGTCTGTTTTGCGTCGTGCCTATAATAAATCAGTGGCTGACATTGATCAGTACGAAAGCAAACGGGGCGCGATTGCTAATCTCATGCAGCGCGAGAACAGCGCCTTTACCTTAATCGAAAAAGACTTGATTCGTGTTAAAGCGGATCAGCAAGAACTCGATCGTTTTTTTAAAATACGAGATCAATGGAAGGCACAGCACCAGTTTGGCTTGTATGACTCCAATGACTTGCTATACATTCTTGATGAGTTGCTCGATTTCAAATGGTACTTGGACATCATCACCAAAGCCATTGTCAAAGGGGCTGAAAAAGATGATCCATACAAAAAAGTTGCTCGTCACAACCAAAAAATTATCAAAGAGTTAATTGATGCCATCCATTTATCCTTAGCATTGAGCATTGAAGCCTCAAGCATCAATAAAGATTTGTACTCCGATGATACGTATGAGCTTTTACTTGATAAGCTGGGTAGTGTGGTTGATCCGCTTATCCTTGAGTCTCGATATGGGCTTAAACGATACCAGCGTGTTGGCAGTAAAGGACTTGGACCTCAAAATTTTTTAACCATTGCCAGGCTAATCATCCAAGAGGGCAAGCCTGAGAACGTACAAAAGTTATTTAACTCTCGCTGGTTGAATCAAGAAGACATGCCGATTCCGCTAACCGCGCACAATGGACAGGTGGTGCCTTCTGAATTTGTGGACATGATCCCTGAAAGCATGGGGTATCACCCATCCGCTTGGGTACGATATTTTTTCTTTCGCGCCTACGATAAACTCAATGCATTTACTCAATGGATAAAAAAGCTTTTGGTAGGGGTTCCAACGCACTCCGTGGTGATCATCAATGAAGCCCAACTCCAATGCAGTCGATTAAAAAAAGATATTGAGTCATGCGAGAGTATTGAGGCCATTGTTTGTCATACTGGGTTTAAGCTTGGGCTTGACGTTCATGCTCTGATTGAAGTAGAGAAAGAGCGGATACAAAAATTTAAGTTTAACTGGTGGGTTCAAGCGTTGATGAAGGTCTATGAGTACTCTCAAACCACTCAGCGTTTTCTATGCCGTTATCATCATATGATAGAGGATGTTGAGCAGCACATTCGTGATGACAACGCCCATGTGGTGCAGCACATCTTGTCCGTCCTTGAGCGTGATTTGATTAAAGAAATCAAGGACAACAGCTTTTCGATGGAAAAAAAAGACTTAGCCAAAGTCGAGCGTTATGTCCATTGCTATGGAACTGAAGAGGATTTAGAAAAGTTCCATGAGTTGATGAGCCCGTCTCAAATATTCAAAAAATTTAACTTTTTTGTTGAAGAGAGTCACCGAACGTTTTATCGAGAGATCAATCATGTTGCCCTTGATGGCTTTGTTCGATATGCCAACAAATACTGGAATGATAAAGACATCTTGGCTGCGGTGGCCATCGTCAATCTGTTGACAGGAGTAGAGGTTCCTGAGGATGAACGTCAAGAGCGAGAATTAGCCGCAAAAATCATTCCTTGGATTGATAAAGGCGATAAGCCACAAAAAGTACTCGAGCTATTGCAGTACATCGCTAAAGAAATTGTGGCTAAGGTTGCTGATCGAACCAATCCATTAAGTTATCGGTTTCTTTTACGATTTGCGCCGAAAAGTGCTCAAATGTGGCGTGAAGATCTAAATCGACACCTTCGAAATGAATTTACAAGAGTGTCCGCTTTGTTTCGAGTCTCTCCTGGTCATGAGGTGGATATCTATCAAAAGCAAAAGAACATGATGAACTATCAGGATTTTCGAAAATACCTCGACTCATTATCCTTTGATGAAAAATATCATGAAACTTATGTGAGGGAGTTGGTTCGCATCTCGAGTCGTTATTTGAAGGACTATGAGGGGCACTCAGAGCGATATGGACCCATGGTTTATGAAATTGCCAAAGCGGCTGATAATCATGACTTATTTTTCCATTGGCTTGCCAAAAGAGCTCGAGTGATCTTGGGGGGGGATAATTTTCACTACATGCACGAGCATGAACGTGAGTTGATTGAAGCCTGTTGCGAACATCCTAAGGTAATCCGTTTGATGGAAGGCATCATTAAGGAGTTGCCTTTACCCAAAGATTCAAGATGCTCCTCGTTCATTGATATGTTTACCGCTAAAGATAAAAAAATTCCTGGCCTCTATTATTCCCGATTGTTTATTGAGCTCATTCAAAGTGGCGACTTTGATCGTGCGCAAGAGGAAGAGCTGTATTTTTATCAGTATCGAAATGTGGATACCTTTAAAGCCAATGTGGATGCTTTTTTAGTGCTGCACTTGGATTGGATCCGTTCAGAGGCACGCCACGAACTGCTGGAGGACCCGAAATTTGAAGTCTTTGTTGAAACGTATGCAAGTATGTCGGTGAAACAAAGGTATCGATTATACCGGCTA
>CAYNJF010000004.1:0-84758 GCA_964397555.1 uncultured Francisellaceae bacterium
ATTGCTCCTCTTTGAGCACGCCGCGGCGGATTTGATCCAATTCAATGGATTCAAAAAGGGCCGTAAAATTACCCTCACCGAATCCCTCGTTACCTTTGCGCTGAATGATTTCAAAGAATATAGGGCCGATGACGTTCTCCGTGAAGATTTGGAGTAATAATCCATCGTCATCAAGTGGGGCACCATCCACTAAGATTTGAGTGGCTTTTAGGCGCTCTAAATCTTCTTTATGGCCAGGGACGCGCTTGTCGATCATTTCATAATAGGTATCTGGCACGGATAAGAAGCGCACATTTCGATCTTTCAACGACTCAACGCTTTCAAAGATGTTTTGAGCGACCATGGCAATGTGTTGAATGCCTTCGCCGTGATACTCTTTGAGAAACTCTTCAATTTGAGAGCTGTCATCTTTGGATTGATTGAGAGGGATCTTAATTTTACCGCATGGGCTCGATAGCGCTCTTGAGGTCAGCCCTGTCATTTTGCCATCGATGTCGAAAAAGCGGATTTCTTTGAAGTTAAAGATACGTCCGTAAAACTCAGCCCACTTATCCATGTCGCCTCGAGCCACATTGTGTGTCAGGTGATCAATGAATAATAGCCCTTGACCAGGGACCTCTTTGGGAGCATCGGGGTAAAAATCGAAATCTGTATCGTAGATGGTTTTTTCACCGTAGGTGTCAACTAAATAAAGCAAACTGTCACCAATTCCGTAGATCGCAGGGATAGAGAGCTCAGAATCGCCTATTTGGCTTCCCTCAAAAGGCTTGGCGCCCTGAGTGACTGCTGCATCAAAAGCATGCATGGCATTCTCAACTCGAAAGGCCATTGCACAAGCACAAGGGCCATGCTTTTGAGCAAACTGATAGGCATGAGAGTCTTTTTCTTCGTTAACAATGAAGTTGATTTGGCCTTGTCTGAATAAAAAGACTTCTTTGGACTTATGTTTGGCGACTTCTTGAAAGCCTAACTGAACAAACAGCTCTTTTAAGGCTTTTGGATCAGGACTTGCGTACTCCACAAACTCAAATCCATCGGTACCAAGTGGATTTTCCCAAGGACCGTCCTTAGGGGAAACTTTACTGATGACACTGTTTGTACTCATAGGTCTACCTTCTTCCTACCTGAAAATGAGTGCTAACCCTAAAGGATAATAGTCGTAATGCCAACCCACTTCAGCGCGTCTTTTTGTAGCTTACTTTCCAAAAAGAAAGAATTTTGGTATGTTGGACGGCTTGTAGTTTGCATTCGATGGCTTGAATGCGAGGTTTTAGGTAGGAGTCCTTATGCCAGATCCCATAGTTTCCCACGAATCTTTTACTCAATCATCCGATATTTCAAAGCCAAGCGCCCTTAAACTTTTCGGTGGTGTCTTGTTGGTGGCTGGTACCTGCATCGGTGCTGGGATGCTTTCGCTACCGGTTTCTACGGCCTCAGCGGGTTTCTATTGGACAAGCTCAGTCTTTATGGTGTGCTGGGCCATGATGACACTTACCGCGTTTTACATGCTTGAGGTGAGTCTTTGGCACAAAGAGGAAACCAATTTGGTGACCATGGCCAACGATACGCTCGGTGTTGTCGGTCGAAGAATCGCTTGGGTAACTTACATTTTATTTTTGTTTTCCTTGATGGCCGCTTATACCTCAGGGGGAACCGCCATTGCCGGAAAGCTTCTAGGCCATTTAGGGCTACCTCCTTGGGTGGCTTCGAGCTCATTCATCGTTTTTTTCTCGGCAGTGGTGTATATGGGCGCGCACTGGGTTGATGTGGTCAATCGTGGTTTTATGATTGGTTTGATCATCACCTACCTAGGGCTTGTGGTGATGGGGACCTCAGAAGTGGACGTGGCCACGTTTTCGGATGGCCAGAGCAAATACTTACTGGCCGCTATGCCGTTACTTGTGACGTCATTTGGTTTTCATTTATTAATTCCGACCTTAAAGACCTACTTTGATAACGACGTTAAAAAGCTCAGGCTTTGCATCTTTTTAGGCTCACTTATCCCTTTGTTAGTCTATTTGTTATGGGAGTTTATCATCTTAGGGTGTGTCCCAATCTCAGGTCCTGATGGGTTAATTGCCATGTATCAAAATGGCAACCCCGTCGTAGAGCTCACGGAGACTTTATCCAATGTGGTCGAATCAGACGTCATTGGCCCATTTGCCAGAGCTTTTACCTTTTTTGCTCTAATCAGCTCATTCATCGGGGTGGCGCTTGGGGTGTTCGATTTTCTTGCCGATGGTTTGCATGTCAAAAAAACGCATAAAGGTCGAGCGATGCTTGCCTTGTTGACCTTTGGACCTCCTTCATTATTTGTCTGGATTTATCCCAATGGCTTTATTATTGCTTTAAGTTATGCGGGGGTTTTCGCTTCTATCTTACTTATTATTTACCCGGCGCTTATGGCCTATGTCGGACGGTATCGGGTAAAAATGCAATCAGACTATGAGGTCATGGGCGGCAAAAGCTTAATGTTGCTCGCCATGGCCTTTGGTGTTGGGGTCATTGTTTTGCAAATCATGGACCGCTTAGGATTATTGCCTGTACCTAGTTTATAAGGAGCCATTAGGACATGGACACGTTATGCCCATCTCACATTCAAAAGCTTACCCCCTACCAGCCGGGTAAGCCCATAAAAGAGTTTCAGCGTCAATCAGGTCTTGAGCGATGCATCAAGTTGGCCAGCAATGAGAACCCCTTGGGGCCAAGCCCTAGGGTCAAAGCCTTGCTTCAAGGGTATGATTTTGAGCTGGCTCTTTATCCTGAGTCAGCAGGCTTTGAGCTCAAAAAAGCCATTCAAACGAAAACTGGAGTCTCACCCGATGGGATAACGCTCGGGAATGGCTCTGATGAAATCATTCGCTTTTTAATCCAAGCGTTTGTGCATCAAGATGAGCATATTCTCTGCCCTGAATACAGCTTCAGCGCGTATGAGATCTTTGCACGAAGCCTGGGGGTCGGCGTTGAAAAGGCTCAAACCTTGGGGTTTGCAACCGACATCAATGCGCTTGTTGACAAGGTGAGCGATAAAACCAAAATTGTCTTTATCGCCAACCCCAATAACCCTACGGGCACCTATTCCACTCAAGCTGAGCTTGACCATTTGCTTAATCATATCCCATCGGAGGTATTGTGTGTGGTGGATGAGGCGTATTTTGAATACATGGATCAAGAAGACTATCCAGATACGCCAGCCATGTTAACTCAATACCCCAATTTGGTGGTCTTAAGAACTTTCTCGAAAGTGTATGGATTGGCTGGGTTAAGACTTGGATATTCGCTTAGCTCTAAGACCATCAGCGATGTGCTTAATCGAGTGCGAGCCCCATTTAACATCAACTCGGTGGCCTTGGTGTGTGGATTAGCCGCAATGCAAGATGAGACTCACGTCAATGACTCCATTAGGGCGAATCGAGAAGGGCTGCTCCAGCTTAAGACCTTTTGTCACGAGCATGGCTTGAACGTGATTTCTCAAGTGGGGAATTTCATTACCATTCAGTTTGCTGATGCCAATCAAGCCAAAGCGGTTCATGGTGCCTTAGAGGGGCAGGGGATACTTACCCGACCATTGGTGCCTTATGGCATGGGAGAGTGCCTTCGTGTCAGTGTGGGCAGTGATGAGCAAAATAAGGTATGGTGTGAGGCAATGTTGTCGTTCAAGGAGTCAATATGGAGCTAACTGAAAAAAAATGCAAAGCGTGCGAAGGGGGTGTTGAACCTTTGACCATTGAGCAGTCTCAAGACTACCTCAGGCAAGTCCAAGGCTGGGACATGGATGAGAGCGGAAAGTTGTTAACCAAGGTTATTGCCTTTAAAAACTATCATCACACCATGGCGTTTGTGAATGCGGTAGCCTGGATGGCTCATTGCGAGAATCATCATCCCGATATGGAAGTCTCTTACAACCGATGCAAGGTGCACTATACGACTCATGCCATTGGCGGACTTTCAGACAATGATTTTATTTGCGCTGCAAAGGTTGACAAGATCTTAGCGATGAAAAACGCTTAAGGCCTCAGCGTTAAGTGATGAGCTCAGCGATTACTCTTGCTCGCTGAGCTTAAATACTTTCGCGTAACCACCGTTTCCCGTTTGCAAAGCCCTTGCAACCCTTCCCACCGTTGTAACCGATATCCCTGTCTCATCTTGGATTTGGCGGTAAGTTTTCCCGGCATTCAACATATGCACGACCTGCCAACGATCAACCATGGCCTGAAGCTCTGCTGGGGTGCATAAATCCTCAAAAAAATCGCGAGCCAAGGCCGGGGTGCTGATGGTGCTTAGCGCCTTAAAAAATCGCTCTTGGGCTAACTTGTCATCTGGGTTCTTTTTGGTTTTCATAACTAACTTTTAATGGAGTATGTCCCTATTGTAGCTTCAACCATCTTTAAGTGGTACGTTCGAGTGAGTCTGTTTCCTTGGGCGGAAACGTTGGCGGATGCATGCCCATTTCAAGCGCCTGATCCACCAGCTTCAACAAGTCCTGCTCCATCACATCATAAAGCTGGTTAGCGTGCTCAATAATAAAGTAGACGGTTTGGAAGATATCAATTCGATAGGGGGTTCGAAAGGCCTCGAGAGCATCCAAGGGCTTTCTGGTAGGCACCTCACTTTCAAGCGCATACACGGTCTCTCCAGGTGAGGAGAGGATCCCACCTCCATAAATACGAAGCCCTTTGTCGGTTTGAATTAAGCCAAACTCCACCGTAAACCAGTAAAGTCGAGCCAGCATAACTTTCTGTGCTTTGGTGGCGGCAAGCCCAAGCTTGCCATAACGTTGCATAAAGTCGGCGTAACCAGGGTAGGTCAGTAAGGGGCAGTGGCCAAAGATTTCATGAAAAATATCAGGCTCTTCGATGTAGTCAAAATCTTCTCGTCTTCGAATGAAGGTGGCTACGGGAAACTTAGCGTTTGCCAGCAAATTGAAAAACGTATCAAAATCGATAAGCGCAGGAACAGGAACCACTTGCCAGCCTGTGGTATCTTTGAGTCGTTGATTAATGTCGGGTATTTGCGGGATTTGATCTTTGGTAATCTTAAGTTGGTGGAGGCCGTCAATGTATTCATCGCAAGCTCGGTTTTCTACGATGTCTCGTTGACGAACAAATAAATCATGCCAGACTTGCTGATCTTCACTTGAGTAATCGACAAAGCCTTTTTTATCGGCAGGACGTGCCTGATAGGTAGTCTTTTTCATCGTTTATTCCTCCGTTATTCTTTTAAGTTTAGCATAGGTGTTTACCTAAACAGTGAAGACATTGAGGCGATGGGTTTGGCACTACTCTTAAACCTGATTAAGAAAAAGCAATACAAGGACACAGTAATACACTGGCAAGTTTAACCGCTCATTAGACCGAAAGTTTGATTTCAGGACTTAAGTGCCTAAAGAGCAACATACGCACTATCAGGATGCGTGAGTGCTTTAGTATGTAGGAAGCAATCAAAGCTAGAATTGTTGCCCCCGTTTAGGGGGCTGGCTTTGGTCGTCAGGATATTTGATTTAACCAATCATAGACAAAGTAAACTAAGACTTATGAGTTGAGTCTAATTTCTGGAACATTGGAGGGAACAATAAGCTCACCGGCAGTCATCTCTTTAATGGTCTCAACACTGACATCAGGGGCCCGCTCAAGCAAATGAAACGCTCCGTCTTTGATTTCCAGGACAGCTAAATCTGTGACAATTTTTTTTATGCAATGGACGCCGGTTAAAGGCAAAGAGCAATTCTTCAAAAGCTTGCTTTCTCCTTTTTTGTTGGCGTGAGCCATGGCCACCACAATGTTATTGGCCCCAGCCACTAAGTCCATGGCCCCACCCATGCCTTTGATGAGTTTATTTGGGATCATCCAAGAGGCAATGTTTCCTCTTTGATCCACTTCGAATGCCCCTAGGACCGTTAAATCAACATGACCGCCGCGTATCATGGCAAAGCTCTCAGCCGAGCTAAAAAAAGAAGCGCCCGTTTGTGCGGTCACGGTCTCTTTTCCTGCGTTGATGAGATCGGCATCCACATGAGCCTTTTTAGGGTAGGGGCCCATGCCAAGCAGTCCGTTTTCAGATTGCAAAAAGACTTCCATGTTGGGTGGAATGTAATTAGCGACCAGGGTTGGGATCCCAATCCCTAGGTTGACGTAATAACCATCTTTAAGCTCTTGAGCGATGCGTTGAGCAATTTGTTCTCTTGATAAAGCCATAACTACCTCTTAATCTGATGTGGTGACACGTTCAATGCGTTTTTCAAACTGGCCTTGGATAACGCGATTCACATAAATCCCCGGAGTATGGATGTGTTCAGGATCTAATTCCCCTATAGGAACAATTTCTTCAACTTCGGCGACAGTGATTTTACCTGCGGTCGCCATCATCGGGTTAAAATTCATGGCTGTTTTACGGAACACCAAATTCCCCATCGTATCGGCTTTGTGAGCTTTGACGATGGCAAAGTCAGCGGTTAACGATTCTTCTAGGATGTACTCTTTACCATCGAAGGTTTTCACTTCTTTGCCTTCAGCCACTGGGGTACCATACCCTGTACGGGTATAAAAACCAGGGATCCCCGCACCACCGGCTCTGATCTTCTCTGCCAAAGTGCCTTGTGGGGTAAGAATTACCTCCATTTCTCCTGAGATGAACAGCTCTTCGAAAAGCGCGTTTTCACCAACGTAGGAGGCAATCATGGTTTTGATTTGACGTTTTTCAAGCAGTTTGCCTAAGCCAAAGCCATCGACGCCTGCATTATTTGAGATGCAGGTAAGGCCTGTGGTACCCATCTCAACGATGCGCTCGATGAGACCTTCAGGGATCCCACAAAGACCAAAGCCACCAGCCATGATGGTCATGTGATCGCTTAGGCCCTCGAGGGCCTGCTCATAGGTTGACACGACTTTATTCAATCCGGACACGTTCTACTCCTACTGTTGTTTGGCAAGCATCGCTCTGGCCACTTTGGACCCATTAGGACGACTTAATAGGTCACACATACGCTGACCTGCTTGCACCATGTTCAATAAATCAATGTCGGTCTTTAGTCCTAATCCTTGGCATAAATACAACACATCCTCTGTGGCCACATTACCAGAGGCGCCTTTGGCGTAAGGACAGCCCCCAAGTCCCGCGTTTGAAGCATCGATGACCCGAATACCAGACTCAATGCTCTCAAAGACATTGGCCAACGCTTGGCCATAGGTGTCATGAAAATGCACCGCTAAGCTTGAAAGCGGCACGTCTTTTTCTAAATGCTTGAGCAGCGCTCTTACTTGATGAGGGGTCCCTACACCAATCGTATCGCCTAATGAAACTTCATAGCATCCTTTCTCCAGCAATGCGACGGCAAGTTCAAGCACCTTATCCATAGAGACCTCTCCCTCATAAGGGCAGCCAAGGACACAGGACAAATAGCCTCGCACACGCATGTTAGCGGCTAAAGCTTGCTCAATGACTTGTTCAAATCGCTCTAAGCTTTGCTCGATGGAACAATTTATATTCTTCTGAGAGAAAGTCTGCGAGCAGGCTGCAAAGACAGCGATGTCTTTGACGCCACACGCTTTGGCAGCTTCAAAGCCTTTTAAGTTTGGCACAAGCGCTGGAAATCGGGCCTTGGTGTGATCGACAGATCGCATGATTGTCTCATGATCAGCCATCTGTGGAACCCACTTGGGAGAGACAAAACTGGTTGCCTCGATGATTGAAACACCGGCTTGCACCATGGACTCGATGTGAGCCAACTTATCTTCCGTGGCTATCAAGGTCTTTTCGTTTTGCAGACCATCTCGAGCAGAGACTTCAACAAGGGTAATGGCATCATTCATCATTTTTGATCTCGAAGATTTGTGAGCCTTGTTCAATTTGATCGCCAACGGCGAACAAAACGGACTCAATTTGACCATCGGCTTGAGCGGAGAGGGTGTGCTCCATCTTCATGGCCTCCATGGCACATAACTTATCCCCTTTTTTTACTTTCTCACCGGGCTTGACCCAAATGTTAGTAATCACACCTGGCATGGGGGCCGTCAATGCATCCTCATCGAGGGCGTGAGTATCTTGATAGTCATGAGTGATTTGGGTAAAGGTCTGTGACTGCCCGTTGGCAAAGACATGAATGCAATGCCCATAGAAAACAACCTTGGCTTGATGGCGAGCATTCGAGGTCTCGTAGGTAAGGGTATCACCAACGAGCTGACCACGAATATCCACGCTCACCTGCAAATCATTCGAGGTGATGAAAAGGGCGTCATGTTTCAAGTGCTGGACGGTCACATGAATCGGTTTTCCATGAAAGTCCAGTTCTAACGATTGCGTTTGTGGTCCGTTGAGCATCCAGGCATCAAAGTGTTGCCAGGGCGAGTCTTGATCAAAATCTTGTCGAGATTGTCTTTGCTTTTCCACCATAGCCAGAACGGCTAAAGGCAATAAATCAATGGTTTGTTGTTGACGCTCTAAGATCTTTGGCAACTGCTGAGTTTCAAAGGCTTTGGTGGTGATGGGAGCGCTTTGAAAGGCATCAATGCCTAAGATATCCCCAATGAAACGGCAATTGGTAGCAAGACCAAAAACTTCGGTTTCGTTCATGGCCGCATTAAGGCGGGCCATGGCTTTGGCTCTTGTTTGATCAAAGCTAATGATTTTGGCAATCATGGGATCGTAATAGATGCTGATCACATCCCCTGCGACAACTCCAGAATCGACTCGAATATTACTTAAATCACTCATCGAAATCGATTCAATACGACCGGTGGCCGGTAGAAAATCATTGAAAGGATCTTCGGCATAGATTCTGGCTTCAAAGGCATGACCTTTGACACGAACATCAGCTTGGCTTAACGGTAGTGGATCGCCGTTGGCGACCATTAACTGAAGCTCAACCAAATCAATCCCGGTGATGGCTTCAGTGACAGGATGCTCGACCTGCAATCTTGTGTTCATTTCAAGAAAGTAAAACGCATCATTGGCAAACAAAAACTCAAACGTTCCGGCATTGACGTAACCGATGGACTTAGCTCCTTGAAGGGCGACTTGATGGAGCTTTTCACGGATATCATCAGGAACGTTGATGGCGGGTGCTTCTTCAATGACTTTCTGATGTCGACGCTGGATTGAGCAATCGCGTTCATAAAAGTGCAGGTAGTTGCCATGGGTGTCCCCAATGATCTGAACCTCAATATGCCTCGACGACTCAAGGTACTTTTCTAAGATAACGTGATCGCTGCCAAAACTCTTTAGGCTTTCGCGCTTAGCGCTTTCAATCGACTCTTTAAGTTCATCTTCTTCAAAGATGATCCGCATGCCTTTGCCGCCTCCGCCAAAGGTGGCTTTGATCATCACTGGTAGGCCAATGCGTTTGGCTTCGTTGATCAGCGTATCAATGGATTGATCATCCCCATTATATCCAGGGATGACGGGCACGCCTGCTTGGCTCATTAATTTTTTGGCTTCGTCTTTTTGACCCATTTGCTCAATCACCGTGGCACTGGGTCCTACAAATCGAATGCCTGCTGAAGCGCACGCTTTCGCAAACACAGACTTTTCAGCCAGAAATCCATAGCCAGGATGGATGGCATCCACATTCATCGATTGAGCCGCTTCAATGATTTTTTCAACATTCAAATAGCTATCGAGGGCGTTGGAAGGGCCTATGTAGACGGCGCTGTCCGCAGCCAGCGTATGTTGAGCTTGTCGGTCGGCGTCTGAGTAAACCGCCACAGTATAAATGCCGAGTCGTTGACAGGTTTTGATGATGCGAAGGGCAATTTCGCCGCGATTGGCGATCAAAAGTCGTTTGATCATGGTGTGGACCACTTCGGTTGTTGTTGATTAAAAAAGGCACTTAAACCTTCTTGGCCTTCAGGGCTGACTCTCAATTTGGCAATAAGCTCTGAAGTATAAGCGTCAATCTTAGGATCAATGCCTTGTCGGCTAAGTTCGTCCATTAGGTGTCTGACTTGCTCTAGCGCTTGTGGCCCATTGTTGAGCAGCATACTGACATGTGCAGTTAGTTCGGCCTCGAGCTTGTCGGGCTCACAAACAACCTGACATAAACCAAGCTCCTTAGCCTCATCGGCGCCAATGCGTTTGGCCGTTAAAAACAGATATTCTGCCGCTCTTGGACCAATGGCTTGAGTGACAAAGGGGCTGATGGCGGCGGGGACAAGACCAAGTTTTGCTTCTGAAAAACAAAAACTTGCTTTGGTGGAACATAGAGCAATCTTACAGCAAGCCACTAAGCCGGCACCGCCACCAAAGCAGGCCCCTTGGACGACCGCAATCGTGGGTTTGGGAAATTCGTAAAGACGTCGCATCAGTTTAGCAAGCTCCATGGAGTCTTCACGATTTTCTTGTTCTGTGTATTGGGCCATCTGTTTCATCCAGCCCAAATCAGCGCCAGCGCTGAAGGACTTACCCTCGGCTTTGAGCACCAACACACGCACATTTACCTGACCACTAAGCTCATCTAAGTGCTTGATAAGCTCTTGTATCATCGCGGCATCAAAAGCGTTGTGTTTTTGGGCACGATTTAAGGTGAGTGTTGCCACCCCCTCTTCAAGATGAACCAATACATCACTCATATACGGAATACTCCAAATTGCGTGTTTTCGATGGGGGCATTCAAGCACACGGATAGATTTAAGCCTAAGATATGTCTGGTTTGAGCCGGATCAATAACACCGTCGTCCCAAAGTCGTGCGCTTGAATAATACGGATGACCTTGTTCATCGTATTGAGATAAAATGTGAGCTTTGAGTTTTTGCTCTTGTTCAGGATCCCAGCTCTTGCCCGCTTTCTCCAGTTGAGCTTTTTTGACTTGCGTTAACACGCTTGCTGCTTGTTCCCCGCCCATCACAGAGATCCGTGCGTTTGGCCACATCCACAAAAAGCGCGGCTCGTAGGCTCGACCACACATCCCATAATTGCCTGCCCCAAAACTTCCCCCCATAAGGACGGTTATTTTTGGCACTTTGGCGCAAGAGACGGCTGTGACCATTTTGGCGCCAGCTTTAGCAATGCCTTTGGCTTCATAGTCTTTTCCGACCATAAACCCATTGATGTTTTGTAAAAAGATGAGTGGAATGTTTCGTTGGGAACAAAGCTCAATAAAGTGCGTACCTTTGTCGGCCGATTCATTGAACAAAATCCCTTGGTTGGCGATGATCCCACAAGGGTAACCATGGATATGAGCAAAACCACAGATTAACGTTGTCCCATAGAGTGCCTTAAATTCATGAAAATCTGAATCATCCACAATACGGGCAATGATTTCTCTGGCATCGATGGGCTGTTTTAAATCTTGAGGGATAAGCCCATAAATTTCAGAGGGGTCGTATTTAGGTGGCCTCGATGGTTGAGTTGGTGTGGCAAGTTTGCGCTCTTTATTCAAGTGCTTGATGGCATCGCGCGCAATCATCAACGCGTGCTTATCGTCTTGAGCGTAATGATCGGATACCCCAGAAGTCTTGCAGTGAACATCGGCGCCGCCTAGCTCTTCCGCGCTAACTTCTTCGCCTGTGGCCGCTTTGACTAAGGGTGGCCCGGCAAGGAAAATAGTGGCTTGATTTTTAACCATGATGGATTCATCGGCCATGGCGGGCACGTAGGCGCCACCGGCGGTACAAGAGCCCATGACAACCGCCACTTGAGGGATTTTCATGCTGGACATCGTTGCCTGATTAAAAAAGATGCGACCGAAATCATCTTTATCAGGGAAGACTTCATCTTGATAGGGAAGATTTGCGCCTCCAGAATCCACCAAATACAAACAAGGGAGGTGGTTTTCTTTAGCAATTTCTTGCGCTCTTAGATGCTTTTTCACCGTCACAGGAAAGTAGGTTCCCCCTTTGACGGTCGCATCGTTGGCAATCACCATGCAATGAATCCCATGAATTAAGCCTATCCCAGCAACAACCCCACCGCATGGAACCTCTTGTTCATAGAGGTTGTGGCCTGCCAGTTGGGAGATTTCAAGAAAAGGGGAGCCGGGGTCGAGCAATTGCTCGATGCGCTCTCGAGCGAGTAACTTGCCACGAGCTTTATGTTTTTGGGCGATCTCAGGACCACCCCCTTGTTTGATTTTCTCAACCAGATCATTCAATTGCTTGACCTGGCTGAGCATCATCTCTTCATTGGCTTTATGCTCAATCGATTGAGGGTTGATGTTGGATACGAGTTGACTCATAAAACCTCCACGGCCAAGGCGGTTGCCTCACCTCCGCCTATGCAAAGCGCTGCAATGCCTCGCTTTTTCCCATGAGCTTTAAGGGCTTCGACAAGCGTCGAGACAATGCGTGCCCCAGACGCGCCGATGGGGTGGCCAAGTGCACATGCACCACCATGCACGTTAACCTTCGTGGTGTCTAAGTCTAATTCTTTGATGGCGGCTAAGGTGACGCATGCAAAGGCTTCATTGATTTCAAACAAGTCGACATCATTGAGTGACCACTGCGCTTTTTCAAGAACTTTTTTGATCGCACCAACTGGGGCGGTGGTGAACCATTCAGGCTCATGTGAGTGGGTGGCACTGGCATGAATGCGAGCTAGAGGGGTAAGGCCTTTAGTCTTGGCAGTAGATTCAAGCATCAACACATGTGCACAGGCGCCATCGGAGATGGCCGAAGCATTGGCGGCCGTCACAGAGCCATCTTTTTTAAAAGCAGGTCGAAGCGTTGGAATTTTTTCAGGTCTTGCACGTCCGGGTAACTCATCGACGGTGACGGTGATGTCGCCTTTACGGTTTTTGACAACCACCGGGCAGATTTCAGCCTCAAAGGCTCCGGACTCAATGGCTTTTTGCGCCTTCGCAAGTGAATGGAGAGCAAATTCGTCTTGCTCTTCTCGGGTGAACTCATACTTTGAGACACATTGTTCAGCAAAGACACCCATTAAGGTCCCGGTTTGGTAAGCATCTTCAAGCCCATCGAGGAACATGTGGTCAAGAACTTGACCATGCCCCATGCGCATACCTGCTCTGGCTTTGGGAAGCACGTAGGGGGCTTGGCTCATGTTCTCCATACCACCGGCAACGGCCACATCAAAGCTTTGTGCCTTGAGCCCATCCATCGCCACCATCATCGCTTTCATACCTGAGCCACACATTTTATTCACCGTCAGTGCTCCGGCCGAATTTGGGATCCCCGCATGGATGGCAGCTTGTCGAGCCGGTGCTTGACCAAGGCCGGCACTTAATACGCACCCCATCACGACTTCTTCAACCTCAGCGCCAGAAAGATGGATACGCTCAAGCGCGCCTTGGATGGCCGCAGCTCCAAGCATGGGTGCTGGCGTGCTGGCAAAAGCGCCTAACATATCACCCATAGCGGTTCTGGCGTGCGATACAATGACAACGGATTCATTCGACATAATGACCTCTTTATGCGCTTTCTTTAAATAATTCTTGACCGATGATCATCCGACGGATTTCAGATGTCCCAGCCCCTATCTCATATAGTTTGGCGTCACGTAAGAAACGCCCTGTGGGGTACTCATTGATGTACCCATTCCCGCCTAAAATTTGAATGGCATCAAGCGCGACTTGGGTTGCATGCTCTGAGGCAAATAAAATGACGCCCGCGGCGTCTTTGTTCGTTAAGGTTTGCCCACTGTCAGCTTGGCGAGCGATGTCGTAAGTAAAGGCAATGGAGGCTTTGAGCTTGCAGTACATATCAGCGAGCTTGCCTTGAATGAGCTGAAACTGACCAATTTCTTTGCCAAATTGCTTCCTTTCATGAACATAAGGCAACACCACATCCATGCAAGCTTGCATCAGGCCAATGGGGCCTGCGGCTAACACCAATCGCTCGTAATTGAGCCCGCTCATTAGTACTTTAGCGCCACCATTGACGTCCCCCATCACTTGCTCTTTGGAGACAAAGCAGTTATCAAAGACCAACTCACACGTATTGGAGCCACGCATACCGAGTTTGTCGAGCTTTTGAGCCGTGCTAAATCCTTCCATCCCTTTTTCAATGAGGAACGTCGTAATTCCTTTGGAGCCTGCATCTTTTTTGGTGCGCGCATAGACGACCAACACATCCGCATCTGGTCCGTTCGTGATCCACATTTTGGATCCATTAAGCACGAAGCCGCCATCCCTTTCTTCAGCCATGCAGCTCAAGTGCATCACATCAGAGCCTGCTCCGGGTTCTGACATCGCCAACGCACCCACATGTTCACCTGAGCAAAGTTTGGGGAGATATTTTTCTTTTTGAGCCTGAGTGCCGTTACGGTATATCTGATTGACACAAAGGTTTGAATGGGCCCCATAACTTAAGGCAATGGAGCCAGAGGCTCTTGAAATTTCTTCCATGGCAACAACATGCGCGTAATAACCTAAGCCTGTGCCGCCAAATTCTTCGGAAACAGTGATCCCTAAAAGACCAAGCTCGCCCATTTGGCTCCATAAGTGGTGTGGAAATTCGTTTTTTTCATCGACTTCATGCGCAATGGGAGCGATGGCTTGTTGAGCAAATTTATAAACGGATTCTCGGATCATGCCAACGGTTTCGTCGTCATGCGGATGGTGAGCACTTACCATAACACTGTCTCCCTATGAAGGTATGTTCGCTTCCATAACGTAGCTTGATAACTGTTTGTTTCAAAGTTCCAACAAACTCTAGCTTCCTTTAAACTAAAGCTCAAGTTTAGTGATAACTAATAAGGGTAGGTATGGAGATTGCCAAAACACTTGCTGTCGTCACCGGTGGTGCGCAAGGCGCAGGTTTCGCCACCGTTCAGTCACTTGTTGACAAAGGAGCGACCGTTGCCGTTTTTGATGTGAATGATCAAAACACGCAAGCACTGGATGACATGGAGTGCTTATTTTTCAAAGTCGATGTCAGTGATGAAAAGGCGGTGGACGACGCGTTTACCAAACTGACAGAACAGTGCTCATTGCCGCTACGTACGCTTGTGAATTGCGCCGGCATTGCGCCAGCCTCTCGCATGATGGGTAAGAGTGGACCTAAACCTCTAGATAAGTTTGAATCTGTACTAAAAGTAAATTTAATTGGCACTTATAACACGATGCGCGTCGCCTCTTATTTGATGAGTCAACAAGATGCGGAAAAAGAAAATCGCGGGGTTATTATTAATACGGCCTCAGTGGCGGCCTTTGAAGGACAGATTGGACAAACCGCCTATGCCTCTTCCAAAGCGGGGGTAGTAGGCATGACTTTGCCAGCAGCAAGAGAGCTAGCCCAATTTGGCATTCGAGTGATGACCATTGCACCAGGATTATTGGATACGCCGATGTTACAAACGCTGCCTAGTGACGTCAGACAAGCCTTGGCTGACAATATCCCTTTTCCTAAGCGCTTTGCCGCACCGGATGAATTTGCCAACCTAGTTCAGTCGATCATTGAAAACGACATGCTTAATGGTGAGGTCATTCGCCTCGATGGCGGTTTACGAATGCAACCCATCTAAACGTTGCGGTACAACAAGAAAAACGAATCGTATTAAAGACTTGTTGGATAAATTGCTGATGACATAAGCCTGGTTTATGATGGATTTATGCCCAAACAAACCAGGCCGACACTTATATGAAATCAATCATTCTCCCCTTAATACTTGCTTCATTCTTATTAACTTCATGCTCTGACTCTAGTGAGGACACAAACAAAACTGTTGAGCCTAAGCTGGTGGTCTCTATGGTGGTGGGCGATCCTTCAAAAATAAAACCACGTATTTATCCAGGTACGGTTAGAGCAAATCAATCGGTCGATTTGGGTTTCCAAGTTTCAGGTCAATTGATTGAGTTTCCGGTTGACAGGGGGCAAGAGCTTCAAGAAGGTGATCTGGTAGGGCGCCTTGACTCCAGAGATTTAAAAAATGAACTTGATCGATCAAGGGCTGAATTTGATAGGCTTGCAGCTCAATTTGAAAGAGCCAAAACGCTTTTACCTAAAGGAACGATTTCTCAATCGGAATTTGATAAAGCCAAAGCGGATCACGATAGGGCCAAGGCGCAATTAGCCATCGATCAAAAAGCCTTTGACGACACTAACCTGTACGCCCCATTTACGGGTCGTGTCGCTGAAAAGATGGTGGACAATTTTGAGAACATTGTTGCCAAACAGACCATCATCAGTTTGCAGGTCATTGAGAATATTGACATTGAGGTTGACATCCCGGAACAAGACATGGTGTTAGCTAAAATACGGGAAGGGCGCCCAAAAAGCCGTGCTCGTGATGTGGTCGTATTTCCTTCGATTCCTGATCAAGAGTTCGATGTCACCTTAAAAGAGTTTAGCACGGAGGCCGATCCCAATACTCAAACCTATCGTGTGGTCTTGACCATGCAAGCGCCGAAAGACTTCAATATTTTACCTGGCATGACGGCAAGCTTTATATTGCGAACGCCCTTAACGGAGGAAGTGCAAGTCATGGCCGTGCCCTCGCAAAGTGTGGCCTTTGATGCCGATGGTAAGGCTTTCCTTTGGGTCATTAATGAGAACCAACAAGCCGTCAAGCAAACCGTTGAAGTGGGCGGCACCTCCCAAGGGAATATTGAGGTCCTCAAAGGGTTAAATCCCGGAGATGAAATCATTATTAAAGGGGCTTCTAAAGTACAAGAAGGCATGTTGGTTCGCACTCGCTAGGACACAGGATAGATATGGACATCGCAAAAATCGCCATTAAAAATCGAGTCTCCACACTCTTTTTGACTTTCTTAATCCTCGTGGGTGGGGTGTATTCTTATGAGAATTTGGGTCGACTGGAGGACCCTGAATTTGCCATTAAAGATGCCTTAGTCGTGACTCACTATCCGGGTGCTTCGAGTAAAGAGGTAGAACAAGAAATCACCGAAGTGATGGAAACCGCCATTCAAGAGCTTGGACAGCTCGATGAGGTCGTGTCCATGTCAAGACCGGGCACTTCAACCATTACGGTGACGGTCAAAGATCAATATGACAAAGCGGCTTTACCGCAAGTGTGGGATGAGCTAAGACGCAAAGTCAACGATGCTCAGTCCAAGCTCCCACCAGGAGCAGGCCCTTCCATCGTCATGGACGATTATGGGGACGTCTTTGGGGTTTTGTTATCAGTTTCGGGGCCTGATTACACCTATAAAGAGTTGTCTGATCATGTCGATTTTTTAAAGCGAGAGTTATTGCTCGTCGAGGATGTGGCAAAAATCACTGTTTGGGGTGAGCAAAAAGAGCAAATCTTTGTCGAAATCTCACGAGAGAAGTTGGCCTCACTAGGGATAGGGCTTGACTTGGTTTACTCAACCCTCGAAAAACAAAACATCGTAACCCCCTCGGGTGAAGTGCGTGTTGGAGATGAGTACATTCGTGTGGTTCCTACTGGAGCCATTGAATCGGTTGAACAAATCAAAAGTCTCGTTCTGAATGCAGGAAGAGGCGGTGAACTTATTTTATTGGATGACATTGCCGATGTGTACCGCGGCTACATAAACCCACAGACAAAACATCTTCGTATGAATGGCGAGAAGGCCATTGCGCTTGGGGTTTCAACCGTTCAGGGCGGTAACGTGGTCAATATGGGGGTCGCGGTTAAAAAGCGCTTAGCTGAGTTAGAATCGCAAACCCCTCTTGGGATTGATGTGCAAGATATTTACATTCAGTCCGATGCAGTCACAAAGGCCATTGATAGCTTTATTGTCTCTTTGATTCAGGCTGTGGCCATTGTCATTGTGGTTCTGATCTTTTTCATGGGACCAATGAGCTCTTTAATCATTGGAGCCTCATTGGTCTTGACTGTGTGCGCAAGCTTTATTGTGATGTACATCTATGGCATCAACCTAGAGAGGATTTCTCTTGGGGCTCTGATCATTGCCTTAGGGATGTTGGTCGATAATGCCATCGTGGTGGTCGAGGGGATCTTAATCCGGGTACAAAAAGGCATGGATAAAGTAGAGGCCGCAAGTCAAGCGGTGTCTCAAACCATGTGGCCTTTGTTTGGGGCAACAGTGGTTGCCATTTTGGCCTTTGCAGCCATTGGATTATCCAGTGATTCTACCGGGGAGTACACTCGTTCGCTTTTCCAAGTGTTGTTAATCTCCTTGGGGTTAAGCTGGTTGATTGCAATCACCATCGTGCCTTTGATGTGCGACATGCTCTTTAAACCTGTCAAGAGTCAAGATCATGGTGATCCTTACGCAGGCCGCTTGTTTTCTATCTACCGTGGCTGGTTAACCTTTTGCTTAAAGCTAAGAGGTCTTACTTTGGCTGCTGTGATGGGTTTATTGGTGATTTCAGTGATTGGGTTTGGCTGGCTCGAAGACAGCTTTTTCCCAGACTCAACCTCTAATCAGTTTATGGTGCATTATTGGCTTCCTGAAGGCACCGACATTCGTCGCACCTCGAGTGACATCGCTGATCTTGAAAAGTACGTCCAAGAGCTTGAGGGGGTAACAACCGTAGCCTCTTTTGTTGGCGCAGGTGCCCCAAGATATCTTTTGGTCTACTCACCAGAAAAAGAATTTACCAGTTACGGGTTATTGCTGGTCACCGTCGATGATTACAAAAAAATCGATGGCTTGCTGACAACCATTGGGGATGAACTTTCTAAGAACTACCTTGATGCAAACCCCAAACTTGAAAAGATCAAACTTGGTCCGGGTGGAGGCTTCTTAGTCGAAGCCCGATTCATTGGAGCGGATCCCAATGTGCTTAGAGGCTTATCTGAGCAAGCCAAGCAAATCATGCGAGAGGATGGTGGCTTGGTCAGTATTCGAGATGACTGGCGAGAAAGAGCTAAGATTGTTGTGGCTGAGTTTGCCGAAGATCAAGCTCGTCGTGCCGGGGTTTCCCGTGAAGACTTGTCCAACTCGCTACAAAGCACGTTTAGTGGGATACAAGTTGGTTTGTATCGTGAGAGCGATGATTTGATCCCAATCTTAAGTCAGCCACCAAAAGAGCAGCGCGATAGCGTAGATGTGATTAATGACTCTTTAGTTTGGAGTATGGCAGCCCAACGCACAGTCCCTTTAAGGCAAGTGGTGTCAAACGTCGGCACGGATTTTGAGGACAGAATCTTAAGACGCAGGGACAAGCAATTGACGATCACCGCACAAGCGGATCCAAAATCCGGGAACGCCAGCGTACCCTTTAGCCGGATCAAAGAGAAGATTGAGTCGATTGAGCTACCCCCAGGTTATGCCTTTGAGTGGGGAGGGGAGTATGAGGACTCATCGGAAGCCCAAGCCAAACTTGCTGCCAACATCCCTGTGACCTTTGTTTTGATGATCACCATTACCGTCTTATTGTTTAATGCCATTCGACAACCTTTGATCATCTGGGTATGTGTGCCACTTGCGATTATTGGGGTGACCTGGGGGCTTCTTGTGACCAATCAATCTTTTGGCTTTATGGCCATGCTGGGATTCTTATCGTTATCGGGCATGCTCATTAAAAATGCCATTGTGTTGATTGATGAAATTGATTTGCAGATTGGTACCGGAAAAGATCGCTATATTAGTATCCTTGATGCTTCTCTCTCAAGGCTTAGACCTGTCAGTATGGCGGCCTTTACCACCATATTAGGCATGGTACCCCTTCTGAAAGACGCCTTCTTCATAGGTATGGCTGTTACCATCATGAGTGGTTTGGCCTTTGCAACGTTGGTGACGTTGATTTTGGTGCCGGTGCTCTACAGCGTTTTCTTCCGCATTAAAGAAAACAACGAGGTGCGCGCATGACGTCTTTTTTTAAAGAGCATAAGTACGCCATCTTTTTGACTCTGTTTATCATCTACGTGCCAACAGCGGCTTTTTGGTTTGAGGACACGTTCGTAAGCTGGGTCCTTCAGGCCGTGCACTTAACCGTCATTTTTATGTTGGTGCGATACTTGGAATTTCAGCGTCATTTGCTCACAGGATTAAATTTTTGGCTTATAGCCGCCTTTTTAGTGAAGACATGGTCTTGGCTTCAGTATTCTGAAACCAGTCAAATAGTGGCCAATGGCATGATGTTTGTCATTTATGCCCTGTTAGTCTTCCACATCCTTAAAGACATCTTGACCCACAAAGTCACCAAAGAAATTATTTTAGGATCGTTGTGCGTCTATATGTTGTTGGGGACTTTATTTGGAACGGTCTATATTCAACTGAATCATATTTTAGTCGATGCCTTTGATTTTGGTCGCTCCAGTGTTTCAGATACGTTTGAAGAGCAGTTTAACCTTTACTATTACAGCTTCACCACGCTGACGACGGTTGGGTTTGGCGACATTGTGCCAAAGCACGCCATCGCCAAAGGCATTACCACCCTTGAGCAAATGGCTGGGGTACTCTATTTGGCGGTGTTGGTCGCAAGGCTCATCTCAGGGCTGACCAATGATCAACGCCAAGAGAAGTTACCAAACTAAGCAAAACGTCGAGTGGGTTTGGAATCGTACTCATTCGGCGTTAAACTCTTGCGTTTTTTACAGGGGATAATCATGTTTAAAGCCGCGCAAAAAGTTGTGCTTTCATTGGTATTGGCCTTGATGATCTTTCAAGTCCAAGCGAACACAAACCCAACCAATCTCATTTTAATGGGTCCACCGGCCTCAGGTAAGGGCACTCAGGGTGAGTTTATCACCAAAAAGCTTGGGATCCCGGTCATCTCTACGGGGCAGCTTTTGCGTGCTGAAGTTGAAAGCGGCAGCGAGCTTGGTCAAACCTTATCTGACCGAATGAGCCAAGGTTTGTTGATTGAAGATAAGGTGGTGCTTGAGCTGCTTAAGAAAAGGCTGTCCCAAGAAGATGCAAAGCAGGGCTTTTTATTGGATGGTTTTCCTCGCACCGTGGAGCAGGCAAAAGCCTTGACCGCTCTTGGGGTTGAGATTGATCAAGTATTAGTCCTTGAGGTGCCTGACAAAATGATTGTTAAGCGTATTTCAGGCCGTCGTATCCATCAGCCTTCTGGGCGCACTTATCATGTGGATACGAATCCACCTAAGAATGAGGGCAAAGATGATGTGACTGGTGAGCCTTTGATCACACGTGCCGATGATACGCCTGAAGTCATCAAAAAGCGTCTTGAGGTCTATCACTCACAGACTAAACCCGTGATTGAGTATTACAAGGCGTTAAGCGAATCAGGCGAAAGTGTTGATGTGGTCATTTTCGATGGCAACCAGTCGGTTGGACAGATTGCCGAAGCGATCGAAGCGGCTCTCGAGCGATAAAAATTGCCTAAAGAGTTATCAAAACGTTGATTCTAGCCAAGTCATATCCAGACTATCATAGCTTATAGAATCGAAGGGCAGCAACGGTACGTCTAAGTTGGGCGCACCGTTGGCGCTCTGTTCATCAAATCGAAGCCAAACCACTTGCGTGTCTTCTTGTGTTAAATCAAACAAAGAGAGACCAAATCCCTCCCCATTTGGCATATTGCGAGAATAATTTAAGCACAATGCTTGGTCATCGATGGCACAGACGGTGAGGCCAGTATGTCCACTTTGACCAAAAGGATGATGCTCATCAAAGCCTGTACGAGTGACATAAATAAGCCCGGGTTCAAGATCACTTGCGTTGTTCACCTCGGCCACTTCAAAATGCTCTAGCATCCACGCCGAGTTTGGATCATGAGTCCAGGTATTAACGGCTTGCTCCCAAGGTCCTTCGAGCTGAGTAAGCATGTACATATCGATGGTAGAAAACTCAAACTCGCACCCTAATAAGTTGGCAATCCATGACGAGCAGTCCTCGGGGGCATAGGCTTCTCCTTGACCCAAATCTTCGTCTCTGTGGCCTCCAAAGGCATAGCCCGAGTGAACCGTGGTGAAGTCAATATCATCGAGAAAGCTAAAATCTGGGCTATCCTCAAAAACATCACCTGGAAGAACTTGGACATGAGTAATGGCCGAGGCCTCCACCCAGCCTTCACCTAAATGTTCGTCCAGCTGAGCGATGTGGGTAAGGTGATAGGCACTCATGATCACTTCCATCATGGCAGCGCTTAAAAAGGTAACGTCAGAGGTGCCGTAATGATCTTGCTCGAAGCTTAAAAAAGGAGGGTAGCCTTCATGATTATTCTCTAAGTTGAAGTGCCCCTCAATGATGGCTTGATAATGAGTGGGATCCGACAGTAAAGCATGCGTTCCCTCCAGTATTTCAATCATCTTATGCGTTTTGATGGGGTAGGTGAGCTCCCCCCCCGACTGCTGATAAGCACTAAGTCCGGTTTGAAGCTCATGAGCTTTTGACAGATCGTAGGCGATGTGTGAAAGCACATCCTCTTGAGCAAGCCCACCTAGATCAGACTCGCGGATGAGTTGTCTTAAATCGTTCTGGTTATGTTCAATTTGGTGATTGTATTGAAGGCACTCTTGCCAAGCCCCTGAAACTAGTTCATGGGAGAGGGCTTGTCGAATGAGGTCATCGTAGGCACTTAGCTGCATGATTTACTTCCACGGAGATTAAACGCTAAGGATACGCTTGCGATGACTAAAGGCAAGCAGCATGCCCACTTAAATCAGGTTGGATAACTTGTCGGGGTGGGCATGATCATGTTGCTTATCTGTTTTTCATTAATTCTCGGGCAACAATCAACTTTTGGATTTCAGAGGTGCCCTCATAAATGGTGGTTACCCGTCCATCTCGATAGAGTTGCTCGACAGGGTAGTCCTGCAAATACCCATAACCGCCATGGATTTGAATGGCCATGGAGGTCACTTTTTCACACACTTCAGAGGCAAATAGCTTGGCTTGAGCTGCCATTTGAAGGCTTGGTTGTTTTGCATCTTTGAGTCTGGCGGCCGCTAAAGTTAATTGTCTGGCGGCTTCGACTTCTGTGCTCATCTGGGCCAAGTTAAACGCGATGGCTTGGTGATCTTTTATCAACTTACCAAAACTCTCTCGCTCATTGGCATAATCGATGGCCGCATCTAAAGCGGCCTGAGCAATCCCAACGGCTTGGGCCGCAATGCCCACACGTCCGCTTTCCAATTGACTGAGTGCAATCTTGTAGCCTTGACCTTCATCTCCCAGACGATACTCGCTTGGGATAGCGCAATCGGTAAAACTTATCATGGCGGTGTCTGAAGCCATTTGTCCCATTTTCTTTTCAATGCGAACAACCTCATAGCCTTGGGTGTCCGTGGGCACAATAAAAGCCGATATTCCTCGAGGCCCATCTTCAGAGGTTCTTGCAAAGACAATGGCAATGTCACCAGATTGGCCTGAAGTGATAAAGCACTTCGTGCCGTTAAGAAGATAATGATCCCCTTTTCGCTGCGCTTTGGTCGAAAGAGAAGCCGCGTCCGAGCCGGCGTGTGGCTCAGTCAGACAAAATGCGCCAAGCCATTGACCTTGGGCCATGTTGGGCAAAAATTTCTCGCGCTGGGAGGCATTACCAAACAATTGAATGGGCATACAACCCACACTGTTATGGACGGCTAGGATCGTTGAAACGGAGGCATCACCACGAGCAATTTCCTCGATGATGAGCGCATAGGTTTCAAGGTTGGCACCAACGCCACCGTAGGCTTCATCCACCAAGATCCCCATAAAGCCTAAATCCGATAATTGTTTGATGGCTTCCTTTGGAAATTCAGCTTTTTCGGACCACTGAGCTGAGAGGGGTTTTAAATGATCTCGTGCAAACTCAAAAGCAGTTTGCTGAATGAGTTTCTGTTCTTCAGCTAGCATAATTTTGTCCCAGTTCGGTTTGACTTATGCTCATCTTACAAGGCTGGGCTCCCAAAGACACCTGTTCGACAGTTCCTGTGATAAGATACTGCAACGTTTTGATTGCGTGGTTTCAAAGTAATCTTTTGATAAGGAGATTATCAGTGACTCAAAAGACTGTCGCTCAGTTTCAAATTGAGTATGCCCGTTTCTTAAACCCCGAAGGTCAAGTTGAACGACCACTTCCTAAGTTTGCCGATGATATTGACCATCTTAAAAAGCTATACGCGATGATGGTTGAGACTCGTGTGTTTGATACTAAGGCAATTGCCTTACAGCGCACCGGGAAATTAGGGACTTACCCTTCGACACTTGGCCAAGAAGCCATTTGCGTCGGTATTGGCGCAGCCATGAAAGACGAAGACGTCTTGGCCCCTTACTATCGCGAGTATGGTGCTCAATTTTGGCGAGGCGTTCGTATGGAAGACATCCTTCTGTACTGGGGGGGGGATGAGCGTGGCTCTGATTTTAAAGGGGCTGCTCGAAACGATTTTCCCATCACTGTGCCCATTGCCTCTCAAAACTTGCATGCCGTTGGGGCCGCTTATGCCTTTCAGTGTCGTGGTGAAAAAAGAGTGGCTGTGACGACCGTGGGGGAGGGAGGTACCTCCCGTGGTGACTTTTATGAAGCAGTGAATTGTGCAGGCATTTGGAATCTTCCAACGGTGTTTGTGGTCAATAATAACCAATGGGCTATTTCAGTTCCCAGAGACAAACAAAGTAAATGTGAGACCTTTGCGCAAAAAGCGATTGCCGGTGGTATTGAAGGACGCCAAGTCGATGGCAATGACATCATTGCTGTCCAAGACGCTGTCAGTGAGGCCATTGAGAAAGCCAGAGCGGGTCATGGCCCTAGTGTCATTGAGGCGCTCACCTATCGCATGTGCGATCATACCACGGCGGATGATGCGTCAAGGTATCGCCCAGAAGGTGAGCTTGAAGCTCATAAAAAATTATGCCCAGTCATTCGTCTTCGAAATTACTTAGTCTCGATCGATGCTTGGAATGAGTCGAGTGAAAAAGAGCTCTACAAACACGTTCAAGATAAAGTCACTCAAGCGGTGGATAACTATCTTAACGCTGGTAATCGTACCCCTGAGTCCATGCTCGAGTATTTGTACGAAACCATGCCCCAGGCACTGTCTGAGCAATATGAAGAATTAAAAAGGAGGGGTTAGGCAATGGCTGCAATCACTTTACTTGAAGCTGTCACACAAGCGCTTTCTTATGAGCTAGAGCAAGATCCTGACGTGGTTGTGTTTGGTGAAGACGTAGGGCCTAATGGCGGCGTCTTCAGGGCAACTGAAGGCTTGGCGGCAAAATTTGGTGAACAACGTGTTCGTGACACTCCCTTAGCTGAAAACTTAATCGCAGGGCTTTGCGTGGGCATGTCAGCCCAAGGCATGAAGCCTGTGGCAGAAATTCAGTTTATGGGTTTTATTTATGCCACGTTAGATCAGATCGTGTGTCATGCTTCAAGACTTCGTAATCGAACCTTAGGACGATTGAGCTGCCCGATGGTCATTCGAGCCCCATTTGGGGGCGGCATTCATGCCCCTGAGCATCATTCAGAAAGCACCGAAGCCATGTTTGCCCACATTCCTGGGGTACGAGTGGTCATTCCATCATCCCCATCCAGAGCTTACGGGCTTTTATTGGCTGCGATTCGTGATCCGGATCCTGTGATCTTTTTAGAGCCAAAACGTATTTATCGTAAAGTCAAAGAAGACGTCCCTGATGATGGGGAGGCTCTGCCTTTGGATGTATGCTTTACCTTGCGCGAAGGCTCAGATGTGACGTTGGTAACCTGGGGCGCCATGGTTCACGAGACGATGGAGGCGGCCGATCGCATGGAACAAGTTGGTGTTCAGTGCGAAGTCATCGATTTGGCCACCATTAAGCCCATCGACATGGACACCATTTTGGAGTCTGTGGAGAAAACCGGTCGATGTGTCATTGTTCACGAGGCGGCAAGAACGTGTGGTGTGGGTGCTGAAATCAGCGCTCAACTGTGCGAAAAAGGCCTAACTTCATTGTTGGCTCCAGTTCAAAGAGTCACAGGCTATGACACCATCATGCCTTTATTTAAAAACGAAATGAAATACATGATTTCAAGTGACCGCATTGTGACGGCCATTGAAACTGTAATGGAGTATTAATCAATGAATGTATTCAAATTACCAGATTTAGGGGAAGGCTTGCCGGATGCGGAAATTGTCCAATGGCACGTCAAAGAAGGGGATACGGTAGAGATTGATCAACCTCTCGTCTCCATGGAAACCGCCAAAGCGGTGGTTGAAGTACCTTCCCCCTTATCAGGCACCATTGCAACCTTGCACGGGAAAGAAGGTGATACCATTGATACCGGAGCGCCTCTTGTTAGCTTTGAGGGCGAAGTAGAATCAACAAAACAAGACACCGGCACAGTCGTGGGTAAAGTCGAGGTTGGTGATACGGTGGTTCAAGAGCGCACAACAAGCACCGCCAAGGGGCACAAAGTACTGCCAGCGGTACGAGCGATTGCTAAAAAGCTGGGCGTTGATTTATCCACCATCACACCTACCGGTAAAGATGGCACGATTACCAAGCAAGACGTGGAAAACGCGCATGCCGATTTGACCAATGCGGGTCCAATGGAGCCATTAAAGGGCGTTCGTAAAGCCATGGCACAAACGATGGCATCGGCTCATGAACAGGTGGTGCAAGTGACCATCTCGGACGATGCGGACATCAGTGCTTGGACCGAAAAAGATTATACCTCACGGATTTTGAAAGCCTTGGGTGTTGCTTGTCAGAAAGAACCCTCGTTGAATGCCTGGTTTGATGGTAAGGCTATGGGGCGTCGTTTGATTGATCAAGTCGATGTAGGGCTTGCGATGGACACTGAGGATGGCTTGTTTGTCCCGGTTATCCAAGACATTAACAGCAAAGACGCAAAAGCATTAAGAGATGAGGTTGAGACGCTAAAAAGTGAGGTCCTCAATCGCACCATTGCTCAAGACAAGCTTAAAGGCGCAACCATCTCAATAAGTAACTTTGGCAATTTTGTTGGTCGTTATGCCTCACCCATCGTGGTCCCCCCCATGGTTGCCATCTTAGGGGTGGGTAAAGTCCGAGATGAGTTGGTTCCGGTCAATGGTGACCCCAAAGTATGCACCATTTTGCCTCTTTCTCTGAGCATTGATCACCGCGCAGTAACCGGTGGTGAAGCGGCAAGATTTTTGAAAGTCGTCATTGAAGAGCTGGCCAAGCCATAAGGTTGGCTAGCTCTTTATGAAAAGAAAAGCCATGCTTAGCATGGCTTTTTTGTTATTTGGGTCGGCGTCTAAACCAAAGAAGCGAGCTAAGTCCTAACAACATAGTCAATAGGGTGCTTGGTTCGGGTACCGTCACCGTAGGTGGTGGTGGCTCAGGTAAGAATTCAAGGTTTGTGATAGCCCCTGAACCACCTAAGCGAATTTCAACTTTATCAAAGTTGTCGACATTGAAGTCACTGGCCGATACCGTTGGTAGCAAGTTCGCCGTGTTATCACCAAAGCTGATGCTTGGATCATAAAAAGGCGAATTTGAGTCTAGGTAATCTGAAAAATCTAATGTCCCGACTAAGTTTCCATCGTTGTAAAATTTTGAGTAATAACCATTTGACTCAACGTTTTCAATGTCGACCACGGCAAAACCAAGCTCCGTGATTGGATCATTGAAGTTCAAAAAGAAGCTTCCGGCAGGGCGGCGTCCCTCATCATCAGGATCATCCATGATGCCATCGTTGTTTCGATCGGTGTTGTTCTCTTGAAGAATCAACAAGTGACCCAAAGGCTGCTCTGAAATATTACCGCCAGTCCATGAATGGGTTGGTGGACCAATCAGATCGGTATCGGTTGTGGACGCGACGTTAGAATCAAAAACCACAGCGTAGTCGAATCTACGTGCAAGGTTCTCAGCTGAGATAACAAGGCCTGTGTCGGCTTCGTATTGGTTGTTGATAATCGTGCCATGCACGTACTCATCAAAGGTCACGATATCAGCGCTTGCACTGAATACAGGCAGTGCAAGAGCTAACAAGGGGAGCATGTTCTTATTATTTTTCATAGTACTCACTTACTTACTTAGGCTTTGTAATTTGGGCATACCTTTTTAAACAAAGCATCCATTGTGAATTTGCCCCCACCTACTGCCATAAGAGCAATGCACATATAACCCCAGATTATATGATCAACCAAGCCATAAAACCCATTGTCCCCAAAGAGAAAATGAGAGTAGGCAATGACGGCGACCAGATTAAAGACAAATAAACTAAACGCGGTTAAACGCGTGGCCACACCAAGCAACAACACGACAGGAAGAATAAGTTCAGCGGCTGTCCCCAACTGAGCAGCAAGCTTGTAGGGAAGCAACGGGACATTGTATTCATTTTCAAACAGAATCAAGGTTGTTTGCCAACTGTTGTACTTAGTCAACCCAGCAACAAAAAACACTCTAAAAAGATAGATACGAACCGCAAGCGATAGTGAGCCTACGAGCGTTAACTTTTCAAATAACTTCGTGGTCGCATTGATGGGGAGGCAAAGAACTTTTAACATGTTTATTCCTATCCTTGGTGAACATGGATAAAAGATAGTTGAGTCTATTTAAGTAACTCAACAGAATTACAGGATCATTTTGCTATGATACAAAGAAAAATGGAGTGATGCATGAAACTTAAAACACTAACCAGCTTATGCGCTTTGGTCTTCATGGCGAATACTCATGCCCAAGAACTTATCAGTTATCACTACGAAGACTTTAACGACTACTACGATGTTCAAGAGGGTCGAAACCATCAGCCGGTGCTCGATTCCATTAAGCTGGAGACACAGTTTCTTGCTCAAGCGACCCAAGAGTATCAAATGTTGAGTACCCCACCTCAAACACAGGAGGTGCAAGAACCTCATTTAAGTTTTGATCCAGAAAAAGACAAGCGCGAGCATCGCATACATCAACTACCAGGCTTTTTAGGTAGATAAAAAACTACGTTGCACCCCGGCAAATTGTCTTATGCTAAACTCGAGAAGATACGTTTGGGCTTTAGTCTATGCATGAAAAGTGAAATAATCACTTTTCATGCAACGCTAAACTAACCATAATATAAAGTAACAACAGTTTATGACGGCTGCTGTTTTTATTTGCAGTGAAAAGGTTTTACACGGAGGAATCACTATGTCACGAGGATTGAGAATGGCCCTTATCGCAGGCGCACTATGTGTGTCTACGGGTGCTTTTGCTTTTGGTGGTACCGATACAGACACCGACATGCGCCAAGATACGGGTAAATCTGAGGGCTTCTCAGAATTGTCTACGGTAAGCGCTAAGCCCGGTTATCATGTGGGTGCCAGAACGGGTGGTGGCTTCAACGAAGTTCATCATCATGACGATCATAACAGACCTGCGGCCATTGTTGAGATGGAAAGCCGCATGGGCGACCATTAATTCTTGAAGTGAGGGATACACTATGAAACTTAAATTAAGTCTAATTGCGGCCTGCGCGCTTGCCCTTTCGTTGCCTGTTGGTGCTCAAGAGTCTAATGCTGAAAAGTATATGGATGCGCGCTTTGGGGACGAAGCTAACTGGCCATACGATTTTCGTGTGAACCAGGGTGGGGCTCATGGACATACTGATGTTCGAGTTGGCACACCAACATTCAATGATAATCACTCATTTACTCGTCTCGAAAAGTCAGGTTTGGCTGATCGTTGATGATGATTTAGAGCCTACTTTGTAGGCTCTAAATACCCAAATAAGTTTCTTTGATCTGATCTTGATTCATCAAGTCTTTACTTGGCCCTTGTGTCGTGATTTCCCCATTTGATAAAAGATAACCCCGATCAGCCAGTTTCAAGGCGGCTAAGGCATTTTGCTCCACTAAAAAGACAGTCGTGCCAAGCTGATTAATTTCTTTCAAAATATCAAAAATTTGACTGGCAACTTTTGGGGCAAGTCCTAGAGAAGGCTCATCCAATAAAAAGAGCTTGGGATTGGCCATTAAGGAGCGGGCCATCGCGAGCATTTGCTGCTCACCCCCTGATAGAGTACCAGCCCTTTGACTCTGTCTTTTGGCGAGAACCGGAAAAAGGGTAAAGACTCGCTCTAAATTGGTGGCAAAAGCACTCTTTTTATTATGCAGAGCACCAAGTTGGATGTTCTCTAATGTGGTCATCTTAGGGAAGATGCGTCTTCCTTCAGGTGAGATGCTTATGCCCATGCGCGCGATTTTATGGGTGGGTATCTCATGCACCGGTTGACCTAAGTAATGAATGCTTCCTTCATAGATTCGAGGCTGTGAAAAAAGGCTCATTAAAAGGGTGGACTTGCCAGCCCCGTTGGCACCAATTAACGTGACGATCTCACCTTCATAGATATCAAGCGAGACTCCGTTTAGAGCTTGGACCGCTCCGTATCGGGCTTTGACATGATTAAATGAGATGAGAGGATCTTTGCTCATAGGGGACGCTTCCTGTGCTCGCACTATCGACGTCATCGGTACCTAAGTAGGCTTCGATGACTTTGGGGTTTTGTCTTATCTGTTCTGGATTACCGCTTGCAATGACTTGGCCGTGATCAAGCACATAAATATGATCAGAAATCTTCATCACCATGGACATATCATGCTCAATCAGCAACACGGTAAGGCCTAAATCTGATTTCAGCTCAACAATAAGCTCACTGAGTTGAGCCGTTTCAGTTGGGTTTAGTCCAGCGGCAGGTTCATCCAGGCATATCAATGTGGGCTCGGTGCAAAGGGCTCTAGCAATTTCAAGGTGTCGCTGCTGGCCATACGAGAGTTCACCGGCCAGACGGTTGGCCAAAGGTTCCATGTTAAACCGTTTTAGCCAGAAAAAGGCTCGCTCTAAACATGCTTCGATGCTTTGTTGGTAAGCTTTGGTATTTAGAAGTCCGCTCACAAGATTACGGTTAGCTTTGAGGTGTTGGGCAACCAGTAAATTCTCAACTACGGACATTTGATTAAATAAACGAATGTTTTGAAACGTTCGAGCAATGCCGGCACGTGCGACCAAATGAGAACCACCAAACATTTTGTAATAAAGAGTGGTGGCAAATTGAGAAGGGCGCACCACATCGCTGAGGGCAAATCGGCCTCCGAGCAACTGGTCCAACTTGAAGGTTTTATCGTCTGGCTTAAAAAGGATATGACCAGAGCGAGCCTTGTAAAAGCCTGTGATGCAGTTAAAAAGGGTCGTTTTACCGGCTCCATTGGGGCCAATGATGGAGGTGATGGTATCTTTTTGGATATCACAGTGAATGTCTTGGAGGGCAATGATGCCACCGAAACGCATTTGAAGATGCGATACACTTAATAATGGATTCATGAGGTCGCCTTAGGAGGTTCAAACCATTGACGGGTCACACGGACTAAGCCACGAGGACGCCAGATCATCATCAATACCATAAACGCACCAAAGATGATCATACGAAACTCAGCGAACTCTCGAAGCACTTCCGGTAAAACGGTAAGGGTGATGGCGGCAATGATAACGCCAAGGACGGATCCCATTCCCCCGAGCACGACCATGGCTAAAATGATGGCGGACTCGATAAAGGTAAACGAAGAGGGGTTTACAAATCCTTGAAACGCGGCAAAGAACACGCCGCCAATGCCACCAATCATAGCGCCAAGACTAAAGGCGGAGAGTTTGGTGGTTACATGATTGATGCCTAATGAGCGACATGCGATTTCATTTTCTCTAAGGGCCTCCCAAGCGCGTCCAAGGGGCATTCTTTGCACTCGAAGCGCAAACCGTATCACAACGCAGACCATAAGGAAGAGCACGAAATAGATAAACATATACTTGAGCTCACTCATATAGCTGAACCCAAAGAATTCATGAATAGGGGTGCCCCCTTGCTTGGCTCTTCGGCCAAACTCGAGACCCAAAAGGGTTGGAGAGGGTGCAAAGACGCCGTTGGGACCATTCGTAAAACTGGCCCAGTTATTCAACACAAGGCGGATAATCTCACCAAATCCTAACGTCACAATGGCAAGATAATCCCCATGCATCCTTAAGACAGGGAATCCAAGGATGGCTCCAAAACAAGCGGATAAAAGAGCCGCAAAGGGGAGCGCGGTCCAAAAGCCCATGCCCAGATACTCAGCCCCTAAAGCATAGGAGTAGGCCCCAACCGCATAAAACGCGACAAAACCTAAGTCCAACAGACCGGCTAAGCCCACAACGATGTTAAGCCCCAACCCTAATAAAACATAAATCATCGCCAGCACCGCTACCCCGAGCCAATACTTATTAAGCAAAAAGGGCAAGGACAAAGCCATCAATGCGAGCACGAATAATGGCCATGTTGGCTTCTTATCGGGGGTGCCCACTTTGGTGTGAAGGTGTTTCGTGGTGTGAAAATAATGAAGGGTGCGCTCACCAACTGGAGTTCGAGCAATCATGGACAAGCAAAAATGACCGATGGCGACTACGGCTGCAAGCTCAAGCGGCGTTTTGAGGTTGAGGTCGACCTCAAATCCATTGAGGATCAGTCCGGTAATGGGGCCAAATAACAGCAGTGCAATGAACCCAGCCAGCAAGGCCTGAACGAGTGATTTTTTTACGGTCATTTACACTTTCTCCACATCAGGTGTGCCCAACAAGCCACTCGGTCTAAACACCAAAACTAAAACGAGTACAGAGAAGGCAAAGACGTCTTTGTAGTCTACGTCGACAAAGCCGGAAAATAAGGATTCTGCCAGGCCTAAGAGAAGACCTCCAAGCATGGCGCCGGTTAATGAACCAATGCCGCCTAAGACTGCGGCTGTGAATGCTTTGATGCCGATGATAAAGCCCACGTGGAAGTTAAATGAGCCGTAGTTAAGCGAGACTAAAAAGCCCGCGAGCGAGGCCATGATGGCCCCAACGACAAAGACTTGAGGGATAATTCTGTGGGTTGGGATCCCAAGTATGGAGGCCATGTTCATGTCTTGTTGGGTGGCTCTCATCGACTTCCCTAAGGTCGTCTTTTGAATAAGAAAATGAAGGCCTGCCATCCCAATTAAGCCACAAATCACAATCGCAACTTGAATGTAAGAGATTTGAACCATGCTTTGGCCCACACTCAATTGAAACTGGCCACTGAATAACGCCGGGACCCCTTGGGAGCGGGCCCCTTGGCTAATTTGAACGTAGTTTTGTAAAAACAGTGACATCCCAATCGCTGAAATCAAAGGCGCTAAACGAATCGAGCCACGAAGTGGACGATAAGCAATGCGTTCAATTGTCCAACCATACAGGGCGGTAATAAACATGGTCCCAGCTAGGGCAAGCCCTAAAGAGACCATCAACGAGTCCAATCCAAAGGTGGCGCAAAGAGCAAGAAAGATGGCGGTGAGGTAGGCGGAGATCATATAGACCTCCCCATGGGCAAAGTTGATCATGCCAATGATCCCGTACACCATGGTATACCCGATGGCAATCAAGCCGTAAATCGAGCCAAGCACAAGCCCATTGACAAGCTGCTGGCCTAAAACACCCCAATCCATGCTCAACCTCCGTGTTAGCTCAGGCTTAAAAATTCGTGATACGTACCGTTGTCTTTCCAGACATAAATCACGTAGTTGGATTTTTCTAAGTCACCTTTGTCATCCCAAGCTTTAGGGCCCATCACCGTATTGACGGTATTGGTTTTTAACCAGTCTGAAAGAACGCTTCCCTCGGTTGATTGAGAGCCTTCAATCGCTTGAGCGATGGCTTGTAAGGTGGCATATGAGTAAAGAGTGTATCCTTCAGGCTCAAACCCATCTTCTCGGAACTTAGCCACGACTTTCTTACCGGCTTCAATCTTTCTAGGATCGGCTCCAAAGGTCATGAACACCCCTTCGACCATTTGATCCCCTCCTGCGGCCGTGACAAAGTCTTCAGAGACGATGCCATCCCCTGAGATAAATGGAATGCTTGAGCCTTGTTCACGAAGCTGACGGACCAAAGGACCAGCCTCTGTATGAAGGCCGCCAAAATAAAGCACTTGGGCATCCACTTGTTTCAACTTGGTAATTAAGGCATTAAAGTCTTTTTCACCACGGGTTAACCCTTCGTATAAGACGGGCTGGACGCCTAGTTCATTGAGGTGAGCCTTCATAGAGTCAGCCAGTCCCTTTCCATAGGTGTCTTTATCATGAATGACCGCGACTTTTGTGACTTTGAGTGTGTCGTTGATAAACTGGGCAGCAACCACACCTTGTTGGTCATCTCGACCACAGGTGCGCATCACATTCTCTAAACCGCGATCGGTCACATTGGGGTTGGTTGAGGCTGGGGTTATCATTAAGACATCGGCGTCGTAGTAGACGTTGGAAGCAGGAATGGTCGATGATGAACAAAAGTGGCCAATGACCGCATCAACCTCGTCTTGATCAACAATCTTGTTCGCAACGGCCACCGCTTGCTTGGGCTCACAAGCATCATCCGCTTTCACAAGCTCGATCATCTCACCACGGATCCCTCCTTTGGCATTGATGTCTTCGGCGGCTTGTTCAGCCCCTCGCCAAAGTTGCTCACCAAAGGCGGCATAAGCACCGGTGTGTGGTCCGGCTATGCCAATTTTGATGGTTTCTGCGCCGACCTGTGTGGCACAGCAAAAACCAAGAATAAGTCCTAATAAAGAATGTTTCATCATAAGCTCCCTCCGTGAATGCCTTTGTCTATTCTAATCGAAGGAAGCAGGGCCATCTACCGATATTGACTAGCCATAGGCGCTAGAAAGCTCATCATTATAAAATGGGTTTGGTAGCTTGATGGCGATTTCACTGATCCCACCCTCCAAGTCAGAAACTTGATCACCAACGTTGAGAATAATTTCATAACCTTGGGCCTGAATGGCTTTGCGCGCTTTTTGTTTAAATACCAAGTTGGTCATGGAATCATCTTCGATGGGCTTGAGGATTAATTCATTCCAGCCGTTGTATCCGGCCTGTTTTAAGTTTTTAACAGTCGCGTTGATGATTTCTGGTGTGTTAGGTCGTGATGAGACAAAAAAGACCGCAACATCTCGTCTTTTGGCGTAATGAAATAAGCCTAAGACGGGCCCAATTGCTTGAGGTTGCCCATGTATATAACTGGCTGCAAAGGCTTGCATGTTGACGCTGTAGTGATTCTGCTTCATGGCGTTGTAGTTAGACACCGCGGTCTCATCCACACTCATGACAATCGCCAACTTCTCATTTAACGTCGTATTTAGTCTTTTGTCCAAATAATCTTTGGCAATCAAAACCTGCTCTTCGATTTCAGTTAAATATTCCCCTGAAGAGACGTAGTGATCGATTTTAGCGCTCATTTTTTGATCTTGCATAAAGGAAGTTGGGCATGAGGCCATCAGTGGTGGAGCAATGAAAATCAAGGCAGCAAGGCAGATCCGAAGCATAAAGGTTCCATTATTAATAGTTATGAATGTTGGTCTTTGAGGTCATAATACAAGCACAAAGCCGTGCTGAAAATAAAAGGGATGAAGATGACCTGAAGGCCAGCGTTTAAGAAGAAGGCAAAAAAGTAAGCATGCTCCCACGTTTCAGCGTGATAAGTTAAAACACTTACTACGGTAATAAAAACCGCTAAGAAGGTACTTATGTTGAGCATCAAAGGGACACTCATGATGACAAAGGCTTGCCACCAACGCTTTGTGACAAGTTGATGACTTTTTACGATGGAATCAAAGACGCTCAGATGCTCAACAAAACGGATAATGAAACTCAGCATCAAACTGATGGCGACAAAGATCCCTGGAAGGATTAAAAAAACCAACCCACAGATTACCAAGATTGAGTACAATGCTGACACAAGCAGCACCGGAAAAAAGTCGGTTAGAGCTTGGGATATACACCATGACGTGGTGGCACTCTGATTTAGGTAAAACTGGTTGATTTTGTTGATGAGAGCCCCCATAGCTATGATGGTGAGCAACCAAATCCCAATCATCATGGCGGACTTATAGCCTTGCCATGTGAGCAATTCAGTAATTAAACTAAATGGCTCGTTGTATTCAAAAAATAAGAATGGCGCAAAAATCCCAGAGGCGATGACTAAAGATAATGGGAGACATGCCCAGAACCTTTGTTTATAAAGATCAAAACTTTGTTGTAGTACTTGCATAGACAAAAAGGGTTCTCTTTGGGTGTTGTGCGCAAAGGCCTATATATAACCATAGCAGATAGCAGCTGTGGTATTGGAATCAATTTAGCTTATTAAAGCTATGGTATGAAATCAACTAAGGTTCTAAACATGTATGCGATAGAAATTGAGAATCTCAAAAAGCAATATGCCAATGGCTTAGAAGCATTAAAGGGGATTAATCTAAAGGTTAAACAGGGCGACTTTTTTGGTCTTTTAGGCCCCAATGGTGCCGGTAAGTCGACCACCATTGGTATTTTGACCTCCCTGGTGAATAAAAGCTCGGGCACTGTAAAAGTGTACGGGCATGACATTGATGAAGACTTAGAAGAAGCCAAGCGTATGATAGGCTTGGTGCCTCAAGAATTTAACTTCAATATTTTTGAGAACGTCATTGACATCGTCATGAATCAGGCGGGTTACTATGGAGTCCCTCGTCGCCAGGCCAAAGAGTTAGCCGAGCACTATATCGAAAAACTCGGCTTGTGGGATAAGCGTAAAGAGATGGCTCGAAACTTATCGGGCGGGATGAAGCGGCGTCTCCTTATCGCTCGTGGCATGGTGCATGAGCCCAAGCTCCTCATTCTTGATGAGCCAACCGCTGGAGTCGATATTGAAATCCGAAGATCGATGTGGTCTTTTCTCCAAGACATTAATGCTCAAGGAGTGACCATCATTCTCACGACTCACTATTTAGAAGAAGCTGAGACCTTATGCCGTAACATTGGGATTATTAATCATGGTCAAATCATTGAGCAAGCCTCGAAGCGTGATTTATTGGCCAAGCTAAACCGTGAAACGCTTATTTTGGATGTAAAAGGCTCATTAGCCCAAATACCTAACGTTCAAGATTTTGAGTTTGTTCGCACGGATGATTGCACTCTTGAGGTCAGTTTTGAGCGCTCAAGTGCACTGAATCCGCTGTTCAATGGGTTGAGCGCCCAGGGAATTGAGATTGAAAGTTTAAGAAATAAATCAAACCGACTGGAAGAGCTCTTTTTAGGGTTGGTTGCAGAAAAGGAGAGTGTGTAATGAAACGCCAGTGGATAGCCTTTTCGACTTTGTCTCGTCGAGAGCTGACAAGAATATTTAGGATCTGGACCCAAACTATTCTTCCGTCGCCCATTTCCATGATTTTATATTTTGTGATTTTTGGCAGCCTGATTGGTCAACGAGTCGGCTTGTTGGATGGTGTGCCTTATGTCACGTACATTGCTCCAGGGCTTATCATGATGGCGATCATCAACAACTCGTACACCAATATAGTAGGGTCTTTTTTTGGTGCAAAGTTTGCCCGAAACATTGAAGAGATGTATGTCTCAACCATGTCACCTATCACAATCTTACTTGGCTTTATGGCGGGTTCGTTGGTGCGAGCCTTCACCGTGGCTTTGATTGTGACGGGGATCGCCATGTTCTTCACGCACATTCAAATTCACTCTTGGGCGATCACCTTGGCGGGGGCGTTTTTGACCGCGGTACTATTCTCATTGGCTGGGATCATCAACGCCTTGTTTGCAAAAAAATTCGATGACATCAACATCATTCCAACCTTCATATTAACGCCATTGACCTATGTGGGGGGGGTGTTTTTCTCGGTTAACATGCTGTCTGGCATTTGGTACGACATCGCCCACTTAAACCCCATGCTCTACATTGTGAATGTGTTTCGCTATGGCATGATTGGGATCACGGACATCGAAGTTGGCCAAGCGTTTGCATCCATTGGCCTTTTCATCACCATCATGTTTGTGATTGCCTATCGATTACTCAAAGTTGGCTACGGGGTTCGTACTTAAACCCCAAGCCTTGTTCGATTCCGGTTTTCAGGTTGGCGGCTCGATAAAAAGCCCTCAACCTGATAACACAAATCCAAAAACTCATCGTAATGCCTATCTTGAGCCGCCATGGCATGGTTTTTCATCATTTTTTCGTAATGGTTAAACCACTGCTTTAGGGTCAGCCCTGGTGCTAAACATGAAGCCATTGAAATGGCCATTGAACCCAATCCAAAGTATTCATCACATTTTTTAGAAAACGCGACAAACTTTCGGGTAAAGTGACTAAAGTCGGCAGACTCTTTCGGAATGGATATCTGTTTGGTCGGGAGTAAGCCAACAAATTGTTTCGCCCACTCAACAACCTGGGTTTTCTCCTGTTGCCATTTTTTAGGCTCACCGGCTTTGATTCTAAAGTGGTGTTTGATTTCACAATACCGATCATGGAAACTTTCTTGAGTGGTCTTTGGGCTAATGTTTTGCATTAAGTATTGGCACACCCTTGCCATATCTTGCTCAACATAGCTTGCTCCCGATAGTTTATCGATCATGGACTGCATTTGAGCTTTCATGGTTTCAATTTCATTCTGATTAGGGTTTTCTTTGGCAAGCTCAGGGTTGGGCACTTGTTCACGAGAGGCTTGCCTGCGTCCTTGAGTGCTCTTGGGTGACTCTAAAGAGTCATCGAGACGATCATGGGGTGGAAGGGTGTCAATGAGCTCGTATAATCTGGTGAGTGGATCGCCCTCTATGTCCTGATTCACGGAGGAGACCTCGGGGTATCTACCAAGCACTTCTTGGCAAAGTTCTAAAATAACTTTTTTCCCATGATGCTTTTTTTGGAACAGTGCCTCCACTTCATCGGCCTTGGCTTTGAGCGTCTCATAGCTTGGGTCGTTTTCTAAACACGCATGCATCATGACGCAACAAGCAAGGCTGGTATCATCCACAGTTCGTAAATACCCTATTAATCGTTCAAAGCGGCGAGTGTAATGTTCTCTATCTTTCCTGGTTAACTTACTCATCATGGTGTCCCTTCCATGGTCAAAGTATCATTTCACATGAGCGTAAATTTAAAATAAAGATCAAAACGACAAAAATGCTGAAAGGGATAGGCTATTTGTGTTGCAGGTAATTTTGCCGCACTGGCGCAATACATGGCCAAGGTGTCTGCAAGGTGATTTGATGGCTCTTTTAAGGCGCAAGGTGAGATTGGTTTTTTATTCAGATTGATAGAGGCTCATTTTGGTTATGATCTGGTGAACGGGTGGGGGCACTAAATGGGTGAACTCCTTGTTTTGGTGAATAGAAGCTCGAACCATGGTAGAGGATATCTCGTTGGGAGCCATGGCTAAAGACGTCCATGATTTTTTAAGAAGCTTGGGGACTTTTGATAGCCTGGTGTCAGGTTTGCCTCGATGGGCGACAACATAGCTAGTCACATTGAAGGCGTTATTTGAATATAGGATGTCAGCTTGATTTTGATCATGAATGTCCACTTGGCTTATGTCATTAAGAAAGTGGGTTTGCTCGGGGTTGGCATGGATTAATAATTTCGCCACATCCTCGCCGATGATCCCTTTTAGACTTAGTGAGTCAGTTTGGTACTGGCGAGTCATTTGATGCAAGTCTTTAGGTGGCAAAAGTGAGGTAATCACTTGCTCATGTTCTTGAAAACTTGCTCGTATCATTTCATTTCTAATCCATTGAGGAGCACGGTTGGGTTTGTGTTTGAATGTACCACCGGATGCATACACGAAGACATATGAGCATGTTTTTTGCGCTAAGGCATGCTCAACGATGCGAACATGACCGACATGAATGGGATCAAAGCTTCCCACGAAATAACACAAGGTCTCCTTAGACTTGATGCCAGAGAGTTGCTTTTTGAGACGTTGCTTTTCTAGCAGGCGTTGATTCAAGCTTTTTGTGTCTTGTATTGCCCAACACACAGAGCTTGAACTCAATGAGAGTAAAAGGCCGGTCAGAAAGGGTAAAAAAAGGGAGCAAAAAATTGATTTGACCCTCAAAGTGTCTTGCTTTAGGGTGAAGTTCAAATTGGCTCCCTATTGTTATTGCTTTACACTAAAAACAAAGTTTCTTTGACAGCTTGATTGCCAGCGGTAGTTTGGCTGTATTCAAATGCATCAAAGACATCGACGAAAAAGATCCCAAGATAGGCACCGGCATAGTTAGCTAAAGGAAATTTGTGATTAAAATAGGTGTCGGCTAAGTGCCAACCAACAGCAGCACCGCAAGCATGGTGAAGGCCAAAGTTGAGGACGGCAGCATCGATGCTCCAACCACCGCTTACTTGTTGAGTTTGCATTGTATTTAGTTGCTTCATTACATAATCCCATAGAAGAATAAATACTTATATTCTCAAAATGCTGCGGTATGTCAAATCTCTGCCTAAAAGTTAAATTTCTAAATAAGCTAGGCCAACTCATCTCTCTAGAAAAAGAATGCGACCAACATGGAACATGGTGACGGCTTGAGTTTCAAGATCTTTAGCTTTCATGCCAGGAAATGTTTTACCTTGATAGTGCTCATTGGCAACGCTTAAAGGCACAATGGTTCGCTCGACATGGGTGTCGTCGGCTTTAAGGTAGTGCATGGATAATGGCGTCTGGTACTCGATGGCATCTTGAATCAGGGTAACTTTATCGTCAAACGATTGTTGCTTTTCCGCTTGTCGATATTTATAACGGGTCAGAAATTGCTGAATGCGCTTATCGGTGCGGATGTCTTTTTTCTGGATGGGACGGCTTAGTACGAGCCCTTCAAGCGAGGTTGCTCTCGATAAACCCACGTAGACTTGACCGCAAGCAAAGGCGCCTTTGCCAATGTCCAGCACGACCTTGTCAAAGGTTTTCCCTTGGCTTTTATGAATGGTAATGGCCCAGGCGAGTCGTATGGGGTACTGGCGAAAGGTGCCGGTTGGCTTGGAGATTAACTCCCCATCTTTTAAGTCAAAATGAAACATTTCCCAGGTAAAGGGCGGAACTCGGCAAATTTTCTTAGAGTGCTCTAGTCGGATGCAAAGCTCGGTTTCACCGTCTTTTTCATGCAAGTCTTCAATTTGGCCTAAGGATCCATTGACCCAACGACGTTGAGGATCATTATTCAACAACATCACTTGCGCACCCATTTTAAAATACAGCTCGACCGCGGTCGGGTATAAGTCTTTGGAGACTTCACCATGGATGATGGCTTTCGAGCGAATCAACTCGCCTTTTAGGGTATCCAGATGACCGTCATTGATGTCATCGGCTAAGCGGTTGGTGGTGGTCAAGTGAATGTAAAAGTCGTCTTTTGGATCAAATTCAGGCTCAACTCTTGAGGATAAAAGTTGAATATCCTCCGCTTGAACTGAGTTATTTCTTACGCGGTTCAACAAGTCAATGAAGTCTTGATCTTTTTGTCGATAAATCGTTTTCAGCTCAACAATGTCATACGCTAAGTCTTCGAACACGTGGGCGCTAAAAAAATAGGGCGTCTCATAAAGAGCCCCCATGTGCGCTCTTTCTTGCTGAGTCACCACGGGAGGAAGCTGGTATAAGTCGCCAACAAAGACCATTTGAACGCCACCAAAGGCCTCATCAGGGGTGGGGCCATACAGGCGTAAAAACTCATCAACGCAATCGAGCAAATCGGCTCGGACCATGGAGATTTCGTCAATGATGATGGTCTCAAGGTTTTTGTAGAGTTTTGGTTTTCTCGGTTTGACCTCAAGGCTTCGTATCTTTTCAGGCGTCACATCCACATAAAAATTAAAAAAGCTGTGAATGGTTTCCCCCTTCACATTGAGAGCCGCGACCCCCGTTGAGGCAAGCACCACAGGCATGGTTTTGGCTTTGGCGCAGTAGTGCGCTAAAAGCGTTGACTTACCGGTACCGGCTTTACCCGTAATGAAGACATGGGATTCATTGGCCTCTATGTAATCGAGAGCCTGTTTAAATTCAGGGTTTATATCGATGGTCATGTTGACAAGGTGAACTGTTTTTTCAATATTGTAACTTAGATTGACCGATTAAGAATATTTAATCTTTGAATCTATGGTGGGGGAGACGGACTCCAAGGAGCTTGATTCAGATATATCATGCTCTAGGTGAGCATAAGAAGCATCAAGACCTTAGTTAACTTGCTCACTCGGCATTTTTTTGGGTATCTCTTGCTCTCAAATAACTCAAAAGTTAGATTAAATTCGAATGTAAAATCAAGGGTCCAGCATGCCCGAGCGAAGCTCAGTACTTAATATTCAACAAGTACATAGAGTTTAAAAGATCCCTCTCAAAGCAGGCGGCGTGTAAAGCTTAAATGAGGCTCCCTATTGCTAAAGGGACTCGCGATGAACCAGGCAGAGGAGAACACAGATGGTTGATGAGTTGGAAAAAAATTTGATAGCTATGCATGGTCAACACGCCAAATCATGGTTTAATCGCATAGAGCAAACCGTGGAGGCCTTGTGTGAGCTTTGGGCTTTGCAATCGCCGCAACCTATCCATCCTATGACGTTTCATTACATGGTTAGGGCCTATCAGGGCGATAAACCAGTGGTCATCAAATGTGGATTAAAGTCTCTGCAAGCTGAAAGAAAAGCCCTAGCGGCTCTGGCAGGCCCGCATATGGTTCAAGTCCTTGAGTATTCAGATACTCATCATGCCTTGTTGCTCGAATCCTTGTCTCACCGATTGAACGAAACTCATGAGCCTACCAGCATCGAAGCGCTTCAAGCTTACGCCAATGTGGTAAAGTCTTTCCCCAAGACCTCCAACCCAGATTTTGATAGTCTTGATGACTGGCTGCGTGTTCTTGATGCAACCGATGATTCTGCTCTCCCAGAAGGCATGCTAAAACAAGGCCTCAAGCTTAGAGCACAATTACTCTCAGGCAAGGAGCCAACCTATTTATTGCATGGTGATTTGCATATGGATAATCTTTTAGCCTGTGATGATGGCTTTAAAGCGATTGATCCCAAAGGGGTCAATGGTGCGTTGGGGTTTGAAATTGCAGCCTTTGATTTTGCCCCGCTTGAGTCGCCTCAAAGCCCTCAAACGATGAAGCAAGCTCTGGCTCATTTGTGCAAAGACTTGGGTTATGAGTTTGAGCGGGCCCTAAATTGGAAAAAACTTCGCTGCGTCTTAGGCGCTTGTTGGTCTTTGAGCGATCATTTAGATCCAAAACCTTTTACAACACGTTGGTTAGATTTGAATCATGAATAACCTGAATGGACCTAAAATTGGGGTTGGCGTTTTAATCGTCCATGACCACCGAGTGCTTTTAGGAAAGCGCTTGGGTAAGCATGGGATAGAGACCATGGGGCCACCGGGTGGGCACCTTGAGTTAGGAGAGACGCTTGAGGCGTGTGCAATACGAGAAGTCAAAGAGGAAACTGGGCTCATCATCGATGCACCACGTTTTGTTGCGTTTACGAACGATGTGTTTGGTCCCGATAAGCATTATCTGTCTTTTTTTATGCTCTGCGAGTATCCGGGTGGGGAGATTTTAAACCCTGAGCCGACTAAAGTAGAGAGCTGGGATTGGTATCCTTTGTCCGAGTTGCCCTCTAACCTTTTCTTGCCTTTATCCAACTACGTTGACGGGCAACAATACGGAAGCTCATTTGAGTCACTATCGATGCCCCTGGAGGAGTCGGTCTAAGGCGTTGGCGAACTGTTGGATATCGCGCGCGCTTTGAGGCTTGGGGCCTCCCGTAACTTGCCCGGCATCTCGCATGTCCGTCATGAAATTGCGCATGTCCAACACTTGTTTGATGTTCGTCTTGGTATAATGCTCCCCTTTGGTGGTTAACACCACAGCGCCTTTTTCGATCACCGCATCGGCCAAAGGAATATCATTGGTCACAACCAGATCGCCAGGCTCAACTTGCTGAGTGATGGTATGATCGGCCACATCAAAGCCCTTGGGTACATGCACCTGGCTCGTGTACTCAGAGCGGGGAATGGGGAGGGCATGGTTGGCAAAAAATAAGGCTTTTCGCTTCACCCTTTTGGCGGCTTTGCATAAAATGTCACGAATACTAGCCGGGCAAGCATCGGCGTCAACTAAGATGCGCATAAACCCCTCAATGATTGAAAAGAAGCAGCATAACAGACAGTTTAGCCAGCACACAATTTTATTTGGCTGATTAACTTGTTTAAGGGTGAATGGGTAAAGCAGCCAACAGGAGCAACCATGAAGATACAGCGAGTATTTGTCTTTGGCTATGGGTATAGCGCGCGCTATTTGGCTCAACGATTAGCCCCGCTTGGGGTAGAGGTCCTTGGTTCGTCTAGGCAAGAGCGCAAGGCCAGTCACATCATTTATCAGCACAGCCCGCAATTGATGGATGAGGTTCAGCGTGCTCAGGCGATTCTAATCAGTGCCCCACCATCAAAGACTGGCCATGATGATATCTTTGAACAATTTGCACCTTTGATTGTCAAAGCTAAGCCACAATGGCTGGGTTATTTGTCGACCACAGGGGTGTATGGCGATCATCAAGGTCAATGGGTCGATGAAACCTCTGCCATAAATCATCCAGGCTCGTTGGGGCAAAATCGATTGCACGCTGAGCAACAATGGCTGAGTTTATACCAAAAGCATCAAATACCCACCCATATTTTTAGGGTATCCGGGATTTACGGGCCGGGTCGAAACGCGATGACACGGATTCAACAAGGCAAAAAATATACCATTGTCAAAGAGAACCAATTCTTTTCTCGTATTCATGTTGAAGACATTGCAAAAGCACTGGCTGCATCCATGGCCCAGCCTACCCCAGGTGAGGTGTTCAATTTAGCCGATGATCACCCATGTGCACCACAAAAGGTCGATGACTACGCTTGCAAGCTTTTGCAACGAGAGCCTCTGCCTCGTCTTAATTTCGAGGATGCTGAGCTTTCTGCCATGGCCAGGCAATTTTACAATCATTCGAAAAAAGTCAGCGCTGAGAAGATAAAATCCACACTCAAGCTCGATTGGGATTATCCTAATTATGAGGTGGGTTTGAGAGAGGGGTGTGATCTGGCCTCACTCTTAGCCTCTGAATAAGAAGCACGCCTAGCAAGGCAATGAGTATTCCCATGAAAAAAAGCCAGTGAGTAAAGCTCAACGTTGCACCCATGCTTAAGGTGGAGGCGCTCACCAAAGCGCCCAAAAGATATCGAAGCCCCATGTTCATCGAGGCGGCCATCCCTTCGTAGCCTTTGAACCAAGTCATGGATAAGGCAAACAAAGGCGGATAAATTAATGCAAAACTTAAGCTAAAACTCATCATGGCTAAACTGGTTTGAGTCGGCGTGGTGCTCCAAGATAAACATAGGGTCCCCATAAGTCCTATGGATGCCAGGCAATACAGTTGAGCGGGCTTAAGATTTTTTTGAAGCCATGGATAGAGTAGGCTGGTTAAAGCAAACACGCCAATGACACCAGCGATGTGTCGTAGATACATTGAATAGCCAAGCCCATACTCATTCAGATATAGCTCACAGCTTTTGGCCATGAAGCTCAGATAAACCGCGTAATACAGGGATGGTATTATTGAGGTTAAGACAAACGTTATCGAGGTTAATAGTGTGGAGGCTTGGTTAGCCAGCGCTTTTAAATCGATCGATTTTCTTGTGGGGTTTGTTTGGGTCTCAGGAAGCCCTAAAAAGACACCCAAGAGCGAAAGGAGGGCAACACCCACAAGGATTGCGTAATTGGCCCGCCATCCAAGCGCTTGCTGGACCAGTCCTCCGATCATGGGGGAGGCGGCCATGGTGACAATAAAAAAGCCATTCATCCATGCGTAGATGCGCTCGCATTTTGTTTTTGAGTAGGTCTCTGAGAGGATGATGGTCGCAATGACAGGAGCACTCGAGGCGCCGATGCCCTGGAGCACTCTAAAACAAAGAAGCGATTGAAAATCAGGACTTAAGCTTGCGCCAAGGGCGCCGATCAAGACCAAAAGCTGTCCTCCAATCATTGCAGGCCTTCTCCCGAAGCGATCGCTCAGGGGGCCAAACACAAACGAGCCGAGCGCAAAACCTAAGCAATTGAGAGTCACGGTTAGACTCATGGCAGAGGCATCAACCCCTAAAGCTTGAGCGGCCTGAATAAAACTGGGGGCGCAAAGTTCTAATTCAATGCAACTGTTTAACATCGCAAGAGTAACAATCAACGCTAACATATGAGCTCCATAGGTAGATCTCCAAAAAATGGATGATGGTGGTTAAGGGGTAAACGGTTTAAAGAAAACTAGGATGAAAGGTCGGGTAAGAGCCCCCTGAGGGGGCTCTGTATGGGGAGGCGTGAGTTTATTGGTAGAGAGAAAATTTGCGGGTCAATGCTGTGACATCATCCCAAGGCCCAAACATCACCACGCCATAAAAATCCATATCTTGGGCGTTGGAGGCGCGAGTCCGTGCCAACTGCTCTTGATAAGTGCCTCCGGTCATGGTTTCGGTAAACACACCATGCTCGATGTTTTTTTCTTGAGCCAGCAACGCAAGCTTTCGTATCTCCCCGGATTTTGCTTTGAGGATAATAAAGGGCATCTGGGAGATGTTTGGGTAGATCCTTTCCTCGGCATCCACGTAGTTATCTAAGCGCAATTTCTCTTTATCCATGGAGGCACCAAGACCTAGAGTCATGTGGGCCAAGGCATTGAAAGCAACACCAATCTCTATTTTTTTGTTGATGACAGCAACAAGCTTATGTTCAAAGGACATAGAAACACTCCTTTTATCGTAATTCATAAAAGTCACAAGGGGGATTGATTTAATTGGTAGAAATAGGGATTGAGGTGCGCTTAAGAGCGCGCCAGGCGAGTATCGAGAGATAGGTAGAAAGAATATCTGGACAACATCAATGACCTCTAAGCTTGAGTATCCAAATTGCCACACTTAAAAAGTAGAGTCAAGAAAATAGCGACCAGAGGCTATGATTGAGCGATGATTTATGCACACGCCTTGGTGAGCCTGTCCATGACCTCAGGCCAAGGCTCAACAGGCTTTTCAATCAAAATACCGTCAACGCGCTTATCATCGAGTTGATGAAGGGTTGAATAAAGCTTTTGAGCGTACGCATGGCGCTCGTTTGGCATTTTAATGGCTGTGGTCTTCTCAAGACGATCACTCTCGCTTTGATGCATGACTGCATAGGTGCCAGGCGCGGTTGTTAATGTGCTTAGGATTTCCTCAAAGCTTAACAGTCTGGCTTTGGTCTTTGGCTGATAGTGCTGGACCATGTTCCCAGCGACTTTGGTTTGATGCGCCTTTGGCGCCTCAACCGGCGTTTTGATCACTTGCTCAAGCATCGCTTGGGTAATAGGGCCCATCCGAAGAATACGATAGGGGGTTGCACTGACATCGACGATGGTGGATTCAACACCGACTTCGCAGGCACCGCCATCGACCACCGCAGCAATCTTCCCACCCAAGCCAGATAAGACGTGCGAGGCTTGCGTGGGGCTTATCTGTTTGTGTGGGTTGGCCGAAGGTGCGGCTAGCCCCATTGGGCTAAGCTTGCTTAAGATGGCCTGCATGACTGGATGGGCAGGGCACCGAAGTGCGACCGTAGGCAAAGAGCCTGTCACTTCATCCAAAACATGCGATTTTTTTTGAACCACCAGGGTCAAAGGCCCCGGCCAAAAATGGTTAACAAGGGCTAAGGCATCCTCACTTATGTGCTCGGCCCAGTGCTTTAAATCATCTTGGCTATGAATGTGGACAATCAGGGGGTGATCGCAAGGTCTGCTTTTGGCTTCAAAGATTTTCATGACAGCAATCGCATTTGAGGCATCGGCCCCAAGGCCATACACGGTCTCCGTTGGGAGTGCCACCAACTGTCCTGACTTTAAGATGAAAGCGGCTTGTTCTAGATCATTGTCGTTGCATTGTAGCGTTTTCGTATGCATGGCTCTAAGGGTTACAAACTTGGCAAAACTGCGCCTCGGCCTCGTTCATTCCATCCATTCGAGGCACGTTACGTTGATGCGCACACTTTGGACAACCAAGCACAAGATCTTTGATCATCGCTGTCGGCATACGACACGTTTGACACTCCAGGCCAGTGTTCGTCCCTATCTGACCCCAGCCTGGATTGTCGCAAACCGGGCACAAGCTCGCAAGCTTATTAGCTAGCTGATTTGCTAACTCCTCAATGACGTTCAGGCGTGATGGGTTTTGATGAGCCCTCATGTCGGTGCTCACCCACACCCGTCCATCGCCGGAAAGCTTTTGGCAGGTTTCAAAGACTTGGTGAAGAAGTGATGGGGACTGGATCCCTTTGAACCAGCCATGCTCTTGGGTGTTGGCTCTAAGACATAGGCCATGAGAGGGAAACTTGCACTGTTCTGCCACCGCCTCTAGCTCTTCAAATGAGCTAACCGCTTGCTGATGGTAATTGGTGGCGACTGATTGGACGAAGGCATGACATTCAAAGTCTTTTTCTTGGTCCACAAAGAAAAGAAGCTCGGTATGGAGCGCACTCCATGGTTGTTCAGGATGAGGGCCGAAGCTGCCTTCGCTGGCAAGTCCAAGCGTATGAGGGGTATTCGCTAAGCCTTCTAAGCACTTTGCCTTGGCACAGGCGAGCATGTCCTTATCTCGTTTGATTTCATTGGTGAAGGTGCCCAAGCTGTCCGTATTAAACCAGTGATTGGTCAGGTTGGCACCCAAGACAGATTTTAGGCTAGGCGCAATCGCTTGCTCTTTTTGGTGCATGGTCGTTAGAACCATGGTGCGTCCTTTATAAGGATGATTCAATAGCGGGCTCCTTGCCATTGAAGCTTATCGTTGAGTTGGTGCCATCGGGTTTCATTAGGGCTCAAGGCGTATACGTGCAGCCAGTGATTCTCAACAAGTTGTCGAATGCTAGGCTCAGATTGGATGATGCGAGCCAATTTTTCTCGAGAGGCGTAGACAAACACACTCAAACGTTGAGGAGTGTGCATGGCTTTGCCTTTTTCATCAAACAACGATTGGTGGGAGGGGCCTGGCAGTAAGTCTGAGCCGTTACCTTGTTGGACTCCCATTTTACCGACAATGTTCATGGTAATTTTATCGCCACTGGTAAATAAATCGGGGAAGAGGGTAGAGCAAAGGTATTGGGCGTTGATCCACTGAGCAACAATGACAGGGGCTGTCATGATTTGGCGCAAGATTTGGCCATCTTTATCTACGCTGGGATCGTACGAATGCAAAAAGCTTCGCCCAAGCAAATTGAGCTCCTGGCTTAGCTGTCTAGGGCCTACAATCATACACGCATTATCGGCCAAACCCCACTCTGGGCGAGTGCAGGCCCAGTCACGGCTCATTGTTTTCGGACACGGCGATGGCCCCATGCTGAGTGAAAATCGCTTAAGTCGCGTCTGTTGAGCCGTCTTTGAAGCTTGCTTTAAGGTGCTCATGAACGCTTGAGTAGAAGCGGCAAATGGTTTTAATGTGGCGTCATCGGTTAAGATTTCAAACTCATCCGTGGTGGTGTTATGAAGTCCTGCCATGGCGATGGTTGTATCCGGGATACAAATGCCATCCTCAGCCAAGGCTTGTCGTATCTCTGGTTGGTTGATGATTTGCGCCATCAGTTTCGCGTTTGCGCTGCCTGGCTGGCCACCGCAAGCGCCGCAATCTAGCAGGCTTTTCATGGGGTTGTTTTCACACGCACTGCCATGACCACAAATAAAGAGAACAGGCGCAAAATCATCAACCAATCCTATGGCCTTTAACATGGATTTGGCGTAGTTGAGGCGCGTCTCCACACTCAAATGGTGGATGTCGATAGCCTCGATGTGCGCATTGGTCTCGCTCGTACGAGTCTTAAAATGATGGGCTTGGTTTGGCGCGATGGTTTTAAGGCCCAACCAAGTGCCAAGGGTAAGACCACTGGCCTCTGCTAAGGCCAGTGGGGCACCAAAAGTATATTTGAGCGAATGGAACACTTGGCGCCCAAGGCGAGCAAAAGGTCTTTTGATGGCCTCAAGGCCTTTGAAGGTTACCGACTGCGAGGCCGGGACTAAGACGGGGCATACGGGGGTGCTCTGACAGGTATGCTCATTTTCAACCATCAGATCGGCCCCAAAAAAGCCTGCGAAGCCGTAAGTCTGCACCGAGCCACCTAGCTCAAGGGCTCGTCGCATCGGCTCAGAGCGCACATCGATGCAAAACACACATTGAGCCTCGTAAGAAGGCTTTTCGCTAGAAGTCAAAGACAGTTGAGCCATTAATTGATTGGCGTACTGTTCCTCGTATTGGCGAATGGTGTTTAACAGCTGTCCGGTATGTTGATAGGACGTTTTTTTATGATTCAGCAATTCAAACGCAGTTGGCCACAGAGCGTAGGTGATGCAAAGACGCACAGCCATGTAGTCTATCGCATGGCTTGAGTCCGACTGATTTAATGAGGCCCAGTCGCACAGATAGTGCACGTGAGAAGCCCAACCTGGTAATGAAGCAAACAGTAAGTCAAACCAAGGTCCCCATTGCTTGGGTTGAATGTGAAGCGCTTCTAGAAGGTTGATGATGCATTCGTGTGGGGCTTCGGGTAAATCTTGGAGCACGCTGTTGGCATGCTTGGTGTTGGATAGGGTTTTATCCAATGGCGCTAATCGGCGAAAGGCTTGATAGAAGCCAAGCTCTTGGTAAGGCATGCTAAGTGAGGACTGACCTTGATCATAAAAGGCACTCGCCCATTTGATGGTCTGACGATTGATGCCATCAATGGGCTTTGGCCAATCTTGCGAGAACAGTTCAAGTCCTTTTCGAAGCCCTTTTTCAAAGGGTTGATTCTCGAAACCTCGCATGGGGTTCACGGCCACTTGCGAGCGAAGCGGCCAGCTTGGGGCAATGATTTTGAGCCTATCAATAATGACTTGTTCTAACTTGCTATGAGTGTGCTCATACGCTTGAGCCTCTGGCCTGGTATTGAGCATGGGTTGACTAATCATAAGACCCCTTGGAATGAAAGCTTCGTAACGAAGAAATGGTGTTGGGGTGTGGTTGAGATGCATTAAGAGAAGCAACGTAGCCTCGATCAAACCACTTTGGGGATATCGGTCGTAATGCAGGGCCATAAAGCATCGCGAGCCAAGATAGGCATAAGGCCATCATGCCAAGTCCATGAACTCCATGAATAGGCCCAGGGGCCATAAACGTATCCAGCCCAAACCCATTTAACATGAGGCGAACGCTTAAACCATAAAGACATGCCATAAAGACACTGGCGAGTAACGCGCTAAGCCAGCCAGATCGTTGCAAGCATGTCAGGGCCACCTGAGTGGTCCCAAGCCATGCAACAAAATATAAGAATAATGAGGTATCAAGGACAAGCTCATGCGCGCTGGTCAACCCGAATAGAGTGCAGGCGAGCGCCCCTAGAGAAACAGCCCCCACCAATTGAGTCAAGTTTGGTGGAGGTGTTTTGGTTTTATGATCGGTATGAGCGCTGCCGCTGGATAAAAAGAGGTAAGCTTTAAAGAGTCCGTGCCAACACAAGTGAATCACAGCACATGCGTAGAGCCCTAATCCACATTGAGCGATCATAAAGCCCATCTGGGACATGGTTGAACACGCCAACATCCGTTTGACGTTTGGCTGAACTAACTTCCAGAGTGTACCAAGCAGGGCACTTATCAGGCCGATGACAAAGATGATCTCCATGAGCCATGGTAATTGGCTAAACAAAGGGGATAGGCGGGTAAGCAGGTAGCCACCAAGATTAATGAGTCCGGCATGCATCAACGCCGATACTGGGGTGGGGGCGTTTAAAGAGCTTGTGAGCCAACGATGAAAGGGCCACAAACCAGTTTGCAAAAAGACCCCAGCCGTAATCAGCGCACACCCACCGGCTAAAACGGCTGGATTGAATGGGGTCTCAATAATAACGGACATCAGCCATGAATCAGCTTCATAAACCAACAAACCAAGCCCAAAGGATAAACACAAAACCGACCCTAGGAGAGAGTTAAGGGCAAGCTTTGCACTGTTTTTCCCTTGTTGCCATGGCTGATTCAGTCCCATCAGACGTGCGAGCAACCCATAGGAGAGTCCAAGAAAACAAAGCAGTATGCCTACATGGTTGCTCAAAATCACCAAAATGATGCAGCCCATCAACAACACGTATTCTCTTAGAAACTTATGCTGGTTGGCAAAGCCTCTCATGTACCTTGTCGAGAACACAAACAAAGGAACACCCAGCGCCACAATCAAGGTCAACAAAACCGTGGATAAAGCATCTAATTGAAAGTAAAACATGATCTGCACATCTTTAATGATCTATCTCAAATTAATATAAATGACAAAATCAGGTAAGATAAGTTAATAATGTTAATGGTTTGTATAAGAAAGTCTAATAATGGACACAATTACCTTACAATGTTTCATTGCAGTGGCTGAAACAGGTAGCTTTACTAAGGCAGCTAGCCAAGTCTCAAGAACCCAGTCGGCGCTGAGTCAACAAATCTCAAAGTTGGAGAACTTGCTGGGGAAGTCGTTGTTTCATCGTGGTCGTCAAGCCACCCTCACCCCAGAAGGGGAGGTGTTTTTAGGGTATGCCAAGCAGATTTACGCTTTGCATCGAGAAGCCCTCGAGCGCTTCAAAGGCCCCCAATTTGAAGGGCGTGTGCGCTTTGGGTTGCCTGAAGACTTTGCCAGCAGCTTTTTATCCGAGGTCTTAAGTGACTTTAAAAAGATTTACCCGAAGATTGTTTTGACCGTTGAGTGCGATCTGACCATGAATCTTTTGGACAGGTTCAGTAAGGGTGATTTTGATATGGTGCTGGTCAAAGCCGATGATACGCGCCATTTTGCTTTTGGCCAGGCGGTGTGGTCAGAGCCTTTGGTTTGGGTTGGCGGTTCAGGGACTTTGCGTATTGAGCATCCTGTCCCTTTAGTGTTGTCGCCAGAGCCGTGTGTCTATCGTGCACGAGCAATATCAAGGTTGGAACACCATGGTTTGAGTTGGCAAATTGCTTTTTCATCGCCAAGTTTTGCGCTGACGGTCGCAGCTGTAAAAGCGAATTTAGGGGTGACGGTGTTGCCTCGCTCGATGGTGCCCAAAGAGCTAAAGGTGTTAAACGATGATAGTTTGCCTGAATTAAAGCAGACTCAAATTTCAATAATCAAGCAACAAAAAGACTCACCGGTCGTCAATTTGCTAGAAAGTTTCGTGCTTAAGCACCAAGCGCGTCTCCACGAGCCCGCTTAAAGAGGTTCTCGCATGCACCGAAACGTAAGATTAATGCGAGGGTGAGCGCATCGTTTTGTGGTGGGTAGGCTGTGTTGCCAGTGGGCTTGGGTCTTCCCTTGCATGGTTAAAAGGCTGCCATGCTCTAACAACAAAGAGATTTTTTCTTTGGTCGCTTTATGCTTGAAGGCAAATTTTCTGTCGGCGCCTAGACTGACTGAGGCGATGACGCCCTCGGGCACCAACTCTTTTTCTCCATCCGAATGCCAGCTCATGCCTTCTTGACCATTGTGATAAAGGTTGAGAAGGCAAGCATTGAACTGGGTTTGAGTCACAGACTCAATGGTCTCTTTGATCCTTAGAAGCGTGGGCGTCCATGCTTTAGCGATTTTGGTGGTCTTGGAGTAGGTGTAGGAGAAGGGTTTTTCTCCATACCACCCAACCTTGCGTTTGGTGATGATACGCTTGCCATAAATAATGGCCTCATCATGCACCCACTCAATTTCTTCAAGCAATGCCTCGAACGCCTTGGTGGCTTCTTTCGTACCAAGGACAGACTCATGATAGTACACCGTGCCATCGTACGGTAACCGATTGTTAGGCTCAACGGGACTATCAAATAAGTCCACTCTCATTAGACGAGAACAAGGTGGACGACCACATCCGCAACAAAGTGGGCAACCATGGCGCTGACTAAGCCATAACGCCAATAAAGTCCACCAAAAGCAAGCCCTGCGATGCCATTCAATAAAAGAATACGTGTGATATCAAGCACACCGGGTACTTCCATGGCTTGAAACAGCGGAGGTAAGTGACCCACTCCAAAACCAATGGAGGCCATCAAAATACTCAAACTCATGATGGTGCATTTGCTAAAAGGCGTCAGCTTTTTCAAAAGCCATGCAAGTCCGGTCAAAAAGAACAACCGCACCATGACTTCTTCATTAATGGCACCATAAAAACAGGCAAGGATACGCTTCCAAAGCTCGGGCAGTGTGACCTCTTGCATTAAAGCACTCGATTGCTCAGCAAAAACAAAGAGATCAAAACCAAAAAGCAAAAACCCAGTTGCTATCCCTACAACCATTGAAGGGACAAGCCATGAGCGCTTTGGCCAAACTGATAACTCTAGTTTTTGAGCCATACTAAGCCCAAGCCATAGAATAAGGCCATAAATGATGCTGCCTTGAACAAGGCCTGACACCAGCATGCTCGAGGATATCTCGATGTTGCTTAACGTGGTGGCATAAGGCAAAACGGCCATGGCTCCGAACACGCAGGCCAGCCATAAAAGCATAAATGTTTTAGTTTTAAGAATTTGATGCATGGTGTAACACTAAATAAGTAAAAGTTTTTGGGAGGGAATATGGAAAAGGTCCCCTTGGCTTGCAACTATTATGTCAGAACGCCAAGGGGACACAAGGATCTAAGCCATCCAACTACTTGAGTAAAACCCAAATTTCCGTGAGAAGCTCGGTTTCTGCCACTTCGTGATCAAAGTTGTGATAACAAAGGAGGCAGGGTAAGTCCGCCAATTCCTCGCCACAGGCTGGGATCCAATCCCGATAAATACCCCAAATGGTATCGCCGATTTTATCCCTGGACCCTTTGTGGGTCGCCACAGCATAGCGTCCTTGGGGCAGATGGCGCTCAATTACCTTGTCATTGAGAGGGTAGTTTTCAGGGACTTGCAGCGCTAAGTCGAAACGAAAGTCCTCTGGGGCGACCTCCCTTGGATCATGATAACCAAAGCCAAACGCTCGTCCTGGTTTGGGTTTAAGATCAATAGGCTGGGCTCTGGCCCAATCAATCAAGGCGTTTAAGGTCTGTGACATTTTAGCTGGGGCACCGTGGTGCTCCATAACAGCCAGTTTACGTGAAGGTAAGTCACGAATTTCGATATCCATGATGGATGTTCCTCTGATGGTGCTTGCGTGCGGAGGATTTTCCCAGGCAAGCCAATTCGGAGTACTGCGAAACTGACTTGGGCTTTGGCCACAAATTTGTTTAAAGGCTCGGCCAAAAGACTCATGGGATTCAAACCCCGCATTTAAGGCAATATGAATAATCGGGTCTTCTTTTTGCACCGTTAATTGGTGGGCGGCCCGCTTGAGCCGTAACCACTTAATATAGGACTTTAAAGAGACTCCTGTGTTTGCGGTAAATAGTCGGTGAAAATGATATTTTGAAAAACAGGCCACCTGACAGAGCTCTTCTAAGGTTAACTCATCATTGAGGTTTTTACCGATGTAGTCGATGACTAAATCAATGCGGTCTTGGTAATTCATAGGTCATTGCTCAATTACTATTTACAGCCATAAGCCTAACTGCTGCTCAAAGGTTGCGCTTGACGAAAATTGCTTTTAGTTTACCCTAACTAGGGGCTTGCTACCGACATTCTTAAGCATGAGCAATAGGGTAGGCCGGTAAAATGCTATAGATTTCAATCGATTAAAAGCACATGTGAACTATAAAGGTCACTGTAATTCGAATATAAAACCCCTAATGAGTGTATTTGATACCCTCATAACGCCTCGATCTACCATCCGTTTGCTCGTTTACCTAAAAAAGACTACTTGGCATGCTCAAACATCGTATTTGAGGCATAATGAACAAAATTCGAACTTTGGGGATGCATTCAGGGCTAAACTGACGGTCGCAACCCATGATGAACATTGCTTGGAGAAGAAAATAGGCCCCAAAGTAAAAGGGTTTACGCACAATGACGAACATGATCGATAAGCAACTTGAGATCTTGAAGAAACAAGTAAGTGGGTTTGGGTTAGTCAAAATCGAAAACCATTTGAAAGCTTTTGAGAGAATAGGAGAGCTTGGCACACCTTTGGATGTCCAATATCTAATCCCTTATGTGTTCTCAACTAGGAAGAAAATAGCACGAAAGGCTGCCTCAACAATTAGGACACTGTTGACCAATAATAGTGTAAGAGAAATTTGGTCACAACTTTATAGACATCTTTGTTATGCTGACACATTTAAATGGCTGACTCCAAAAACATTGATGAAATTTCAATCGTTTGACCAAGAAGATGCGGCCCATTTATATGGCCTAGCTACGCTTCATCACGATGGGTATACACGTGAGATAGCCTTAGACTATCTACAAAGGCTATCAAGTGATGAGCGTCTACCATATGTGCTTTTAAGGCTTAATGATTGGGTACCTGAAGTTCAAGCTAAAGCAACAGAGGCATTTATCAATGTCTTACCTTCTACGCCATTAGCAAATATCATTCAATGTTTTGGTCTTATAGACTGGTTAGATAAAACTGAACGGACAAATCTTAAAAAGGTAAAAAGTGACATCCTCACCTTTATAAAAGAGCCGAAAAATCGAGATGAGCTACTTCAAGAAATGGAGAAAATATCATTTAGAGAGAGATTGTTTTGCTGGCGTATTTTAGCCGATGAAATTAAAAAAAATGATCATCTAATCGATAGAGCCATTAAAGATAGTGCACCCGAAGTGAGACGCTGGGCGGCGGAGCATTTGTACGAATCAGAGCGATTCAAAGAAAGGCTAAACACACTTTTGGACGATAAGGCAGCCCGAGTGCGCCAAGCTGCTCTAATGGCTATCCCAAAAGATAATTTCGAGGAGTATGCCAATTTCTTTGAAATTGCTATTTTTGATGACTCGAGATCCATAAGAGAGTACGCAAGGTATGTGCTTCGTACTAATGGGATTGAAAATCATACGCATCGCTATCGTCACAAAATAGCTGAGTTGAAAAATGTCGGAATGAGCCCCAAGCAAGGGATCCTAGCAGGTTTATCTGAAACTTGCGTTCAAGAGGATATTCCATTGCTTAAAGCCTATTTAGAACACCCAAAGTCAAACATTAGAGTATCTGCCTTGAGGGGGTTATATCGCCTCGTGGATGAGGGCATTGATGAACAGCTTTGTCGTGGCTTACAAGATAGCAGCGCCAAGGTGCGCAATGCATGTGTTGGCATCATGAAATCAGGGCATGCTCATTTATTAGCTGAATTAGAGGACCTTCTGGAAAACGGTACTTCTAAATCACAAAAGGCGGCTTTTAAGGTGCTCTTGCATCATGGGCCTTTGGACAGTCTTCGAAGCATTTTGTTTTTACTAACCCAAAAGGATCGAGAGCATGAATCGATGGCTTGGTTTAGCTTGGACTCATGGTATCAGCAGAATGGTTCACGATTATGGTTTAAATTCCGTGAAAAGACCTATCAAAGGACAATGCAGTTGCTCGAACAGCTAAGAAACTCAAACATTGATCCTACGGAGCGCGCCAAAAAAGCGTGGCATGAGTTACCTCGTATCATGGCGACCCTAAAAAAAATATCGGATAACCATCTTGAAGTGAGGAATTCACCTTGAAACATCGATGATGGCAAATAACCCTTCTGCTTGAATGTTTGATTCTTTGTTAAACCAATGTTGAGGATATAAGAGCAATTTACCTGCCATGGGTGCGACAACAGGGGTTTCATTAAGGTAGACAATGGTCTCGTCTTTTTCAACCCACTCAAAATGCACAAACGATTTGGCAAAGCGTACCTTGCCACCCGGATAAGGCTCATGGTGGCGAATCACGTACATAGGGTTATCAGTTTTGTTGGACGCTTTTATTCCATCCCAAGCGTGTCTAAGAAAAGCGTTTATGACTTCGAGGCCAAATCGGCGTTGCTCATCATCAAACCCATAGTCGCCGACCTCAAAGGTGACGGCTTTCTTACCATTTAAATATCCATAGGTAGAAAGGGTGCTTGCTTGAGTGATGTGCTCACGCTTTATAATGGGGAGGGTTGGTGCAACCTCGTTGATCCAACGGTATGACTGTACTGAATAGGGGAGGATAAAGAACGGGTGCAAGGTCTTCTCAATACACTGATGCAGATCAATAATCACATCAGAACCGGTTATGGCGGACTTGATTTGAATGCTGCGCCTGCCCTCTAGGGTTGATTGATCGTCATTGCCATAGCAACGATTGAGGTCTGTCTCAACGTATCGTCTTCCAGCCAAATAAGCATCACGATTGGCAAGGATCAACGTAAGGGTACCTTTAAGCTCGATGCAGCCATTCATGAGTTGCTTTAAGAGATCGATAAAAAGATGCAAACCTATCACTTCATCACCATGCGTCAAGCCAACCAAAGCTATGGTTGGGGCTGGTTTTACTGTACGCGATGGTGTTAAAGCATACGCATCCTTACCTAATGCCTCGACCGAAATCGTGGCTGGCAACTCTCCTAACAAATGATCGAACTTTTCAAGATACTCAGGGCTATTGATAGTCATGGCTCTTTTACTCATTCCAAGCGTCGATTAGGTCCCACAAAAGGTTTGGTAGATTTGATCACTTGGCTCAGGGGGCTTTTGATACGCTATAAATTCAGGATGCTCGTCATAGGGGCTTTTAATGGCGGCCAGCAATTGATTTAAAGGCTTCATATCTTTTTCATGAGCGGCGGCCAGCGCTATCTCAACTTGGTGGTTACGAGCAATGATGGCTGGGTTGAGTTTTTTCATGCACTCTACTCGGTTATAAGCCTGGGTAGGCTGCTCTTCGACTCGAATTTGCCAACGCTGGTACCAGCTTTGAAAGGTCTCGTGTTCATACAAGCCCCCAAGGGGTTGATGCTCTTGAGATAAGTCGCGAAATGTCTTGGTATAGTCAGCATGGTTGTTTTTCATCCACTCCAAAAGATCGCCAAGCAGTTGTTCATCTTCTTGAATGGGATCGTTTATGCCCATTTTGGAGCACATCATCTTAAACCATTTATCTTGGTAGCTTGAAGTAAATGAATGGATAAGGGTTTTGGCCTGTTCAACAGCTTGGTTCAAATCACTTGCCACCCACGGAAGTAAGGTCTCAGCCAAGCGAGCAAGGTTCCATTGTGCGATTGCAGGTTGGTTAATGTAAGCGTAGCGTCCATTTTGATCAATGGAGCTAAAAACGGTACCCGGATGATAGGCATCCATAAACGCACAGGGACCGTAGTCAATGGATTCACCACAAAGCGTCATGTTATCTGTGTTCATAACCCCATGGATAAAACCAATCCGCATCCACTCAACAATCAGATCAATCTGCTTTTCCATCGCGGCTTTGAGTAAAGCCAGAGCCGGGTTGGTATGATCTTTGAGCTCGGGATAATGACGGTGGATGGTATACTCCATCAAAGCCTCGACGCTTTGGTTATCTCCCACCTCAGCAGCATATTCAAACGTGCCCACTCGAATATGAGAGCTTGCGACTCGAGTTAAGATGGCGCCAGGCAAAACAGTGTCACGTATGACAGCCTCGCCTGTGGTGACCACCGCAAGGCTTCGAGTGGTCGGTATGCCTAAGTAATGCTTGGCTTCTGAAATAATGTATTCACGAAGCATAGGCCCAAGTGCGGCTTTTCCATCCCCGCGCCGTGAATATGGCGTTTGACCTGAGCCCTTAAATTGAATGTCCACTCGATGACCGTTTGGCGTGACATGCTCGCCCAATAGGTGAGCTCGACCATCGCCAAGGATGGTAAAGTGACCAAATTGATGCCCCGCATACGCTTGTGAGAATGGGGTAGCCTCCTCTGGGATTGATTGGCCGGCAAAAAGCTGAGCTTGCTCTTTTGTATCCATCGAAGATAAGTCTAACCCTAAGCCTTTGGCGAGAGCTTCGTTGAATAAGACAACTTGAGGCGCAGTTACTTGCTCTGGATTAAGCCTAGTAAAAAACATCTCAGGCAGGTTGGTATAAGTGGTATCGAATTTAAATCCAGGATTTTTCATTTTAGTTGACGGCTTGTACCGCATGCTTTTGTAATATCTCTAAAGGGATAATCGTCAATGCCGTTTCTTCGCAAGACTCTAAAATAACGGGTGGAGCGACCTTATGATCGAAGGCTTCTTTCCAACGAAGAGCGCACAGACACCAGCGATCACCAGGTTTGAGTCCCGGAAAATCAAACTCCGGTCTAGGCGTCGATAAATCATTCCCTTGATTTTTGGTGAACTCTAAAAACCCATGCGTCATTTGAGCGCAGACGACATGCCTTCCTCGATCACTTTGATCGGTGCGACAGTATCCATCTCTGAAATACCCTGTCTTTGGCGCAAAACAACACGAGCTCAGCGGCTCTCCTAAGACATTTTTTTGATTGTCGTATCTTCACTCATGATGTCTCTCTTTCTATGAATGGGGTGATGAGTCATGAATTGCTTTAGTTAGTTGTTTTAACTAATGTCCCAAGCAGTTCAATGAGAATGGTTTCTTGCTTTTTTGATAATTGCCCAAAAAAGTGAGCATCAACGCTCTCAATAATTGGAACAAGCTTTTTGGTCAGGTTGACACCACTAGTCGTTAAAGTGACAGCTTTCGCTCGGCTGTCATTCGCATGTTCATGTCGTTCGACAAGCTTCAGACTAACAAGTTTCTTTAATGATTTCGATATCGTCATTTTGTCAAGTTTTGATGCTTGGCCGATATCCACTTGGGTCATCTGAGTGCTTTGGTTCTGGCTGAACATCAAAATAGCTAAAATAACGAATTGAGCATGAGATATTTGGTGAGGCTCTAACGCCTTTTTAATCATTCGTTGCCATGAGGTAGTGGTTTGCCAAAGCATGAAGCCAGGACTGTGCTCAGGCTCATCAAAACCAAAAGGGGAGTTAGGCATGTTCTTCACTCATTTTTCTTGCAAGTCGAGCCAATGAATTCATCTCATGTGGAACCGATGCTGCTACTTTATTCGCCACCAGTTTAACCCACAGCCACGTCAAGGGACCAGAAACCACGAGCTTATTTGAAATAACAACCCCTCCTTTTTGGACAACAAGGCTGTGGGTGTCGTACATCTTTGCCCCAAAAAAGTGTGTGCAGTCCGTAAAGTCTTGCATCTCATTGATGCTTGTTAAGGTTACTTTAACTTCAGGGGCCCCTTTAGGCTTAAGTATGAAATAATGCCCCACCTTGAAGCAGCCTTCAAGTTTGCAGTATTCAAGATCACCGTGCCATCTTGGCCAATGATTGATATCGGCCCACAGTTTCCAAATGATTTCAGGAGATACGTTCGGATAATAACAACGATGCTCTTTGGTCCACATAAAGGCTCCAAAATGTATGTATTTAATATAATATGCGAGTTTACATACTGGAGTTGTGGTTGTCAATCATACCTAACCATACAAAAATAGCTGAAGAGCTTGAGATTATTCGTGGCAAGGTCAAGATAATCGCCGCACATTGTGCGGTGATTATGGGGGCTATTCATTGCAATCGCTTGATTGAGCCTAAATCAAGCTTAGGGCTAATTTCAGGCTCTTCCCACCTGCGGGTGAAACGTTTGTGATGATCCATATTTTTGTCAAAGCGTGAATCATCCTTGGATCATGAGGGTGTAGGGGCGATTGACGATACCGTTCATAAGCACTTTGATCTCTTCATCAAAGATGTGAGAAACCTCTGGCCATTAAATTCATCGCCTTTTGCATCAATGACCTTTACATCGGAGTAATCACCTGTGCTGGTGATGATAGGCTTGCCTGCATCCATGGTTTTACCAACTGCCCCAACGTTCTTTGCAGATGCTCGATCTGTTCCTTAGTGGACATTGTAACGTTCTCTCGCCACAACACGTGGCAGCATCTCGTGGCAAGATCGCGATCCCACTGATCGTGTCAAAAATCAAAAGCATGAACTGGCGAATAAGCTCGAACAAACCTTTGATCTTTCGGAGGACCCGGTGCCTTGGAGCGAAGGCGAGAGAGCATACAAAGCATTCGTTCTCAAAGCCGCTGATAATGTGCTGCGTCAGCTCACTCGTTGACAAGGATAGGCATAGACTGGTGCGAACTGGTCAATTGCCAAACCCTGATTTCCCATGAATAAAAGCACCGTCTTCGTTTTTCCAAGAGCGGTGTTTTTCAGGAAAGGGGCATATATAGGATGAAAATTAGAGAAAAATGGGCTGTTTTTAGAGTGAGGAATTCAGTTGAAAACAGCAAAAAAGCTAATAAATGCTGGGCTTTTGAGGTTATGCCATCTGGGGCATATAAAAGTTCGTTGGTAGTCAATGGCGGAGAGAGAGGGATTCGAACCCTCGGTACGCTTTCACGTACACACACTTTCCAGGCGTGCTCTTTCGACCACTCAGACACCTCTCCGCGAAGGCAGCCATTATACTCAAGCTTCGATGAGAATACAAAATTTGTGTTAGCTTGCCTACCTTAATAGTGTGTCAGCAAGCTATATTTTCAAGTTGTTCTCGATAGGGGGCAATTAAGTCTTCAGCTTTGCTTAATGATTCAGGGGTATCCACATCGATAAAAGGCACGTCAGTGACTTCTACTTTGATGCGCTTACCTTCTTTGAGCCATGTTGGAAAGCAATCATACTCGAGAGACAACTCTTTATTGTCTTCCAGCGTATCCAGCAGCGATTGTTTGAGGAGGTAGACTCCGGCATTGATTAGGCCTTCTCCGGGTTGCTTTTCATTGAAGGCGATAAGTTGATTGTTTTGATCGGCCACAATTTGTCCAAAGCGGCCAGCGTTTGGCATGCGAACGGCAAGAATTACACCGTCTAATTCGGGCTCTGATTGTAAGCTTTGCAAAGGGCCTTGCATGTCATTGAGAACGAGTGAGTCGCCGTTGACGATCAGGTAGTGCTTCGCAGGGAAACGCTTTGCGGCTTTAAGGGCCGCTCCTGCTGTCCCGAGTGGACGCTCCTCACCAATGACATCAAATAAAACGTCACTACTGGTTGCGCTTTGATCGGCCACCCAAGCAGAGACCTTATCGGTATGAATACCTGCAGAAAAGATAATATGTCGATAGCCCTGTGACTTAATCCACTGAGTCAGCCAATACAAAAAAGGTTGATCGGCAACTGGGATCAAAGGGATTGGGGTGTCTGGATACAATTCACTTGAAAGCGACTTTTTCGCACCAGCTAATATAATTGCAGTCATATCGATCTCTTCCTTGTCTAACACTGCGAAAATACAGACAAACGTTTCAAAGTGCAATGCTACATTGGCATCAAATCCTTAGCTTAATCATGAGTTGGTTAGAACAAAAACTATGAAACAAGCTGTTTGTTTAACTCAAATCAATGTGCATGTGCAAAACGATTCGTTGTTTTTCTTATTATACAAAGTACAATGACTGATGGAATCAAGAGGAGCAAAAGCATGAGCAAGGTTGCGTTGATCACGGGGATCACAGGTCAGGATGGGGCATATTTAGCCGAATTTTTATTGAGCCGAGGATATGAGGTTCATGGCATCAAAAGGCGCTCTTCCCTTTTTAATACGCAACGGATTGATCATCTCTACCAAGATCCTCATGAGCTTAGTCCGAAACTGATTCTTCATCATGGTGATATGACCGACTCATTAAGCTTGCTTCGTGTGATCCAAGACATCCAGCCTGACGAAATCTATAATCTAGCCGCTCAATCTCATGTGGCGGTTTCCTTTGAAGTCCCTGAGTATACTGCCAATACCGATGCACTAGGCCCCCTGCGTATTTTAGAAGCCATTCGTATTTTAGGTCTTGAGCAAAAAACCAAATTTTATCAAGCCTCCACTTCAGAGCTTTATGGACTTGTTCAGCAAGTCCCTCAAACTGAGGCCACTCCCTTTTATCCGCGATCTCCGTACGCGGCGGCAAAACTATACGCCTACTGGATCTGTGTGAACTACCGAGAGGCTTATAACATCTATGCGTGCAATGGGATCTTATTTAATCACGAGTCCCCCATTCGTGGAGAGACGTTTGTTACCCGAAAGATTACTCGAGCCTTATCACGAATTAAGCTTGGTCAACAAGCACGACTGTACCTTGGAAATATGGATGCGAAACGTGACTGGGGGCATGCAAAAGACTACGTTGAAATGCAATGGTTAATGTTGCAGCAGGATAAGCCTGAAGATTATGTCATTGCAACAGGGGTACAGCATTCGGTCAGAGAATTCGTCACTCTAGCCGCCAAAGCGCTTGATATTGAGATTATTTTTGAGGGCGTAGGTACTCATGAGATTGGCATCGATGCAAATACCGGTCGTACTATCGTCGAAGTCGATCCCAGATATTATCGTCCCACTGAGGTCCAAAGTTTGTTGGGTGATGCCGCCAAAGCAAGAGCGCAACTTGGATGGGAGCCAAGCATCTCATTTGAGCAGTTGGTAACCGAGATGGTCCAAAGAGATCTTCAAGAGGCACAAAAGGTTGAGCTTTGCCAATCGAAGGGCTATGAAGTCCTCGAAAGCTTGGAGGCCTAATGAACAAGGATGCCAAAATCTTTGTCGCCGGTCATCGAGGCCTGGTCGGCAGCGCCATTGTAAGAGCATTGAAAACCGCAGGTTATCAATCGTTCCTAACACGTACACGAAGTGAGCTTGATTTAACCCATGCAAACCAAGTGGCGGACTTCTTTGCCCATGAAAAGCCTGACTATGTGGTCCTTGCCGCGGCTAAAGTGGGGGGGATTTATGCCAACAATCAGTATCCTGCTGAGTTCATTCGTGAAAACTTGCTTATCCAAGAGCATGTCATTCATCAAAGTTATTTGAATGATGTGAAACGGCTTTTGTTTTTAGGTTCTTCTTGCATTTACCCCAAAGCATGCCGTCAACCCATACGAGAACAAGATTTCATGAGTGGGCCTCTCGAGCCTACCAATAGCCCATACGCCATTGCAAAAATTGCCGGCATTGAGATGTGCGATGCTTACAATCGCCAATACGGGACTCAATATTTGGCGGCGATGCCAACCAATCTCTATGGGCCCAATGACAACTACCATCCTAAGAATTCACATGTGATACCGGCCTTGATTCGTAAGTTTGCTCAAGCTTGCCAAGAAGAGTCTCAAAGCGTTGAGATTTGGGGCAGTGGGCAACCAAAGCGAGAGTTTTTACACAGCGATGATTTGGCGAGCGCTTGTTTGATGCTTCTAAATTTAGCCGACGATGCCTATCTGCCGCTTTTGACTCAATTTGATAAACCCATCATCAACGTGGGTTATGGCCAAGACGTCACCATTGAGCGCTTAAGTCGATTGATACAGTCGATCAGTGGTTTTGAAGGGGAGATCGTGTTTAATTCAGATTACCCGGATGGAACACCTCGTAAAATCATGGATTCCAGCGCTTTGTTAGGATTAGGCTTTGAGCCAACGGTCACGTTGGAAGAAGGATTGCAGCAGGTATACGCCTGGTATTGGGAGCATGGGATAGAACAAACGGTTTAGGAGAGTGCTTATGGGGTTAAAGCAACGTTATCTGTCGTGGATGAACTATGATCCTGAGTTTGAGAGGGCGATGTCTTGGATACAGTCGCATTGCGATAAAGAAAGTCATGTGCTTGATGTTGGGTGTGGGTATGGTCGTCTGTTCGTACCCTTACATGATAAAGGCTATACCATCACAGGGGTCGACGCCAATCCAGACATTGTCGATTTTCATCGCAACGCAAATCGAGCTTGCATCAGTGTGAACCACCTGCGCTCAAGCTCCGATCAATACGATTTAATCATCATGTCTCATATCATCGAGCATTTTAACCCTAAAGATTTGGTCGAGTTTATGACCTTTTATTTATCAAAGCTCAAAGAGGGGGGCACCTTAGTCATCCTGACCCCACTCAACTCACCTTATTTTTACGATGACTTTGATCATATCAAGCCTTATCACCCTGACAGCATTCAAATGATGTTTGGGGCTCAAGGAGCCCAAGTGAAGTTTACCTCGGAAAAGCTGATTCATCTTAAGGCATTGTGGTTTCGAAAAAGTCCTTGGTTGATACGAAAAACCCCGGCTTTGTATTTGAGTAAAAAACCATACTCATGGCTGGTCCATGCTTGGAATCTTGGTGCCACCATGGCTTGCAAAATGACTTTTGGTTTACTCGGTCGAAAAGATGGGTGGCTTGGCATCTACACCAAAGTCTCGACATCCAGTTAAGTGCTCAAGGATAGAACATGAACCCTGTACCGATTGCTTTGTTTTGTTTTAAGCGGCCCGGACACGTAAAGAAAACCGTTGAGTCTCTTTTGAAAAATCAAGAGGCCTCAGATACACCGCTTTATGTCTTTTGTGATGGACCGCGCGGGGAGCATGACATGGCTGGCGTGAAAGCAACTCGAGAGTACGTTGAGTCTATCGAGGGGTTTTCATCAAAGACGTTAAGTTTTAGTGAGCAAAATCGCGGCTTAGCCAAGTCGATTATGAGTGGGGTTGGCCAATTACTGGAACAATACGACCGCTTGATTGTGATGGAAGACGATTTGGAGGTATCTCCTTATTTTCTTGATTACATGCGAAAAGGGCTTGAGCGCTATCAAGATCAACCAGAAGTCGCTTCCATTCATGGGTATTGCTTTCCACTCACCACGCAAGTGCCTCCTACTTTTTTCATGAAAGGGGCTGATTGTTGGGGCTGGGGGACTTGGCGAAGAGCTTGGCGAGACTTTGAAACCGATGGTGCAAAACTATTATCAGAGCTTAGAGCAAGACATTTGACCGATGCGTTTGACATGGGGGGCGTTGTTCCCAACACACAAATGCTCAAAGATCAGATCAAGGGGCTCAATGACTCTTGGGCCATCCGGTGGCATGCAAGTTGTTTTCTTAAAGAGCAATTAACCCTTTTCCCGGGAAAGAGTCTTGTAAACAATATTGGTAACGATGCTTCCGGTGCTCATTGTGAGAAAACCCACATGTTTGAAACAACGATGAGTAAGACACCCATCGAAGTCGGTGCGATACCGATACAAGCCAGTGAAATTGGTCTTAAAGCCGTCCAATCGTTTTATCGAGCGGCCAAACCAAGCCTCTATTCAAGGGTATGGGCCAAGGCCCATCGTGTGTTGGGGGTCAAGCATGGCTGAATGGTTGAAACAAAGTATCCCCCCTCTGGTGAAAACCGGGGTCAAGGCCATGCTCGCCAAGCCACTTGGGCTTGGTCGATTCACGGGACCTTATGCGTCGTGGGAGCAAGCGAAAACTCATTCCCAAGGCTATGACAGTGACATCATTCTGAAACAGGCCATCACGATTTATCAGCAGGCCCAATCTAGCCCAGGTAGTTTTGAGCGAGATGGGGTTCTTATTGAAGATAAGAGTTACCCATATCCCATGTTAGCGCACCTGCTCACCATGATGCTTCAGGCTAAGCGTCGATTAAGGGTCGTTGACTTTGGTGGAGGGCTGGCCAGCGTCTATTATCAATTGAGCTCTTTGCTTGGAACATCGCCTACGATTGATTGGTATGTCCTCGAGCAGCCTCATATCGTAGAAAAGATGCGCCAATTAAATCGTGAAGAGAATGTTCACTATCTGCATGCACTGACAGATGGACCAGGGCAGTACGATGTCTTGGTGTTATCGGGGGTGTTGCAGTACTTAGAGCACCCCATTGACATGCTTGGCAAGCTCAATCTTACCCAGTTTCAGTCGGTGATCATCGACCGATTGCCCATGATCAAATCGGGAGCTCACCAACTTGTGGTGCAGCATGTTCCAAGCCAGCATTACAAAGCCTCCTATCCGTCATGGTTGTTTGACAAGTCTACGTTTTTTGATTGGCTCGTCGAGTACGGGCAGATTCATGACACCTTTGACGCCATTGATGGGGTTGTTGAGACATTGACCTGGAAGGTTAGCTATCAAGGAGTGGTCCTTAAAACACAATGAATCATTACGTCACTCTTTTTAATCGCCATTATCTCTCACGAGGCGTGGCGATGTATCAGTCTCTGGAGAGGCACTCAAAGCCTTTTTGTTTGCATGTCATCGCCTTTGATGAGTTTACGGCAACCATACTCGAGCAGGCTGACTTTAAGCATATGAATGTTATTCGCCTGCAAGCGTTTGAAAGCGAGCCCCTAATCAAGGTGAAATCATCACGCACCATGGGTGAATATTGTTGGACATGCACCCCCTTTTCGATACAACATGTGCTTGAGCACTATGAGGTAGACCATTGCACCTACTTGGATGCAGATTTGTACTTTTTTAGTGATCCCTCGGTACTGATTGACGAAATGGGTGCAAGCTCAGTTTTACTCACCGAGCACCGATACACAAAAGCGTATGACCACGCTCAAGTGTCGGGGATATATTGCGTTCAATTCATGACTTTTAAAAATACCAAAGAGGGGCTTGAGGCACTTCATTGGTGGGGGCAGCGTTGTCTTGAGTGGTGTTATGCAAGGGTTGAGCCTGGACTGTTTGGCGATCAAAAGTATCTGGATGATTGGACCACGCGATTTAATGGGGTTCATGTGCTTGAACATCTTGGCGGGGCGCTTGCCCCTTGGAATATTCAACAATACCGCCTTCAAGAGATTGATGAAAAACTTCATGTAAACACGCAAGGTCAATCGCAATTGGCGGTGTTCTATCATTTTCATCAATTTAAGTTTTTATCGGCCACACAAATCGATTTAGGAGGGTATCGCCTTACGGGGGATGTGATCCGCCACCTGTATCAGCCCTATGCGACCCACCTAGATCAAGTCGAAGTACAACTAAAAGCCCTCATTGGTGAACAAGACATACATGGCATATCTGGACAACCTTTGTCGCTTTGGGGGCAATTCAAACGCAAGCTTTTAAGATGCCATAATATCCATCGTCGAGAGGAATTAAGCCATGCCTAATATAATCCCATGCCCAAGTTTTGAGGATGAGCGTGGTGCTTTAACGGTACTAGAAAGATGCTTGCCTTTTGATGTTCGTCGGGTTTATTGGATGACCAACCTCTCAGGTCAAGAGCGTGGAGGGCATCGACACCTTGAAACCACCCAAGCACTGATTTGTTTGAGTGGTGAATGTGAGGTTGAAATACGACTCAAAGGCGAGTGCACAACATATCGCATGGAACGGGCCAATCAATGCCTTATTCTGCATCCTGAGGATTGGCATCTGTTAAAGCCTTCAAAAGGAGCCGTGATTTTAGTGCTGGCCTCAAAAGAGTACGATGCCAACGATTATGCGGACACACCGTTATGATAGCGTATGAAAATTTAAAGAAAACCAACCAGGCCTTTATGGATGCCTTCAAGCATCAAGCCGAACAAGTCATAGACTCAGGCTGGTATGTTCTTGGTGAGCAAGTGCGTCGTTTTGAAGCCAAGTTTGCTGAATACTTGGGCGTCAAACATGTCATTGGCGTAGCTTCCGGTCTTGATGCGCTTCGACTAAGCTTGCAAGCGATGGAGTTGCCTAAGGGGGCTGAAGTGGTGGTCCCGTCAAACAGCTATTTTGCTAGCGTGCTTGCCGTCACCCAGTGTCAGCTTACTCCGGTTTACGTTGAGCCGTCCATGGGGGATTATAATCTAGACGTTGAACAATTATCGAAGGCGATAAGCGATAAAACGGTCGCGGTTATGCCCGTCCATTTATACGGGTATCCATGCCGAATGGACGTCATCATGGCCTTGGCTCAAGAGCATGACTTGAAAGTCATAGAAGACTGTGCCCAAGCTCATGGAGCAAGCTACCAAGGCCAGCGTGTGGGGACATTTGGGGATGCGAACGCCTGGAGTTTTTATCCAACCAAAAATCTAGGTGCGCTTGGAGATGGTGGTGCGATATCAACCAATAATGATGATTTGGCTGAAACACTAAGAGCGCTTAGAAACTATGGCAGTGAGAAAAAATATCATCATCGCTACATGGGGTTGAACTCCCGTCTTGATGAGATGCAAGCGGCGTTTTTAAACGTTAAGCTAGATTCACTCGATAAGATAAGCCAACATAAACAAACCTTAGCCAAGCTTTATGATGAGTATTTGCACCCAAGCTATGTCAAACCTCACTATAGCCATGCTGACTCGGTCTATCATATCTATCCAATTCGCGTCGAGAATCGAGACTCTCTGAGGGCGTATCTTTTGGACCAAGGGATTGGCACGGAGGTGCACTACCCTGTGCCTGTTTTCGCTCAAAAGGCGATGAGACAAGAAATCGATCTCCCCATTGCCACTCAATGGTCAGAACACATACTCTCACTTCCTATTTCTTATGGGCATACCAAGTCCGACATAGAAAAAGTCATCGAAGTGTTAAATAGGAGAGCTTCATGAAAGGAATCATACTCGCCGGTGGAGCAGGGACTCGCCTGCACCCACTAACCCAAATGACCTCTAAGCAGCTGCTTCCTGTGTACGATAAGCCGATGATTTATTATCCTCTGTCCGTATTGATGCTGGCCAACATCAAAGACATTTTGATCATTACGACGGCACAGGATAAACAGCAATTTGAGACTTTGCTTGGTGACGGTAAGCAATTTGGCATTCATCTTGAGTATCAAATTCAAGACAAACCCAAAGGAATTGCTGAAGCGTTTATTTTGGGGGAGTCTTTTATTGGGGATGAGCCGGTCTGCTTGATTCTTGGTGATAACATTTTTTATGGTGATGGGCTTCCTGCATTAGTCCAAAAGCATGCGCAACCCGAAGGAGGCGTTGTTTTTGGTTACTACGTGAAAGATCCATCTCGATATGGGGTTGTGAGTTTCAAAGATGAGCAAGTGCTTTCCATCCATGAGAAGCCAGCGAAGCCCCCATCGAATTGGGCGGTCACCGGCCTTTACTGCTACGATGCCAGTGTCGTTGAGTTGGCTAAGACCCTTACTCCTTCAGCTCGAGGAGAGCTTGAGATTACTGACTTGAACAATCAGTATCTAGAGCGAGGTCATTTAACGCTCGAGCGTTTAGGGCGAGGTATGGCTTGGTTGGATACCGGCACTCATAAGAGTTTGCTTGAGGCAAGTCAGTTTGTGGCCACCATCGAAGAGCGTCAAGGGCTTAAAATAGCCTGCCTGGAAGAAATTGCTTATCACCAACGTTTTATCAATGAGGCTCAATTTCAGGCATTAGCTGAGGACTTTGGCCCAAGTGAGTATGGGGAGTATCTGAGAATGTGTGCAAAAGGAATCAGTGCATGAAAACAGTCTTAGTGACAGGAGGAGCCGGATTTATCGGCTCTCATTTGATTGATGAATTAATCTCTAACACTGAATGGATGATCGTCAACTTAGATAAGCTGACCTATGCGGCCGATCTCACCCATCTCGCCCCTCACGAGTCAAACCCTCGTTATCGATTCATTCAGGGTGATATTTGTGATAAATCTTTGGTTGAGAGCTTGTTTGATGAGTATGATTTTGAGGGAGTGTTGCATTTAGCCGCAGAATCTCACGTGGATAACTCGATCAAATCACCCGAGGCCTTTATTCAATCCAATATCCAAGGAACCTTTGTTTTACTTGAGGCGACAAGACGCTACTTTAGCCGCACTTCTCAGCGATTTTTACATGTATCTACGGATGAGGTGTTCGGTAGTATCGATCAGGGGGCTTTTGATGAAGACTCGCCTTATCAGCCCAACTCTCCTTACAGCGCCTCAAAGGCTTCGAGTGACCTTTTAGTGCGCTCGTATCACAAGACTTATGGTCTGAACACAGTGATTACCAATTGTTCAAACAACTTTGGACCAAGGCAACACCAAGAAAAACTCATCCCGACCGTGATCACTAAAGCCTTAGCCAACCAGGAAATTCCTATTTATGGGACTGGGATGAATGTGCGCGATTGGCTGTATGTCCGTGATCATGCCAGAGCCTTACACCATATTTTTGAATGCGCCAAGTCGGGTGACTACTTTGTCATTGGTCAAGATCAGGCGTTGACCAACAACGATATGGTTAAACGTCTTTGCTTGTTGCTTGATGAGCTAAGTCCTAAGGACGACTCCTATTTAGAGCAAATTCGATACGTTCGTGATCGCCCTGGGCATGACAGTCGATACGCCATCAATGCCTCGAAGCTCTTAAGCACAGGGTTTGCTTGGGAGGGGGATTTTGAGATAAGACTGCGTCAAACCGTTCAATGGTATTTGGCGAAACTTCACCATCAACAAACGGTTGACGCTTAATCGGATAGGCTATCGAAGATAGCCATCCGCCACTGGAGCGTGCTTTATTCGGGCAAACACGCCATATTTTACGATGCAGTAAAGCGCTCTGAATCCATCTTTCCAGCCGATTTTCTTACCTTCATCGTAAGTTCTCCCAAAATAGGAAATCCCAACCTCAAAAATCTTGATCCCTGGGATTTTGGCTATGTGAGAGGTGACCTCAGGCTCAAACCCAAAACGCTTTTCTTTAAGATCAATGCTCTGAATGATTTCCCTTTTGAACACCTTGTAGCATGTTTCCATGTCGGTAAGATTTAAATTAGTAAACATGTTCGACATGAGGGTCAGAAATTTATTCCCCAAGGAGTGCCAAAAATAAAGAACTCGGTGGGATTGACCGCCTTGGAAGCGAGAGCCATACACCACGTCGGCTTTATTCGAGAGCAGAGGGGCCAACAAAGCTGGATATTCATTAGGATCATATTCTAAATCGGCATCTTGAATGAGAACGTAATCACCGGTTGCATGACGAATGCCCGTGTGAAGTGCGGCTCCTTTGCCTTGGTTGACTTCATGGTGAATAAGTAAATCAACTTTTGGTCGAACGTGCTCATCTAGGAAAGCTTTGCATGTTGGCGTTGAGCCATCATTCACTAGAATAATTTGCATTCGACCTTCGATGGGGCTTTGACGAACTTTCTCAAGGAGTTCTAAGACGGTGTCCTGTTCGTTATAGCAAGGGATGACAATGGATAAGGTGTAATTCATGCGTGGCATTCCTGTGGTTGATTCAACACATGACGAAAATATTCAATGGCACGTTTGAGCCCCTCTTGGACATCGATGGTGGGAGACCAATCAAGCATTGTCTGTGCCTTGTTAATGTCAGGGCATCGCTGCAGAGGATCGTCTTGAGGTAATGGTTTATGAATAAGTGTTGATTGGCTCTGGCAAAGCTCTATGATCATGGCTGCAAGCTCAATCACCTTATATTCTTCAGGGTTCCCTAAATTGACAGGGGTGTCCACATCACTGGCCATCAAGCGTAAAAACCCTTCAATCAAATCATCAACATAGCAAAATGATCGAGTTTGGGTTCCATCCCCGTAGACGGTAATATCATCCCCATTAAGCGCTTGGACGATAAAATTACTCACCACTCGCCCATCATCAGGGTTCATATGAGGGCCGTAGGTATTGAAAATGCGTGCGATTCTAATTTCAACCCCATGCGTTCTTTGATAGTCAAACATCAGGCTTTCTGCTAAGCGTTTGCCTTCGTCGTAACAAGCACGAATGCCCGTGCAGTTTACATGGCCCCAATAACTCTCCGATTGCGGATGGACTTTAGGATCCCCATAGACTTCACTGGTAGAGGCTTGGAATATTCGAGCTTTATGGCGTTTGGCGAGTTCAAGCATGTTGGTGATCCCAAGAACGGAGGTTTGTGTCGTCTTGATTGGATCGGCTTGATAGTGCACCGGGCTCGCAGGACAAGCAAGATTAAAAATCAAATCTGCCCGTACATCAATGGGGTGGATGACGTCGTGTTCGATGAAGCTAAAGCGTGGGTTATCCATCATGAGAGCGACGTTCGTTAATGAGCCCGTGGTTAAGTTGTCTAAGCAAACCACGGTGTGTCCCTGGTCGATGAGTCGTTGACACAGATGCGAGCCAAGAAAGCCTGCTCCACCCGTGACTAATGCCGTTTTACTCATGTCTATCCTTACTAAGAAATTGACCTCATATTATCATGTCGATTCACTTCAAATCCATGAGTTGGAACCTTGGCAAACCAAATTGCACTGCAAACAACATGGTCTTACAACTTATAATCAGTCGTTTTTCTAGTATACTTAGCGTTCAAAACAGTTCCGGTTATATTTAAGTAACTCACAAGGAGAGGGCATGCAGGTTGCAGTTTTTGGTTCTGGGTATGTTGGACTCGTTATGGCCGCTTGTTTGTCCGAAGTGGGCCACAAGGTAACTTGCGTTGATATCAGTGAGGAAAAAATTCATCAACTCAAGCAGGGGGTCATGCCCATATATGAGCCTGGGTTAGAAGCAATCGTTGCCCATAGTACTCAAAACCACAAGCTTGAGTTCACAACCAGCCCTGAAAAAGCCATTCAAGAAGCGCAAATAATCTTTATTGCGGTTGGAACGCCTCAAGATGAGGATGGCTCAGCTGATTTGCAGTATGTGCTTAACGTGGCAAAAACCATCGGACAACACCTCAATCAGTACACCATTGTTGTTGATAAATCGACGGTTCCTGTAGGAACGGCTGATAAAGTGCAAGCCTGCATTCAAGGTGAGCTTGATCAAAGGGGGGTAAGCATTGACTTTGATGTGGTCTCAAACCCTGAGTTTTTAAAAGAAGGGGCAGCCATTGAGGACTTTCGAAAACCATGCCGAATTGTCGTAGGTTTAAACAGCAAACGACCTGAGAAAAAAATGCGTGAGTTATACGCACCTTATACTAAGCTCAATGATTGTTTGATGATTATGGACACTCGCTCAGCAGAACTCACTAAATACGCAGCAAATGCGATGTTAGCGACTAAGATTAGTTTTATGAATCAAATGTCGATGATTGCCGAGAGTGTTGGAGCGGATATAGAGCAGGTGAGAAAAGGAATTGGGGCCGATCCAAGAATTGGGTATCACTTCATTTACCCGGGCTGTGGCTATGGTGGCTCATGCTTTGGTAAGGACGTTCAAGCGCTGATCAAGACGGCTCATACCGCCAACGCAGGCTCAGAGATACTAGAGGCCGTAGAGTCGGTCAATGCTCGTCAAAAAGAGCAAGTCGTTAAGAAACTAGAACATCACTTTGGCTCAGTCAAAGACAAAGTCATCGCCGTGTGGGGGCTTGCGTTTAAGCCGGGGACGGATGATATGAGGGACGCTCCCTCTCGAGTTGCGATGGAGACTTTATGGGATAAAGGCGCCAAAGTCCAAGCTTATGATCCGCAAGCCTTAGAAGAAGCAAAAAGGATATACGGCGACAGAGACGATCTGACCCTGACCAATCATCCAATGCATGCTCTAGAGGGAGCGGATGCCCTCGTTGTGTTCACAGAGTGGCCTGAATTCATTAGCCCTTCGTTTGATGAGATCAAAGCGACCTTAAAAGAGCCTGTGATCATCGATGGTCGCAATATGTACTCCCCAGAGGCTTTAAAGGCTTTAGGTTTTCGCTATTACGGGATTGGTCGTGGGATCACCACTCAAACGCTCTGAGGTTTAAAGACCCAGTGCTTTCGAGCTAAAAAGTTCCAGAAAAAAGCGACTCCCATGGCATTGAGCTTGGCGACAACCAAAGCAAGGTTGAGCCACTCAATGCCAACCCAAAGTAAGGCAGACTGTATGCCAAGACCCACGGCGCTGACCAAGTACGTCAACGATAATTGGGTGTTGGCCTTAAAGTGATGAGTGTCTTGAAATACAAAGGCTCGGCATAAGACGTAGTTAACGAAAGTTGCCAACATAAAGCTAAGCATGTTATTGACAAGGTAATGGGTTGTAAGCATTGCATTAAGGGTAAGTAGGCCAATAAAATCGACAATGGCCGCACTGCCTCCCACACACACGTAAAGATAAAGCTGTTTGTCTTTGATGAACGATGAAATGAGTTTTTTTATAAGGTCCATATGAGCAGTCTCTCTGTGATTACCGCCACCATGAACGCCAAGGACGATTTGGCGAAAACCATAGAGTCTGTGCAGTCACAAACTTACCCAGACATTCAACACATTATCATCGATGGAGGCTCCACTGATGGTACCCAAAGCTACCTTGAAAGTCTAAGCCAGATTGATTGGGTGAGCGAAAAAGATGAAGGGATATCCGATGCCTTTAATAAAGGGGTAAGGCGAGCTGCCCACGATTACATTCTTTTTTTAGGCGCAGGGGATTGTTTTTATGATCCTCAGGTTGTCTATCGTGTCTTCAAACAAGTTCAAAACCAGCCTATGCTCATCGCCGGTAAGGTGATGCGGACCACGACGAGTGGCACTCCACTTTGGCAGGCACCTAAAACCTGGCCAGATGCTTTTCAGGTCAAAAGCTTATTGAGCAAATTAACGTTGCCACACCAAGGTCTATTCACTCATCGCGCATTCTTTGAGCAATTTGGCGAGTTTGACCTTCAATGTCGATTTGCTATGGATTATGAGCTAATCCTTAGGGCCTACCATCAATTTCCAAGCATCGAGCTGGTGGATGAGGTAATTGCGACATGGCAAGAAGGTGGGGTTGGTCAAGGGCGTATTTTTGAGATTTACGATGAATATGATCGCATTAAAAGGCAACATAAAATTGCTCCGGGTTGGCAACTTGCGATGATTGACCAGTGGAATCGTATGAAAGTAAGAATTAAGGGAGTACTCGCATGAGCGCACTCGCGGTCCCTAAGTATATTATGGCGAACAATCCTTTTTGGGTTTGGCCGTTAAAGCTTATTCAGGCCTGTGTTTTTCAAGTCAAAAAAAGGATGATGGGACAACCCTTTACTAAATCCCTTTTCAATGGAACCACCATAAAGCTCTATCCGGATTGCCCAATTTCCAGTGCTTTTGTCTATGCGGATATCCCGGATAAGGATGAGATCATGGCACTTCGTGCATATTGTCAGGACACCACAGGGTTTATCGACATTGGCGCCAATCTTGGGGCTTACAGTGTTTTGCTCAGTGATCGAGTCCAGGCTTTGGAGGCCTTTGAACCTGATCCTACCAGTCATCAACGCTTATCGAGTAATTTATCGTCCAATCAGCTCAACGCTCGGGCTCATCAACTTGCTCTGTCAGATTTTGTGGGGACTGCCAGTTTTAGTGATACTCAAGGGCAGCCTACGAATCATTTGCTCGATAACAATGAAGCTGGCACGACCGTCAAGGTCACGACCTTGGACACGATAAAATCGGAGTTTAACCATGAGCTTGACTATATTATGAAGATTGATGTTGAAGGCTTTGAGCTTCAGGTTTTAAAAGGCGGTGAGTCCTTCTTCAATGAATTTCGTGTCAAGGCCGTGCTCTTTGAGTCCTTTCCTGAACACTATAAGTCCGTTGAGGCTTGGTTTATCGCTCATGGCTTTCAGGTAAGGCACATTTCCCATCACAACTATTTGGCAACATCATGATAAGACAAGAATCATTTCATCCAACAAAGGCGTTTGATCATTTTCTGACACAATATCGCTACTCACGAGTGTTTAAGCAACTGAAGAAACACAAAACCATGCAAGTGATATACGACATGGGGTGTGGCCAGGGTGGCTTAGTTCATGCTCTAAACCAGCAAGGCTATGAAGCCTATGGGGTTGATCTTCAAGGAGCAGACAAGGTCTTTGCCGCTAACTTGAATCACCCACTTCCTTTTCAAGACCATTGCGCGGATTTAATTACCTCATTGGCCAATCTAGAACACCTTGATGCCCCGGATATGAATTTAATGGAAATGCACCGCATGCTCAAACCTGGTGGTGTTTTATTGCTGACCACCCCCTCACCGTACGCCAAACCGGTATTAGAATTTTTGGCTTATCGACTCAAATTAATCGATCGCCGTGAGATTGATGATCATAAGCAGTACTTTTCAAAGAAAAAACTCGAGCACTCCATCAAAGAAGCAGGGTTTTCCTCAGTGAAGGTCAACTACTTCCAAGGACCGTTTAATTTGCAAGCGATCGCAGTCAAATGAAGGCGCTCTCTCACCCCAAGGAGATGGTATGCGTAGGGCTATTAACGGTGATGGCCCTTGCTAGGGTGTTCTCAACCAACACCATTGGTTGCCCTGAGTATTTCGATTGTGAATCTTACATTCACATGACTCAAAACCTGCTTAGCCCTGATGCCCCTGGCCATCATGCCATGAGGGTGTTCCCCATTCTTTTGGTAAAAGGGTTGATGGGGCTTGGTCTCTCGACGTTTGCTAGTTTTCAGGCATGGGTTGCCTTGGCTTACCTTGGGTTTGGTTTATTAAGCTATGGGCTATTTCGACAAAAACTAAGCCCTTGGCTTGCCCTTGGGTTCTCTTTACTCTTAATGAGCCTTCATGAGGCCATGAAAGTTCCAATGGTTATTGTCTACCAACTCAATGATATGTTGGTTTATCCAATCGGTTTGCTCTTGATCATTGCCACGTGTCAAAAAAGGGCAGGGTGGGCACTGGTGCTCAGTGTGCTCGGGGCTTTGACCCGTCAAAACCTCTTTGTTTTAGGTGTCTTTAGTCTGATTTGGTTGGGCGCAAAGAGCCGTGCACCCAAAATCGCTTTGTATTTGATTATTTTAGTCGGCGTTTATGGGTATACCCAATATTATTATGGAGCCACAGGAGTTTTTCAGGCACTTCTATCCCCACCTCCAGGCTTTTTCACCCCTCAACATCAATGGGACATCATTCGTGAATCTCAAATTTTAGAGCTCGGGATTGTCCTGCTGCCATTTGCCTTGTTTTTAAAACCAACCGCCCAATGGCTTATCCATCACTGGTTTGCATTGCTCTATGCGTGCATTACCATCGGACAACCCTATCTTGGTTATCATTTAACAGGAAATAACTTACCTCGGCTGGCCTTGCAAGGAGTTTGGGTGATAGCCCTGGCTCTTTTTTGGGTGGCAGGTCCAAGGTTATCCAATCGAGCCCAGTGGGCCACACTAGCCTATGGGCTAACCTTGTTTTGGTCATGGGGATTGGAGTTGAGGCTATTGTTGGCTGCCGCGATGACGCTGCTCTATGCCTATGAGCACAAGCAGCAACCTCTTAAGGAGATTAAGGTTTAATTACGCTCAAGCATCCCTTAAGGATGCTTAAGAATAGTTTGTCTTGTTGGCTTTTCGAGGTCAGTTGAGGGGGATGCTTGCTCTTGAGCGGCTTTTGAACGCTCGAACTGAAGCAACATGGGGTTAGCCATGGGGCCTTGGGTGTGAATCCCATAAAAAGCTATCCCATTTTGAACACAGTAATCCATGAGCATCATCAATTCAAACGAGTTGTCGTGACAAACCACCACGGCTTTTGGGGATATTTGAAGCAACGACGTGTCCTCAAACAGGTCAAGGGTTGTCTCGGATTTAGAGTGGAGCACCTTACTCATTGGGTATCCGTCTATGGCTTTGAAGCAGGGTTGTTCGCTCGAATGAGCCGTGCTGCAGGGGGCGGGCACTAAAATACTTGATACTTTTTTTTGATTGAGCTCATTTAAAAGTATAAGCGTTTGAGCATCAATCCTATGAGTCTGTTTATGCGATTTTTTCCTATTGCTTGGTTCTCTTTTAAGAGTAAAACAGACAAGTATGTGTGCATGGCCATGAGTTTGTGTTAACTCATCAACCAAAGGCACGATAGCCTGGGTATTCTTTACAGTTTTGATGCTGTCTTTATGAAAAGTAACGGGGGTTGGCTCTTTGGTAGGGTAGCTCTGGTTAGGAACAGTCATGTTAGTTTATCACCTTAAAAAATGAGTGACAAACTAACATAAGTAGGTAAGAAAACAAAATGTTTCTTACCTGATTGGATGATTTACCGCTTTCTCAATTTCTTACGGTACTCTACGCTTTCAATCGCCTTTTCAGTTGGGAGCCATTTGCCTCTTTTCATGACATTAAATTGGATTTGCAAGGCTTCTGCCTTGGGGCTTATTCCATGCTTAGCCCATCGAGTGGCACGAATGCCATAAAAATCAATCTTCTCTTTTTTGCAGTACGCTTGAATGTCTTCAAGATTGTAGCGTTGATCGTCCATCATGATGAGAACTTTTGGCTTAGAACCACGCTTTTTAAAAAGCTCGTCAAGCATTTTATCTTTATGGTTATTTCCACAAAACAACGTGTTGGCGGTGAAAAGAGCGGATTCAACATGACTTAGATCAGTGGCAGCATACTGTTGGCCATTCATCTTCAAATTAAGTTTGGCGATTTGGGTTAGGGTCAGTTGAGCGATGTTTTGATTGGCGGCTCTTGCGGTAATGCCAAGGCAAGGGATGCCTTTTTGGTTCATAAAGTTCAAAAGGGCAGGTGCATTTTCATCGACAAGTTGGGGACTCATAAACGCTTCATCTTGGAGCATAAACTTTTGAAGAAGATTGACGTTTTTTTGTTGCGCCTGCGCCTGCTTAATCATGTAGTCGAGTTGTTCATGGTTTTGATTACGGCACAAAAGATCCGTGTACATGATAAGGGTATTGTCTAAATCAAAGCAGCCTAGAATATCGCTTGGCTGGTACTGGGCGAGAAGCTGATGGAGCAAAGGCTCGAGATCACACATGTCGTTGGAATCGACGATTTTCCCAGCATGAAAGATTGATTCTACCAAATGGCCATTGGCTTGCATGCATGCAGCCTTTTCTGGTGAGAATGGCTTAAAAGCAGATACACGAAAGGGGCGGCTGCGATCGAAGTATAATGGCACTTTATTCGCTCAGTTAAAAATTTGGCGTACATTACCATAGCCTTTGATATTTGCAAGCCAAAAGGTTAGTTGGTTGGCTTTTTTTGGTCGAGGATTTGAATGGCAAATAAAGAGAGTAGGCAGTAGGTTAAAAAGCAATAAAAGCCTATTTCAAGTTTAGCGTCCATGTTGATCATGACATGAATATCAATGGGTATGCCAAGCACAGAGGTCTCGTGAGTCTCTCCTTGGGTGCTTGAGCCGGTGGATAGATAGCTTAAGAATATTGCGACAATAAACACATCGCACATCGACCATTTACCCATCGATTTAATCCAATGAAACAAGCGATCTTTTTGGGCGCCGGTAGCCACCAGAATGCAATGAACAAGCATGCCTGCTTTGGTGACAGGGATAATAACACTGAATGCAAAAATCATGATCGCGACAAAGGCATAACCTTGGCGATATAAATTGATGACGGTATGCAAAATGGAGTTGGTGGTGTTGAATAGCTGGACGCCAAAATGGGCCAAAGGCACATCGACGGATCCAGATGAGCTAATGGTGAGCATGGACAGTCCAATGCCTGGAACCAAGAAAATAAAAGAGATGAAAGTCAGAATAAGACTTAAGAGCTCTTTTTGGTTTAAGGCATTGATTTTTGTCATCCCAGATAAGCCTCTAAGTCTTCACGTATCCATTGAGCCCATTGAGCATGGCCTTGAGGGGTCAAGTGAATCTCATCGTGAAATAGCTCGTCAACATTTTCAGAGGAGAGCAGTTGAACTTTGTCGAGCAAGTAGCTGGCCTTTACTTGGTGTTCATCCAAAACGGCTTTGACAATGGGGTCAATCTTAGCGTTACGATGAGATTGGGTTTTGCTTGGGCTGATGTAAATCAAGTGTACGAAGCCTTTGGACTTAAGATATTCATCAAGTTCTTTCAGGTGTCTTGCTGCGATGGAGGCAATGCGCTTTTTTTCAAGATCGGGGTTATTCCCCAATTGATAGCTCGGGATCTTTTTTAACGAAACTCGGTAAAGCCCATAGTGTGCTAACTCTTCCAGAGCCCATTTAGGTTTGGTCGCCCAAAAAGGTTGGCCGCCGATGCGGTTTAACCCTCGATAGAAGTCCCCCTCAGGAAAGAGGCTGACGTAAATGCGCGCTGGGGTATACTCCATTTCTTTAATAAAGCCATGAACATTCAGTACCCCCCATCCGTTGACGCCGGCATTACCGCTTACCCATGAAGTGTCTTTGATGGCAAGCTCTGAAAACAGCTGATGATCATCAATGTAAGAGCCCCCATAGGTCACAGAATCCCCCAAAAAAAGAATTTTATTCGAAGGGTTGTCACTCCAGGCCTGGGTACTTCGAAGTCCTTGGTGATTGATGCGGATGCTTGCCCCTTTAAAGCGGGTGACGTTTTGATCACGGACCGGCTTATACCCGTAAATAGGGCTGGACTCATAGACAATCACATCTCCGAGTCCCATGGTCCGAGCGGTCCATTCGAGAGCCCCAACAAGGCACAATAATCCAATGCCCCAAAGGACTATCATGGTCACTTTGGGGTGCTTTTCAAACACGGACATGGATTAAAAGAGCGTATAGATGAATGGGGCAACCGCAGAGCCTTGCGTTAGGACAATCATCGCTCCCAACATGAGCATGAGGCCTAAAATAGGAGCAAGCCAGAACTTTTTTCTTACACGCATGAATTGCCACAAGTCGGATAAAAGTTCGATCATTAGAATGGTTTCTCCATATGTTTAGGCGACTTTTCTTCGCACTCGACTCGATAACTTTTTAGGCTTGGGTCAAATTTCTTACCCATGGGATCGGCCCTGAACGCTCTCATGGTAAATCCAATCGGCGTAAAAACAAGAAAAAATAAGATGCCTAAGATAATACGTGTATTAATATACCCTAGCACATCCCCAATCTTCATCCAAATGGTATAAATCAAACGCAAGGACTTAGGGTAGATAAGCGAGGCAAGCCAAAAAGTCCCGCCTAAAGCAAAAGGCCAAACCGGGTATCCGTTTTGAGCAATCAAAGGGATGGCAATGCCAAAAATTAGGGCAAACAAACCACCGAGAATAAAGCCAAAGCTTCTGAGATCTTTTACTGTTTGAGTATTCATCAGTCTAATGCAAACTCCTCACGCCAATCATGCTCTTCGACCCACTCGGGTTGATCTTTTTTCGATAACACAAGATCCCCTAGGATAAGGTAGTCCATTTCCGTTCTCATGAAACAACGATAAGCATCCTGAGGGGTACAAACAATCGGCTCACCACGAACGTTGAAGGAGGTGTTGATCAAAACTGGGGTACCTGTTCTGGCTTCAAACTCATCCAATAGGTGATAAAGCGTTGGGTTGGTTTCACGGTGCACGGTTTGCAGTCTCGCCGAGTTATCCACATGCGTGACCGCCGGGATTAAAGAGCGAGCCACATTTAATTTATCAATCCCAAAGAGTTCTTTGTCCGTGGCTTTGCTTGGCAAAAGCTTTTCGTCTTTAACGGGGGCTACCATCAACATATAAGGACTTGCGGTATCGTGCTCAAACCATTCGTGCACTTTTTCAGCCTTTACAATCGGGGCAAATGGACGAAAAGACTCCCGATACTTAATTTTAAGATTCATCACCGATTGCATCTTAGGGCTTCTGGCATCGCCAATGATCGAGCGGGCCCCTAGAGCTCTTGGGCCAAACTCCATGCGCCCTTGGAACCAGCCAATGACGTTTTCTTCACTTAACAACTGAGCAACGGTTGGCGCTAAGGCATCATGCTCAAGCACTTGGTATTTTGCACCCACTGAACTTAAATAGTCGGTGGTGCGACGCGTATCAAAAGAGGGACCTAAATAGCCACCCTGCATGGCATCAGAATGCGTATGAAGATAAGGCTGATCAAGATATTCATACCAAACGCTCAATGCCGCGCCTAGCGCTCCACCGGCATCGCCTGCCGCAGGTTGTACCCATATTTCTTTAAAAGGCCCACGACGTAGCAGCTCGCCATTGGCCACGCAATTAAGTGCCACCCCTCCAGCTAAGCATAAATTATCCACGCCCAGCTCGTCATATGCGGTTTGCGCAAGCTTTAAGACGATTTTCTCAGTGACTTTTTGAATACTGGCCGCAATGTCCATTTCTTTTTGGGTAATGGAGGACTCAGGTGCTCTGGGCGGCCCATCAAACAGCTTGGCAAACTTTTGATTGGTCATCGTCAAACCCGTAGGGAAATTGAAATAATCCAAGTTCAGCCTGAAGGTACCGTCGTCTTTTAAGTCAATGAGATTTTCAAGGATTAAATCAACGTACTTGGGCTCACCATAGGGAGCTAGCCCCATCAGTTTGTATTCCCCTGAGTTGACTTTAAACCCTGTGTAGTAAGTAAATGCGCTGTACAGCAGTCCCAAACTGTGAGGAAAATCAAGCTCCCACTGAGGCTTCAATCGATTGCCTTCGCCAAGCCATAAAGAGCTGGTAGCCCATTCCCCAACCCCATCCAAACACATCACGGCGGCCCTTTTAAAGGGGGAGGCAAAAAAGGCACTGGCAGCATGAGCTTGATGATGCTCAGTAAAGAGTAAAGGAGGTAATTGCTTTGGCTTTAAGCCCGACAAATCAGACAACTCTTTTTTTAAGTTCGTTTTTAAAAATAACTTGTCTTTAAGCCAAATAGGCATAGCCGCGGTAAAAGAACGAAAGCCTTTGGGTGCATAAGAAAGATAGGTTTCTAACAATCTTTCAAATTTAACTAAAGGTTTATCGTAAAATACAACGTAGTCGATGTCAGATAGTTTGAGCTTTGACTCATTCAAACAATATTGAATCGCTTTGGATGGAAAAGCGGGATCATGCTTAATCCGGGTAAATCGTTCTTCTTGAGCCGCCGCTAAAATATGACCATCGCTGACCAGCGCACAAGCCGAATCATGATAGAACGCCGATATCCCTAAAACGTGGGTTGCCAAAACACCAAACTCCTTATAAGCAAAATAAAATTTTAACGAATTTGCAGGTTATGAACCAGCTCATTTGTTGCCAGGTCTTGTTTTGTTGGTGGGGGATGAGCTTGGCTCATCCAAAGCCCCACTTTTGACGGTAAAGAACGTTGAGAACAGTAAGCTAGCCTGTAAACCAAGATGCAATGCAGCAGGCATTGGATTTGTTCTTATCCCAACTTGGATCCCAAGCACCGCACTGCCGTAAGCAAGTTTTTTCATGGTCACGATAGAGGGCACATAGTCTGACCAAGTTGAGCCTTGTGACAAAGATTTTGCACGTTGAGGGGATTTGACAGAAGGTAGGGCGCGACGCACTTCTCTGAAGCACTCGTGCTGAGGTTTTAATGCTTCAATGGTTTGCTCAAGCGCTTTAAGATGCTTGCTAGGCAAAGCAGACAGGTTTAAATGATCTTGCCAAACACTTGCCACGGTTTGAGCTAAATGAGGTTGAGTTTGAACGATTTGCTTGCCAAGGGATACCCAATCGGGATGCCTGGCTAAATCGGACAGAATAATCTGACACGTTTTCGGAGTGCTTGCCATGTGAGATAAGTCCATGATTGGCAGCTCGCTTATGCCCTCATACAACCTAGAAAGCCGGGCAGAGACACCCACAGCAGGTCCACGCTGCTCTAAATGATAGCTTTGATGGGGGGTGGGAGGGGGTTGGAAGTCGCTTGCTGCGGGGTG
>CAYNJF010000005.1:0-7858 GCA_964397555.1 uncultured Francisellaceae bacterium
GTTCCAATTTTACGTGGCCGACGGTAAATTATCGTGTCAGTTGTATCAAAGAAGCGCAGATGTCTTTTTAGGTGTTCCTTTCAATATTGCCTCTTATGCCCTGCTCACGCACATGGTGGCCCAAGTCGCCGGTCTTGAAGTAGGGGACTTTGTTCATAGCTTTGGCGATGTGCACTTGTATCTAAACCACATCGAACAAGCCAAAGAGCAATTAACAAGAGATGAGTACCCTTTGCCCACGCTCTCACTCAATCCAGCCATCAAAAACATTGATGAGTTTACCTTTGAGGATATTTTGCTCGAGAACTATCAGTCTCATCCTACCATTAAAGCGCCGATTGCGGTTTAGTTATGGTAGTGGAAATGATCGTCGCGATGAGCGAAAACCGGGTGATTGGCGTGAATAATGATCTGCCCTGGCATTTAAGTGAAGACTTAAAACACTTTAAAAAAGTCACCATGGGTAAGCCCATTGTGATGGGGCGAAAGACGTTTGAATCCATTGGTCGAGCCTTGCCAGGTCGCACCAACGTGGTGTTGACCTCAGATCCCGCTTATCTTGCCCCGGGCTGTGTGGTGGTCAACTCCGTCGAGGAGGCACTTGAAATCGGCAAAAGCTTAGAGTCTCTTATGATCATTGGGGGCGCAAAAGTCTACGAACAGTTTCTTGAAGTTACGGATGTACTTCATATCACGCAGGTGCATACTCATCTCGAGGGCGATGCTTTTTTCCCAGCATTGGATGCGAAAGACTGGGATGAGCAAGTGGGCGAGCACTTTGAGGCAAACGAAACTCATGCGCATGCCTTTACCTTCAAGACCCTAAATAAAATAAAAACAAGCCAGGTGGCATAGGAGCTTTTATGATCGTAAATGTGGTCCGCCGTTTTGCTCAACATGTTGATAAATATCTAGATGAGGTAATGACTACTAGCAAAATAGTTGATTATCTTGGTAATCAACGCGATCCAGATAAAACATTAATAGCATATTTGAAGCGAGAGAAAGCGGATCCCTTTTTTTTTGACGTGAGGCAAATTGATGACGAACAACTAAAAGCACTTGCTGCACAAACAGCAAGATTCAGGATTTCTGGTGAGACGCCAGCTACCACAAGCACAGCTATGCCCGTGGTACCACCTTCACCACAAAGTGAGGGGAGGGCAGAAAGTAGTCGTGAAGCCTCTGGTGAGAGTGCAGCTGGTGAGGGTGCGCCACCTCCAACATCTGAAGAACTGGCAGCCTTAGAAGCGCGAACGCCACCAAGCGATGCTGAAGCCTCTGGTGAGAGTTCAGCTGGTGAGAGTGCGCCACCTCCAACATCTGAAGAATTGGCAGCCCTAGAAGCGCGAACGCCACCTATGGCTCGCTCGATTCCGCGTCGAGGCTCAAGAGAGCAGCCTGAAATGGTGCCACTGAAAGTGGCGGGCACTTGGGAACAGTTGATGAGTTGTGATGCTGATGTTTTTAATGTGCGCATTAAGAATGATTTTGATAATCGTATTCCTTTGCCAATTACTAAATTGGTTATTCTTTGTCGTTATCGTAATCAGCTTTACAAACTTGCTGATAAGTTGCAGGGAAAACTTGATAAAATCTTTGCGGATGCTGATGCAAAACTTGTGACAACCGGCGTAAACGATTTAAGCCTGCTTGCAGGTGATGGTGGTGAGCCAGATCCTATCTTAACAGAGACTCTAGACAAAATTAAAAGTACTTACGATGATGCTTGCCGAGATTTTGAAACAATATATAGTGATTCGGTTAATAATAATGATGCTGCATGCGAGTGCAATAAAAAGGAGGCCGCTTTGGGGGTGACAAGCAAACCCAGCGCTGGGCGAACTGGTGATTTGCTCAATTGTCATATAAACACCTGGAATAGATTTTTGGCTGAAGTCGCTGAGTTAGATGAAGAGATTGCTTTTGCTCATAGAAGCCTCTATTTAGTCCGCAACTTCGAGCTTGCAGAAAAAAGTAACGAGGCAATTATTCATAATCTTTTGAAGTATGCAATGTGTTACATTTTTAATAACATCTTTAAAGGCTTCTGCATTGATCTTGACACTGCGAAGTCAACACTAACGTTTTTATTTGAATTTGGCACGGGCGTATTTCATGATCGAAAAGCAACTGGTCAAGAGAAACTAGATGCAATGGAAGACGTTATCCGGAATATTGTCAACGTAAGAGAATTTGGACTCGATGTCGAACAAGAGTGTGACTTTTTCTCAAGGATGTTTGAAAGTGCCATTCATAAAGCAAACGCCATAGCGCCTACTGGCTCATGGAATTCTCAAACCTTGAATGATTATTTGGAAGATATGCGAGATGAATGCGATAGGTTTAGAACAAATGCCAACCGTGCTGGTGCCCCCTCAGCAGCCCCCCGATGAGAGCACGGATGAAAGCCATTGGCATGGTGGCGTATTATTTTATCTGGTTGATCAAGAGTACCGTCAGATTAAAAAGGGTTAAGCACCCCTCGTTTGACCCGACAAGGCCAGTGCTATACTGTTTTTGGCATGGCGATATGCTTTTGCCTATTATTAGCGTCAAACAAATTGTCCACCACCGGGTTGCAGGCTTTGCCTCAGTTTCTAAAGATGGTGACATTGTCTCGTGCATGCTTGAAAAACTAGGCTACGAAGTGGTTCGTGGTTCAACGTCCAAAAAAGCCGTAGCAGGGCTGGTCAAATTGGTCCAATGCGCAAAACAAGGCTACTCTCTTGGCATTACCCCCGATGGACCAAGAGGCCCGCGTCATCACGTCTCTAAAGGTCTAGCCTTTGTGGCCGCCAAATCCAAGATGCCAATCGTGCCGATTGGTACGCATTTGAGCCGTAAAAAAGTGTTTGAAAAGTCTTGGGATCAATTTGTCTTACCGCGTATGTTTGCCAAAGCAACACTCTATTTTGGTGAGCCCTTCTACGTGGAAAAGGTCGATGAGCAGGCAGAACAGCTCATCAAAGCAAAGATTGATAAAGCGGCGCAATTGGCGAAAATCTATGCACAAGGTGAGCCGACCGATGAACCCATCGAGCTTTTAAGTCAGTAGTTGGCAGCTTGGACAAAAGTAGGTGGCTCGATTGGATATCACAATGCGCTCAATGGGAGTGCCGCAAGAGCATGGACCATCGACCCCATAAACGTTGAGCTCTTGTTGAAAATACCCTAGTTTACCATCAGCATCTTTAAAGTCTTTTAAAGTAGTCCCACCACATTCAATGGCTCGAGCGATGACTTTTTTAACTTCAGCTACCAGCGCTTGAATCTGGGCGCGGGTCAAAGCGTTCGCCAAAGTCAGAGGGTGGATTTTAGCCCCATGAAGGGCTTCGTTGACATAGATGTTGCCTACCCCAACCACCACTTTTTGATCCATCATGGTGGACTTGATGGGGGATTTTCTGGTCTTGAGTTTAGCGCTTAAATATTCAACGTCAAAAGCCTCACTCAAAGGCTCAGGTCCTAAATGGGCCAGTAATTGGCAGTCACTAGGGGTTTTGGCATAAAGACACGCGCCAAAGCGTCTGGCATCGTTGAGACGAAGTTCAAAGGCGTCAAACTCGAAGCATACGTGATCGTGTTTTAAGCGCTCATCCTGCTTGTCGCATACGCGAAGGTATCCAGACATGCCCAAGTGCAAGACAACGAGTCCATCATCAAGCATGATTTGTAAATACTTAGCCCTTCGCACAAGACTGACGATGCGCTTGTTATGCACGCATTGGTTTAGATCGGCGGGGACAGGCCATCGAAGGTTCGGGTTATGAACTTTGACCGAACGGATGATCTGTCCTTCTAGTTTGGGCTGCAGTGAGAGTCGAGTCACCTCAACTTCAGGTAATTCGGGCATAAAAAAACGGTTTATTCATCAAGCCGTCAGTGTCTCATGCTCTTTGACCTTGCGACAAGCTTTATCCCCAATATCCGTGCGATAAAACGAGTCTTTGCATTGGATTTGCTCAATCAGTGCATACGCGCTTTTTTGGGCGCTTGCGATATCCTTGCCGAGCGCACAGGCGCTCAAGATTCGACCACCGGCTACGACTAGGTCATCGTCTTTGGCTTGAGTACCAGCATGAAAGATCTTTTGGCCTTTGTCTTCACTAGGCAAACGGATGGATTGGCCTTTTTCTGGGTTGCTGGGATACCCGTTGCTGGCCAAAACCACGCTGATGGTGGTATGAGGGCTCCATTGGGGGGTGCATTGATTGAGTTTGCCGTTGAGACAATGCTCAATTAAGTCCACCAGATCATTTTCCAAACGCATCAACAAGGGCTGGGCTTCTGGATCCCCAAGTCGACAATTAAATTCAAGCACTTTAGGGCCATCTTTGGTTACCATGACGCCAACATAAAGAAACCCACAAAAGTCGATGGATTCACTTATGAGGCCATCGAGTGTGGGTTGAACGATGGTGTTGATGATCGCATCATGCATGGTTTGGGTAATCACAGGCGCAGGGGAGTAAGCCCCCATGCCTCCGGTATTGGGGCCGCTATCTCCATCATCTCGAGCTTTATGATCTTGGGAAGAGGCAAAATCAAACAAACTCTTACCGTCGGTCATGATGATAAAGCTAGCCTCTTCACCGACTAAGCACTCTTCGATAATGACTTTTTTCGACGCTTGGCCAAATTGGGTCTGTACCATCATGCGCTCAAGGGTCTGATAAGCTTGCGTTTGGTTTTGCGCAATCACTACCCCTTTACCCTGACATAGGCCGTCGGCTTTAATGACCACAGGGTATTGAACATCGTTTAGGTGCGCCTTGGCCTTATCGACATGCTCAAAGGTTTCATAGCTGGCGGTTGGAATGGAATATTTAGTCAAAAAGGCCTTGGTAAAATCTTTGGAGGCCTCTAATTGAGCCGCTTTTTGGTTTGGGCCAAAACAAGCTAGCCCTTCTTTTTTGAAGGCATCGACAATCCCTTCACTTAAGGGGCCTTCTGGGCCTACCACGCTAAGATGGACTTGGTGGTCTTTGGCAAATTGGATGAGCCCACCAAAATCCATAACATCTAAGTCAAGACAGGTGACTTTGTTCTCCATGGCCATGCCAGGATTGCCTGGGGCCACGTATACATGAGTGACTTGAGTGCTTTGCGCGATTTTCCATGCGATGGCGTGTTCACGGCCACCTTGTCCTATGACGAGAATGTTCATGGGCTTGTCCTTAATGTCTAAAATGTCGCATGTGGGTGAATACCATGGCGATGCCAGCCTCGTCGCATGCTTGAATCACTTCGTTGTCTCGAATGGAGCCTCCGGGTTGAATGATGGCTTTAACACCAATCGACGCGGCATGTTCAATCGAATCTTTAAATGGAAAAAAAGCATCCGAGGCCAGTACGCAGCCTTGCAAGTCGAACCCGGCCTCGCAAGCTTTGTCTTTGGCGATGTTGACGCTGTAAACTCTAGACATCTGACCGGCGCCTACCCCAAGACAGGATTGATTTTTGGCCAGTACGATGGCATTGGATTTGACGTACTTAGCGACCGTCCAAGCGAACAACAAATCGTCCCAGTCTCCCATAGAGGGGGCAAGACGGGTTGGAACCGTGCACTGATCGGGGGTGACCATCCCATCGTCCCAAGACTGGACGAGTAAGCCCCCACGAATGCGTTTTACGTCAAAATCTTGATGGTCAATCGCATTTGAGCCTGTGGCGATAACACGGACATTCTCTTTTCTGGCGCAAGCTTCAAGGGCTTTTTGCGTGTAAGCCGGGGCCACAATGACTTCGACAAACTGATTGTCATAAATGGCATGGATTAAGTGTTCATCAACGGTTTGGTTAAAAGCAATGATGCCTCCAAACGCAGAAGTTTTGTCGCACTCAAAGGCCTTTTGATACGCTTGCATTAAGCTGTCCGCCTTTGCCGCCCCACAGGGGTTGGCATGTTTGACGATGACGCAAGCCGGATGCTCTAAAGCGTAACAACACGTCAGTGCAGTTTCAGCATCAACTAGGTTATTAAACGAAAGGGGTTTGCCTTGATGGGTCACACTTTGGCCTAAAACGCTGGCATGGGTGTGTTTGTCTTGATAAAGGGCAGCTTGTTGTTGAGGGTTTTCACCGTATCTTAGGGTTTTCGCGAGATGATACTGGGGGTGATAGATGTCAGAGAATGGCTTTTCTTCGCCATGATCATCATATTTACCAAGGGTTGAGGCGATGAAGCTATCGTACTTGGCCGTATGCGCAAATGCCTTTTTGGCAAAACGAAAACGTACGTCTTCTGGCACTTCTAAGCCATCACCCATTTGATTCAACAAATAATCGTAGTCGTTAGGGTCCACGACCACACTGACCCAGGCGTGGTTTTTCGCGGCGGCTCGAATCATGGTTGGCCCGCCAATGTCGATATGCTCAATCAATTGTGGCATGGTGCCACCGCGTTTGGCGACTTGCTCAAAAGGATAAAGGTTCACCACGACTAAATCGATGTCTTTGAGATCATGTTTGACCATGGTGTCGTGGTCGACATCGCGCCTGGCGAGGATGCCGGCATGGACTCGAGGATGGAGTGTTTTGACTCGCCCGTTTAAAATTTGAGGAAATCCTGTGAAGGCCTCGATGTCGGTGGCTTCAAGGCCTTCTGCCAAAAGTGCGTTGAGTGTGCCGCCGGTGGATATGATTTGAACCCCTTTGTCGAGGAGAGCTTGGGCAAAGGGGATCAGGTTGGTTTTATCCGAGACGCTGATAAGGGCTCGTTGGATAACGCTGGACATGAGAGCTCCTTCAATCCAGTTGGGTTTCCTTGATGTGCTCAAGATTCAATTCTTTGAGTTTTTTTCGTAACGTGTTTCGGGCTAATCCACTCATCTTGGAGGCCAAGACTTGATTGTAGCCGGCTTTTTCCATCAACACGGTAAAAAAGCCTTTTTCCATTTCTTTTAAGACCAAAGCGTATAAATCTTTGGGCATCTCTCCTTCGAGATGCTCAAAATAGTGGTGCAACACTTTTTGAACAAACTCTGAGAGCGGTTCAGGTTGGTTGCGAACGCTGTCGGTGCGTTCGCCGATAAAATCAGATTGGATCAGCATAAGCCATTAACTTATCAAAAAAGTCATTGATCGATTGCACTTGCTCTTCGGCCGTTTTCAATTGATTAAACGTTTGGCGAAAAGCGGCTCCGTGCTTTTGGCCCTTAGAATACCAAGACACGTGTTTGCGAGCAATTAATACTCCACGTTCTGGGCCGTAAAAGTCATAAAGCTCCATGACATGATTGCTTAAGGTTTCACGGATTTCAGCGATAGAAGGGGCATCCAAATGCTCGCCGGTGCGAAGATAGTGAACGATTTCTCTGAAGATCCAAGGGGTCCCTTGTGCGGCACGACCGATCATGACGCCATCGCATCCTGTTTTGGTCAGCACTTCTTTAGCTTTTTCAGGCGAATGAATGTCGCCATTGGCAATCACAGGGATACTCACCGCATCTTTTATGGCGGCGATGGTTTCGTATTCAGCGTCGCCTTTGAACATATCAGCACGGGTTCGACCATGAACGGCTAACGCCTGAATCCCCATATCTTGAGCAATTTTCGCAATGTTGACACCATTTTTATTGCAACGGTCCCATCCAGTTCGTATTTTTAAGGTCACAGGCACATCGACGGCCTCAACGACGCTTTTTAATATATCTTTGACGAGTGGCTCGTCTTTTAATAGCGCAGAACCCGAGGCGGTGTTGCACACTTTTTTTGCAGGACACCCCATGTTGATGTCAATAAAATCGGCACCCAGATCAACGTTGCCTTTGGCCGTGAGTGCAAGCATTTTGGGATCGGCTCCGACGATCTGAACCGAGCATGGACGAGTCTCACCATCGTGATTGGCGCGCCG
>CAYNJF010000005.1:7868-45544 GCA_964397555.1 uncultured Francisellaceae bacterium
CGCGCCGATGCGTTTTACTGGAACCATGCAAGAAGGAGTTGGCGCCAACCATTTCGGTCACAGCAAGGCCGGCTCCCATTTTTTTGCACAACATACGAAAAGGGCGATCGGTCACTCCGGCCATTGGGGCTAGGATCACTGGGTCCTTAATTTCATGCTTACCGATGGTTAAGGGCTTTAATGGGGTTTCATTCATGGCTTGGTACACTCCACAAGACACCAGTCATCCTGGGTGCTTTTAAGGTTCACGTGAAAATCATCTTGGTAACGAGCTTGTATTTGTTCAAACTGATTGCTAAGCAAGCCCGAGAGCAACAACGTGCCCCCTGGTTTCACCAAGGTGACAAATTTATCTTTTAAGTCCAACAACGGCTCAAGCAAAATGTTGGCCACCACTAAATCCGCTGGGGGTAAGTCATTGGCTTCATCCGGCAGATAAAGTTTGAAGGCATCTTCCAAGACCTCGTTTTTCTCACGGTTGTCTTTGGAGCTTTGGAGGGCTTGTGGGTCGTAATCGACCCCTATGGCTTGTTTGGCACCAAGCTTGAGACAAGCTAGGGCTAAAATCCCTGAGCCACATCCATAATCGATGACGTCAAGGCCGGTGGGTGGTTGGTGACCAAAATAATCCAGACACATGGCCGTGGTCGCATGCGATCCAGTGCCAAACGCTAATCCGGGATCAAGATGCAACACTGGGGCATCACTGGGGGCTTTGGCCCAACTGGGGCAGATCCAAAGTTGACCAAATTGGATGGGTTCAAACATGGCTTGAGTCAGCGCCACCCAATTTTTATCTTCTAAAAATTTGACCTTGACCGGTGCATCAGGAAACTGGTGCGACAACGAGGTCTGGATGGCTTTAATTGGCGCCTTCTCACTCATCAACCCGACCACAATGGCCTCTTTCCACATCACAATCGATTGTTCAGGTGGGGGTTCAAAAATCGGGTTGTCTTTGGCGTCAAAGAAACTCACCGCTAAAGCGCCCATGGATTCCAATGCTTGTGTGCCTTTGTCTATCTCCTCTTCCTTGAGTTCTATGGCAATTTCATACCAGCTCATATCAACTCATTTTTTCCTCAAGGTAATGGATGGTTGTGCCGCCCCGAATGAAGTTGGCATCTCGGATCAGCTCTTGATGCAACGGGATGTTGGTCTTGATGCCATCAATGATGATTTCATCCAAAGCATTTTTCATGCGCACAATCGCCTCTTCACGCGTGGCTCCATAAGCAATCAATTTGCCTAACAGCGAGTCGTAATGGGGGGGAACGGTGTACGAATTATATATGTGTGAGTCAAAACGGATCCCAGGGCCGCCAGGCACATGCACCCAGTTAATTTTGCCTGGGGAGGGCATAAACGTGACGGGGTCTTCGGCGTTGATGCGACACTCAATCGCATGCCCTTTAAACTCCACCTGTTCTTGGGTGAGGCTCAAAGGTTGACCGGCAGCCACTTTTAATTGCTCTTTGACCAAATCTACGCCGGTGATGAATTCACTCACAGGATGTTCGACTTGAATGCGTGTGTTCATTTCAATGAAGTAAAATTCATTGTCTTGGAATAAAAATTCAAAGGTGCCGGCACCGCGATAACCAATGTCCAAGCATGCTTTGACGCAAGCTTGGCCAATCTTAGCGCGCAGCTCATCGGAGATTTCAGGCGCAGGCGCTTCTTCTAAGACTTTTTGATGGCGGCGCTGCATGGAGCAGTCGCGCTCACCAAGGTGAATGGCATGACCCTGACCGTCGGCAAGCACTTGGATTTCTACATGGCGCGGACGTTCAAGGTATTTTTCCATGTAGACCACAGGGTTCCCAAAGGCTGCTTGGGCTTCTTGTTGCGTCAAGGAAATCGCATTGAGAAGGGCAGCTTCTGAGTGCACCACACGCATGCCTCGACCACCACCACCGCCGGCGGCCTTGATGATGACTGGATAACCAATGTCTTTGGCCATCGCCAGGTTTGCATGGGGATCATCGCCGAGAGGGCCATCGGAGCCTGGGACACAAGGGATCCCCGCTTTTTTCATGGCGGCAATGGCGCTGACTTTATCGCCCATCAAACGAATGGTTTCAGGTTTGGGGCCAATAAAAATAAACCCCGATTGTTCAACACGCTCTGCAAAGTCGGCATTTTCCGACAAAAAGCCGTAGCCAGGATGAATGGCAACGGAATCGGTAATCTCAGCGGCACTGATAAGCGCTGGAATGTTCAAATAGCTCTCGCCTGATGGGGGAGGGCCAACGCAAATGGCTTCATCAGCAAGACGTACGGGGAGTAAGTCACGATCCACCGTTGAATGAATGGCAACGGTCTTAACGCCCAACTCTTTACAAGCCCGAAGGACTCGAAGGGCGATTTCACCCCGGTTGGCAATGACGATTTTATCTAACATGATCAATCTTCTTCAATGACAAATAGCGGTTGGCCAAATTCGACGGGCTGTCCATTATCCATCATGATGGACTTAATCACCCCAGCTTTGTCAGCCTCAATTTGGTTCATCATCTTCATCGCTTCAACGATGCAAAGCGTATCACCCACGCTCACTCGTTGCCCTTGCGTGACAAAAGGAGGGCTGTCGGGCGAAGGGGCTAAGTAAAGGGTACCCACCATTGGTGAACAAACTTGATGACCGGAAGGAATGGTGCTCTCTGGCAACGCTTCCGGGGCTGGCGTGGGTTTGGCCGCAGACACGGGCTCAGAAGTTGGGGCATGGTAAACTTGAGGCGCCATGGGCACCATGGTTGGATCTAAGTTGCGCTTAATGCGGACAGACTCCTCACCTTCTTTGATCTCAATTTCAGCAACGCCCGACTCTTCTACTAATTCGATGAGTTTTTTTATTTTTCGAATGTCCATAAACCTAACCTAACCGTGTGATGGCCGCTTCTTGGGCCAATATGTAACTTTGAGGGCCAAACCCTGAAATCACGCCAACCGCAATGTCAGAAAAGTAAGAGCGGTGGCGAAAAGGCTCTCTGGCTTGAATGTTGGATAAGTGCACCTCAATGAAAGGGATCTCAACCGCAAGACAGGCATCCCGCAAAACCACACTGGTATGGGTCAAACCGCCTGGATTCAACAACATCATATCCACATCACCCCGAGCCTGGTGAAGCTTGTCCACCAACGCATGCTCTGCATTGCTTTGAAAACACTCGACGTCAAGCCAACTAGGGGCTCTTGCCCGAAGTTGCTCATTCAAGTCTTCTAGGGTAGTGTGGCCATACAAACTAACTTCACGATTACCTAATAAGTTAAGGTTGGGTCCGTGCAAAACTAATAGTTTGGCCATTAAACTGACATTGTTTTTGTTGAGGATGTTTCATTTTGCATAATTCTTGACGGTTTGTCTATGTTTCGCCGAAGAAGCCGACAAGTTTATGGATATTGTCATCAAGATTTAGAGATTCAGCCATGAGCATAGACGCTTGCATTGCCTTAACCACGTTTTCCAGCCAAGAACAAGCTGAGCAACTTATCCAATACCTCTTGGAGCACCGTTGGGTGGCTTGTGCAAGCATCATTCCCGGGGTCAAGTCCATGTATCGATGGGAAGGAAAGATCGAAACTGCTCAAGAAGTCATGGTGATCTTTAAGACCAAACAATCTCTGAGCGATGATTTGATTGAGCAAATCAAAACGCATCATCCCTATGAGGTACCTGAGGTGCTTATTTTTGCCACCCAGAAGGGCCTTGATGACTATTTAAATTGGATTGATGCGTCTACGGCTTAAAGTGAGTCGTTCTGTCTTTGCCGTTGTGTTTTGAGGTGTACAAGGCTTTGTCGGCCGACTCAATAAGAGCCTCGGCCGACGCAATGGTCTCGCTGAGATCGGAAACGCCCGCACTGAAGCTTACTTGGAACTCCTCCCCTTCATTGGATTTGAATACCACTTTAGAGAAGGCCTTTCGAATATCCTCAATGATGCTCATGGTCGATTGGGCGCAAGATTTTGGTAAGATGACGGCAAACTCTTCACCGCCATAACGGCCTACGCTGTCGGTTTTACGCACTCGTTGTTTGATGAGGCGAGATAGGTTTTTGATGACCGCATCTCCAACCGGGTGTCCGTAGGTGTCGTTGATCATTTTAAAGTTATCGATGTCGATCATCACAAAGCACAACTCATCCTGATCGCGTTGCGATCGGGCCACTTCTTGGTTCAGTTGTTCCAAAATACGAGTGTGGTTTAAAAGGCCGGTCAGAGAGTCTTGGATCATTTCTGCACGTAGGTGGCGGTAGCGATCAATTCTTGATGTAACCGCGTTGATAAGATGATCTTCTTCGATGGGTTTGGTCAAAAAGTCATCCCCTCCTAATCGCATGGCGGTCATCTGGGTCTCCACATTGGACTCAGAGGACAAAAAGACGATGGGGATCCCAATGTAGCTTTCTTGTTGTCGAATAACCGAAGCAAGCTCAATTCCAGTGCAAACTGGCATGTATAAGTCCATTAAAATGAGCTCGGGTTGAAACTCCTCCAACAAGTGGCTGATTTCAAGTGGATTGGTGACAAACTCGACAATCATATTGACCTTTTCGAGAATCTTTTTTATGGCCATGGCTTGAGCCGAGGAGTCTTCGACCATCAATACTCGATAAGGACTTGCTTCCCCGACAGGGACCACTAAGTCGTCGATGGTCTCGAGCAGGGTTGAAAATTCAACCGGAAGCTGGAAAAACGCTTTCCCACCGATGCGGACACTAAACAATCGAAGCTCAACCGTATCCTCATCACTGACCATGACCATGGGAAGTGCATCCGGCAAGTCATCAAAAACCTCGGTGTTGAGATCGGGACAAAACGATAAATCCATGATCACCCCAGCGATGGTGAGCAGATCGTGTTGAGCCAACACAATGGATTTTAACTCATGAAGGTTTTCAGCAATCAGAGTTTCGTAGCCAAAAAATGAGAATTGGCCAGCGATCTCTTCGGCCAAAGCATTATCCGATAAGCCGATCACAATCTTGGAGTGATACAAACTGTTCTTGGATGCCTCTAAGATGTTGTCGTCCGGGTGATAGAGTTTTGCCAACATCTCAACTTGGACGGTGATGAGCGAGTATATCTGCTCTTTCTCGAGAGGCTCAGATTGGTGTAATCCATCTAAAAATCCAATCAGATTTTTGCAATGATGAATGGCTTTCGAAAGGCCTGCAGCCTGGGCGAGCATCATGATTTGATGAATCTGCTCTTTAAGGTTGGCACTGTCATCGGATTGATAATGCTGGCGCAATTGACTCAGCCCGGTTTGCAGCTGTGCCACTTTCATAGGCAAGCGTTTTGCAAACAGCTCTTCGGCGACATGGACTTTATGATGCACTCTTTGGGTCATGGAGTGCCCCAATATACGTGTATCATCACATAAATACTTTCATAGACATGTCTTTGTATCGGCCCTTTGCGCATTTCATGAAAGCTTATGAATCTTTTTTCTAGGGCGGCACTTGAAAAAATTACCCCTATCACCATATATCAACCAGAAAGACTGGCTATGCGCTCAGCAAGCGCATATGATGAGTCTGATTTAAAAGCCTTATAAGTTAGGCAACTGAAAATTTTATGACCATGAAACGACGTGAGGAGAGATAACTCAATGAGTATCAGCACCAAAGTGACGCCTTTAGGTGATCGAGTTCTAGTCCAGCAGGATGATCAAACACAGGTTAGCGAAGGTGGTATCTACCTTCCTGAGACGGCACAAGAAGCACCTCATTGGGGTACTGTGATTCGTTGTGGTCAAGGTAAAGTCCTTGATAGCGGTGAAAGATTGCCTTTGAGCGTAAAAGAAGGTGACAAAGTCATTTTTGGTAAATACGCCGGCACCAAAGTGCAAGTAGACTCCGCAGAGCTTTTGTTCATGCGTGAAGATGACATCATGGCTGTTGTTGAAAGCTAAGCAAACATTATTATTAGTAAGGTGTAAATAATATGACCGCAAAACAAATTGAATACGATACAAGCGCTCGAAATCATTCACTTGCAGGTGTTGAGAAACTTGCACGCGCAGTAAAAATCACACTAGGCCCTAAAGGTCGCAACGTTGTGATTCAAAAGTCATTCGGCGCTCCTTTAATCACTAAGGATGGTGCGACCGTGGCGAAAAACGTTGAACTTCCAAATGCACTTGAAGACATTGCTGCAGCGCTAGTTAAAGATGTGGCTTCTAAGACTTCTGATGATGCTGGTGATGGTACGACCACAGCGACTGTCTTAACGCATGGTATCTTCCTTGAAGGTCACAAAGCGGTTGCCGCTGGCATCAACCCAATGGATCTTAAGCGCGGTATTGATAAAGCGGTTAAGGCAGCGGTTGAAGCCCTTAAAGGGTTGTCTGTTCCATGTTCTGACAGAAAAGCCATTGCTCAAGTGGGCACCATTTCTGCAAACTCGGATGAGACCATCGGTAACATCATTGCTGATGCGATGGACAAAGTGGGTAAAGAAGGCGTGATCACTGTTGAAGACGGTACCAGCCTTGAAGACCAACTTGACGTGGTTGAAGGTATGCAGTTCGATCGCGGCTACTTGTCTCCATACTTTGTTAACAACCAACAAAACATGACGTGTGAGCTTGAAAACCCATACATCTTGCTTGTTGACAAGAAGATTTCTAACATTCGTGACTTGTTGCCATTGCTTGAAAACGTGGCTAAATCTTCACGTCCTCTATTCATTATTGCCGAAGACGTTGAAGGCGAAGCGCTTGCGACTCTCGTGGTCAACACGATCCGCGGTATTGTTAAAGTCTGTGCTGTGAAAGCTCCAGGTTTTGGTGATCGTCGTAAAGCCATGCTCGAAGACATTGCTGTCCTAACTGGCGGTCAAGTGATCTCTGAAGAAGTCGGCTTAACGCTTGAAAAAGCCACGCTTGAAGAGTTGGGCAGCGCTAAGCGTGTTGTCGTTAGCAAAGAAAACACCACCATCATTGATGGCGTGGGAACAGCTGGCGATATCAAAGCTCGCGTTGACATCATTCGTAAGCAAGTTGAAGAATCAACATCTGATTACGACACTGAGAAGTTGCAAGAGCGTGTTGCTAAGCTTTCTGGCGGTGTTGCCGTCATTAAAGTCGGTGCTGCGACTGAAGTTGAAATGAAAGAGAAGAAAGCACGCGTTGAAGATGCACTTCATGCAACTCGTGCTGCGGTTGAAGAAGGCGTTGTGCCTGGTGGTGGTGTTGCGCTTATCCGCGCGATTGACGCTGTCAAGCAAGTCAAAGGCGACAACAGTGAGCAAGACCTAGGGGTCAACATCATTGCTCGCGCCTTAGAAGCACCATTGCGTCAAATCGTAGCCAACGCGGGTGGTGAGTCTTCCGTGGTTCTTAACCGTGTTGCCGAATCTTCTGGTAACTTTGGTTTCAACGCAGCCACAGGTGAGTACGGCGATATGCTTGAAATGGGCATCATTGACCCAACCAAAGTATCTCGTAGTGCACTTCAAAACGCCGCATCTATTGCTGGTCTTATGATCACAACGGATTGCGTCATTGCCGACCTTCCAGATGAGTCTGGTGATTCAGCTCCTGCCGATATGGGCATGGGCGGAATGGGCGGCATGGGTGGCATGGGCGGCATGATGTAATTGCCCCTTACCCAAACGCTAAAAACCCCGGCTTGTCCGGGGTTTTTTTTGTCTCATGTTTTTTGAGTGGGTTGCGGTGGGATAGGTTTACACGTAGTAGGTAAGCGAGGTCATCAGCTTAGAGGTGTAACTCATGGCTTGTTTCATGGGCTCTGGGAACATCGCGGCACCATAGTCATTGGCTTTTTGCTCATGCTCAGATTCATCCCATATCATTTGGGATACGATGGCTCGGCTTTTATGATCGTGCTCTGGCAACCGTTCTAGGTGAGACTTGAGATGTTTCACCACCTGATTTTCGGTTTGAGCCACAAAGCCTAAACTCCATTTATCGCCAGCAAGGCCTGCACCAAACCCAATCGCAAAAGAGCCAAACCACCACAATGGATTTAAGTAGCTGGTGTGTCCACCAAGCTCATGAAGTCGCTCAGCGCACCACGCTAAATGATCAATTTCTTCTTCGGCCGATTCTTGCATGGCTTGGCGAACTTTTTTATCTCGAGCCGCCAAGGCTTGGCCTTGATACAAGGCTTGCGCACACACTTCGCCAGTGTGGTTGATTCTCATTAAGCCAATGCTACGCTTTCGTTCAGGTTCGCTTAAATCGGTTTCCATGACAGGATCCGATGGGTTGGAACGCTGATTCGGGAGTGTGTTGGCCAATGTGCGAATGCACATATCAATCTGTTGTATGAATAAATCACCGGGTGATATTGAGCGCATATTTGACTATAGTTGATCAATGTAGTCCCACATTATATCACTGTTTGATGAGTCATTCAGTTACCTCGAGGAGAGAATTATGAGCGTAAAAGCAAAAGACGTTGTGACAGGTGCCGTTGCTACATTAATGGCGTTAGGTTTAGCAAGTGCTTCAGGTGCAGCTATGGCCGATGGCCCCAAAGAGAAATGTGCTGGCGTGGTCAAAGCTGGTAAAAACGATTGTGGGACAAGCAAGCACTCTTGTGCAGGTCAAGCCACGGTGGATGGTGATCCAGAAGAGTGGATGTACGTTCCAGCAGGTACATGCGATCGCCTAGTCGGTGGTAAAAAGCTCTAATTAACCATGAGCTTGCACTCAGGACCAATCCAGGGAGTCGGGATTGGTCTTCGCTCTTGTCATTTTGATTCCATTCTTAGTCAAAAACCTCAAGTACCCTGGTTCGAGATCATTTCTGAAAATTACATGAACCAAGGGGCCCGAGTCATGACGCATCTGTTAAAAGTCAGAGAGTCTTACCCTGTATGCATGCATGGGGTCTCCTTATCGATTGGCTCTTGTGATCCACTCAATCAGACGTATCTCAAGCACTTAAAAGCCTTAGCACATCAGGTTGAGCCGGTGTATATTTCAGATCATTTATGCTGGAGTTCGCTCCATGGTCGTTACGTTCCGGATTTGCTGCCTTTGCCCTACACCAGCGAGGCTCTTGAACATGTGGCTTCAAGGGTTCAAGCTGTCCAGGAGTATTTGGGGCGACGAATACTGATTGAGAATGTATCCAGCTATCTTGAGTTCAACGACAACCAAATGCATGAATGGGTTTTTTTGAGTGAGCTTGTCAAAAAAGCCGATTGCGACATCCTGCTTGATGTGAACAACATTGTGGTGTCTGCGGTCAATCATGGGTTTGATCCCATCGATTACCTAAAGGTAATCCCCAAAGAGCGTGTCAAAGAAATTCATCTAGGTGGCTACGAAGAGCATACCACTCACCTCATTGATACCCATGGCGCCATGGTTCATGAGCCGGTTTGGGCGTTGTATGAAAAGGCGCTCAACTTGTTTGGCCAGGTTCCAACTCTAATCGAGTGGGACAACAACATTCCTGAGTTTGATGTTTTGCAAGAACAAGCCACCATCGCAAACCGCATAAGAGAAAAGGTTCATGGCCACCCTCAAACAGTTGCAAGCTGACATGATGGAGGCTCTGTTTGATAAAGAGCCTAAAACTCATTGGATCAAAGCCTGTGGTGCCAAAACGCCACTGGATGACATCACGGTGTATCGTAACAGCGCCCAAGGCAATACCTTCGAGGCATTTAAAGAGGTGTACCCAGTTGTCCATAAGTTGGTGGGAGAGTCTTATTTTGCTCACTTATTCCGACAGTTTTATCAAGCGTTTCCTCACTTGCATTACGATTTGGGTGACTATGGCGAAGACTTTCCCTCGTGGTGTCTGAGCATTGAATCACTCAAAGACTACCCCTACATACCTCAAGTGGGTCAATTGGAATGGGCAGTTCATCGTAGCGTCAATGGTCCTTCTTATACGAACCGACTTGAGCCCTTGGCCCTTGGTCAATTAAACGAAGAGCAAATGGCTCATGTGGTGTTCGAACGAGTCCCTCAAAGCACCGTCATCGAAAGCGATTACCCTATTTTGGCCATTTTTGAATCCAATCAAGATGATTTTACGGGCGACCATCAGATCAATCTTGATGAGCCAGGTGATAAACTTTTTGTTTGGCGTCATGGTTTGGATTTGCGCATTGAACGCCTCGGCGATGATGAGTGTCTTTTTCTCAAACGAGTCAGTGAAGGCCATGGCATGGGAGAGCTTCTAACTCGTTTATCCCAAGACGATTCTGTGAGTCTTGAACAATGCCAAAAAGTCTTAGCAAAAGCCATACAAAAGGGTTGGTTAGTCGGCTTTAATGTACTACAATAACGGCTAAGTTTGGACCATAGGCTGCGCTCATGAGTTTCTTAAGCATTTTCGCTCAATCTCCTTTTCAATCGATTCAAGAGCATATGGATTGCGTCTACGAATGTGTCCAAGCATTAGAACCCTTTTTCAATGCGGTGTTGGAAGAAGACTGGGAAAAAGCCAAAGCTTGTCACGATAAAGTTTCCCAGCTTGAGCACAAAGCCGATCAAATAAAGAATCAGATTTACACCCACTTGCCCACAGGACTTTTCATGCCGGTCTCTCGTGGCGACTTGCTGCAAATGGTGCGAGCCCAAGATAAAATCGCCAACCGGGCCGAAGATATCTCTGGTCTCATCATTGGCCGCCAAATGACGATCCCTCAAGGCATTGCTGGTCCCATTAAAGACTACGTTGTCAGCTCTAGGCGCACCGCAAAACAAGCCAAAGCCACCATTAATGAACTTGATGAGCTATTAGAGACAGGCTTTAAGGGCAAAGAAGTTGAATTGGTCAAAGGCATGATTGCTGAGCTTGATAAAATGGAGACTAACTCCGACGGGCTTCAAATTGAAATCCGCTCAGAACTTTTTCGGATTGAAAAAGAATTGCCACCGGTTGATGTGATGTTTTTGTATAAGATCATTGAGTTAATTGGTGAAGTGGCCGATCTGGCGCAACGAGTCGGCCACCAATTTTTACTGCTTTTAGCTAAATAGACTAAAGTTCAACGGCTTCTTCAGTGCGCACAACATGAGTTTGCTGGCCGTTTTCTTGGGTCGGCGCTTCAATGTTGTCAAAACGCTTAATCAGTTGACCCAAATCTTCACGCCACTGCTCTTGTTCGCAACGAAGCGCCGCGTTTTCTTCTTCAAGCTCTTCAATCTGCAGCCTAAGCAGTTCAATTAGGTCGACTGCGTGCTGAACTTTTTGCTCAAGTTTGGTCAATAAATCGGACACCATATTTGCCTCATCTCATGGAATTACTTATCTATGATAAAGTGTACTCACTCCTAAGTGTATGAGCAAGTTAAGGCAATGAGTTCAAATCCTGAAGAACCCCAATCACCGACCTTCTGGCAAGTGGTTCACTCTTGTTTAGCCGCGATGTTTGGTGTGCAAAGCGATAAAGCGCGTGCCAGAGACTTTCAATACGGAAAGCCTTGGCACTACATTTGTATGGGGATAATTTTAACCACCCTATTTGTCCTTATGCTCCTAGGGATCGTCAAATTCATTCTAGCGTTTGCCCCCTAACTTAGAGAGACTTCGCAATCAAGACCTTGAGATTCCATGATCTCTTTGAGTTGCTTTAAAGCCTCAACTTGGATTTGACGGACTCTCTCACGAGTTAATCCAACTTTTTGGCCCACTTGCTCTAACGTTGACTCTTCATGGCCATAAAGACCAAAGCGGTGAGCCAAGATAGCTCGTTGCTTATCGTTGAGTAGGTTTAAACAGTCTGTGAGATGATCATTTAAGTCTGACTCAGCTAAATCTTCTTGAGGTCCACCCGCTTGTTCACTCGCTAAAGCCTCAAGCAGAGGCTTTTCTGACTCATCCCCAACTGGGGTATCCAGCGATAAGGTCTTCTCGTTAAGCCTAAGCAATTTATTGACGTTATCAGGTGAGGCATTCGTGGCTTTGGCAATGTCATCGATCGTAGGTTCGTGATCAAGTTGTTGGGTCATCTCTCTTGCTTTTCTAAGATAAATGTTCATTTCTTTGATCACGTGGATAGGAAGACGAATGGTTCGAGTTTGGTTCATCAAAGCTCGCTCAACGTTTTGTCGTATCCACCAGGTGGCGTAGGTTGAAAAGCGAAAGCCACGTTCGGGATCAAATTTTTCAACGGCACGAATGAGACCTAAGTTTCCTTCTTCAATGAGATCAAGTAAGGAGAGGCCGCGATTAAGGTAACGCCTTGAGATCTTGACGACCAAGCGGAGGTTGCATTGGATCATGTGTTGTTTTGATGCGATGCATCCGCTGTTGGCTTTTCGTGCGTAGTAAATTTCTTCTTCTGCTGTAAGCAGGGGAGATTTGCCAATTTCTCTCAGGTATATTTGGGTGGCGTCCATTTCCTTTGGTGCAGCATGAGAGGTTTTGACGTCGGGTAAGGCGGAGTCTTGCTCTTTTGTTTGGCTTTTTTCTTGGGTGAAATCAATGGGGCCGTTCCAGTTGCTTTTCATAAGGCATCTCCATAATCGTTTGATACCTTTGGTTATGCACAATGAATGCCTACTTAAAATAGTTGAATAAAAACAACAAGTTTGGCCAGTGGAATGCGTGCTTTGTGGGTTTTAATCGGCTACACTGTAAAGGATATGGGCACTTAAAATACCTTAGTTCAAAAACTAAGTCTGGAAGCAAACGTTTAAGGAAAAGAACATGACAAGGGCAGAGTTGATTGATCTGTTGGCAATGAAACAATCTCACATCCCAGTAAAAATGATTGAGCAGGGTGTCAAAAGTGTCTTTGAAAATATGGCTCAAGCCTTAGAGAGCGGTCAACGCATTGAAATCCGTCGCTTCGGTAGTTTCTCCATTCGTTATCGTGAGCCAAGAACCGCAAGAAACCCTAAAACGGGTGAGGTGGTGCATGCACCAGGTAAATACGCCCCACATTTTAAGCCAGGCAAAGAGATGCGTGAGCGTGTCGATGCTTCCAAAGAGACCTATCCAATTAAAACCGACACTTAGTGAAACCATGATTCGTTGATGATAAGCTTAGGCTGTTTAGGGCATAAGTTTTATCATCCGTTGTTATTACTAAGAGATCACCAGTCGTGAAAAACTCATTCAAAATCACCCAATACTTTGTTTGTATGATAGCTACAATGATTGGCGCTCCTGCGATGGCCGCTTTCGAAGTCATCAACGAGCCCAACGTGGAATATGGCAACGCACAAAACGAAGTCTTCCGAAAAGCTGTGGAGTTTGAAGATTCGCTTGATTCCACTGACCGTGCGTTTTTATCGACCGTTGAGCAAAAGCGGGTTTCAAACCGCTGGTACTACGAAGCTCAAATTGGTCGTCCAGAGATACGTGTTAAAGATGTAATGAATGAAACGACGGGCATGACCGGTCAGCCCGCCAATCGTTCGACTGAAGACGATTTGTTCTTGTTCGTCATTGGTTGGGGGTATAAGTGGAATCGCTTTGCCACCGAACTAGAGTTAGTGATTTCCGAGTCGGTTGATTATCGCTCAAATCCAATTCTAACGGGTCAAACGATTCAAGTGGATGCAGACATTCAAAACGTGACCTTGTTTTGGAATTTTGAATACGAAATCCCAACCTTTTTCGATTTTATTCCATCCCGAGTGCATCCTTACGTCAACGTCGGTTTTGGTCCTTCTTTTAAAACGGTGGATACACGATCATTATCGCTTGGTAACCAAGCGCGACAAACCACCTCAGAGCGCTCCACTGATTTTGCTTACAATTTAAGTGCGGGTGTTAAGTTCCAGTTGACGGCAAATATATTAGTAGGCGGTGGATATCGTTACATGAACATGGGTGAGGCTGATATTGGTCCGATTGAAGGGATTAAGTTGAGTGCGGATGAGTACACGGCTCGCGGCTTCTTTGTTGGTCTGACTTATTTGTCCTAGGATGATGCATGAGTAAACGGATTGCGAGCACAACGTCATTAGCCTTAGCGGTATGTCTTTGTGCAGGGTGTGGCTTAAAGTCCCCTAAATGGTTTGAAAAAGAAGAAGACAATGCGAATGTGGTGCATCGTGTTGGTCATAAAGTGCTTGAAAACGTCTATATGGACGCTGAAGGTAGCTACGATTTTGGTGAAGTCTTTTATCAAAATGGTGCCCCTGGTGACTTTGAAATAGCGGCTCACTACTTTCAAAACGCCGCCGATGGAGGCAACCCTCAAGCGCAGTTTCGTCTTGGGATGATGTATCTTGAAGGGTGTGGCGTGGACACCGACATTGTGCGCGCTACTCAGTGGCTTCGTATGGCTGCGGCCAACAATGTACAACAAGCCCAGTTAACAATGGGTGAGCTTTACCAAGGGGGGCAAGGCGTCCCGCAAGACTATCAAGAGTCTGAGTATTGGTATAATCGTGCTGCTCAAGAGGGCAACTTAGAAGCGATGGTGCGCTTAGGCTATCTGCTTCAAGTATGGCAACGAGATAAAAATGATTTGAATGAAGCCTTTGATTGGTATTCTAAGGCCTCTGATTTAGGTTCTGCTGAAGGTACGTACCATTTAGCCCACATGTACGCCACTGGGGTCGGGGTGCCTAAAAATTTCCACAAAGCGCTGTCGTTGTATCAATATGCCGCTGAGCAAGGCTACCCAGACGCTCACTCTGAGATGGGTGAACTATATCTTCAGGGACTTGGTACAAACCGCGATTCCGACAGAGCGCACAATTTATTTGTTAAAGCTTCTGAGATGGGCTCAGCTCAAGCCGCTTTTAACTTAGGCGTGATGTACGAGCTTGGTGATGGCATTCCTCAAGATTACAACGTGGCAGCTCAATGGTATGAGTTAGCGGCCAAGCGTGGCTCTCCTTATGGAGCATTTCGATTGGGTGAGTTTTACGCAACTGGCACTGGGGTACCGATTGATTTTGTCCATGCCAATCAGTGGTATTTAGTGGCAGCTAAGCGTGGTGTGGCCATCGCACACGTTCGTTTAGGCGATCATTACCTAAGTGGTCGTGGTCTTGAGCAAAACGCTCAAAAGGCGGTAGGCGAGTATTTTCAGGCTGCTCAAAAAGACAACCCTTATGCGCAATACATGTTAAGCGTTATGTACGCGAAAGCCATTGGAGTTCCTTTATCACTTGAGCGCTCAGTGTTTTGGTATAACAAAGCTGAGAGCTTAAGCGGGACTGCCATGGCGAAGTATCGAGTCGCTCGAGCGTTTGATGTTGGTATTGGCGTGCACCGGGATATGAAAGAGGCGATTAAGTGGTACGAGGCCTCAGCCGTTCAAGGGCTTGCTAAAGCTCAAAACGAAATGGGTGAAATCTACCACGAAGGCAAAGCGGTCAAGCAAGACTATAAGCGTGCGTTGCACTGGTTCTCAAAAGCAGCCCAGCAAGGCTCGGCTTACGGCAAATACAACCTTGGCATGCTCTATTACAATGGCCAAGGTGTCAGCCAAAATCGCGCTAAGGCGCATGCTTTGTTTCTTGAGTCAGCTCAAGATGGTGCCATCTACAGTCAGTATCGAGTGGCTAGAATGTACTATGAAGGTTTAGGGACCCGACAAGACACGCCTTCGTCGTATGCTTGGTGGTCGGTCTCTGCGTTGAATCGATTTGAAAACACGCAAGACATGATGCGTGATTTGATCGATGACATGACACCTAACCAACGAGTCAAAGCCCTTCAGTTGTCCCAGCAGTTTCAAAGAAACTTTTTAGATGGGGATGGGGTCTCTAACCCTCGCTAGGTGCTTACAAGTAAAAAAAAGCCCATGAACGAATACGTCATGGGCTTTTTTTGTGGCTGTTTTGTCGCTGTACTTAATGACTTCTTTAAATACGCTTAAAAGTAATACTCTAAGATTTTGTAAATAATGACGGCAAAGAAGGCACCCGCAGGTAAGGTTACGATCCAAGACATAAAAATCATACGAATCACATTCATGTTCAGTGCATTGATCCCGCGTGCAAGACCCACCCCTAAGACCGCCCCTACAAGCGTGTGAGTCGTTGAGATAGGTAAGCCTGTTCCCGAGGCTAGGACAACCGTCGAAGAGGCGGCTAGAGTCGCAGCAAATCCACGTGATGGGGTGAGCTCGGTGATCCCTGAGCCAACGGTGGCAATCACCTTGTGGCCATACATCACAAGCCCGCAAACAATCCCCAATGATCCAAGCAATAGAATCCAAACTGGGATCATTGTCTCTTGGGAGATTTCACCGGTCTCTAGCACATCGACCACGGCGGCGAGTGGTCCGACAGCGTTCGCCACATCATTTGAGCCATGAGCAAAAGCCATGGCGCACGCGGTGAACAGCATCAAAAAACCAAACATCTTCTCAACTTGGGCAAAGTGGGAGCTTCGACAGCTTTGCTCCTCAACTTCAACTTTGGCCAACTTGAAAAAAGAAAGACCGGCAACGATAAGTGAAAACAAAGTGGCCCCGATAAGGCCAAGGTGGTTGGGTAGGTTCACCCCGATGTGTTGAAGACCAGACACCGCAATGAGCATCGTTACTATCCAACACACTACAAAGATGTAAAAAGGTATGATCCGCTTGGCCCGTTCTAAGGGGTGATCATGGTTCATGATCAGAGTTTGAACGCTCGCGAAAACCGCGTAGGCAATGATAAGCCCTAGAATGGGGGATAGAACCCAAGAGCTTGTGATCTTGGCAATCATCGGCCAATGAATGGCATGAATCCCTAAGGTGACCGAGCCAAAACCAACCACAGCACCAATGATGGTATGAGAGGTGGAGACAGGCCAACCAAAGCGCGTGGCCACACCAAGCCAAAGCCCAGCAGCTAACAAAGAGGCCATCATCCCTAGTGCGAACACATACGGATCAGAGCTTAACTCAGAGGCGTCAATGATGCCTTTTCGAATGGTATCTGTAACCGCTCCTCCCGCAAGAAAAGCACCCAGAAATTCGAAAACCATAGCAATCATGATGGCCTGTTTAATGGTTAAGGCCTTCGAGCCCACCGATGTGCCCATAGCGTTAGCCACATCGTTGGCGCCTACGCCCCATGCCATGATAAAGCCAGAAGCTATGGCAATGATGATCAAAACGATACTTGGTTCCATAAGGGTTTACGTGCCGTCAGTTCTCTTACTGCATGGGTTTTTAAACTCTATTTCAGGCGAAGGCTACCATGGCTTGATGCATTGGCCAAGTATTAGCTCGCATATCATATGAAGTAAATCTCTCATCTTGTGTGAGAACTTTGACCATGGACAAAAATCGTATACGAATCAATACTGAAAAAAGATAGCCCCAAAGACGGCACTCCAAACGCCACAAAATGTTGGATAACAAACATAGGGATATCCGCCTGCTCCGACCATCCGTGATGGTAAGGCAACAACAACACATATGGAGGTGTGATGAAGTACTTTGCTTATGGCTCAAAAATGCTAGGGGTCAATATGCGAAAGCTGGTCCCAGATGCAAAGCATCTAGGCATTGCCCTACTTGATAACTACCAAGTGAACTTCACCAAATTAGATGATGGCTGTGGTGGTCGGTGTAACATCACGCCTTGTCCTGAGCACCGAGTTTACGGGGTCTTATGGGACATACCGGCCTGTGCCCGAACTCACTTGGATAAGAGCATGCAACTCGGATTTGAGCACTATGACATGATGTTAAAAGTGCACCCACTTATCTATCGGGACGACCAGTATCATCAGGCTCGTGAATCGGTTTTTGCCTTTACTTACCTTGCGCATAAGTGTCGAGTCAGGGATAATCTGACCCCCACGAGCGGATATCGTGATTCAGTCTTGCAAGGAGCTCAAGAGAACCATTTTCCAGCAAGTTACATCAAGCAGCTCAGTCAATATGGCCTGGTCGACGAAAGAACCCATTGCTCAACCTTGGAACCCTGACGTTTTAACCACGAAACGTTGTTACGCGCCCTTGCACGTGGTATGGCCACATCGAGCTCTCGAGTGGCCAAGCTGTCAAGCGTTGAATGAGCACTATCGCCAAATCATTCAAGCCCCTTGTTATCGATGGTATCAATTTATTCCTCAAGCAAGTGCACAAGGGATGTTTGAGCGTTATGAGGCGCTGGCTTATTTTCAGAGGCGAGTTTTAACCCGTGAGCACCACTGGCATGATTTTTTTAATTACTTGACCTACCTTCAATGGCCCAAATCCAAAGACGCCCTAATCGCTCGCACGATGAAAGAGTATCTTTTGCGCCCTGGGGCTAAATTTAAACAACGCTCCAATGTTCAAAACCGTTTGGCGTTGTTTGATGAGTGTGGGGCGGTGATTGTGGCGCCCAAGAAAGCGTGTGATTGGATCCGCGCTCATCAATGGATCCCCTTGTTTGTTGATCATCGGGATTGGTTTGAGTCTAAAATTCAGGTGCATATTTTCGGTCATGCGATTTATGAAAAATTCTTAAACCCTTACATCGGGATGACGGTCAACGCACTTTTGGTTGAGCGAGAAACACAGTGCACGGTTGATGTGGACGCACTCTTAAAAGCACGCCTTGATGATCCAAGCGCCTTTTTAAAAAAAGGCGATCTTAATCCTTTCCCTATTCTAGGGGTGCCAGGCTTGCATCCCAACGAAGCGCCAAGCTTCTACGAAGACACGTCCTATTTTAGGTAAACTGCTCGTCTAAAAGCGATTGAGCAAAGGCTTGTCGAAGATAAAACCCTTTAGGGACAGTTTGGGTCGTTTGACCATCTTGGCCAAGCACGCGGATAGTGTTTTTTGAATTTGCGGCTTTGGGGCGAATGTGCAAAAAGCGACCTTGTTTTGCACTGAGGGCATCAAATTGGCCAAGCTTTAACATCTCAGACAGCTCGTACCAGTCGTCACTTAGGATGTCGTCCCAACTTTGAGGCATGGACCATAAAAAAGGCGTGTAAATCATTCGACTTGGCACAGGGCCTTCGGCTAGAAACGGAACCCAAAGGACTTTTTTCAACTTATGATACACCAGACTTTCATGCCAGCGGGGTTCACGAAATGGGATGGGGGCGTAGGTGACGTAGGTGGATTCTTTGACCAAACCATTTTCGCCCAAAGGTAAGGTTTTCAATTCAACACCAAGTTGCATAAAATCAGGGCAAGCTTTAGAGCCAGCATCCGTTCCTAGGATTTGTTCAAGGGCTTGACCAAACCAACCTTTGGCGTGAGTCAGGGTGGTCGGACAAGACTGATGAATCAGCTCACTGACGTCTTGGAAACTCAAGCCCGATAGCATCAACGCTTTTTCCATTAACTCGTCGCAGGTTTTTGGTGTGGTAGTCATAGTTGAATAACCATTTTAAGTTGAGGCTCATTTTAAGGGCTATGTTGCTTTGCGTAAAGCTTTTGTGAGTCGGGTATGCGAAATTGAAATGGTATCTTATAGCGCACATCTTTGGTAAAAGGATTTTAGATGTCAAGCCGTGATTTTAGACCGCCAATGGGCGCGATGCTCATAAGCCAGCGTTATCGATTGCAGCATCAATTGGATGAGCCGACCCTCTCAAGCAGCACCCTCAAAAAAGCTGATGATCTTCTCGAAAGTCTTGATGATCATTACCCTTATGAGAATGTGTTTGGCTCGGTTGAGCAGTTGTACATTGCAGGGGGCGGTGGCGCAGGCCGTTCTTTACCCGGGGCTTTCGTCGAAGCAGAAAAATTTGGCCTTGATTTTAAAAACGTCAATGTGGTGTGTGGTACCTCGGTTGGCTCAATCAGTGCTCTTGGGATTGCGCTTGGGATTAAAACGCAAGACATGACCTCGGTCCTTGACGATATTCCTGCTGAGCGATTTCAAGATTGGAGCTTTTGGAGCTCAATTTCGAATTTTTTTACTCGCTGGGGGTGGTGTGAAGGAAAAGAGTTTTCGGCGTATTTTCGCGAATATATTTTCGAACGTACCAAACAAGATTTGGGCGAGGACAAAGCACTTTGGGATCCTACTTTTTTAGAATTATACAACGCGGGTTACACCAAAGAGCTTCGGGTTATCACCTCCAATCTTGATAAGCTAGAGCCCAGTGTTTTTTCTTATAAATTAACACCCCACAAAAAAGTAGCCGACATTGTTGGCTTATCGTGCTCGGTGCCCATCATGTTCCCCCCTCAGCAAATCACCTCCCCAGAAGGGGTTCGTGAGTGGCATACGGATGGAGGCGTGTTGCTAAATTACCCGTTCGCAGCCGGAAACACCGAGGCGGTTGAATTTGATAAAATGCTCGGGTTTTTGTTTGTCAATGGGACCACCGCCGAGAAAATACGCCCTAAATACGGGCCAGGCATAAATTCATTTATTCAATTTTGCATCACCTTAGTTTCCGCGATTTTATTTCAACAACCGCTGTCGCTGTCTCAACAGGTCAAAGATCGCACCGTTGCCATTCGGATCAACCACAATCCAGCAAAGTTTACCGCCACACCAGAAGAACAACGAGTCTTAGATAAAGGCGGCAAAGACGCCGTTCGAGCACTGGCCGAAGACATCAAGTTAAAGCGTCAAAAAGCTTATAATTTAGCGCTAACTCAGCAAACTATCAAAACCTATCGACGGATGTCCTTGAGCTCCATCGACTTACAGGCATCGGACCCTTTGAAGCCAAAGTCTAAAAAGCAGGTACGCTTTGCATGATGGGGCATCTTTGTTAGCATGGACTTTTTTTTGGACGTCGTTGTGAAAGAACCTTGCATAGAACCTTCGTGGAAACAGCATCTAAGTTCGGAGTTTGCCCAACCTTATATGCAGTCATTACGATCTTTTTTGGTCGAAGAAAAGAAGCAAAAAAAGGTAATTTTTCCTCCAAACTCTGATTTGTTCAACGCGTTTGAGTACACGCCTGTTGACGACGTCAAAGTCGTGATACTGGGTCAAGATCCTTATCATGGTCCGAACCAAGCCCACGGCCTTTGTTTTTCTGTTAAACCTCAGGTTCGCATTCCTCCGTCTCTTGTGAACATTTACAAAGAACTTCAAAGCGATTTGGGGCTTGAGCCGGCCTTGCATGGTTGCCTTACCTCTTGGGCCAAACAGGGCGTTTTATTGCTGAACAGTGTGCTCACTGTTGAGCAAGGCAAAGCGGGAGCTCATCAAGGTAAGGGGTGGGAGACGTTTACCGACAAAGTGATTCATGTCATCAATGAACACCCAACCCCCAAAGTATTTGTACTATGGGGCGCTTACGCTCAAAAGAAAGCAAGCTTTTTACATGACCGACATTTGGTGCTTAAAAGCGTGCACCCGTCACCCTTATCGGCTCATCGTGGCTTTTTTGGTTCAAAACCGTTTTCTAAAATTAATGCCTTTTTAGAACAGCATGGCCAAAGCCCCATTGACTGGAAGTTACCAAACTCAACTGCTGAACACAATTAAGCTGATCGGGCCACCATGAGTGGATTAGGCCACTTCAATTGGTGGTGATCTCTGGCCCATTTGAGGGGCTCTTTTCTGTGGAGAGTCCAATGGCTATGAACTAACCTCAAAATAAAGAACCAACAAGGACTCTCAAATGGACGACATCAAAAAACAAGCCATGCAGCTTGCCATTCAAAGCGCCCTTACCGGGATCACCCAAAAAGAAGGGGGTCCATTTGGCGCTTGCGTGGTTAAAGACTCGAAAATCATTTCAGTGGCGCACAACACAGTGCTTAAAGATAAGGATCCAAGCTGTCATGCGGAGGTCAATGCGATTCGCCAAGCGGCTAAAGCTCTTGACTCCCATATTTTGGAAGGGTGTGAGCTCTACACGACGGCTGAGCCATGTCCAATGTGCCTGTCTGCTATCTATTGGGCGCGTATCGATAAGATTTATGTTGGCGTGGATAAAGAAATTGCCAAAGAGTTTGGCTTTGATGACGCTAAATTCTACGAGCAGATTAAATTACAACCTGAGCAACGAGAAGTCCCTTCAGAGTATGGAGTGATGACTCAAGAGTGCAAAAAAGTCTTTGAGCATTGGGAAGACCTCGAGGGCTCCATTTACTGATAATAGATGGGGTTGTTTTGCTTGGCCAGCTCGTACAGCTTTTCAAACCGATCCCAAGGCGTGAAAGAGCACCCAAGGCGCTGATAAGGATTGGGCCTGTGAAAATCAGAACCACCTGTGGCAAATTTGCCCTTGGCGCCAGCCAAACTTTGCATGCGGTGTTCTATGGTTTGGGGTAAGTTGCTGTAAAAAACTTCGACCCCATCAAACGGCAAGTCGACCAAGCGTCGAAGCTTATTATTTTTCTTAATCATGTGGGGGTGAGCCAACACCGCCATGCCATTCGCTTGATGAATTAAGTCGATGGCTTGCTCCGTTTCAAAGACTTTTAAGGTCACATTGCCTAATTGTTTATCATTTAAAAATCGGTCAAAGGCGTCTTGCATGGACGAACAGTGTCCGCGGGTGACAAGCGAGTGGGCGACATGCGCTCTGGTCAGATGCGCCATGTGATGCTCGGCCATCAAGCTTTCTTTATCTAGGCTTACCCCACGTTTGGCGAGCTTTTCCAAGATCTTATCCAAGCGCTCAATACGAGCATGCTTTAGGGTTTCAATGGCCTCATGAATGCTGGCGTTTTCGATGTCTAGGCTATAGGCGAGGACATGGACACTCATGGATTCAAAGTGGGTAGAAAACTCAAGCCCAGGGATGATTTTAAGCGTCTCATCCTGCATGGCCAATAAAGCCGGGTAGGCGTCCAGACAATCATGATCCGTCACACAAAGCCCGGACAGTCCAGCTTGTCGTGCTTGTTCAACCAACGCCTCAGGCGATAACACACCATCCGAAAAGGTGGTGTGTGTATGAAGATCCGCCTTAAGGAGTTCAGTTGGCATGCGCAACTTTTCTTGCTGAAATCTCTTCTTGATAGAACAAGACAAGCCCTACGGAAAAGATGGCCATGGAGGCATAATAATGCCAGGTAATGGCCTCACCCAAAAAGTACCAGCCAAAAAGAGAGGCAAAGATGGGCGTCACAAGGCCGGCTAAGGCCATAAACGTGGCTGAGAACTTGGTCAATAAATAGCCATACAAGTTATAACAAATGATGTTTGAAATGATCATCATCCAAATGGCGCATTCTAAGAACAGCTTATATTGACCATCAATAACCGGCACAGGGCTCCATTGCTCGCCACTCATGTACGAGTGAACCAGGGCAAGGGCCCCACCAATGGTCATGGCAATCCCATTGGCTAAGATTGGGGTGTATTTGTACTGGTTGATGATTTTTTTAAGTAAAATCCAGCCATACACACTGGCAAAGACAGCAACGACAACCGCGACCTCTGGCCAATCAAAAATCATCAAATCTTTGGACAGCTCGCCCAAACTCATCGACTCGAGCAAAATCGGGGTTAAACCGATAAAGCCAATCGATAGTCCCAACCATTTTTTCTGACTCATGCGCTCTTTTAAAATTAAGAAGGCTAAAAAGGCGGCGACAAAGGGAGACAACGAATAAATGAGGCAAACCTTAGCGGAGTTGAGATGAACGATGCCCCAAATCTCGGCAATGTTCGTCACGTAGATACTGATTAAGCCTAGAGCAAACAGAGGAAGCCAGTGCTCGGAGCTGATGGTAAATCGCTTTCGATTGGTCAGGTATTGGTGTCCAACCAACAATAGGCCAGCTACGAACATACGCGAACCAATCAAGAAGAAGGGTTCTGAATATTCCAAAGCTGTTTTACTTAACGTAAATAAGCTGGCAAACAAAGCAAATAAGAGAATGACGAGTGGCACTTGATGTCTCCTTCAGTAGCCTGACCCAAATTCCTAAGCGGGCCGAAGGTCAATCCGCTATTATGCGACAGAGAGACCAAAAAGAAAAAAAGAACGACCCCAAAAAGTAATTCGATTAACTTACTTGAGTCTGGATACGGAGAAATCCGCCAAGTCGCGCAAACCTTGAATGTACGTGTTGGAAGGCAAAGCGTTTAAGGCTGCCTTGGCTTGGTCGGCATGGGATTGAGCCTCTTGCATGGTTTGCTCGAGGGCTCCTGTATCAATCACCGCTTCGGTGATGGTGGCTTGATGGGTCAAATCGCCATCTTCAACGGCTTTTTGAATGAGGGCTTTTAAAGCGGGCTCAGCTCGCTCGTAGGTGTGGATTAAAGGCAAAGTCATTTTACCTTCGACCAAATCATCGCCATTGTTTTTACCCATCACGCTTGAGCCTACACGGTAATCCAGCGCATCGTCGATGAGTTGGAAGGCAATACCAATATGCTTACCGTAGGCTTTTAGCGCGAGTTGTGCACTTTTATCACAGCCAGCTAGAACGCCGGCACACAATGCGGCGACTTCAAATAACTTCGCGGTTTTTGCATTGATGATGGAGTAATACTCACTGATTTCAAGCGAAGGGCAGCGTTGCTTGGATAGCTGTAGAATCTCGCCTTCGGCAATCACGGTTGTGGCCTCAGATAAAATATCCAAGATCTCAAACGACTTAAGGGCCACCATCATTTGAAAGGCTCTAGAATACAAAAAATCCCCAACAAGCACGGGCGCGGCGTTTCCCCAAATGACATTCGCCGTCTTTTTACCCCGTCGCAAGGAGGAGGCATCGATGACGTCATCATGAAGGAGGGTGGCCGTATGGATGTATTCGAGGATGACCGACAGTTCTACGGGTTTATCATCGGCAACATTTAAGCCCTTCGAAGCCAATAACAAAACCATGGGGCGAATGCGTTTACCGCCACTAGAAATGAGATGCTCGGAGATCGACTGGGTCAATGGGACCGTGGACTCAAGATTCTGAATAATCAGAGTATCCACCCTGGTCAGCTGAGAGCTTACAAGCTCCCGGATGGCATCAAATTGCATGAGAATGATTAGGCCTTATGGTTGGGCTTACTTTTTCTTACGATGAATAAACTCGACCGAATATACTCGGTCCACAGCGTGAGCACAATAGTCGTACTCGCCTTGGGCAAGTCTAGTATTGGAAAGCCATTGAATTAAGTTTGTCAGCTTATGCAAAGGCTTGCTTTTAGGCGAAAAAAATCATTATATACCGCCATTGCACGCAAAATGCAGTAAAAGCGTGCACCATCAGGCATAGTCATTCAGAAAATCTTGATGAATTCACCCATTTAGGGGAATTCGTCTTGCGTAATTGTCGTGCTTGAAGTAGAATTTTTCGCCTTTAGGGCCCATGAAATCGAGCAATTAGTTTGATTAATTGCTAAATTCGGAGAATCAAAGTGAGTGATAACCAGACCTACGCGGTGATCAAAACTGGTGGCAAGCAGCGTCTTGTTCAAGTGGGAAAAACCATCAAAGTAGAAAAAATCGATGGTGAAGTCGGTAGTAAAATTAAAATTGAAGAAGTGTTGATGATTTCTTCTGATGGCAGCGTCAGCATTGGTGCCCCAACCGTTGCAGGCAGCTCTGTTGAGGCTGAGATTCAAGCTCATGGCCGTAATAAGAAAGTGACTGTAGTCAAATTCAAGCGTCGTAAAAAATATCGTCGTAAGCAAGGTCATCGTCAAGATTTTACTGAGCTTAAAATCACAAATATTAAAGCAGCTTAGGAGCATTAGATATGGCACATAAGAAGGCGGGTGGTAGTACGCGAAATGGCCGCGACTCCAACCCTAAATATCTAGGTGTTAAGTGTTTCGGTGGCCAGAAAGTGACTGCCGGTTCCATCATCGTTCGCCAAAGAGGCACAAAGTTCCATCCTGGAGCGTTTGTTGGCATCGGTGGTGATGACACGTTGTTTGCCAAAGTATCAGGCACGGTTCAGTTTTTGAATGGCGGTGCCGGTAATCGTCAATCCGTGACGATTATCCCAGAAGAGCAAACGAACTAGATTCGGCCATAGTTTTAGAAAAAGCCTCAACTTGAGGCTTTTTTGCGTTTAGAGCACAGAGATTTTGTTATGAAGTTTGTCGATGAAGCAACTTTACTGGTAGAAGCAGGCAAGGGCGGTAATGGCTCTGGGAGCTTCCGACGAGAGAAGTACGTTCCTTTTGGTGGCCCTGATGGGGGTGATGGAGGGGATGGCGGCGACGTGTATCTGCAAGCCCATAAATCTTTGAACACCTTGGTCGATTTTAGGTATTTACGCCAAGTAAAAGCCGGGAATGGGGACTGTGGTCACGGTCGCCAGCGCTATGGAAAAAAGGGTGAGCATAAAATTATCCAAGTGCCAGTTGGCACCTGTGTCTACGACATGAGTGGTGAGCTGATTGGTGATTTGACGCAAGCTGGCCAAACCTTATTGGTCGCTAAGGGTGGCCAAGGTGGCTTGGGCAACATCCATTTTAAAAGCTCTACCAACCAGGCCCCGAAAAAAACCACCCCTGGAAAGCTAGGGGAATCTAGAAGCTTAAAGCTGGAACTTAAGTTATTGGCCGATGTGGGCTTGCTTGGGTTGCCTAATGCCGGTAAATCCACCTTTATTCGTTCGGTCTCTGCCGCTCGCCCTAAAGTGGCCGATTATCCTTTTACCACCTTGGTGCCTCAATTAGGCACAGTAAGCTTGGGTAAAGGCAGTTCCTTTGTCATTGCTGATATTCCAGGGATCATTGAAGGCGCAAGCGAAGGAGCCGGTCTTGGGCTTAAATTCTTGAGGCATTTAGCTCGCACGAAAGCGTTGTTGCACTTAGTCGATGTCTCTTCATTGGCCGATGTTCCCTACCAAAAAGCGATCCCTTTGATTTTGGACGAACTTAAAGCCTTTGGTTCTTTGCTCGACAAGCCACGTTGGTTGATTCTTAATAAAATCGACATGTTGGATGAGGCCGATCAAACCGCCATATTAGAAGAGCTCAAAGAGCAGTTCGCTGATACACCCATCTACGCCATTTCAAACATCACACGAGGCGGACTTGAAAGCCTTATTCAGGATTTGGGGGAGTTTGTCATGAACTTGCAACCTCAATCGGATGAGAGGCTAGAAGAAGAAGTCTTTGAGGAAGAGAGTGAGCCACAAGAGTAATGTGGCTCCAAAAGAAACAACCTTAAGCGGCCGCTTTCTTCACCATCGTGTTTAAACGACTCTTATGGCGGTCAGCTTTGTTTCTGTGAATGATGCCCTTGTTGGCAAGCTTATCAATCATAGAAGTCGCAGACACATACGCTTGCTTGGCTTCGTCTACTTTTTTCTCTTCTACAAGCTTGATTACCAGCTTGATAGCGCCGAACATTCTGGATTTCTGCCAGCGGTTGTTCATGCGATGCTTTTCAGCCTGTCTTGCTCTTTTGGCTGCTTGTCTTGAATTAGCCAATGGGATCTCCTCGGAGTCGTAGTCAATTAAGGTTAGCGATCATGCTGTTTTTTGTTAAGCTTGTCAATGGGCTTATAGCCTAACGCGCTTTAGCCAGCACTATTCATTAAGTTTTCTTTCTAATATTGATAGGGATGCCACACATGGCTGCAGCCTTTAAATCAGCCTACACAGTAAGCTTGATGACTTTTATGTCTCGTATTCTTGGGTTTGTGCGTGATGTGGTCTTTGCTTTGATGTTTGGGGCCACCCTTGGGTTTGACGCTTTTTTAATCGCTTTCAAGATACCCAATTTCATGAGGCGCCTGTTTGCTGAAGGAGCATTCTCCCAAGCCTTTGTGCCCATCTTATCGGATTATCAGAGCACAAAATCAAAAGAGGAAGTCAAAGCGCTTATTGATAAAGTTGCCGGTTGTTTACTGGTGGTGCTTGTGGGGGTCACTCTGATAGGGTGTCTGGCCTCACCGCTGCTTATTGCTCTTTTTGCACCAGGGTTTTTAGATGAGCCTCACCGCTTTGATTTAGCCTCTTCGATGCTCAAAATCACCTTTCCTTATCTTCTTTTTATTTCATTAACGGCCCTAGCTGGGGGTATTTTAAATACCTATAAAAAGTTTGCCTTGCCAGCCTTTACCCCTGTTCTTTTGAATGTGTGTTTGATCTTGGCTGCAACTCGTCTAAGCCCTTACTTTGCCAATCCCAGCATGGCTTTGGCCTGGGGCGTGTTACTGGGAGGTATGGTTCAGTTTTCGATTCAGATCCCCGCTTTAATGCGTCAAGGCTTATGGCCCAAGTTTAAAGTGGATTTTAAAGATCCAGGGGTTCGACGCGTCCTGACCCTCATGGGGCCGGCTTTACTTGGGGCCTCGGTCATGCAAATCAATCTGCTAGTGGACACCCTGTTTGCTTCTTTTTTAACCGTTGGCAGCTTGTCTTGGCTTTATTATTCAGATCGCTTAGTCGAGCTGCCATTGGGGATGTTTGGGGTGGCTTTGGCCACTGTAGCGCTCCCCAAACTCTCGGGTTGTTTTGCAAAAAAAGATGATGCGGGGTTTGAGGCCCATCTAAGCTGGTCTCTTCGCTGGTGTCTGTTAATTGGGATCCCATCCGCTACGGCGCTTTGGATTTTAGCCAAGCCCATTATGGCAACCTTGTTCTATCGTGGGGCCTTCACCGCTCATGATTTATTGATGGCCACTAAATCGCTTCATATGCTCTGCGTCGGTTTGACGGCCTTTATGGTGGTCAAAATATTGGTCAGTGCTTTCTACTCCCGACAAAACACGAAGTTTCCAGTCAAAGTGGCGATTGTGGCTTTAGTACTCAACGTGATTTTAAATGCGGCTTTGATTCAACCGCTTGCCCACGCTGGCCTAGCACTGGCCTCGAGCATCAGTGCCTGGTGTCAGGCTGCGATTTTGGGGGTGGTCCTTTTTCGAGAGGGGATCTTAAGTCGTGAGGGATGGGCTTGGTTCATAATCCGATTATTGTTCGCGTGCGCTCTGATGGGGGGCGCTCTTGTCATGCTCATGCCGGAGTTAGATGTTTGGCTTAATTGGAGCACTTGGCACCGCTTTTCCATGCTACTTTTCCTGTGTGGGGTAGGCTTTATTACTTATTTTCTTAGTTTGATCTTGTTTGGTCTTAGGCTACGGGCCTTGGCCATGGAAAGTGCGTGATGTTGATAGGACCACTCTGGTATACTCATTCGATTTAACATAGGCCATGTTGCATGACATTAATACGGGATTGGCAAGAGACCACGCTGGCAAATAGCTGTGTGACCATAGGGAACTTCGAAGGGATTCATCTTGGCCACCAGGCGCTGATTGATAAGTTAGTTAAGAAAGCAGCAGAGTTGTCATTGACCCCGGTTGTGGTAACGTTTGAGCCCAATCCTAAAGAGTATTTTGCCACTGGCACGGCCCCTCGATTGATGACGTTGACCGACAAGGCCAAAGTTTTGGAGTCCATGGGGGTTAAGAAGGTGGTCCGTATTCGGTTTGACCAGGATATGGCTGGCTTATCCGCTGAATTATTCATCGAGCAGGTCCTCATCCAGGCGCTGGGTATGAAAGCACTGATTGTGGGGCACGACTTTCGGTACGGTAAAAACCGAGAGGGTGATATTGAGTTGTTAAAGCGCAAGGGCACGAGCGAGGGCTTTGAGGTTCACACAATTCCCCCTATTTTGCTCAACCAAGCCCGAGTCTCTAGCACGGGCCTACGTGATTGTTTGAGCCGTGGTGATATGGAGGCGCTAAAGCGTTCATTGGGGCGAGCCTACGCGTTGAGCTCTAGGGTTGTCAAAGGGGATCAGCGAGGCCGATTGATGGGCTTCCCTACCGCGAACTTGGTGCCACCCAAGGTGATGTTGCCAACCTTTGGCGTTTATTGGGTCAAGGCGATTGTTGATGATCAAGAACACATGGCTGTGGCCAATATTGGGAAACGCCCCACCATAGGGGACGACAACCTTTTGTTAGAAGTTCACCTGCTCGACAAGACCATGGATTTATATGGCAAAAAGATGCGGGTTGAGTTTTTGAAAAAAATACGAGATGAAAAACGATTTGAATCGTTAGACAGTTTAAGAAATCAAATACATCAAGACATTGAGTTGGCCAGAAGTTACGTCAGCCAAGTCGGAGGATAATCATGAGTGCGCCCGATTACAAAGAGACATTAAACCTGCCTAAAACCGACTTTGCGATGCGCGGTAATTTGCCCAAGCGTGAGCCGGACTTTTTAGATAGATGGGTAAAAATGGACCTTTACAATCAAATTCGTCAAGTTCGCAATGGGGCGACACCGTTTATTTTGCATGATGGGCCTCCTTATGCCAATGGGGACATTCACATTGGGCATGCGGTAAATAAAATTTTGAAAGACGTGGTGGTCAAATCCAAGACCATGAGTGGCTTTGATGCTCCTTATGTGCCTGGGTGGGATTGTCATGGGTTGCCCATCGAGCTCAAAGTCGAGAAGACTCATGGAAAGCCTGGGGTCAAAATAAGTCCCAAGGAGTTCAGACAAGCTGCACGCGACTATGCTCAATCTCAAGTTGACATCCAGTGCGAGTCTTTTAAGCGGCTTGGGGTCATGGGAGAGTGGGATAATCCTTACAAGACCATGAACTTTGAGTATCAGGCTGCCATTGTGCGCTCGATGGCGCAGTTGATGGCCAAAGGTCACATGCATGAAGGCTACAAGCCAGTGCATTGGTGCGTGGATTGTGGCTCCGCCCTTGCTGAAGCTGAGGTAGAGTATCAAGACAAGCGCTCTGAAGCCATTGATGTGGCTTTTGATGCAAGAGATTCGATGGCCGTGGCTCAAGCTTTTGGGTTGTCTGAGGCGCCAGAACAGTGTGCCATGATTATATGGACCACAACTCCATGGACATTGCCGGCGAACCAAGCGTTAGCCGTGGGGCCAGATCTCGATTATGTCCTGTTCAAATCGGTCGATCAATCGTCTCATTACATTGTGGCCAATGGGCTTATCGAGCAGGTGATTGCTCGCCTAGGTTATGAAAACATCGAAGTCTTGGGCAAAGCCAAAGGGGCTCAGCTTGAATCCTTAGTGTTTGCTCATCCGTTTTTTGAGCAAGACTCTCCAGTAGTCCTAGGTGATCATGTCACCTTGGATGCGGGTACGGGTGTGGTGCATACCGCCCCATCTCATGGTGTCGATGATCACCAGCTTGGCCAAAAGTACCAACTGCCTGCGGTGAACTTAGTTCAATCCAATGGATGCTATGTGGATGACATGCCTCTTTTTGGTGGCCAGTTTGTGCACAAAGCCAACGCAAACATCATTGAGCATCTAAGAGAGTCAGGCCACCTGGTTCATCATGCCAAACTTGAGCACAGCTACCCTCACTGTTGGCGCCACAAAACACCGACTATTTTTAGAGCCACACCACAGTGGTTTGTCAGCATGGATAAAAAGGGGCTTCGTGCCAAAGCGCTCAAAGCCATCTCAAAAGTGGACTGGATCCCACCTTGGGGTGAGGAGCGTATCCGATTGATGGTAGAGGGGCGACCCGACTGGTGTATTTCAAGGCAGCGTACTTGGGGGATCCCTTTGTGCTTAGTGTTGCACAAGCAAACCCATGCACTCCATCCAAAGCATTTAGACATCATCGAGACAGTTGCCTCTTTAATAGAAAAAGACGGCATTGATGCATGGCATGATTTTGATTTGGCGTCTTTAGGCTACTCCGACATTGACGAGTATGAAAAATCAAATGACATCTTGGATGTCTGGTTTGATTCTGGCGTTTCTCATAAAGCGGTTCTTGGTCTGCGTGATCATCTGAGCGCACCGGCTGATTTGTATTTGGAAGGCTCCGACCAGTATCGTGGCTGGTTCAACTCCTCGTTGATGACTTCCATTGGCATGGATGGCCAAGCGCCTTACAAAGCGGTTTTAACCCATGGGTTTACGGTGGACGCCCAAGGGCGCAAGATGTCTAAATCCCTAGGGAATGTTATTGCTCCTTCCAAAGTTATTAACCAACTTGGGGCTGATATTTTAAGGCTGTGGGTCTGCGCTACGGATTATCGTGGTGAGATTCATGTGAGCCAAGAAATTTTGAAGCGGATCAGTGACGCCTATCGACGCATTCGAAATACGTCTCGATTCTTGCTTGCCAACCTTGATGGGTTTGAGCCATCGGAGCAAATGATGGAACCCAGCGAATTGCTTGATCTGGATGCCTGGGTGCTGGGGCGAGCTCATCAGATCCAACAAGAAATCATTGAGGGGTTTGAGCAATATCAATTCCATCACATCTATCAGTTGATCCATAACTTCTGCGTGAATGAGTTGGGTAGTTTCTATTTGGATGTGATTAAAGATCGCATGTATACCCTAAGAGAAGACGCCAAGGCTAGACGTTCTGCTCAAACGGTGATGTATCACATCGTTCAAGCCTTAGCACGTTGGTTGGCACCCATCACAAGCTTTACCGCCGAAGACATCCATGATCACATTCCAGGTGATAAGCCAGATTCAGTCTTTTTGAATACGTGGTATGACGGCTTGGTGGCCAATGGATCCACTGAGATGGATAATGACTTTTGGGATCAAGTCATCGTAGTCCGAGATGAAGTCAACAAAGCCATTGAAGCCTCGCGTGAAAGTGGCAAAGTAGGCTCGGCCCTTGAAGCAGAAGTGACCATTTTTGCCAATGAGGGCTGGTTGCAGCTATTAAATAAGCTTGGTGATGAGTTGCGCTTTGTCTTTATCACCTCCAAAGCTCAAGTATTACCATTGAGTGAGAAAAAAGAAGATGGGCTGAGCACCGGCATCAATGAATTATTCCTAAGCATAACCCCGGTTACGTATGAGAAGTGTGTGCGTTGTTGGCACCGTACCTCAACGGTAAATCAAGATGATCGTTATCCAGGGCTTTGTGATCGCTGCATCACGAATGTGGATGAATCAAAATCAGGTGAGCGTAGAAACCATGTCTAATATCATGATTCGTTGGCCTTGGTTTGCCTTAATTTCGGCCATTGCGGTGTTGGATCAATGGACTAAGGGGTTGGCACTCAACTCGCTTGAGTATGCAAACCCGGTTTCATGGTTGCCTTTTTTGAACATGTCATTGAGTTATAACCGTGGGGTCGCCTTTGGCTGGTTGAGCCAATCCGGTGGATTAGGGATGATCTTGCTTTATGGGTTCATAGGCTTAGTGATCGCATCTTTGATCGTATGGCTTGTCAAAACACAGGCCAGTGAAAAACTTCAGTCGTTGGCCTTGAGTTTTATTCTTGGTGGCGCCATAGGTAATTACATCGATCGTATCTTCCGTGGGTATGTGGTGGACTTTATCGATTTCCACTGGGGTGGTTGGCACTTTCACACGTTTAACGTGGCTGACTCTTTCATCACGGTAGGTGCAATGTTTTTGTTGTTGATGGCATTTATGCCAGAAAAAAAACGTAGTGAGGGCAAGGTATGAGTGCAAGACAAATTTTATTGGCAAACCCTAGAGGGTTTTGTGCCGGTGTAGACAGAGCCATTGATATTGTTAAATCGGCACTGGTCAAGTTCGGAGCCCCAATCTACGTGCGCCATGAAGTGGTGCATAACGTGTATGTCGTAGACTCTTTGAAAAAACAAGGCGCCATTTTTGTCGATGAATTAAGCGAAATCCCTGATGGCTCGATTGTGATTTTCTCCGCGCATGGCGTATCCCAGGCGGTTCGTGAAGAAGCCGCGGCCCGTGATTTAGAGCTCGTGCTTGATGCGACTTGTCCTTTGGTCTCCAAAGTGCATATGGAAGTGGTTCGCTTTTCCAGAAACAGCGCTGAGGTGGTCTTGATTGGTCATGCTGGTCACGCTGAAGTCGAGGGTACCCTAGGGCAATATCGCAATAAAGAGGGCGCGATTTATTTGGTCGAATCCGTCGCGGATGTTGCCTCACTCGAGCTTAAAAACCCAGATGAGTCTTATTATGTGACCCAGACGACGTTATCGGTTGATGACACCAGAAACATCATTGACGCGTTGCGTGAGAAATTCCCAAGCATCAAAGGGCCCAAAAAGGATGATATTTGCTACGCGACCCAAAATCGCCAAGATGCGGTTAAATCGCTTGCTCAACAAACGGATATTGTGTTGGTGGTTGGCTCAAAAACCTCGTCTAACTCAAATCGCTTGCGTGAGCTTTCTGAAAACCTTGGGACAAAATCTTATCTAATCGATTCTGAGGCGGACATTGATTTGACATGGTTTGATGATAAGACAATGAATATTGGCATCACGGCTGGCGCATCCGCGCCTGAAGTTTTGGTTCAAGGTGTCATTAAGTATCTTCAAACAACCTTAGGGATTGATGAGGTTCAGAACTTGAAAGGGCTTGAAGAAGACATCCGCTTCTCCTTACCCAAAGAAGTGAAAGGCGTCCTCCAGCCACACGAGCACGCTCTTTAATTACCAGCAAGTATCGGGTGTGGGGCCTTTGATGTTGGTGTGAGTCAACGTCAAGGTGCCACATGTATCCGTCGCTTGAGCCCCTATGGGCGCTGCATTCAGCGTCCACGTAGAGCCACTAAGATTCGTAATCGTGACGGCATAATAGCCCTCTCTTGACGTACCACCCCCACCGATGTTCGTGACAGTAGCACCCGCATAGCTGTTATTTTCGGTGTAATAATGTTCCATAAGCGTGGCCATCTCTAACAAGAAAGCTTGGCCATCCGTTCGCCGAGATTTATTCATTTGATCTTGATACGACGGATAGGCGATGGCTGCCAGGATGGCGACCACCGCTAAGACGATCATAAGTTCAATTAAGCTAAATCCCTTTTGATGAGTGCTCATTAGTTTACCTCTTGCCAACTTTGACGACCTGCCGACTCTTCATCAACCGACTCAGATTGCACGCTTAGTCCACCCATGCCTGATAATACCTTGGTTTCTTTTGTGTTGTCAGCGTTGGTTAGAATCGCAGGGCTTTCTCCCAAGATCCCGACATCGGACTTAACTCCACCATGGGGGGTGGATTCCTCTTCACCTGAGACAGGGTTGATGAACGTAATGTAGTCCGCCTCATCAAACAAGCCATCTTTGGTGATGTCAAACGGTGGTGTCTCCAAGCGAGAGCCATCTTTGGCATCAAGCTCCATCAACCAGCTGTCCCCTTGACTGGGATCGCACGGATCAGAGGACCCGCCCGGGATCAACGTAGTAAAGATGATGCGACCATTTCTCAATTGAGGGGTGCCATGATGGCGCTCACCTTGATTTTGGTTGCCTTCAATAAGCTCAATTTTCCAACCGGAATGAACGGTTTCATCGAGTTCATAATCAGAGACCGCTCTAAGTTGAGAGGTGCTGCCTAAGATTCGCTGCTCGAGTAAGTCATCGTCATCCAACGTCGCTGGATTGGGCGCCATTTTATCCCACACACCATAGAAAGACTGAGTTCTTTGACCGTTACGGTTATTATCATCGGATTCTAAATATTGTCCAGTGCCGAAGTAAACCATCACCCCTTGGCTTAAACCATCGTGATGAGCACCTACAACGATAGGCGTTGTGATGGGGGTTCTGTCAGAGGACTCAAATAGTTTGATGGTATTGCTTTCATTGGTCCACTCAGCTGGTGTGCTGCTTGTGACGTCAAATTTATACACATTACCGTCTAAGTCTCCGGCGTATAAATAGTCGACTTGGTAGTCTTGATCAATATCAACGGGGAAGATATGCCCGAAGCCATTGCCGGTGTCCTCTCCAGCGTTGATTTTGATATAGTCCTGATTAGGCGTCCATTCGCCGTCGAGACCTCGCTCAATAAACAAAATGAAAACAGCGGCTTGATCTGTGTCTGAGCGATGCCGATCACGTTCACCACCCGGGTAGTTTCTTGCGTTGGCATTGTAGCCATTACCAAAGACCACCGCCCATAGTCCATTGTTCATTTGCACAAGTTGTGGCTGACCATACAGATAACCAACATCGGCATCATCCTGATCAGTAAACTCAAAAGCTACGGTTTGTTGAGCCGATTCATCCTCGTTGGAGAAGATGCCATCAGTCACATTAAGTGCATAGAGTCCTTGGGCACCTGCTCTAAAGGTACCGACCATGTAGGTTTGCCAAGCACCATCAACATAGACATCATTGGAGACAATAGGGCCGTCGACATAAAATTGATGCTGATAGTCAGGTCTGGCTAAGTTCCCTAGGTTCTCCCAGATGGTATGATTTCCAGGCACATAAGCCATCAGCTCAGAGCCGTTATTTGCGTTGAACACGTGGACCATCCCGGCATTCGTACCCACGGCAAGCATGGGAGTACGATTTTGGTGTTGAAGCTTGAAGGCCTCGTAGCTTTCCTCTTGGTAGGTTAAGTTTGGGGCTCCAATGAAATGGGGTGAGCTGTGAACCACATCGCCCATGATGGACGTTCGATTACGAAAACGACTGCCTTCACTCATTTCTTCGCTTCGATCACCGCGCAAGTAATTAATGATATCGGATTCAGAGATTCGTCCTGCTTCAATGTTCAAGCGATCGATGTCATCATCCGCATCTTCAATGGCATCACGTTGGCTTCGACTTAAATTCGTATCATTGGGTCTACGATTAGGCCACTCGAAAAGAATGCCTTGCTCGTCGTTCTTAGTGAAAATCACCCGCTCACTTGGATTCATCTCAGCAAGCAGCTCGCTGACACTAAACTCAGCGTCCGTCCCAAGCACACCATCGGCGGAAATAGGTAACGCTAGCACATCACCAGACCAAGTCTCGTTTTCAAAAACGGCTTGGAAGGTATTGGTTTGTCCAGAGAGCATGGTGGATTCAACCGCAGCACGCCCCATGGAGGCCTGTGAGAGTACAGAAACTTTATCCAACACTTCACTGAGCTCATCCAAGATCTCACTTGGGTTATTCACCGTTGCGAATCGCCCATTAGAGTTAAACCCTGCGTGCCAAAGATCATCAATTTTCTCAGGGCATGAGTCGCATGAAAGGGGATTTCCCCAGTCACTCGATACGCCTAGCGCTGGCGTAGGCCAGCCATCAGAGCCGGCAACCAGCTTGCCATTGACACCAAAAGAGATCCCAAACGTAATCATATGCTGGTTGGGGTTATCGTTGAATTCAGATAAAGGCACTCGGTTGGCCATGGGTGATAAATCATTGACGTAGTAGTAGCGAGCCACATCCGACAAGGTAGAGCCAAAGCGACCGTAGCCGTCTCGATCCACATCACCAAGCCAGGGCCTTGAGCCATTATAGTAACCGTCGGTCAACATCACCGCGGTATTGATTTGGCACTCATATTCAATGGGCGACGATGAGCCACGATAATAGTTTCCAGCAATGTCCAGCGCTCGCACAAGCGGGGTGCCATACGCGTTTTGACTTCGGCCATAATAGTCTTGAAGCAAGTCTTTTTGATGCTCCTGACCCGAGTCATCGGAATCAGGAATCGGAGTTTGTATCCCAAAGCGATTGATGAGCTTAAGGCCATAGTTGACGCCAGGATACTCATCGATGATAGACGTAATGGCGCTTTTGGCACCAAAAGAGCGTCGACGATTGTATTCGAACCAGGTCGCGTAATTTTGAATGGCATCTTCAACCGAGCGACAAGAGCTGCCACCTTGTGCACGAAGATTGGATACGTTTTCTATCATCGTGACGACACTGTCACGGCTTCCTAGAGCATCATAGCAGGCATTACCGTTTAAGGTTGATTCATTGACTAGAGTTCTAGCGCCTGTAATCGTATTGGTTTGATAGTGCTCAACTCGGATTTCATTTTGTCCACGGATCTCAAACTTGATGTGAGAATCCCATGGATCAACCATACCATTCTCACCGGCAGTCATGGTTGAAGGAGAGGGGACCAAGCCGGAAAACCCACGGTCATCTTTGCTCACGACCCATGAATGGTAGTACCGAACGCCGTTGTAGCGGTCATCAAATAAGTTTTTTACATACCAATAGTTACTGTTGTCTCTACTGGGGTGAGCTCTGACATGAT
>CAYNJF010000005.1:45554-84001 GCA_964397555.1 uncultured Francisellaceae bacterium
TTGGGCTTGGAGGCTCACAGCTTTGCATGTTATCCGATTGGTTATCGCAAGGGCCGGCCCAAGCTTCGTAATCGTCATCTGGGTTGTAAAAAATCGTGTTAAATTGAGCGTCGTAAATACGCCAGTCACTGTCAACAAAATTATTAAAGTTCACAGCCGAATATAGGCCTGAGTAACTTCCGTATACATTGCGGAAGTTGAACATGTAGGCAAACTCAAGCGTATAATATCTGTCCCAGTAGTGGGAGGGATACGAGTAATTGTAGATACCATCGGTATGAAGTTCACTTGAGCAATTTGAATATCCGAAGGGCTCATAGTAGCGACAGTAAGAATAATGAGGCTGGGTCATGATCTCCCAGTCCATAGACCCTGAGTCATCGACCACAAACAACATGTTCGGCTTGACTGAGGTCGAGCTTACCAAAGGCACGTCAGGCAACTCAAGGCGTCCAGCATGCACTTGGGTAACCGAGAAGAGTAAGACGCTGGATGCGACAATTGAATACTTCATAAGCACCTCTAGTTAAACCGCTTAGAATAGATTGATTGCAGGTACGTCTGAGACGCATTGACCCCACCTTCGGCATTTTCACCGCCCACTCCTTTGGAGGTGATGCGGTAAAATCGTAACCCTTTGCCTTTCGCACTTGTATTGGGGTTCAAATCATCAGGAATAAAGGCTTGTTCCTCAATGAAAAAAATGGGTTGCTCGGATACCAGTGATACGCTACTCAAAGAGTCAGCTCCAATCATGGTGTGGCCTCTTGTGCTCCAGAAAGTTCCATTGGTCAGTGAGTTCGGGATGGCCCACCAACGATCACCGTACTCGCCACCATAAAGTGAGGCTAATGAACCTTGGTTCCATATGCCATTGCAGTTGGAACTGCAATCATCAAAATAATCTGGAAGCTCTGTCATGTTTGCAATGTAGTCTTCAGCGACTCGAAGGCTGGTTTCACTGGCCCTAAAGGAAAGCATGATGTTTTGAGCGTTGCTAGTCGTTTTAGCCTGCACCACTGTGGAGGATAGTGATGAAATGGAGATAATGGTCAGCACCACTAAAAAAAGTAAGCTGATGATTAAAATGGCGCCGTTTTGTTTTCTCATGGATGGATTCATCGTCGCCTCCTTAAGGGTTCATTGAGCGCAAGCGCACTGTGGTGGTAAAGACTTTACGAAGGAAGTGGTCATTAAAGGGGCCAACTTCCACGGCTTGTAAATCATAGCTTTTCATATCCATCGTTGGCGCAGCCTGGTCGTTCGTTCTAAGCAAAAGACTAATGCGAACGGTGACAACACGCGATAGATCTAGGCCCGCTGACTGTGGGGCAAGATATCGATTAACAAGACCATCTCCGGTGGTGTCTTCACCAAAGCGAAGGTGCATCGCTTCCACGTTATCGACCAACACATCTGGGTTGGAAAGGTTTGCAACGCCATTGTTAACGGCGGCACAAACAAGTTGATTGTTGTCATTGATAAAAAACGTAGACTCAGCCATTTCATCGGATTGAACTGGGGTGGCTAGACAATCAAAAACGTTTCCGTAGGGGGTGCCCTCGTATCGGATGGTCAGTGAATCCGAGTTGTTAATGTCGTCATTGGTGCCTGAGATAAGCTCAGAGCCCAGAGGAAAGACTTCATTGTACGCCTCGTACATTTGCATATCATCAAGCTGAGGTTGTGAACGAAAGCCGGCAAGGCGTATCGAGCGGTTCAAAAATGTCGTGGCGAATCGGCCATCTTGTTGAAGAGCCGCTAGGTTGGTCTCAAGGCGATACGCTCGTTTGTTCGATTGAAATAGGTTAAGTACACCTGCCGATAAAATCGTACTGATGACAATCGAGACTAAAATTTCAACCAACCCAAACCCTCGGGTTTGACTGTGTCTTGGTAAAGATATCAACATCAATTTCCCCTACGGTTTGAACGACACGCGGTGTGCTTCGACATTACCATCCTTGTTCGTCCAGCTTACTTCGATTAAATAAAACTCTCCTTGACCATCGCAGACAATGGGTTGACCTTTCACTGCAGGTGCTGACGACAAGCATACCTGGGCGTCCCCTTGAGGCAGCAACTGCTCAGTTTCTTCTAACCAAACCATCTTATCGTGCTGAGCCATTTGAATGGAGTTGCAACCACTTGGAACCTCTGCTGTCGTACCATTATTTGTGCCATTTCCTAGTCCATATGCATTGCCGTTCCCATTGCCATTTCCTAGTCCATATGCATTGCCGTTCCCATTACCATTGCCTTGACCTGGGTTGTTCCATCCTTCTCCAAGGCGTCCATTCAACCAATTTTGAACATCCCCACCCATGATGTCAGCGTAATTGGTAAGATTGCCCCCGACTTGAAAGTCTTCTGGTCCCGCGTTAGTCGTTTCAAAGACGGTGCCATCTTCTAAAGTGACGTAAGTGCGACCATCAATCTGCGTGGCCTCGATAATAGTCATGGCGGCTAGCAAGGCTTGCAAACCGTTTTCATAAGTGTTGTCTTCATGGCTTTCGTCATAGGCTTGAGTGTTGTAGCAGTTATCGTTGAGATCATTCTCATCCACGCTGGCATTAAACGCTCCAGCCTCTACCGCCTCCATGTTAGAGGCCATACGCTCCATCATGTCCTCAGCATGCATGATGGCTAAGGTCTTATAAAAGGCTTCGTTGCTTTTTTTCATGGCCTCAAGGTGTAAACTTGCAAGGCCCAACAAACCGACGGTAGTGATGGTGACAGCGGCAAGCATCTCGATGAGCGAGAAGCCTTGCTGTGTTTTTATTAGCTGTGTCTTTTGATGGTACATACAACCTCTGGCATTGGCCTTTTGCTTTGTATCTACCGATTAGGCCAGATGGTTTAGCGAATAAATCCACCACCCATCCTGGATTCAATGAGCTTTATCTTGGGACACGCTCGAAGGCATGATCGTGATGACAGTGATGGTAGGAGCTTGCATATCTTGACGATACGATTGCCCCTTTAAATATGGCATGACTTCAATTTGCACGGTCTGGCCTACTGCTAAATGAGACAGTCCGAGATGACGTTTATCGACATCTTGGACCTTGATGTGACTGGCCAACACGTAGGTTTGTGATTGAATGGTAAGTGTCTGCTCTTCGAGGTTGAGCGCTTCGATGGGCGCTGTGAGGGTGTTGGCATGAGCGACTTGTATGCTCAAAATGGCTAAGAGGGTAAAAAAGACAGTCTTCATTGTCGGCTCCTATCGGTATTGAACCACATAAGTAGATTGGACCACTGAGCGAGTATCACCACTGGTGCCAGTCCCATGAGCACTTACTTGGTAAGTATAATAGCCATTGCCTTTGGCTTGAGCATCTGGAGATAACTCGTAAGGCACAAAATGTACGAACTCGATGACATACCTTGGTTGAGCTCCCACACCAGGAATCGTCGCACTGAAAGCCGTCCCATAGGTTTGCCACCAACTGCCATCTTGATTCGCCAGGTTGGCATAAACCGCCTCTTGGACCACCGAGCAAGGGGGAGTCGGGCAGGTGTTGAGGGCTTCGGGAGCATCCGTCAGGTTGGCAAGCCATGACTCACCGTCGGATAAGGCCGACTCAGAGGCCTGATACGATATCTCTTTGTCTTTTTGATTGGAAGTCATGATTTCACTGAGTGAGGTTAGATTCATCGAAGTGGTGGTTAGAATGACCACCACGGCAAGTAAGATTAAACCTACGACAAGCACAGCCCCTTGTTGTTGTCTTATTCCCATGGCTCGCTCCTACTGTGTTGTGACATTTCGAAGGTAGATGGTCATTCCCATTTGCCTTCTAAGTTTCAGATCATCGGCTGGTGTATATACTGTCCCAAGTAAGTTAAACTCCCCCGATTCCACGCCTTTTTGCACCGCCTCTTCCGAGACCATCAGTAAGCTCAGCTTAAGCGCAAGCACTCGATCGGTTGATAGACCGACGAAATTAGGGAATACGTATCTGTCTACCGTCAGGTCCCCATCAATGTCCTCACCAAGCAAGACTTGCATGTTTTCAACACCGGATAAGAGGATTTCAGAGCGCGTGGCACTTGGGGCATCGATGTTTTGTGATTGGCACTCAAGTTGATTATCCGCGTTCAGGGATAAGACATTGGTGACCATCGTGTTTGCATCAAGAGGTTGTTGCAAGCAATCGACAATCAGCCCATCAGGGTTCCCAGCGCCATCGCCTGAGCCTTCAAATCGGATGGATAAGATGTCTGACCCGTTAACTCCAGCGTTATCAACCACCGATAGATGCGGAGCGTTACCAAACACCTCATTGAACTCTTGAAAATTTTGATTATCTGGCGTGCTTCGATATCCACTTTGTCTCAATAGCTTGGGAAGATAATCCATGGCAAATCGAGTGTTTTCTTGCATCTGATTGAAAGCCAATCCCAGTCGATAACCTTGCTTCGCTTGTGTCATGATTTGAATCACCCCGGCTAACACCAAAAGCGATAGTGTGATGGCGACAAGCACTTCAACCATGGATAACCCGGTTTGATTTTTCATAACCCAACACTCATAACAAACCGGGTAACACGCCCTTCGGTCTTGCGCTCATTCCAGAACACTTTGATGGCATACATGGCCTTACCACCGGTCAGTTGATTGTCACAAGCTGGTGCCGTGGGCGTCCCATCATTGGGGGTGGAGTCAATGCATACCACTCCATCGCCGAGTGGTAATTGAGCGGCAACGGTTGGGTGCCAGTTTGTCGACGTATTCCCTTGAAGCGAGCCATACCACTCATAAAAGTCATGACCTGCCATCTGAACACTCGAACAAGCACCATCAACAGGAGCTCCAGAGCTGTCAAGCCCCAGACAATTTGGATTGGCACTGACCACGCCATTAGGGTTGTGATAAGCCCCAGATAGACCTTGGCGCATTTCAACTGGGTTAGCGCGCATGCGATCGGCCATGTCTTTGGCAAGCAACGTCGCATTCGTTCTTAATAAAGAATCGTGAGAGAGCTTCAGGCTGGTCATCTGCAACCCTAATAGCCCTAATAAGCCCACTGTGAACACCACCAGGGCTATCAATACTTCGAGCAAGGTAAATCCTTGGACAGAACGTTTTCGCATGGCATTGAATAAGCTGTACACCTTATATAAGGTATAGCAACAAAATATGAGGGCCATGGTCGCGTGTCGATGGCTGGGCGAAACCATCGAATCAATGGTTACGGGCAGTTGGTTTGCACAGTGCTGACTCGACCCGTTAAGCTGACGCTGACTTCGCGCTGATTAAGCCCAGTGCAATCAGGGGCATTTACGGTAAAGGTTAAATTACCAGTGCCAGCTGAGGCAAACCCTGCACTGTTGTAAGTGGCAATCACCGCATTGGGGTTTGGGTTGATGTTCATATCCCCAGCACTGACTTGGTTGGCTCGAATCAACGGCTCGCTGGCGTTGTTACTGAAAGTGGCGTTCTCATCTGGGTTCACAAAGATTAACCATCCATTACTCCAATCGTTTCCACAAGCAGTAAACTGATCATTGGCTGTTGGGCATATCGAAACAGACACCCCGCGTTTGATGGCTTCCGATCGGGCAAGATTCAACGAAAAAACTAAATCATTCGTGGTCGCAGTAATCCGATTATTTTGAATGATGGCACGCATCGAGGGGATGGCGATGGTCACGGTGATGACCAACATCAAAGTGGCGACTAATAATTCAGTCAGTGTAAAGCCCAGCTGGGCATTGCGGATTTTTTGCCTCATACTCCAGGTTTAGCTTATATAGGTAAGTTTGCAAACCAATGCAGATGAATGGCTAAAATATTAAGATGTGTGTGAGTGCATATGAACATGACCGCTGTATGTAAAGACAATCTTTTCAGTCCCTCCCATAGATAAGCTTCCAGCCTGCAAAAAGCGGCCTTTGGGGGTGATGGTGATTTGATGAGCATTCAAGCTGGCTTTAAGCAAGAGGTTTTGTTTAAGGGTTGTCACATGAATCACTCTCCCATCCTTAGAAAGCATGAGGAAATATTTCCCATGGGGGCTGCATGTAAGCATATTTGAACTTGGGCACAGAATCACCGTTTGACGTTGACTCAAGGCTAGATGTTTCGCATATTGGAGATCATGATAGGCCATACTAAGCAGAGCCTCTTTCTGAGTCTTCAAGGAAAACGCAGGCACACAAAGACTCAACAAGACAGCAATCAAAGCCAAACACAGCACAAGCTCGATAAGGGTATGTCCGTTATTCGAGGCCCAGTTTTTTGAGCCGATATCGAAGGGCTCGAAACGAAATCCCCAAAAGTTTCGCAGCTTGGGTTTTGTTCCCATTCGATCGTTCCAGGGCATTCAACAGAGCCTTCTTTTCTACGTCATCAAGATAGGCTTCGAGATCATGAGGTGTTGATGGTCGGCCTTTCTCATGGATGGGCAAGTTTAGATCACTGGCGTCTATCTTTTGGTTTTCACAGAGTGCTAAAGCACGTTCTAAGATATTTTCAAGCTCACGAATATTGCCAGGGAATGAGTAAGCACGCAATGCTTCAATGGCTTGTTCCGATAATTGAGCATTTAAACCTTGCTCCTGGCTAAGCTGATGAAGTAAATGCTGAGCAAGTAGCGGAATATCTTCTTGTCGGTCTTCCAAAGAGGGCACATTCACCTCAATGACATTCAATCGATAATATAAATCTTCTCTAAATTGGCCCTGGTGAACCATGTCATACAAGTTTTTATGAGTGGCGGACAAGACGCGAACATCCACCGTAGTTTCTGTGGCACAGCCAACAGGGCGAATCGCCCTTTCTTGAATGGCCCGTAATAACTTAACTTGCATGTCGATGGGTAAATCGCCAACCTCATCTAAAAACAAAGTCCCTCGATGGGCGGCTTTAAACAGCCCGTCTTTGTTTGAATGTGCCCCAGTAAACGAACCTTTGACATGGCCAAAGAATTCACTTTCCATTAATTCGTTTGGAATCGCCCCGCAGTTGACGGCAATAAAAGGGTTGTCGCTTCTGGCGGAGAGCTGGTGGATGATTCTTGCGACCATTTCTTTGCCTGAGCCAGAAGGGCCTTGAATGGCCACAGGCGCCTGGGATCGAGAAATCTTATGCATCTGTTTTTTCAAATCAAGCATGGCTTGGGACTGGCCAAGCAAATCATCCAAACAAGATTCATGCTGATGCTCAGAAAGACTTAGTGCGGTGGCGGCCATGTCTCGTAGAATTTGTAAATCAATGGGTTTGGATACAAAATCAAACGCCCCTCTTTTGAGAGCCACAATGGCTGAGTCCATGGTGCCGTGGGCAGTAATCACAGCCACCGGAAGTTGAGGTTGCGTTTTTTGGATTTCTTTGAGTAGATCAAGGCCGTCCCCATCAGGTAAGCGCATGTCCGTTAGGCACAGTTGATAGGTTTGATTGTGAATATGTTCTACCGCCTCTCTATAGGTGTGAACCGAATCCACGTCTAAATCGAAGTTCGAAAGTGAAATTTTAATCAATTCACAAATATCTTGCTCATCATCAATGATCAGCGCTCTAGGCACGCTCATAATTAGCCTCCGATGCTAAAGGCAGTTTGATTTGAAAACAACATCCACCATGTTCGGTTCCAAGCAATTGAATGTCTCCATGATGCATTTGGCAGATTTCACGAGTAATGTAGAGACCTAAGCCTGAACCGTGACTCTCTGTGGTGTAAAAGGGCTCGAAAATATGATCACGATGTTGGGTTTCAATCCCCTGACCATAATCGATGATATGGATAACCACATGGTGAGACTCGATGTTCACTTCAATTTTTACTTTGGCCTCATGCACGTAACGAAGGGAATACCGTAATCCATTTTCACACAGGTTCACCATGACTTGGCGAAGCTGAGAAGGATCAATAAAAATCAACAACTCTTCAGGGCTTACAAATTCAAGCTCTATCATCACATCCTGGATATTTGAAGGGCTGAACTCACAGACAAAGGTTTCTAGGTACTCTCTTAAGTTCAAGACAGTAGGGTTGATGGGCTCTTTTTTGGATAAAGAAAGCACATTCTTAATCACGGTATTCATTCGACTCGAATTTTCTTGAATGATGGCCAGAAGTTGACCTTGTTGGGTACTTGAGTCCACACTTTCTTCAAGAATTTGCGCCGCGTGAGAGACTGCACTCAAAGGATTTCTTATTTCATGGGCAATGTTAGCGGCCAAATTACCCAGTAAGGCGAGTTTCATGTGTTGAGCTTGTTGAGCTTCTTTTCCAAGGTCATGCAAAAAAACCACCCAATGTTGATGATCACCCTCACCAAGCACTTCACCACTAATTTGGATCTTTGCTGCTCCTTTGACCAATTGGATGGGCTCGCTTTTGGTCATGGTGGTCAGCCATGCATCCAGGGCTTGGGAAAAACGTAAGGGTAGGTCATTGCAATGAGTGGGATGTTGGTCAAAAAGACCTAAAAGACGAAGCGCCGCTGAGTTGATGAGAGTGATGGAGCGCTCATGATCAATCACTAGAACGCCTTCTTGCATGTGGCTGACCACCTGGGTATTTAAACGAAGCGAGGTCTCAAGCTTTGTGCCTCGAATCAAGGCAAGCCTTTGCATACGAACCAATCGATGACGAAGCCATGTGCACACCATCACCGTAACAAAGATACAAAAACCTAATATGCCCGCTTGCATAAAGGCTGGCTCAACGACAGAAGAGCTAAAGTGGGAGTAAAGCTGCTCACCCAAAAGGCATGAAGTGGCAACCGCGGCTCCACCATACGCATAAAGACTGGACGTGAGTAAGGTATGAGCGGCGACGACCACCACGAGGAGCAAACCAAGGCCTGTGATGATCCCCCCACTGAAATGCGTTAATAAGACTACGCAAAAAATATCAAAAAAGATCGGAACATTGGCTTGGAGGAAATAATCAGGCCTTTTTGAGATTGCACCGATCAGACTCAACACGCTCAAGCCAATGTAGCATTCTACGGTAATAAGAAAGAAGACCGGTTGGATAAACCCTAAAGACGTTGTGCCTGGACCCAATTGCATGAGCAAAAAGAGCGTAACCCCCAAACAAAAGCGGAACAGGCCTACAATTTGAAGCGCTTGCCAATTGTCGGGCAGCTCATCCGTATGCTTCATGGCGTCATCCATGCGCCAATATCTCCTTATGGTTTAATGGTCTTTACAACAGTATCCATGCTTTGCATTTGAAACGGCCTGTTCTCGCTGAATGTACACACCACACTTATGGCATGGGACCAACGCCAAGCCATCTTCAGGGGTAGAAACAGGAGCTTGTTGCATGGTTTGTTGAGCCATCATGCTTTCACCCAACTTTTTTAACTTACGCATCAGCGCCCATCGAATCAAACGACCAATCACCCAAGCGACTCCTACGAAAATCATTATTATAAGTATTGCACGGATTAAGAGCATTGCGATTTTACCTCCTGGTAGGCCTCGAGTTCTGACTTCATGACTCGTCGCATGATCCAATCCAAGCCCCGAGAAGGCAAAAGGCGACGCAACAAACCAAATAAATAAGTTGGCATTGTAACATAATATCTTGGTTTTGGACGAGCGCTCTTCATGATTTTAAGCACTTTGTCGGTCACAGCCTCAGGCCCTAAGGTAAAAGGATCACGACCATCGGAGGTTGAGCTCAGTCTTGCCTCAATGGTTTGATAAGTGTGTTTCCACGGACTTTGTCCGATGTCTATGTTGGCTTTGAACTTTAGGTAGGCATTTTCTCGAAATTTTGAGGTGATGGGGCCTGGCTCAATCAGACTGACATGAATATTGGCGGTACCAAGCTCTAGACGAAGCGTATCGGCCATGCCCTCAAGGGCGTATTTAGAGGCATTATAAGCGCCTCTAAATGCCATCGAGACGATGCCGAGCACGGAGCTGTTGATGATGATTTTGCCATGGCCTTGGCGACGCATTTGAGCTATGACTAAATTAGTAAGCTCCACAGTACCAAAGACATTGGTTTCAAATTGATCTCGAAGTGCCTGTCGTGAGATGTCTTCAATGGCCCCAGGCTGGCCATACCCGGCATTATTAAAAAGTACGTCAATGGATGAATATTCAGCCAAAATTGCCTTTAAAGCGGTTTTTATGGAGTCAGGGCAGGTCAAATCCAGTTCAAAAGAATCAAGTCCTTGAGCTTTCAAGTCGGCCACGTCTTTAGGGTTGCGGGCCGTAGCAATGACCCGGTGGCCAAGGGCGTGCAGCTTTTGGGCACACGAGCGCCCGATTCCACTGGAGCAACCTGTGATGAGGATGGTTTGCTGTTGGTTTGCCATCATCTCTCCTTGCAAGATTTTGCCATGCGTTATGCTACAATGTTCAGCGAACAAATTAGAGCCTTATTTTGACCATTTATCGATCTTTGCGCGGATCCGCGCGATTCAAGACCATTTTTAGGTATAATGCTCGCATTATTGTCGATTATTTAGTTTGATTTCTTACGGGGTTAATTATGCCAATTTACGATTTTCGTTGCAGTGAGTGTGGGCATGAAACGGAATTGTTAGTAAAAAGCTCACAAGATGCACCACCGGTTTGTCCTCATTGTCAAAAGGACGCCTTGGTTCGTCAGGTTGGGGCCGCAGGCTTTCGCCTAGCCGGCTCAGGTTGGTATGAAACCGATGAAAAGCCCAAAGGGTCTCAAAGGAATATTGCTCAGTCCGAGACCAGCAGCTAACCCAATTATCATAGTTTGAATTATAGGATGCATCATGCGCACCCATTATTGCGGAACCGTCACCGATACTGACATTGACTCTCAAGTTCTTTTACACGGCTGGGTTCACCGTCGCAGAGATCACGGTGGGGTTATTTTTGTGGATCTTCGAGACCGAACTGGTTTAGTTCAAGTGGTCTTCCACCCAGAGAACAAAGAGGTCTTTGCTCTTGCTGAGAGCTTGCGCTCGGAATACGTCATCGAAGTCAAAGGCCAAGTGCGCCCAAGACCTGAAGGAACCGTCAATCCAGACATGAACACTGGCATGATCGAAGTCGAGACCTTGGAGCTTGTTTTATTAAACCGCTCTGAGCCACCGCCGGTGCTTGTGGATGCTCACGATGTAAAAGAATCTGAAGAGGTAAGGCTGCAATACCGCTATTTAGATCTTCGTCGCCCTGACATGCAAAATCACTTTATTGTGCGCTCCAAAGTCACCAAATACATGCGTGACTACATGGAAAAAGAGGGCTTTTTAGACATCGAGACTCCGATGTTAACCAAGGCAACGCCAGAGGGCGCCAGAGACTACATTGTCCCTTCTAGAACGCACCAAGGATCTTTTTTCGCACTGCCTCAGTCCCCTCAATTATTTAAGCAGTTGCTGATGATGTCGGGAATGGACCGTTATTATCAGATCGTGCGTTGCTTTAGAGATGAAGATTTAAGAGCCGATCGCCAACCTGAGTTTACTCAGCTTGATATCGAAGCCTCCTTCATGAATGAGCAAGAGATTCTAGACGTCTGCGAGACGATGATCATCGGCTTGTTTAAAGAAGTGCTTGATGTTGAGTTGCCTTCGCCGTTCCCTCGCATGCCATACGCTCAGGCGATGGCCAAATATGGATCAGATAAGCCCGATCTTAGAAACCCACTTGAACTTATCGACATCGCTGAGTTGGTCAAAGGCGTTGACTTTAAAGTCTTCAAAGAGCCAGCCAACAGTCAAAATGGTCGGGTTGCCGCATTAAGATTACCCAACGGTGCCAAGCTTCTCTCTCGAAAAGAAATTGATGATTTAGCGAACTTTGTTGGCATTTATGGCGCTAAAGGCTTGGCCTATATCAAGGTCAATGATTTAAGCAAAGGCGTCGAGGGGCTTCAATCGCCCATCTTAAAATTCCTAGGCGAAGAAGTTGCCTTGAACATTGTCTCAGCCGTCCAAGCTCAAGACAATGATTTGATTTTCTTTGGTGCCGACAAGGCTAAAGTAGTGAATGAAGCCATGGGGGCGCTTCGTGACAAATTAGGTCGCGATTGCGATTTGCTCACCAGTCAGTGGCAGCCCTTATGGGTTGTCGATTGGCCGACGTTTGAACACAACGAAGACGCTGGTCGATGGGATCCTATGCATCATCCATTCACTGCTCCTGTGAATCCACAAGTGCAAGCGATGCAAGAAAACCCGGGCGAGTCATTATCCAAAGCGTATGACATGGTGCTCAATGGCTGTGAAGTCGGTGGTGGTTCCATTCGTATCCATGATTATAAGATGCAACAGGCTGTCTTTGATGTGCTCAATATTTCTGAGCAAGAAGCTGAGCAGAAGTTTGGCTTTTTCGTCAATGCCATGAAATACGGCTGCCCCCCTCACGGTGGGATTGCCTTTGGATTAGATAGGCTTGTGATGTTGATGTGTGGGGCAACCTCGATTCGTGATGTCATTGCTTTCCCGAAAACGCAAACAGCGGCTTGTCCTTTGACAGGGGCCCCTTCGATGGTGCCTTTTGAGCAGCTTCGTGAAGTGGGCATCAAAGTCAAACACAAAGAAAAGGAGCAATCCGATCTCGTATAAGCGAGCTGAGTCGGTCCTTGTGATTATTTTCTCTCAGGGCAAGGTGCTTTGCCTTGAGCGGGCCGACGAAAAAGGATTTTGGCAATCGGTCACCGGCTCTGTTGAAGCAGGGGAGCAGCCGCAGGCCTGTGCAAAACGCGAGTTGTGGGAAGAGACCGGGCTTGATGAAGGCATGTTAAGAGATTGTGAGACCTCTTGGTGGTTTGACATTTATCCTAATCGCTTGCATCGCTACGAACCCGGAACCACGCAAAATTTAGAGCATGTCTTCACGTTTGAATGTCCTCGTGAAACCGATGTGCGATTATCGAACGAACATACAAGCGCTCAATGGCTATCTGTGGAAAAGGCCATTGAGCTTGTTCGCTCGCCTACCAACAAAAAAGCAATACAACTTTTTATCAATAGGAGTTAAGGGTATGGCAGGTCATAGTAAATGGGCCAATATCAAACATAAGAAAAAAGCCCAAGACGCGAAACGGGGTAAAATTTTTACCAAACTCATCCGTGAAATTACCGTCGCTGCTCGCATGGGTGGTGGTGATGCTGCTTCCAACCCAAGACTTCGTATTGCTGTGGATAAAGCCCTTGGGGCAAACATGACACGCGACACGATTGATCGCGCCATCAAACGAGGTGCCGGTGATGGTGAGGCGGATAACCTTGAAGACATGCGCTATGAGGGTTATGGAACCGCAGGCGTTGCGGTCATGGTCGACTGTTTGTCCGATAACCGTAATCGAACCGTCTCGGAAGTGCGCCATGCGTTTTCAAAGCACGGTGGGAACCTTGGAACGGATGGTTCCGTCGCGTACTTGTTCACCAAAAAAGGTCAAATCCTATTTGCGCCCGGTTGCGACGAAGAGCAGTTGATGGACGTTGCCATTGATGCAGGGGCTGAAGACGTCATCAAACATGATGACAGCTCGTTTGAGGTCATTACCTCGGATGAGGAGTTCAGCAACGTCTTGCAAGCCTTGTCGGATAAAAACCTTGAGCCAGATAACGCCGAAGTGACCATGGTTGCGAGCACTGAAGTTGAGCTTAATGATGAGACCGCTGAGTCCATGATGAAGCTTATTGATGCGCTTGAAGATCTTGACGATGTTCAAGAAGTTTACACCAACGCAATTTTTCCGGAATAAATCATGACAGCAAGGAAGCGCATACTAGGGATTGACCCCGGATCACGGGTTTGTGGTTATGGTCTGATTGAATCTTCGGACAAGCAATGGAGCATGGTCACGTGCGGGACATGGACGCTCAAAGCCGATACGGTGATTGAGCGCCTTTATCAGCTTCAAAATCACGTGCATGATTGTTTGGTGGAGCACAAACCCGATCACTTAGCAATTGAAGATGTATTCGTGCACAAAAACGCGGACTCAGCGTTGAAGCTTGGGCAAGCCAGAGGGGTCGTCCTGTCTGAGATCATTCGCATGCGCATCCCTATTTTTACGTACGCTCCCAGGCAGGTCAAACAAGCGATTGTGGGCAAAGGCGCTGCGAGCAAAGAGCAGGTGCAAACCATGGTCAAGTTGCTTTTAAAGACCGAGGTTGAATTAGCCCTTGATGCCTCAGATGCTTTGGCGATAGCATTAACGCATGGGAATATTGAAAGTGGCTTAGCAAAAGCCATGAACACAACCGCTTTTTCGCGCTCGCGAAAGGGCAAACGATCAAAAGAGTGGCAAAATCATGATTGGAAGAATAAGCGGGATTCTGGTTGAAAAAAAACCTCCCAGCCTTTTAGTAGACGTGCAAGGCATTGGCTACGAGGTCCTAGCCCCAATGACCACCTTCTCTCAACTGGCCGCTCTAAATGAGCCAATCACCTTGCATACGCATCTGGTTGTAAGAGAAGATGCGCACCTGTTGTATGGCTTTGCCCATCAAAATGATCGCAAGCTTTTTCAACAGCTGATTAAGATAAATGGGGTCGGTCCAAAACTTGCTTTGGGGATCTTATCTGTGATGGAGCCCGCTCAATTTGCGCATGTGGTTGAACAAGAAGAAGTGGCGGCCTTAGTCAAAATCCCCGGCGTGGGTAAAAAAACGGCAGAGCGGCTTGTGATTGAGCTTAAAGATAAAATGAGCGAGTGGACCCACAGTGTTGATAGCATGACTCAGGTCGAGTTGGTGGCCAATCCAGACATTAAGCAAGAAGCGGCCGTAGCTCTTGAAGCTTTAGGCTATAAGCCTAAAGAGGCCCAAAAACTCATCGATAAAAATTACGATGGATCACTTAGTCTTGAGCAACTGATCCGCACGGCTTTACAAGGAGCATAATATGGAAGAGCCAGTTCGCGCTGTCTCTGGGGAACTTGATGCGAATGAGCACCAAGCCGATAAGGCCATGCGTCCAAAAATGTTGGATGATTACGTAGGCCAACCCAAGATCGTCTCCCAGTTAGAAATTTTCATTGAAGCGGCAAAAGGTCGACACGAGCCTGTGGATCATATGTTGGTGTTTGGTCCCCCTGGGCTTGGTAAAACCACGCTGGCTCACATCATTGCCAATGAAATGGGAGTCGGGTTTAAGCAAACTTCAGGACCTGTGCTCGACCGAGCCGGGGATGTGGCTGCTCTTTTGACCCAGCTTGAGCCCAAAGACGTTTTATTCATTGATGAAATTCATCGCCTGTCCCCCATGGTTGAAGAAGTACTATATCCGGCTATGGAAGACAATCGTATTGACATCATGATTGGTGAAGGACCTGCGGCCCGTTCTATCCAGTTGGACTTACCTCCGTTTACTCTGATTGGGGCGACCACAAGAGCGGGCATGTTGACCTCACCTTTGCGTGATCGCTTTGGGATTGTCTCCCGTCTTGATTTTTATTCAGTCAAGGACTTGGTCTCCATTGTGGCGCGTTCGGCATCGATTTTAGACATTGAGCTTCAACCCGATGGAGCCCTAGAAATAGCCAGACGCTCTCGGGGTACCCCTAGGATTGCGAATCGCTTATTGCGCCGGGTACGTGATTTCGCTCAGGTCAAAGGCGATGGGGTGATCACAAAAGCCTTAGCGGATGGGGCACTTAATCTCTTGGAAGTCGATCCCCTAGGATTTGATTTACTCGATCGTAAGCTTTTGTTGTGCGCGATTGAGAAGTTCGCCGGTGGCCCCGTGGGTCTTGATACCTTGGCCGCGGCCATTGGTGAGACCAAAGACACCATTGAAGATGTGATTGAGCCATTTTTAATCCAACAAGGCTATCTGACTCGCACACCTCGTGGGCGTGTGGTCACTCAAGCCGCTTTTGATCATTTTGGGTTGCAAAAAACGGACAAAGCATGAGCTTTCATAACGAGATTTCAGTCTATTTTGAAGATTGTGATCAAACTGGAGTGGTCTACCACGCGAATTACGTGAAATTCCTGGAGCGAGCCCGCACGGACTTCTTTCTAAGTAAAGGGGTGAGCTTACTCAAACTCCAAGAAGAGGGCACGCAGTTTGTTATTGCCGATCTGTCTTTAAAGTTTTTAAAGCCAGCGCGGCTTCATGATCGGTTGATGGTTTTCTCTGAGTTAGTTAGTATCAAAGGTGCTAAGCTCACGTTTGATCAAAAAATCATCTTAAAGCATGATATGAGTGAAGAACTATGTCGTGCTAAAGTATTGGTAGGTTGCGTAGGCCCTACCTTAAAGCCTACCCGAGTACCGCAACAGCTGAGAAAGGAGCTTGAAAGTGAACGCGGATTTAACGGTCATTGATTTAGTGATGCAGGCCTCACCTCTGGTTAAAGGGGTTATGCTGATTTTGCTTGCAGCCTCCATATCTTCTTGGACATTTATCTTACAAAAGGGTGCATCCCTTCGTAAAGCCAGGAAAAATTTGACTCTTTTTGAGCAAACGTTTCGTCAAGGCTCCGATTTAAATAAGCTATATGATCATATAACACAAGCCGGCGATGGCCAGGGCCTCCAAGGTGTTTTCCGTTCTGGCTTTAAAGAGTTTTTGCGGTTAAACAAAAAAGAGACGCTCAGCCCTGAAGTGGTGATGGAAAACACTCAAAGAGCCATGAGGGTCGCTTTGTCTGAGGAAGAAGAGCAATTAGATAAACACTTACCTTATCTTGCCTCAGTGGGCTCCATTAGTGTTTACATCGGCTTGTTTGGAACCGTTTGGGGAATTATGACGGCTTTCCAAGCCCTTGGCCAAGTGCAGCAAGCTACTTTGGCCATGGTAGCACCAGGGATTTCAGAAGCCCTGATTGCCACAGCCCTAGGGTTGTTTGCGTCGATCCCTGCGTTATTAGCTTACAATAGATACCTACAGCACACGCAAAGCTTATTAACTAAATACGATAATTTAACGGATGAGTTTTCAGGCTTATTGCAACGCCAGCTTTATATGCGTCCAACTCAAAAGGTGGAGTAATGGAGAGAAGACGGCCTAAAAAAAGGATGATGGCCGAGATTAACGTCGTCCCCTACATCGATGTCATGCTGGTTTTGCTTGTGATTTTTATGGTAACAGCGCCACTCTTGCAACAAGGTGTGCAGGTTGAGCTTCCTGAGGCCGATGCTAAAGCCTTAGAACCTTCTGATAAAGAGCCGATGATTGTGTCGGTGAACTCCAAAGGCCAATACTTTTTAAATGTCGCGGAAAATCCAAATCTACCCGTCACAAATAAGGAGCTAATGCTTCGAGTGGCTGCAGAGCTAAAGCGCGACAAGAATCGTAAGGTGCTTGTAAAAGGGGACACCCGTGTTGATTATGGCCAAGTTATGGGGGCCATGGTTGTGCTGCAAAAGGCTGGGGCCAAAGGGGTTGGACTCATCACACGAGATGAGGGCACCCTTGCCCAAGCTGAAGAAGAATCAAAGAGGGCCTAAATGAGTAACAAAAGCTCTTACCTACCAGCTTTAGTCGGAGCACTCGGTGTTCATGTGTTTATTGGCGCTTTTATCTTTACCTCTTTTCATGAGCGCATTCAGGTGGCCAGCCTTCCTAAGGTTCAATCACCCGAACCTATCATTGAGGCGGTGAGCATTGATGAGTCTGAACTTAATCAGGAGATTGCTCGATTAGAATCCATTGAGAAAAAGAAAAAAGATCAAGAAGCCCAGCGTAAGCGAAAGCTAGAGAAAGAGCGCGCTGAGCTTAAACGAAAAGCTGAAAGAGAGAAAGCTGAATTAGCTAGGATTAAGAAAGAGAAAGAGCGAGTTGCTCGCGAGGCCGAACGAAAGGCCAAAGAGAAAGAGTTGGCTCAAAAGAAAAAGCTAGAAGAGGAAAAACTGGCTCTTGAGCAGCTTAAAAAAGAGCAACAACAAGCTAAAAAGGCTAAAGAAGAAGCGCTAGCAGAGGCCAAGCAAGTGGAAGCGCAGAAAAAGCAGGCCGAATTAGAGCTCAAACAAGCGGAAGAGCTTGCAAAAAAAAAAGAACTGGCTAGGTTAGAGAAGGAAAAAGAGAATAGAAGGCAGAGAGCTTTATTAATCTCTAATCAAATCAATCAATTTTTTGTATTAATTGCTGATAAAGTCGTGCAAAATTGGCGCCAGCCTTTGGGGCCTGAATTAGCCAATCTTGAATGCGATCTATCGGTTCGTCTGTCTGAGACGGGTGAAGTGCTGGAAGCGGTTGTCACTCGTTCGAGTGGAAACATTGAATTTGATCGCTCAAGTGAGCTTGCTGTCATGAAAGCGTCACCTTTTCCGATGCCATCGGATCCCATCGCGCGGGAAAACTTCTATAGCTTTACTTTCAACTTTAAACCTGGGACATTGTCATGAGACTTACTCTACCCATTATCCTATTGTGGCTTACCAGCTTTGCTTGTCACGCTGAACTCATTATTGAAATCAGTCAGGGTACGCAAGGTGCCGTTCCAATCGCTATTCCCTCCTTCAATGCCGTAGGTCCAAGTGCTTCCTCAATTCCTTTGGATGTTTCAAAGGTGGTTGCCTCCGATCTGATGACAAGCGGACGTTTTAGACCGGTGGGTACGGCTCAGGCTATAAGTAATCATCGCTCCATTGAAGGAAGCTTGGATGAGTGGCAACGCATTGGTGTTGAAAATGTTGTTGTTGGCTCCATCGCTCCCACGGGTAATGATCGCTACACGGTCTCTTTTGAGCTTTGGGATGTTTATAAAGTCCCAGCTAAGTCGGTGGAAACTCGCCAAGGTGAGCTCATTACCACGACAACATCTGAACACGTCATTACCTCTAAAAGATACGACAACATTAAAGGCGAAGATTTACGAGCCTTGGCTCACCATATCAGTGATGTTGTCTTTGAAAGTCTGACTGGAATACGAGGTGCTTTTTCTACCAAAATTGCTTATGTTTTAGTGCAAAATAATGGTGGTCAAAATCAATATATTTTAGAAGTGGCTGACATGGATGGGGTGAATGCGCAAAAATTGGTTAAATCCCATGAGCCATTGATGTCACCGTCTTGGTCTCCCGATGGTAAACAAATAGCCTTTGTCTCTTTTGAGCAAAAAAAGTCTCAAATTTATATCATGGATGTGGCGACTGGGAACAGACAGCTGCTTTCTGAGTTCCCAGGGATCAATGGGGCACCTGCTTGGTCCCCAGATGGTAAAAAGTTAGCTGCTGTTCTTTCAAAAGATGGTAGCCCCAAAATCTATTTGATCGATGTGCAATCAAAAAAGCTCACCCAGGTTACCCGCGGTTATAGCATTGATACCGAGCCTACGTTTGCCCCGGACGGTCGCTCCCTATTCTTTACGTCCAACCGTGGAGGAAAGCCTCAGATTTACAATGTGGATTTGAGTACAGGTAAAACCAAGCGCGTCACCTTCAAAGGCAATTACAACGCAAGACCGGTGATTTCACCTGATGGCAACACCATGGTCATGATTCACCGTGGTCAAGATGGAGTCTTTCGAATTGCCTCACAAAATTTGAATAACGGCCAGCTAAGGGTATTAACTAATGCTAAATTAGATGAGTCTCCCTCGCTTTCACCTAATGGCGCTATGGTGCTGTACGGCACACGAGCATATGGAAAAGGCATCTTAGGGGTTGTGACGATCGATGGTCGAGGGCAGTTGCGTTTGCCTGCCCGAGAAGGTAGTGTTCAAGAACCAGCTTGGTCCCCATTTTTATCTTAAAATAAAGGAGTTTATCTATGTTGGACATGTTTAACGCAAAGACAGGACTTGTGGTTGCCACCATCATTTGTGTGGGTTTGGCGGGTTGCGGTAAGAAGAACAAAGGCCAGTATTCAGCTCGTGCGATGCATGATCAACAATACAGTCGTGTCGCTGATAACGATGGTTTCCAAAGCGCTACCACGGCAGGCATCAACACCGGCACTTCTTTCGAAGGTGATGAGACTGTGATTGCAAGCTCTCAAAGTGACCGAAACACCCGTATTTTCCGTTTTGGTTTTGATAGCTTTTCAGTCTCAAGTGCAGATTATCCTGCCTTACAAGCTCACTCTGAATTCTTAGTGGCTAACCCTGATAAGTCCATCCGCATTGAAGGTCATACTGATGAGCGCGGCTCACGTGAATACAACATTGCCTTGGGTGAAAGAAGAGCGAAATCTGTAACCAACTTCTTGGTTTCTAATGGCGTGAACCCATCTCAAATCAAGGTGGTCAGCTACGGTGAAGAAAAACCAGTACGTTCAGGTCATGATGAGTCTTCTTACAAAGAAAACAGAAGAGCTGAAGTCGTCTACGAGTAATTTATGAGAAAAATAACATCTCTGGTTATTCTGTGTTGTCTATCGAGCTCAGCCTTGGCTGAGTTTGATAGACTCCCTGAAGTCCAGTCATTGAATCGAAGCACCTACCAACAACCCTCGAGAGTGGACTCTTTTTCACGACAGCCCTCGCGAGTCGAATCTACCCAGCAAACCAGTCCTCAGAACCCCATGCTCAAGTATATTGAGCAGGTAAATGCGCTGCAGCAAGAGGTTCAAGACTTGCGTGGTCAGCTAGAAGAGCATAATTATCGACTCGAGCAGTTGAAAAGCGCTCAAAACGAGCAAACCATGATGCTCAAGCGACAAATCGCGGCCCTTGAAAAGGGTAAGGTGGAACCCACAAAGACTCAAGTTAGCGGTCCTAGTGTCAATCTTGATGATATCTACAAGCGTATCGATGAAGAAAAAGCCGCAGCTCCTGCTAAAGAGCCTGTGACTGATACTCAGCAGTACCAAGAAGCTTTTCAAATTCTACAAAGAAAAGAATATGAGAAAGCAGAGCAAGCTTTCGTCGCTTTTGTAAAAAGTCACCCCCATTCCCAATACACCGCAAATGCGCATTATTGGATTGGAGAAATCCGCCTTGTTCAAGCCGACTTGGTTGGCGCAAAAGAGGCGTTTGATACGGTACTGAGTCAATACCCAACGCATCAAAAGTCTGCGGATGCTCTTTTAAAGCTTGGCTTTGTGGCTTATCAAGAAAAGCAGTTTTCCAAAGCGCGTTCCTTGTTGAATGACGTGAAAGACAAGTATCCAACGTCATCATCGGCTCGTTTGGCCGAAGGGCGCATCAAAAGGATGAACAGCGAAGGGGTCTAGATTATGATTTGGTTAATTGACTAAATTGTAATACTTAAGATTGCTTGGTAACCTCTCAATATATGTTGGTTAGCCGAATTTAATGGGTTATGTGGTCGAAATTAAAAGCGTATGCGCAACCATTTAGTGAAAGCATAAATGAAGTTTTAGAGCGGGTGAAAAGTGGGGCCTCCACACTTTTCACCTATCTGGTGGTCTACCCGAGTGCTTTCGTTTTTGCCCACTTGAGGGCCAACATCGATGTTTTGCAGATTGCGGCCAAATCTGTGGGCTCTGCTATGTTGTTCTCACCGGTATTCTACGCTTTTTTGAGCATTGAAAGCCTTCTAATCCAACTCGTTGAGAAGCCTCTTCGGATTACCATAGGCCATTTGTTGGGCGTCTCTACGGTAGCCAGCAGTACGTTTGCCATGGTCATCTTTGGTGGGCTTGCGGTTATTTCAGCAATGGGCTTGGCTCAGTCTTATTTGAGCAACAAAGGCCGAGTGGCCAGTGCCGATCTTAAGGCTATTTTTGAAATCAATTTTGTCTTTACTGGCTTTCATGCGGCTTTTTATGGGTTGCCATCCACTTTTGTTCCTTTGGGAAGCAGCTTGATTAACGTACCTTTATATCCTTTATTGGGGATCATGGCCATTAGTGCAGTATGGATGTTTGAAGATCATTATTACCATCGCATATGGGGTAAAGATAAGGCCAATGAGCACAGGCTTCATCAAGAGACCATGGAGTGGTTAGCAACTCGCCAGGATAAAAAGAATACCCCAGAAAAGACTCCAGAAAAGACCATTGAAAAGGATGTCGATAAGCCCGAAAGTCATGACTCTTCTCAGGATAACTCACAAGAGAATGCTACGGGGTTGACTTCATCCAAAGAGATCGTTCATGAAGCACCAGGACGCCGTTTAGCTCGAAAATAACGGAATTGTTGAAATAGACCTTTACAAACTCAACGATTAAGGTATGATACAGACCTTCTTGGGGCCGTTAGCTCAGCTGGTAGAGCAGTGGACTTTTAATCCATTGGTCGTAGGTTCGAATCCTACACGGCCCACCATATTTTTGTTTTCTATCCCCTCAGAAATAAATAAAACGTCCCATAAATAAGTCGTTTGGTTGCTCACCTCGTGAGAAATATCCGTTTTGACCCATCGTGGATCTCTTAAAAAAAGATTGGATGGATCTTTGATCGGCCAAAATTAATCCTCTCTTAAAAAGAAAAAATTAGAATAAAGTCTGCTACGCGCTTCAACAACACCATCATTTGATGACAAATCCTTTTTTACCTCTTAATAAAACATGCCAGTAAAGACATGAATTACTTAAACTTTTTTTAAGGCATGATGAGTTTTGCCTTTTGGTTAACGTGTTTTAAAAAGGCTTTGGCTGAGATATGATAAAAATCTGAAAAGCGACAAACGTGAGCTTAAGTGTTGAGATGTCCCTGTAATACCCGCTTTATCCGCTTGATTTTCTCTTTTGTTCTTGTGTACATTCCCTATTTATATGCTAAGATGTTTGTGAATATACGCTAAAGCGTGTTTTATGCTACTTACTTTTTAAAGTGGCCTTGGCAGTAAAGGATCGTCTGTTGCTCAAGTTCAGTTGGTCCTGAAGACCTTGCATTGCGGTTGCAATGCTTAGTAGTTTTGGGTAACTATTGGCGCAGTTTAAAAAGGGAGAACTTGAGTGCACCTTAGCAGCATAAGTCACCCTTTTGTATTTTTATAAAAATTTATCTTTGGACTTAATAAGGAAATGGGTACATGAAACAAGCACTCAAATACACATTAGCCGCATTAGCAGCTTCTGCTGTCGCCGCTCCAGCGTTTGCTGGCCACACTAGCAATATCCTCAGCAACTTAGCTGTTAGTGGTACGGTCACTTACTCTGAAGTAAACTCTGACGGTAATCATTTTGCTGATCAGTTATTAGCGACTAACGCTTTCAGACCATCTTACGTTGAGCATGATTATGAAACGGATTATGGCGTTGGCTTAACTTACCGCATTGGTAACAGCAACACTCGTCTTTATGTCGAATACGATCATTTTGATTCTAACGACAACCGTCAGGTCCAAAACTATGCTTCACTAGCTCGCGCAGCGACTATAGTGAACGTAACTGACGCTGTTTCTGAGATTGAAACGGATTCCCTCAAATTTGGTTTCCGCCACACTCTAGATTTCGGTCATCACTTTGACTTAGATTTAGGTGCTGGTCTTGAGTACGCTAACCTTGAGCGTCGCTTAAACATCCGTCGCGTCGAAGCGAATGGTACCCAAGTTTTCCAAGCTGAGCGTTACAACGAAACGGAAGGCTTCGGTGCTTACATGGATGCTAAAGGTCGTGCGTTCCCATTTGGTGGTAAGTACCACTGCTGGAGCCTATTCGGTCAAGCTGGCGTAGGTCTATTATTCGCTGATGTCAGAGATTTCTACAAAACTACTGACAACAACGGTGCCCCAGTTTCTGGTTGGTTTGACGCTGAATCACGTGACTCTACCATTGCTAAGCTAGACGCTTCTATGGGTGTTGAGTTCAACCGTGTCATGCATTCTGACCTAGGTGGTGTTCATGTTTCTGTGAAAGGTGGTGTTCAGTTCACAAACTACATCAACGCTTTCCAAAACGGCGCTTTGTTCCAGTCAACTGGTGCAAACGGTGTTGGTAACGGTAGCACAAACACTTCTAGCGATGACTTCAGCCGTTTCGGTCCTTTCTTGACCTTAACAGTTGGTGGTGCGAACTCATAAGTTCAAACCTTAAGAAAAAGGCGAGCCTAGCTCGCCTTTTTTTATGCCTTAAAAAAAATGATTAAATCTCGTCTCTCATTATTTTTTCTCGAACTTTTCTCATGTGTCTGACCATGTACGATACGTTATGAAGACTGGCTAACGTATGAGCGGTTGGCTCGTTGGCTTTGAATAAGTGATTCAAGTACGCTTTTGTATAATGAGTGCAAGTAGGGCAATCACAACCTTCTTCTATCGGCGTAAAATCATGCTTATGTTTTGATTGTTTAATTCGAACAGGCCCATTTTCCGTGAAAAGAACCCCATGACGAGCTGCTTTGGTTGGGTATGAGCTATCAAAGGTGTCGATGCCATAAGGAATGCATTGATTTAGAGACTCTAAATCACCAATGCCAAGCAAATGGTTAGGGGATTCTTGAGGGAGGTAGGGCATCGTGGCTTTAACGGTGTCATACAACTCTTGTTTTGTCTTTCCTAAAGAGCCACCAATAGCAAATCCATCAAACGGGTGCTCGGTTAAAAGGTCACAGCTTTTTCGTCTAAGCTCTGGATCAACACCACCATGAATCACCGCATACATGGCCTGATTGTTTCGGTTTTCAAGGTGCGTATTAATGGAGCGGATTTCCCATCGATGCGTTCGCTCGAAAGAGGCTTTAAGCGCTTTTTCATCAATGTGGTAGGGTGGTAGCTCATCAAAAGGAATGATGATATCAGCTCCTAAATCTTTTTGCGCTTTGACAGAGCTTTCAGGAGTAAGTTGGACTTTGGCGCCGTCTCGGTAGGATCGAAACGTCACACCTTCTTCATTAATTTTTAAAACGGAGCCGTCTTGCTTTTTGTTGCCGGCACTTTTAAGCTCACTGGCCACGCCACCATAAGCCAATGAAAAAACCTGGAAACCACCAGAATCGGTAATGATTGGAAGGTTGCGATTGATGAACTTATGCAGTCCTCCTGCCTTAGCAACGGTTTCAGTCCCAGGTTGCAGCATCAAATGATAGGTATTGCAAAACATCAATTGAAGGCCTAATTGGCTGACCTCAACATTGGATAATGCTTTAAGGGAGCCGTTGGTGCCAACGGCAACAAAGTTGGGGGTGTCAATGACGCCATGAGGTGTGTAAATGCGGCCAACACGGGCACTGGATTTTTTCGATTGATGAATGATTTCAAATGAAAATGGGATCATGTGGTTAAAAACCTTTTTGAAAATGTAGAAAATGGAGCCATTAACGCAATGGCGCAAAGCTTGATCGTCAAAGCGATCACCATCACTTCCATCAAATTATTGACGAGACCATAAAGCCCTAAAAACGTAAAAAGAATCGTATCCAAGATTTGAGAAAGGGTCATGGAGGTGGCATTTCTCAGAGTTATGGAGCGAATAAGCTTTCTGAACACATGCGAATACATGAATACATCGAACACTTGAACGCAGAAGAAGACCACAATCGAAGCAATCATGATTCTAGGGTTTGGGGCCAAAATGGTGAAATAAGCATCGTGGGTGATGTCATCCATGCTCGGGATGTAGCTCAAATGAATCACCGACATGAGGCTGAAGAAAATCATACAGACAAACGCGGCTAAAATGGCCTCTTTACACGCCTTGAGTGAGTAATGCTCACGCAATAGATTTAATCCAAAAAGAGAGCCAACCGCAAACACGTCAGAGGCCGTCGCATGAAGGCCAAAAAGTTCAATTTGTTTCAAGACGAACAGGTTGGCTAAAACCCCTAAAAGCGATATCCAGGCGATGGCCAGACTCTTAGACGTGCGTATGCAAAAGATGGAGAAGCTCACCACGATCATCACACTTAAACAAAAGAACAGTTGGTTGGTCATATTCCCTCCGTACGGCCGCTAGAATACCTCAGATTGCGCCTGGCCGTAAGCAATAACAGGGGATTTCATCAAAAGTTGGTTGTTCAACTTTGTCAAATCAAGAATTGGGCACCGAGTTCGATATAAAGGGGGTGGATCGCTATATAAAAGGTAGTCGCCTTGAAGCTGACTGAACATTCAACCAATCAACGTCGCATGACACTAAGAAACAAGTTCAATCTTATGATCTTGCCAGTCATGACGTTCTTATTGGTCAGTATTATCGTGTTGTTCAACATGAAAAGCTACTGGGTGTCTTTTGAGCAATTTGAGGAAAGCCTTGAAGGGACGGCCACCCACCAAGCAAAAGTGTTGGGTCACTTCATGGCTGATAAGAACCAAAGGGCCATGGACATGGTGATAGGCGATGTGGTTCGTGATCATAACATCGTCGGGGTCTACGTGTACGATGCGTTTGACAAAATCATCGCGCAAGCAGGGTTGCCCACGGCCCTTGTTTTGGATGCGCCCATGGTCGAGCGAGCTATTTTTTCTGATCCCCAAACCCGTACTGAATTTGCTGGGCGCATGAAAATTGCCTATCAGGACACTTACATCAAACAGCTCTCTTATGAGCGGGTTGTGTTTGAGCTACTTGTGGTCATGGTGGTGGTGTTATCGCTACTTCTAGCGGTGATGATCTTCAACCGTTGTCAAATTGAAGCCCCTTTAGCCAAATTAATTGAGTTGATTAATTCACCCGACATCAGTGACGATAAATTTGAAGTCACCTCCAATGATGAAATCTCCGATGTGGTTAATGCCTTTAAAGACATGCGAGCTCGTGAGATGGAATACTCTAAAGCACTAAAACGAAGCAAACAAAACTTAGAAGTCAAAGTTCAAGATCGCACCAAGGATTTGAAGCGCGCCATTGAAAAACTTGAGAAGGCGTCTCAAACCAAAGATGAGTTCTTATCCACCATGTCTCATGAAATCCGAACTCCGATGAATGGGATCATTGGACTCACTGAGCTGATGCTCGATCATGAACTCGATTATGAGACACGCCGTCAAGCAGAGATGATCTTATCTTCATCTCATATGCTTCTTCATATTTTGAATGATATTTTAGATCTGTCCAAACTCGAGGCTTCCAAATACGAGTTACAAAACGAAGACTTCGATCTCAAAGAGCTCATGACCAGTGTTGTGCATTTGTTTGAAGAAAATGCCAATCAAAAACAGGTGTCTTTAACGTTGGACATGAATCCTTGCCTGCCTGCACTATGGCATGGTGATATGAGTCGATTACGCCAGGTATTAGTTAATCTTGTCTCAAATGCAACTAAGTTTACGCAAGCAGGTCGTGTCTGCATAAAAGTAGACATCGATGGTACTCATGGTTCGATGCACAGAGTTTTATTTAAAGTCATTGATACGGGACCGGGTATCCCCTCGAATACTCAAGAGCAACTGTTTGAAAAATTCACCCAGCTGGATGGTACTCATTCTCGCAAATACCAAGGGACAGGCTTGGGGCTTGCCATCTGCAAAGAAATTGTCACCCTGATGGGGGGACAAATCGGAGTCGAGAGTGAACTAGGCCAGGGCTCGACGTTTTGGTTTGTGCTCAATCTTATGCCTGCAAGCGATCTGCCCACCATCTCCCAGACAAAAGACACCATTACCCTAGAGAAAGCAGGGGAGATGTTGAGTGTGCTTGTGGCCGAGGATAACTTGGTCAATCAGATGGTGATCAAAGGCATTTTGGCTCGTAAAGGGATTGAGCGGGTGAGCATTGCTCAAAATGGTCTCGAAGCGGTTGAGATGGTCAAACGTGAACACTTTGACTTTATCTTGATGGACATTCAAATGCCTGATATGGATGGGATTGCCGCCACAAAGCTTATTCGGGAGCTGCCTAATGAAAAGGCTCGAACCCCTATCATTGCGTTGACCGCCAATGCCATGAAAGGGGATAAAGAGAAGTACCTGGCTGTTGGGATTGATGACTACCTCTCAAAGCCCATCAAACGAGATGAGCTTTTCGAAGTCATTGCCCAAAATCTTTAAACCATCGACTCTTGAAGGTTAAGCACTTTGTCTTTTTTTAGCCATAGCACTGGGGCAATCAAGAGCAAGTCTCCACCAAGCAACAAGGCTTCGTACGTGAAGGTGTTGCCTACATCAATGCCTGAAGGTGGGATAAAGCCAAGAACAATGACACCAATGGACACGATAAAACCCATGCCCGCTACAATCCACATGCCGGTATTTCCAAATGGGATCTTAAACGGACGCGGAGCTAAAGCTTCTGTGTAACGAAGACGAATCGCGGATGCGAACAAAATCGCGTACATCAAGAAAGCTAATTGAGCGGCCATGGCGGATAAGAACCAATAAGCGCCTTTGACGGTCGGCAACAATAAGTACACTAAGGTTAACAAGGTGCATATGCCGCCTTGAACCATCAACACCACGTAGGGAACTCCAAAACGATTGCTTTTTGAAAGCGCTTTGGGCAACAGGCCATCACTGGCCGCGGCAAATAAGCCTTTGGTGGGCCCAATGATCCAAGTTGCAACCGCGCAAATCCCACCGATAACAATGCACATGGCCGCAACTGGGGTTAACATGCCCATGCCACAGTTTTCAAAAAAGGCTTGGAACGCTTGAATGATCCCTGCCACTAAGTCCAATTCCGCTTTTGGCACGACGATGGCGATGGCAAGTGAGGCCATGGCCAAAGAGCTTGCAATGATGATCGCCGAAATTAATAAAGCCTTAGGGTAATCTTTGGATGGGTTTTTTACTTCGGTGGCGTGGACAGAAGACATCTCAAGCCCAAGTAAGGAAAATAAAATGCCGGTACAAAACACCAACTGACCGGCACTATCAAAGCTTGGGACCAAGGCTTGGGTCGTCAGCTCGATTTGAGCCGCCTCACCATTCATGAGCATGCGCACAGCAAGCGCTATCATGACCGACATCGGGAGAAGAGTGCCAATTAATGAGCCAGTGGTTGAGACCCAAGAAGACAGCTTCATGCCGAAACAGTTTAATAAGGTACACAGCCAAAAGACAGCCAGAACGGTGGTGATCATAAATCCTTTGTTCTCAATTAAGCTTGGATCCACCAAATAGGCACAAGTACCAGCAATCAAGGTCAAAATCGTAGGGTACCAAACGATGTTATAAATCCATTGCAAGTAGACGACCAAAAAGCCCACTCGCTCGTTAAACGCACGCTTAACCCAGGCATAAAGCCCGCCTAATTCTGGAAAAGCGGTGGAAAGCTCAGCGGTGATCAAAGCGGTGGGGATAAAATACAAAAGAGTCCCTAGCGCGTATAGGAATAACAGCGCCGTACCATAGCTTGCCGCCATTGGTAGCCCGCGAATGGAGTCTACCGCGATGACGTTGATCATGACTAAGGAGAAGACACTCAATACCTTCTTATTCTTATTTGCCGACATGCCTTAACCCTCGTTGTGTATGTTTGTATTAGTACGCTGATACATAATATCAACCTATCACGCCCATGACAAGGTGAAACAAGATAGAATGGGGAAAGAGCAGGATAAGAGGTTCCCTTGTTATTACGTGAAGCTACACTGGATGATGTTTGGTCGATTGTGGCCATTCGTAAAGAGGACGAGGAAGTCCCTTTAAGAGTCGATTTTACCGAACAAATGCTATGGCGGGCCTTGCAGCTTGATTGCAAAGCGTATGTATGTGAGTTCAATGGGCACGTGGTGGGCTTTTCCTTAGTGAATAAGCGTACTCGCTTCTTTTGGGGGTTGTTTGTTAAACCTCAATATCAGTCATTGGGAGTAGGCTCTAAGTTGCATGACATGGCCTTGGATTGGTTGTTTGAGCAAAAGCGCTGGTTTAGAAAGCCGAAAAAGGTAAGCCTGACCACCAAGCCGGACTCCAAAGCGTATCACTTTTATGAAAAGCGCGGTTGGGAGATGGAAAAAACCATGGAGGATGGGGAGGTGATGATGAGCCTTAAACGCGAAGATTTGAGTTCGTCTTAAGAGTTTGTCAAACTCTGTTTTTTCAAAGTTAGGGGATAAGAGTGCTTTGTTTGAAAGGCTTATCGATGAATCGAGGGCCGCATACCTTAATTGATGGTGCCAATGTCAATGTCCACCGTGGCGCCAAAATTGGTTTGATCGGGGCCAATGGATCGGGTAAATCCTCATTGTTTGCTTTGATACGGGGTCAGCTTGAGCCAGAAATGGGCGAGTGTTGGGTGCAAAAGCATGTGAAGATTTCTTACATTGCTCAAGAAGTGCCTCAAAGCGAGCAGAGCATCTTATCTTTTGTTTTAGCGGGTCACCAGCGTTATACCAAAGCTCACGAGACCATCGCCAAGGCCAATGAGACGGAAGATTACGACGCGCTCACCCTGGCCTACGGTGAGCTTGAAGACATGCATGGGGCGGCCATTGAGGTCGAAGCCAAGCGCATCTTAGTTGGCTTAGGGTTTTCTCATGAGGATGAGAGCCGTCCTGTCTCGAGTTTCTCAGGTGGGTGGAAAGTGCGTCTGCAGTTGGCTAAGACGTTGATTGACCCAGGTGAGCTGCTTTTGATGGATGAGCCCACTAACCATCTAGACTTAGAAACCATTGCTTGGTTAGAGCAGTGGTGTAAAGCCTATCAAGGCACGTTGATCATCATCTCTCATGACATCGTTTTTCTTGATGAGGTCATCAGCACCATTTGGCAAGTCGAGGGCAAGCGCCTTCATGAGTATAAAGGCAACTATTCAACGTTCATGAAAACCAAAGCCGAACGCATGGCCCTTGATGAAAAGTTGCGTGAGAAGCAACTGAAAAAAAAGGCGCATTTAGAGTCCTTTGTCCGACGTTTTAAGGCCAAAGCCAGCAAAGCCAAGCAAGCTCAATCTCGCGTCAAGCAGTTAGAGAAGATGGAAATCGTAGCCGCTTGTCATGTTCAATCGCCTTTTGAGTTTGAGTTTGCTCCCGTGGAGGTGCCAAACCCGTTGTTTCGGATCCGAAAAGGGGTGGTGGGGTACGACAAACCCTTGTTGAGTGATCTTAACTTATATCTTGGACCTGGCGATCGCATCGCTCTTTTGGGGAAAAACGGCCAAGGTAAGTCCACCATGGTTAAACTTTTAGCTGGTGCATTGGCCTTGATGGGCGGTGAGAAGACAAGCGCTAAGGATTTAAAGATTGGGTACTTTGCCCAACATCAAGTCGAGGCATTGGATTTAGAGTCAACGCCCATTGATGTCATGCTCAGTCTTTATCCGGATGAGACCGAATTAACCCATCGTGGTTTTCTGGGACGTTTTAATTTCAGTGATGACAAAGCGTTCACGCGGGTAGGGGTGTTGTCTGGGGGCGAGAGAGCGCGTTTAGCGTTTGCTTTATTAGTCAAAGAAAAGCCTCAATGCGTGCTTTTGGATGAGCCAACGAACCACTTAGATTTGGACATGCGTGAAGCTCTTGCGCTTGCTTTGAGTGAGTACAATGGGGTGGTGGTTGTGGTCTCGCATGACCGAGCATTCATTGAGCGTACCACCGATGAGTATTATCTAATCAACGATGGAACCATGACTCGATTTGATGGCTCTTTAAGCGATTACACGCAGTGGGCCTTATCTTCTCAAAATGCTCAGACCAAAACGACTCAAAAGAAGAAGACAAGCGACTTTCAACAAAAACGCAAGCTAACCAATTTGGTGAAAAAGCTTGAATCCGATATGGATAAACTCAACCAATCCTTAACGGATTTAGAGCAGACTTTAGCTCAAGATCATATGTACGAACCCGAACAAGCCGATGCCTTGGCCGCCACCTTGGAAGAGCAACACCGAGTCAAGCAACGCTTACAAACCAAAGAAGACGAATGGGAAGAAGCCGTTCAAGCCTTAGAGGATTTATCGTGATACAAAAAGGAACCAAAGTCTTTATAAGCTACGCCATGAAAGACGAAACGCAAACCGTTTGGGCTCAAGCAGGGGAGGCAGAGCCCATGGAAGTAATTGTCGGCTCTGGCCAACTGGCTGAGCCGGTCGAAAAAGCACTGCTTGGCAAACAAAGCGGCGATGAACTGAGCATCGAACTTCCCTTTGAACAAGGATATGGGGCCTACGATGAAAGCTTAGTGCGTACCTTGCCGATAAGTCACTTTGAAGGCATCGATTTGAAGGTGGGGCAACGTTTTTATCCCACGCTCGATAAGGACGTGGGCTTTGAGGTCAAAGCCATCGACCACGATGAAGTCACGATTGATGGTAATCACCCTTTGGCAGGCAAAACTCTCACCTTTGAGATTAAAATCCTGAAAACACAGGCTTGATGTGGCTTTCATCATGATGCGGTGAAACAACAGATCACATTCAGAGATTGGATCTTGAGTCGATAAGAGTACAAATAACTTAAAAACGACTCAGGTGTGTATGCCCTCAGGTTTTGACTTACCCCATCAAAACACGTTGAGCTACAAAAGCTCAAAGCAGGCGTTGATCTTATTTTCTAAGATCATCGCGCTGCCAGGCATGCACCATCTGTTCAAGCGAACCTTTCTTGGTACTTGCGTTCATGTTCAACGTTTAACTCAACAACAACGCCCTGAAAAAGCTGTCCTTCATTTAACTAAAATGCTGCGACGCACAGATAAAGATTGTCGAGATGATTTTAAATGGTGGCACCTCATGCGCCTTGCCGTGACCATTGCTCAAGATCATCAAATGAGTGGTCATATGGTCGAGCAGGTGGATGAGCTTACGGCGATGGCCTCTGAGGCAACCCCCATCCAAGGCTATGACTGCGCCTATGCGTTTGTCGGACTTGGGCTATGGGCGTTTCAAAAAGGCGACCACGACCAAGCTGTTCACTGCATTAAAACAGCCGTGGCTTGCGATGGTGAGTGGGGCTATCCAGAGTATTTACTCGGATGGCTTGGGTTGTTCGAGCCCAATATTGATGCGGTTACTCATTTTGTGAATGCTTCTAAAATGAACTGGAGTTTTTTCCATCGCATGACCAAAGATCCGATTTGCATGCAGCACCCTCACATCATTAAGCAGGTGAAATCCCAGATGTCCTCACAAGTCCAAAGTGGGCCGTTTGCCTCCATTTAACGTGTATCTGCTATACCGTATCCTCATAATTATTGCTAAGATAAGAAAAAAATGAGTTTGAGGGATACATGAAATTTATCAAGACTTTAGGTGCAGGCCTTACATTGATTGCCCTGCCTACGATTGCTCTGGCCACCGATTTAAATGACATTACCGCGACGTTAATGACGCCAACCTTGATCATCACCAAGATGATGGTATTTGCTTGTTATGTGGTGGGCGCCATTTTAATCTTTGCGGCCATAGCCCAATACCGCAATCACCGTCAAAGCCCTAAACTTGTTCCTTTGACAACGCCTGTGTTGTTGTTGGTGATAGGGATCGTGTTGCTTTTGTTCCCTTACTTTTCTACTTTGGCCAAAGACACCGCTAGTGCCGCAGAGAAAGCGAAACGGGATGGCTCCGATCAGTCACGCCCAAGCTCTTTGGTCCAACCTCGCGATGAGGGGACTTCAACTGGACCTGGCAACCTTCCTGTGGATGAGCCCGTTGAGCCTTATGAGCCCGGACGCTCCGGTGGTGGGCATTGGAGTGATGACTATTAAATAAAAAAGGCGCCAAGGCGCCTTTTTTATTGCTTCTTTTTTATGCGACTCGTTCGAGCAGGATCACATTGAGTATTGTTTCTATGATTAAGCTCTCGAGTTTGCTCTTCAATAATCTTTAATTTTTCCTTCTCAGATAAACTGTCTAACCTCAAATCAGGCTCTCTTCCTAACGATTTCCACTGTTCACGAATGATGTCATCTAGTGGCTCTCCTGCGCTTTCAGCATCCACCGCTAAAGTAGGTTCGATTGCGCTCACACCTTGTGAACGGGTAGGGGCAACTGCTCGACGACTCATGGTAACAAAAGGTGGTGGTTGATCCAGAAGGCCTGTTGGCCAAGGGTTTGAACCGACTCTTGCGACCACTCTCGTTGCATCCATAAGCGGTGATAAGCCGTCGACAGATGGAAACCCAAAGCCCGCTCCTGGAAACACTGGGTAGTTCGCTGATGAGTCCAATACAAGTCCGCTTAAGCATCGGGCTAAATAATCATCTAGATCCGCGGTTTGAGCTTGTCCTGAGTATAAGGGGCGCTCTGGATTTGGGGAGAAGGGAGGAGTTCGAACTCCTTCATCGTCCTGTGGGGCCGCGGGTTCATGCTCTTCAAGAAGAACAGCAAGGCCAACCGGAGCCGCTGAGCTAGCCATTTTCACTTTCTCTTGGGCTAACCTGCGTACCAATTCTTCTTCGCTTATCTGATGTGCCGAGTTTAAATCAGTAATCGACTGTCTTCTTGCTCTCGGGCTTTGAGCTTCAAGCCCTACCGGAGTTGTTGGAGGTGAAGGAGGCATTTCGGGTTCAGGTTCTGAGGCCCCATCTTCAACTTGAGCTGTTGATTCGGGCTCAGCGGGTGGGCCTATCTCGGCATCCTCCTTTGCCATCTTTAGGGCTTCAGCCTTGACTTGCGCATTCTTTTGTTCAATCAGCCCCATTTCAATACGGATATTTTCTTTCCATGCTTTCAAATCAATGAGTAAGCTGCTTCCCTTACGGCGAAATAAGCTCGAGAATGTTTGTGTAAGGGATGTTTCAATAGTGGCAATAAGTGAATCAACCGTTTTGCTAAGCTCGTCATAATTCCCCATTTTCTGGGCATAAACGTTTGCAAGTTTTGTTTTTAATTCACTGATATCCCAGTCACCCGAATATTCATCTAAGATCCTTTCAAGCTCTAGGTAGTGATACTCCCACCCCTCAATCTTTAATGGGCCAGTTGCCGCCATCCTTTTCTCCTTTACACAACGTCCGTTTGCGTTAACTAAAGACTATGTATCCTTAAACGAAAAAGAGTCAAGCTCCTTAGGCAGGCATAGGCAATAACCTTAATCATATGAGGGTTTTTTACTTGTCGAAAGCGCTGGATGGATAATGGGCTAGACCTTATCTTGATGAGATGACCCCATTCGAGACAAGTTATGCACATCCCTATAAGGGAAATAGTTGTAACGTTAACTTGTAAAGGAGTTGGACAATTTTATATTAGTTTTATCGTCTTGAGACTTAGCTCATTGATTCAAATCTAAAAAATAACTCATGAGTGATCTTGGCACACTTTATTATTAAGTTAATCTTCTGGGTTGCAACCAAAGTTAATCACAAAGTTGTCCACAAAACTAAAAAACAGTGGTGAATTCGTATCCAGTTATGATTAGCGGGCGTTGGATAAGATGTCTTCGATTTCTAATCGGCGAGCGGCCAATTGTTGCTTTTGTTTTTTCGTAGGGTTCAATGCTTGCGCCATTCGTATTTGAGTTAAGGCGCCATACAAGTCACCAAGCTCAAATCGGTATTCGGCTTCCATGAAATGAGCACTGCTTTTGTTGCCGGTTTTCATGTAAGCCAGAGAAAGCTTGTGATAAATATTGGGATCATGAGGACGTTCCAATGATTGCTTATGCAGCAGTCGGATGGCGTCCGTGGGGTGGTCTTGAATATAAAAGTCAGCCAGAGCCATGGTCATGGGGTGATTTTGAGGGAAATCTTTGAGTGCGCTTTCAAGAAGCTGAGTGGCTTCATCTGAGCTGTTTTCTAAGGCGAGTGCCTCAGATTTGGCTAAAAAATACAACGGCTGATTCGGGTTTTGCGCGATAAGCTCGTTGATGATGGTTAATGCTCTTGCGTCGTTGCCTCGAAGTAAAGCCAACGCGTAACCGTATTTAGTGCCTTGCTCATGCAAAAAGGTACGGTTTTGTAGGGCTGACTCGAAGTGTTTGATGGCATCTTGGTAATGAACAAACTCATGCGCTTTAATCCGAGCTTGGATCAGATGAAACTGCAATGAGTCTTTCACTTGGCGGTAAGGGTAGTTTTGGGCGCGCCTTTGGGCTTCCATCAAGCGAGATTCGGTCAAGGGGTGAGTACGAAGGTACTCAGGCAAATAAGAGCCATGATAGCGCGTGCGCTCGCCTAGGCGTTTGAAAAAATTGGCCATCCCATTTGGATCAAAACCCGCCTCAGCCAATGACTGGATCCCGACCAAGTCCGCTTCTTTTTCATTTTCACGTGTGAAGTTGATTAAAGACTGAGTGCTTGAGGCCATGGTTGCAGCCAAAGCGCCGGTACCCGCATTGGGGTTTTGGGTGGCCAGAATGACCGAAGCGATGACACCGGCAATGTTCGATAAACGCACTCGTCCCATATGCTCTATGAATCGAGCAATGTGTTGAAGGTGCACGTGAGCCACTTCATGCGCAATCACGCCCGCTAATTCACTCTCACTTTGAGCGGCCAAGATAAGACCTGTGTTGACACCAATGGAGCCACCAGGGACAGCAAATGCGTTGATCGAGTTATCTTCAATGGCAAAGAAGGTGTAGGATTTAGGGTTCGAGCGATGGGTTGCGATGATTCGATAACCGATGGCATGAAGGTAGTCATTCACGACCGGATCTTTTGACAACGCTAAGCTTTGGCTGATCTCATTCATCACTTGGCGAGATAGATTTTGCTCATCGCGCGTTGATAAAATCAATGAGGCCGGAGAGCCAAGATCAGGTAGCTCGTTCATGGCTTGAGCGCTGGTAAACAAGCTCATGCACAGGCTAATAATTAATAGTCGTCGAATCATTGAGAATACCTGAAGCCCTGATACTATAGATCAGTTTGTTTAAAAGCTTAGCATACTAATCGCACTGAAAGAACAACCATTGACTAAATGGTTTACTAACTTAATTGAGGGGGCCTGCAGTGTTTGACGTCATCAAAGGGTGGTTTCACCGATACTTCTCCGATCCGGAAGCGGTGCTTTTAGCCGCCATCCTCATCGGTGGTTTTTTCCTTATCTACTCGTTCTCTCAAGTGACCGCGCCCTTGCTTGCCAGCATCATCATCGCTTATTTTCTTCAGTCGGGAGTTAAACGTTTAGAAGAGTTTCGTGTCCCACGCAACGTCGGGGTATTTTTGGTTTACGCGGGCTTTTTGAGTTTGTTTTTTATCGGGTTTTTAGTGTTATGGCCCATCGCTTGGCGCCAAATGGTACGCCTAGTTGAAGAGCTGCCCAACATGCTTGAAAAAACGCAATCGTTGCTTTATTTACTCCCAGAGCGATTCCCAGAATACATCTCTCAAGAAGGCATCGAAGGGTTTACCAAGAACATCAAAGATCAACTTTCCGGCTTTGGACGAAATGCAGTTCAAGTGACCTTGTCTTCCATTCCCAATTTTATCGCTTTGATGGTCTATTTAATTTTGGTGCCGTTGATGGTGTTCTTCTTTTTAAAAGATCACACCAAAATCATCCGATGGTGCACCAACTTTTTACCCAACAAACGCCCGATCTTGAATCAGGTTTGGGAAGAGGTTGATGATCAAATTGGTAATTACGTACGTGGCAAAGTGGCTGAAGTCTTTATCATTGGTCTGGCTACTTTCTTTGTCTTTAGTTGGCTCAAAATGCCTTATTCGATTTTATTATCGACCTTGGTAGGCTTGAGTGTTCTTATTCCCTACGTGGGCGCAACCGTAGTCACCATTCCCGTCTTATTGGTGGCTTTTTTCAACTGGGGCATTGGTCCGGAGTTTGCTTGGGTCGCGGTTTGTTATTTTATCATTCAGATCTTAGATGGGAATGTTTTGGTGCCCTTACTGTTCTCGGAGGCGGTTAACTTGCACCCGGTGGCCATCGTGATTGCGATTTTATTCTTTGGGGGAGTTTGGGGCTTTTGGGGGATCTTCTTTGCGATTCCTTTGGCTACCTTGGTCAAGGCGGTGTTAAATGCCTGGCCTAAAGCCAAAGACCAGGCAATGAACCAATCACTTAAGCACGGAGATGGCGTAATCGGCTAAGCGTGAGCGTTCGCCACGCTTCAAGGTGATATGACCGCCGTGCTGCCAGTTCTTGAACTTTTGCACCACAAAGGTCAACCCTGAAGTCGCTTCGGTAAGGTAGGGGGTGTCAATCTGATTGACATTCCCTAGCACCACCATCTTGGTGCCAGGTCCGGCACGAGTGACCAAAGTTTGCATTTGTTTGGCGGTTAAGTTTTGAGCCTCATCGATGATGACGAATTTTTTCAAGAAGGTTCGTCCACGCATGAAGTTCAAAGAGCGCACTTTAATGCGTGTCTTCATCAACTCGTCCATGCGACAGTCTTTCTTGTATTGCCCAAGCACTTCTAGGTTGTCCATCAAAGCACCCATCCAAGGCGTCATTTTCTCTTCTTCAGAGCCTGGCAAGAACCCAATGTCATCTCCCACTGGGACAGTGACACGCGTGACAATGACTTCGTTGTAAAGCTCATCATCAAGCATTTGCTTACAAGCAGCCGCTAAGGTCAACAACGTTTTTCCAGTGCCGGCAGCTCCAATGAGTGTGATGAAATCGATGTTGGGGTCAAGTAAGAAATTTAGCGCAAAGTTTTGCTCCAGGTTACGGGCGTTGATCCCCCATACGCAATTTTTGGGTTTTCTGAAGTCACGGCAATACTCAATGTGCGCGCTCTCTCCCTCGCGCTTTCGAACAATGGCTTCAAAGTCACTTTCGTCGTTGCTGTAAATGCAGGTGTTCGCACCCCAAGATTTTGTCTCAGGTCCTGTCACTTTGTAAAAAGTCTTACCATTGGACTGCCATGACTCCATGCTTTTGCCATGGGTATCCCAAAAATTTTCTGATAAAGCTTCCACACCAGTCGGCATGATCGAGGAATCATCAACAACATGAT
>CAYNJF010000006.1:0-78278 GCA_964397555.1 uncultured Francisellaceae bacterium
TGACCGCGTTTTGGACTCTTGTTGATTGGGACTTTGTTGCCTCCAACATGTAAAAAGCCTGTCATTGACAAGGCATGACAAGCTCATGCCTTGTCACACTTTTCATCCTTGGATATGACTGTCCCCTACTCAATGTATTCAAAAGGATCGACTGAAAAAGTCATGTAAGCATGCTGCAACCATTCATACCAAATAGTTTTTTGAATAGGTGCATCGCTATGATGGCCATCATCACTTAAAATAATGACCTTCATTTTCTTTTATATCTAAACCATACTAAACAAATGATAGTTTTGGTGCATAGTCTGGATCAAGACAATTAGTATCATCACCGTCACGAGCCTCTTTGATTTCACAACGTTCAATTTCGGCAAAATGCTCTTGAGCTGTATTAATAGTTCGATCTAGTCTGCTCATACCATCTTGCTGTTTTTTTGCTGATAGCTCATACCCAGGAAGAAAGGACACGATATTGTTTACTATCTCAGCGGGTAATCGAGCCGATTCATACTCACTAGCTCTAATTAAGTAATGCGCGCCATAGAGAACCGTTGGCAGATTCTTTTCTTTAGCCTGATAAAAATCGAATAGTGATTCATCGGTGACAGCTGTACCCTCATTGATATCATACGCAGTTTTGTACTCGGCAATTAAATCCTCTTTACATCCAAACATATCAAGGAACTTCAAAAATAATAGTTGATGATCTTTTTCAGAGGCAATATCAAGGCAATATTTAATAGTTTCATCAGTAGCGTGTTCTTTCCAGTACTGCTCACATTGTTTATTAATAGCACCCATACTACCCTCATCACAGGCACGCTCACAGACAGAGCGAATTTCTGCATTAATTCGTCTTGGAAGAAAGTAGTTATTGTCAATATATTCTACAGTCAGGACTAAAGGACCAATGACAGCTAATAAGCATATAAACTCAAATAATAGCTGCTCTCGTTCTTCGTGACTTAAATGAGCAAACGTATGGCCTAGAGAATCTAGTAATTCTTTAGGGTGCATTTTAGCTCCTAATGATGAATTAAAACCATACAGTTAAGTTAACCAACACATTAAGAGAGGTCAATTCATTTGAGATAAGTGTAAAAAAAACAAAGATAAAAGGATAACCATGAACAAGACATAAGTGTGGATTTGTTATCGACACGTACGAATCAATTTATGCCATATACGATTCGATGAAAAAGACAGTGCTTAAAATTTCTATCTCAGCCGGCGTGTATTCAAAAGGCTTACTCCATCATCATGTTCAACACTAACTGTGGCACTTGAACTTGCCCTGCTGTAGCCAAAGGCATGGAGCTCAACCAATGTGGCGGCATCGTCAATTCCATTTCCCCACGTTCGTGGTTGCATTTCTTCTTCGATTGAGTGCCCTGTTGCCTCGTAAGGCACGCCAACCACATCATGAGTCGAAGACAGTGGGTATTGAGCATTTCGTCTAGCTCTTCTTTCACCTCGTATGATTTGGTCTTGGTAGCACATACGACACATAATGCAAAGGTAGGCAACAAAAGCGGCTGAAGCAATGGAAAGCATTGCAATCGAATAGTTTATAACATTAATGGTTATACCAGTGTTTTCATGACTCTCTGACCTTTATGTGCTCCTACTGCATCAAGACTCCATCGAGCCAACCTTGTTATTGAAAAGACATGGCAGGATTATAACTTGAACTGTCCGATTCATAGCCTTCGGCTGAGGACTGGCTGTTAGTTCTTCCTCTAGACTGCGATTTTTTCATCTCTAACTGTGGAGTAAAAGCACTCAGGTTATTGTTGGTTAAATAGTTTGAGGGTTCATCCGGTCCATGAGAACCGGACTCATCCAAGGGGGTGAAGGATACCTCATGACATTGGCTGTTGATTGTTCGAAATAGGCCTTTCATACACCAGTATGCCAGCGTTAGTATGATCGTTGAGCCAACGCCCATCAAAACGAAGTAGAGCCCTTTTTCAACCGAATCAAACTCTTTAAAACTCATGGATTCGCTAGCGTTGTCCAAATTAAACTCTCATTAAATTAAATGGATGCCTATTCTTACTGGCACTCAATCAAACGTGCGACAATCCAGACCTTTCTATTCTTTCTCTACTCGGTTCTGAATTGGGCTTATCTAAAGATGAACCATCACGCACACTTGGCCTAACAACTTCCAACACCCCTGAGTTCTGTCATCTTAATTGCGGGTTGAATGATACGTTACTTTCATCCGTCTCGAATGACTGGAAAAAATCCATTAATTCAACCTCTGCTGGAGAGGGGCTGATTGGATTTTGAGGTTGATGGGCAGACCTTCTTGCTAACCTGAGACAAAAAGATTTTATGCCATTGTAAGCTATTCCAAGACATAGTATGACCACAGGGGCGAAGAATAAAACGGTAACCGGATCTAGGATAGGGATTGCATCATCATTTTGATGACTTGATGCTGATGAGCTTAGCATAGTTAAGCGACTCGAGCTTGCATACTATTTTGATGCTGGCCATCATCTTTTGGTTCGGGCTCTTTATTTTGCCGATACCCTAGCAGCCAACCGTACCCACCTCCAAATTGAGGATTCTTTATTTGGTTTGTACCTTCTTCAAGCTCCCTAGAGGTTTTTGATTGCCGACGAGAGCTATCATCGGATGGAGTCTCCAAATCGTCTTCCGCTTTAAATAAAAGCTGTTTGCATGAAGCTAGGCACGAGCGTCCAAAAATACAAAACATACTGCAGGTAAGTAACCACCCCATGATGACCATCGCCAAGAAAAAATTCAATGTGGTTTCGTCTTCAAGATTTGTTGAGTTACTCATAGCTAAAAACCCACAACACCTTATACCCTGCTTAGGGTAGGCCGCGAACGGTTTACATTAGTACGATTTCCTCTGCTTGCGGCACCAGGCACTCTGTTTTTAGGAGCACCATAGTGTTGGCCGGAGATTCGAGTCTCATCACCATGATTACAAGCCCTTCGTTCTCTACTATACATGCTAAAACTTCCCGGCCCACTTACACCTTGTCTAGCTTGTGCCCGATGATTTGTTGCTGGATTGCTCCTTGTGCTCAAACCACGAGGGGGAATGGGCCCTGTTCCTATTCTTTGTTGACTGGGTTGAGGGCGAGTACCGTCGACTGCATCTTTGCAACCCTCTAAGCATTTTATAATTCCGCTAATTAAAAATGCTACTAAACCTCCAGCAGCCGAAAATAGCACCGCGAGAAGAGCTATACCTCCAAATGATCGGTAAAAGGACTCTGAATTTTCTGATACTGTGCCGTTATGCATTATATAAATCTCACCTAACCTTGTATATTCATATTGAGTCAATTCATTGATCAATGCTCAATTCAACTCAATCTTGGCCAAATAAATTCCGTCTACTTTGTGCTCGCCTTTGGAGCTGGCTTTTATTGTGAAAAAGAAAAGACGCGAATATCTTCTTGATCATTTCTAAAACAATTTGGTCAAAGCAAGACTGTTTGCCAAACTCAGATGTATGTCAATAAGTTATAAGAGTATGGTGAGTAATATACTGGATATCACAGCATTCATACTATCCGTATCAATGCAGCAGATCACTTAAGGCTATAGTGCTGATTTAAGGGCCTTTTGAGTCATAGATTCTGTGATTATCATCATGATCATAAGAGAGTAATGACATAAACTGATGGGGCAAGTTGTGACTAAAAGACTGCTACCATGCGCGCACTTTCTGTTAAGACATGTTCATCTTGCTCAACGCCTTGTTGACCTTAGCAACCACTTGATTGGACCATCGAAGACTTTCAACTTCACCACAGCGTTAAAAGCCTGGTAAAAAATCGTGGAGTCTGAGTCATATCATCACTGTTTAAACTGGCTTGACCGTCATACGCGCTTATATCGTGATTATAGAGAGAGTAGCTCGACATAAAAGAATCTTGATACCTTAATGACTTTTATTGCTCTCAAATAAAGAGAGTAAAAGCGTTAATAACCACTCATTCTTTGCAGTACCGCTGGGAGGCGGGTTTTGGCATATGGAGAGTCACTCGCCTCATGCGCGGCATCCGTATAGGGTTTAAAAGCTGGAGTCTTGGGTTTTGGGCTTGTTTGATATTGATGAAGCATGGAGCCCGCTAGACCATCACATAAACCTAAGGGTATCATCACACCTCCTCCGCCTTTCTCAACATCGCTTTTTATCGGTGATGATGCCTGCTGGCTTCTTGAACGAAAACATAGGCAAACTCCGATGGTAATCAATGCACCGACTAGCCCAAACCAAACTCCTTGAGGTATGTCCTGGGCAGCTTCCCATGCAGAATCTAATGTAAATGACATGCGCTAATTCCTTTTGCAACAACATCTTTCCTTCGGATCAAAGAGGTTGTTTTGGCATCAACACTCTCATCTAATAAGACCGTATCACTATCGATACGAGGTGCCAAGTTTACGGTCTTGGGGTCTAGCGGCTTCCGGATCGCTCCTCGGAACTTTACTCCAATCCCGTGGGTCGGGTTGAGACGAGGGCTCTTGCTTAAAATATTTAGGTGGTGGGCTTTTGCTGGAGAAGGACGATTCTTCATCAACGACAACGGTGGCGTCTTCTTTTTTATTTAAATCGTAAACAAGCATTGACATCAGTTTACGCACAGACCAGACAACGAGTGAGCACCAAAGTATGGCTATAGGGAGAACCCACTTGATGGCCTCAAAGGGGCTATCTTCATTATCCACGAGGCCCTCCAGGAGTCAAGGTGGCCGCCTTTCTCACAGCAGGGCTTAGCAAAGAACTTTTTTCACTAGGCTTTAGCGCTGTGGTAGACACAGGGGTTGGAGGGTAATGAGGCATTGAACGTTGGCCTTGTGGCTCTCGTGAAGCGTCGACTCGTGAAGATAGTGGATCTGAGCTGGTGCTTCGTGAGCGACGAGGATTGCACCAATAGCCACGAACACAACCACATAATAAACAAAACAGCCCTATCCCTAAGAAGGTGAGAACGGGTGTGACAAAGCTTTTATCTTGATAAAACATAAGTAGAGAATCTAAAAAAGTACGTATCGTATGGTATCAGACCTAGCTTATGCTTACTATCACACTCAAAAGGTTGGCCAACTGTCTTATCCGGGGTCTCTCAAGGACAGATGTTATCTCTATGCTTTTTTTACTGCAGAAATGCTCCCATCATGGAGTTAACCCTTTGCCCGTTTAGCATTTACACGTCTTGCGCCCAATAAGGGAGATTCTTCGGTAAAGATGCAATCCAACTGAGGTGGAGCTTCCTCAGGCGGGGAGCCATCTGGAGTGAGCTCTCCCCTTGCTGACGGTGAAGTTATTGAGGGGGGATTTTCTCTCTGCAGAATATCTGATACATTCGCGTCAACCGTAGGATTCAGTTCGTCATGTCTCTCACGAAGTTCTCTTATACGATTCAGTTCATCATATCTCTCACCACGTTCTCTTATACGGTTCATTAATTCTGGGGAAATCCCTATAGAGTAAACTCCTAATCTGTATAATGCTGCAGCGAAACAGCCGGCCAAAGTTAGGACAAATGTGAAGAATAAAACTGTTTGAACAGCTTTACTCTCAAAATACAATTGAACAGCTTTACTATCAAAAAACATAAGTAGAAAACCCAAAAAATACAGGTTGCATCTTAGCAAACCTACTTCGAGGTTTCTATCAGGTAAATAAGCTTTCAGCGGCCTTAGGTTGATGGGTATAGGTAAACATCGCAGAGTTATTCAGCGTTTTGGCCCAACATGAATGCCACTTAAATATGAAGATTAGTTTCGCACTCTTGGCGAGGAGCGCTTGCTCTGGTCAGCATTCCTAATTCCTGACTCATCCAGCGCGCCGTAACGGCTTGTTTGAGGCTCGCGATGACCTTGGTAGACCATGACTAAGGGTGGCCTGCGTGCCCCCTCTTCATCCGAATCAGATGAGGACGATGACAAGTAAAAACTATCTCTTGGCCCAGCATTTCGATAAAGCTTAGCCTCTGAGCGCAATACCTTCACCATCAAACAACAAATGCACAGGACAACACCACCAAGAAAAGCGGCAAGGACATGCATGGAAGCTGTGCCCATCTCATCGTTGGCAGCGGTGCTGTTGTTTGGCGTCGGTCCAGTCAAACTCATCGGTTTTACGTGTGTTCACGGTCGCCTTTTGGGGCGTGGCTCAGGCGATGGTGCTCCCTCGCGAACAAAAGGTGTGGTGGGTGTGGTGGGCGTCGTCGGCGCCTCTGGCGCCTCATTTTGCCCTTGTCCTGAATTTGACCCTAAAGAGTCACTATCACCTTTGACCTCCCATGGTGAATGTGAGGTGGGTAGTTTTTCTCTTGGCTTTTCTGGCATGTTACTCTTCCTTGAGTGCTTATTTAAACCAATGTGCTTGCTGAGCGACTTCTTGTCATCTCAGAACTCGTGTTAGCTGGGCCATCCGTTAGCTCCTGCTTACTCAGCGTTGAAGGCCCAACGTCACCAAATTGATAAAAGACACCGGGGGCTGCGCAGCTCTCGCTTGGATGATCATCCTCAGAGCCACTGATTGACTCGAGTTTATTATCTTTTTTGAGATTAGATGAGCCATCCGTGTCGGTGTTTTTTGTGTGCTTCCAGACAGAATATCCCAACCATACCATGATCGCCCAACATGCGCCGTATACTAGTTTAAGTTCACCCCAGCTCAGCTCATCATGATTCACGTGATTAAAGAGCATACCCTTTCTCCTTTTATGCGAGCTTTTTCGTGTAGTCGATATGCTCATCTACAAGTTTATTTAATTGGTTTTGAACAAAATCCGTTTGAGGTACGCCATCCTCTCCCAGAACTTCATGCACTTTAGAGACGGCGACCATCGTAGGCAAGACCAAACATCCAATGCCAGAAAGAATGGTTCGGTTGTGAGGAAGCCCTCGAATGCCGCCCAATGCGCCTGGTGAGCAAGCCATTAAGGATACCACTTTGCCACGAAAGGCAATAAGCGGAGCCTCATCCGGCTCCGGGCGAGACGCCCAATCAATCATGTTTTTTAAGGCTGCAGTGATGGAACCATTGTACTCAGGGCAAGCTATCATAAACCCTGTCGAGCCGATCATTTTTTGTTTTAGATCATGAACAGATTTTGGAAACCCTTGGTCCTCAATGTCACCATTGTATAAAGGAAGATTGAGATCGCTTAAATCAACATACTCAAGGTGCGCCCCCTTGCTTTGGGCCAAAGAGGCAGCATACTGAACTAATTTTTTATTAAACGAGTTTTTTCTTAGGCTTCCAGCAAAGGCGAGTATCTTAGGTTGCGACATGAATCCTTTCCAAGCAAATGAGTATCCCTGCAAAATACAACTATCTGTATGTTTGCGCAAGACCAGGAAAATCATGGTCTTCCACGCCATTGATTGAAGTCATTTACCTGCATGGTCAAGCAAAACCGTAGGTATCAGCTCGAATGTTTAGAGTTAAGGACGATTGTCATGCTTTTCAACGTCGCAGGCTTCAGACCATAATCGAAGCATGGCATTGCCCTTTTGTTGGATTTTATAATTGACGCTTTTGAGCTCCACCCCAAAACCGTGCTCTTGGCATTGGGCTATGATGTCTCCGACGTAAGGTGAGATTTCCCCCTGATCGGTCACCAGTGGAAAGATGCGAACTTCATTGGCCACTCGAAGCAACTCTAGGATGGCTTTCATGTGATCATCAAAGCTTAGACGTTGGGTATAAGTAAAAAGGTAATGGGAGATAAGGGCCAAATCAAAGCGTTCGTCGTCAAACCCTAAAGAGGGTAACTTACGGTTTTGATAGCGCTGGGATTCAAAGCCTTGTTCAAAGTCGTTTAAGAAAATCTCAACGTTATCGTCATGCTCTTGCAAAAACTGATGAACATCAGGCACGGATAACAACGTGTTGTTAATGTCTTGACGGGCTCGTTTGATCAAGTCTTGAATGTGTTCAAACGAATTCGCATAAAGGGGATCAGTGGCAACCACCTGCCCCCCTTGTTGGTTTAATTGGGCAGCAAAGGCACTGGCTCCGGCCCGACAATCGAGCATATTCAAGGCAAGATCGGCCTCGCTTAGCGCAAACATTTGACGATAATCCTCTAGACCAAAGCCAATGGCCGTCAAGCTAAAAAAACCTGTTTTCATACCCTTTACCCCCAATAGAAAAAGCGCAGCCATGCTGCGCTTTTGAGTTTAAGCCAATTCAGGCTCTTTTTGAGTCGCGGTTTCACGCACGATTTGCGCCGCTTTCACCATCTCTTTGAGCGCATCGATGGTTTCAGGCCAGCCGCGTGTTTTCAAGCCACAGTCCGGGTTCACCCAAAGACGTTCAACGGGGATATTCGAGGCCGCTTTTTCCATCAATGAGACCATGTCCTTGGCGCATGGGACAATCGGTGAGTGAATGTCATACACGCCTGGGCCAATCTCATTGGGGTATTGGAAGTCTTCAAAGGCTTCTAATAGCTCCATGTCTGAACGCGACGTTTCGATGGTAATGACGTCCGCATCTAAAGCTGCGATCGACTCAATGACATCATTAAACTCGGAGTAACACATGTGGGTGTGGACCTGAGTGCTGTCTTGAACCCCGCTGGTCGATAAACGAAAAGCATCCACCGCCCATTCAAGATAAGACAACCATTCTTTTTTACGAAGAGGCAGCCCTTCACGAAAAGCCGGCTCATCCAATTGGATGATTTTAATGTTGGCTTTTTCTAAATCAATCAACTCATCACGCAACGCCAAAGCAATTTGATTGGCGGTGGTGGAGCGAGGTTGATCATCACGAACAAACGACCAGAACAACATGGTCACAGGTCCGGTGAGCATCCCTTTCATCCACTTTGTAGTGAGCGATTGCGCGTAAGCCGTCCATTCAACCGTCATCGGTTGGCGTCTTGAGACATCTCCGTAGATGATGGGGGGTTTCACACAACGGGAACCATAACTTTGCACCCATCCGTTTTGAGTGAACGCATAACCATCTAAAAGCTCACCGAAATACTCAACCATGTCATTGCGCTCGGCTTCGCCGTGCACCAACACGTCCAAACCAATTTCTTCTTGAACCTTCACGCAATGCTGGATCTGAGCTTTGATTTGAGTCTCATATTCTTGAGTGCTTAAATCGCCCTTCTTCCAGTTACGACGAAGCGAACGGATTTCTTTGGTTTGCGGGAACGAACCAATGGTCGTGGTTGGCGCCAAAGGAAGCTGGAGCGCTTCTTTTTGTGCCTTAGCACGAGTCTGGTAGCGATTTTGGCGCTGTCTCATGCTTACATCAATGGCATCGATTCGATCTTTGACCGCCTGGTTGTGGATTCGAGTTGAGGTTTGGCGCGAAACCGCACACGCATCAAACGCTTTTAATTCATCAGCAACTGAGCTTGGGTCCACCAACGCCTGTTTTAATAAGGCAACTTCACCAAGTTTTTGTTTGGCAAAAGCTAACCAGCTTTTGATTTCTTTGTCGATTTTCACTTCGTTGTCAAGATCGACCGGCGAGTGAAGCAATGAGCATGACGTCGATACCCATAAACGCTCGCCTAAGGTTTCATAGACGGGTCGAATCGACTCAAGTTTGCTCGATAAGTCGGCTTTCCAGATGTTGCGGCCATCAATCACACCAAGCGATAAAACCGATTCACTAGGCAACCATTGAAGCACTTTGTTTAAATCGTCTTGACCACGAACTCGATCCAAATGCCAACCTTGGCAGGCAACCTTACCAATAAGATTTAGGTTTTCTTCCAAGGAGCCAAAATAGGTGGCAATCATGATCTTGGTACGAGCTTGGTTTAAGCGCTCATAGACACTTGGGAAGGCACTTACCCACTCTTTGGGTAAATCCAGGCTTAACGCTGGCTCATCAACTTGGACCCACTCAACGCCCTGCTCACTTAAACGAGTCAAAATCTGCTCGTAAGCGGCCACTAACTTATCAAGGTGAACCAGTTTATCCGTGTTTTGGCCCTTGGCTTTCGATAACCATAAATAAGTGATTGGACCGACCAGGACAGGTTTTACTTGGTAGCCAAGCCCTTTGGCATGATCGACTTCACCAAATAGTTTCGGGCAGCTGATGGAAAAGGTCTGATCATCGGCTAATTCTGGGACTATATAATGATAGTTCGTGTCAAACCACTTGGTCATTTCACAGGCGGGAACGTCTTTACCCGTTGGCGCACGCCCTCTGGCCATTCTAAAGTAGGTATCGACACTGACGTCTCCTGTCGATTCAAAACGCTCAGGCACAACCCCAAGCAAAGCCGACATATCAAGAACGTGGTCATAGCACGAAAAATCGTTGACGGTGACATAATCAAGGCCAGCTTGTTTTTGAGCAAGCCAATTGGCCTCTTTGATAGCGTTGGTACGATCGTGCAGTTCGCTGGCGGTGATTTCCTTTGACCAATAGGCCTCGACAGCGCGTTTCGTTTGGCGATCACTGCCAATACGCGGGTAACCTAAGATATGAGACTGGGCCATGTTACTTCTCCATTATTGCTTTTCTATAATCCCTGAAGCATGACTCTCTCTAAATAGTAATTAGTCATTCAACTTACAACCACTAATAAAAAGAGTAATGAGAGGTCAAAGCTTGCCACTTATAAGTAAAATTAACAAGCCATTCAGTGGGTTACAGACATAGTTAGTCGGTTATCTTATGTAAATACCACTCCATCTGTGATCAAATACCGCTCATCACGTCGAAATTGACAAATATTTAAGTCGCTAAGTTGAACTATGTAACTAACCATGTATAATGCTCTCAAATTTAGTTGATTAGCTACTTACAGCATAAATCAACGATTGAGAGCCCATTTTCAAGTATTGTCTAATAGATAGGTGGTTTTATATGGCACGACGTAACGATAAGCGTGAGCGTTTAGTAGATGCAGCGGATACCCTGTTTCATCAGCAAGGCGTGAGCAACACGACTCTAGCAAACATTGCTGAATTGGCTGAAGTGCCTTTGGGTAACGTTTACTACTACTTTAAGTCAAAAGACGCGATCATCATGGCTGTCGTCGACAAGCGCAAGAAAGAGTTTGATAACTTGTTTGGCGATTGGGAACAAATTCCTGCTGTTAAAGACCGTCTTGCTACGTTTGTTCGCCACGGCGCTTCAAATGCGGATGTAGCTGCACGCTTCGGTGACTCTCTTGGAAGTCTTTGCCAAGAACTTGGTAAACAAGGTGGCGAAATCAGTGCCGCTTCTGCTTCTTTGATGCAAAAAGTATTAGGCTGGTGTGAGCGTCAGTTCGTATCACTTGGTAAATCTGAAGAAGAGTCAAAAAGACTAGCACTTAACTTAGTTGCATCTCTTCAGGGAATCAGCTTAATTTCGTTGACTTTCAATGATCCAGAATACATTGGTCAACACGGCAACTTCCTAACTCACTGGTTAGACGCTCTCTAATTAAAAGAGTTAAAAGAATGCAAGCAGGAAATTGCTGAAATTTCCTGCTTTTTTTTTGTCTGCTTCCCCAGCAACAATCTCTGCAATTTACCCAATCTCAACTGCTGACAGTTTTTCCCCAAGTTACCCACAGGATCTCCACTTGCAAACTCCATCAAAGCGCACTATCTTGTGTATAGGAGTTATTGAGCAACTACATCTTGGGGTTTGAAACAAATCCAAGCTAATCAGTAAACCAACAATTCGCTTATTGAACTCTCGGTGTATAGATAAACAGTTTTTGGCGTTAAGGGGAAATTATGGATACTAACATTACGGCACGGCAAGACGTGGAAGCGAAAACCACTCAAGCGCCTGACAACAGCACGCCGTTAGTTGCACCAAAGCCAGGTCAATTGTATGTCATGAGAAGAGACAACAAAAGTTTGGTGCCTTTCAATGCAGAGAAGATCAAAATCGCCATAACGAAAGCCTATTTAGAGGTAGAAGGTGGTAATGCGGCCGCTTCTCGTCGTGTGCATGAAGTCGTTGACGAATTGACCGAAGAAGTATCAAAAGCGGTATCAAGACATCTAAACGGCAGCGGTATTGTTCGCGTCGAAGACGTTCAAGATCAAGTTGAGCTATGTTTGATGCGTCGTGGCCTGCATAAAGTTGCCAGAAGCTACATTCTTTTCCGTGAAGAACGTCGTCTTGCTCGTGAAAAAGAGCAAAAAGCTGCCACTCATAGCGATTTGTTGGTCACTTTTGATGATGGTCACACACGTCCTCTCGATATTGATCGCCTCACGCAAACCGTGAATAGAGCGTGTGAAGGCGTGGATGAGGTATCTTCACAATACATCGTTGACGAAACCATCAAGAACATTTTTAACGGCATTCATAACCGCGATCTACAAAAAGCGCTTGTGATGAGTGCTCGTACGAAGATTGAACAAGAGCCTAACTACTCACTCGTAGCTGCTCGTCTTCTTCTTGATGAGATCCACGGTGAAGCATGTGGCTTTTTGAGCATGCCAACGCCGAACACGCATGAAGAAAAGCTTAATCTATACCCTGAAATCTTCAAAAAGTACCTAGAGACCGGCATTGAATTTAGCCTACTCTCCCCAGTGCTTCGTTCCTTTGACTTGGACCGTTTGGGACGCGCCTTAAAGCCTGAAAATGACTTAAAGTTTAACTACCTAGGCATTCAAACGCTTTATGATCGCTATTTTATCCATAAAAATGAGACTCGTTTTGAAATCCCACAAGTGTTTTTCATGCGTGTGGCCATGGGTCTTGCGATTGAAGAAAAAGACAAAAACGAACGTGCGATTGAGTTCTACAACTTGTTATCATCCTTTGATTACATGAGCTCGACCCCCACTCTGTTTAATTCTGGAACGTTGCGTTCACAGCTTTCCAGCTGCTACTTAACCACCGTGCCTGATGATTTGGCGGGTATTTACGACGCCATTAAAGACGACGCTCTGTTAAGTAAATACGCGGGCGGACTTGGCAACGATTGGACTCGCGTCCGTGCCATGGGTGCTCACATCAAAGGGACCAACGGTAAATCTCAAGGTCTTGTGCCTTTCTTGAAAGTGGCTAACGACACCGCCGTTGCCGTCAACCAAGGTGGTAAGCGTAAAGGCGCTATGTGTGCTTATCTTGAAACTTGGCACTTAGACATCGAAGAGTTCATTGAGCTCCGAAAGAACACCGGTGATGATCGTCGTCGCACACACGACATGAACACAGCCAACTGGGTTCCTGATTTGTTCATGAAGCGCGTCAACGAAGACAAAGATTGGACCTTGTTCTCACCGGATGAGGCGCCAGATCTTCACGATTTGTACGGCAAAGCGTTTGAAGAGAAATACGCCGAGTACGAAGCCAAAGCCGATGCTGGCAAGATCAAAAACTTCAGACGCATGAAAGCGAAAGCTTTGTGGCGTAAGATGCTTGGCATGGTCTTTGAAACCGGCCATCCATGGGTGACGTTTAAAGATCCATGCAACTTGCGTTCGCCTCAGCAGCACATTGGTGTGGTTCATAGCTCAAACCTTTGCACAGAGATCACACTGAATACTTCGGATGAAGAGATCGCCGTATGTAACCTAGGTTCCATCAACTTGGCCCAGCACATTGGTGAAAATGGCCTTGATGTTGAAAAGCTTGAGCGTACCGTCAACACGGCGATTCGCATGTTGGATAACGTGATTGATATCAACTACTACTCTGTGATTCAAGCGCGTCGTTCTAACTTAAAGCATCGCCCCATTGGTCTTGGTTTGATGGGCTTCCAGGACGCTTTATACAAGCTAAATGTCCCTTACAGCTCAAAACAAGCCATTGAATTTGCTGATAAATCCATGGAAGCCATCAGCTACTTTGCGATTCAAGCCTCTACCAACTTGGCGCAAGAGCGTGGTGCTTATGAGTCCTTTGAAGGCTCACTATGGAGCAAAGGGGTTCTGCCTATCGATTCAATTCAATTATTGAAAGAGAATCGTGGGACTTATCTAAACCAAGATACGACTCAAACTTTGGATTGGGCAACGCTACGTCAACGTGTGACAACCGTGGGCATGAGAAACTCCAACGTAATGGCCATTGCACCCACGGCTACGATTTCAAACATTTGTGGGGTGTCTCAATCCATTGAGCCCACCTTCCAGAACTTGTATGTAAAATCGAACCTGTCGGGTGAATTTACGGTGGTCAACCCGTATTTGGTGAAAGATTTGAAAGCGCTAAACCTTTGGGATGAAGTCCTTGTGAATGATTTGAAATACTTCGATGGCAGTGTTCAAAACATCGACCGTATTCCACAAGAGCTCAAAGATAAATACGCGACCGCCTTTGAGGTCGAGCCAAAATGGTTGATTGAAGCCGGCTCAAGACGTCAAAAATGGATTGACCAAGCCCAGTCGCTCAATTTGTACCTGAACCAACCCTCAGGCAAGAAAATTGATGCCATCTACAAACTGGCTTGGATGAGTGGTCTTAAAACCACCTATTATCTTCGTACTTTGGGGGCATCTGATGCTGAGAAATCGACCTTGAATCGCTCTAAGTTAAATGCGGTCCAAGCGGCTCCAGAGACAGAACCCAAGATGTGTGCGATTGATGATCCTGAATGTGAAGCATGCCAATAACATTTTATAATTAGGGGAAACACCATGAGTGAAACCAGCGAAAGAAATGAGTCCCCCGTAAAAGGGGGAGCCACAGGTCTCGAGCAAATTGAAATGGGCGCGGCCCGTATTCAAGTCGATGATAAGATGATCATCAACTGCCGAGCCGACCTAAACCAATTAGTCCCATTCAAATACGAGTGGGCTTGGGATAAATACCTGACCGGATGTGCCAACCACTGGATGCCACAAGAAATTAACATGGCAGCCGACTTGGTCCTTTGGAAGAGTCTTGATGGCCTCACCGAAGACGAGCGTCTTATCATCGAGCGTTCATTAGGCTTTTTCTCAACAGCCGACTCTTTGGTGGCCAATAACTTAGTCTTGGCCTTGTACCGTCACATCACGAACCCTGAGTGTCGCCAATACTTGTTAAGACAAGCCTTTGAAGAGGCCGTTCACACGCACGCTTATCAGTATTGCATCGAATCGCTTGCGATGGACGAGTCTCGCGTGTTCAACATGTACCGCGAATTGCCATCTGTGGCTGCTAAAGCCGCTTGGGCTCTACCGTTTACTCAAAGCTTGTGTGATCCAAACTTCCAGACGGGCACCAATGAAGACAATCAGCGTCTGCTTCGTGACCTCATTGCCTTTTACGTGGTCTTCGAAGGGATCTTCTTCTACGTTGGCTTTGTGCAAGTCCTTTCTCTTGGTCGTCGCAATAAGATGGTGGGTGTCGCTGAGCAATTCCAGTACATCTTAAGAGATGAGTCTATGCACTTGAACTTCGGAATCGACGTCATCAATCAAATCAAGATTGAAAACCCAGACGTGTGGACGCCTGAGTTCCAAGCTGAGATGCAAAAAATTATTCGTGAAGGTTATGAGCTTGAGTGCCAATACGCTAGAGACACCATGCCTCGCGGCGTTCTAGGCTTGAATGCGGCTATGTTTGAAGAGTATCTCCAATACATCGTCAACCGTCGCTGCGCTCAGATTGGCCTACCTGAAATGTTTACGGGAGCAACAAACCCCTTCCCTTGGATGAGTGAAATCATCGACCTTAAGAAAGAGAAAAACTTTTTTGAGACTCGTGTCACTGAATACCAAGTGGGCGGGGCGCTTAATTGGGATGATGAATAGGGGTTCATTCCACTTTTGGGCAGGCCATCCTCTGGTCTGCCCTTTTTTTTAGGCCCTTGCTAAGCGCAAAGCACCAAGCCACAAGCCACGCCACCAAAGACGGTTGCGTTCAATAAAGCTCCAGACTTCACACAGTCAACGACCAAATAGCCTGAGATCAAAGCAACAGCCGCAGCTGTCACTGGAACTCCACCTGAAACGGTTTGAGTTTGTTTAACGTTCAATACTTGCATGTCATCTCCTGCCAACGTGAGTTATTTAACTTATAACTCGGTGTTGGATTCAATAATAATCACTTGAGGCTGAGCATCGGTGCCCATGTAGGCTCCGATAAGTACTCCTAAGGCTGCGCCTGGAATAGCACCTACGCCGCCCATACAACAACCTAAACTCGCACCAGTCCAAAAACCTAGGGTTCCAAACGTGATAACGCCAAGAACGCTACCCCCTGAGACTTGTTCAATCGATGCTTGATCCAGTTGTTTCATAAAAGGCTCCTCATTCAGAACGCCACATATTAATGACAAATCTTAAGTGAATCAAATTTATCATTGAAAAATAGACGCTCACCCAAAGATTGAATGAGTGGTTACTCACATAGAAAGACGAGGCGTATTCAGGCCCACTGGCCAAGTTTTACTTCGGTCGTTTCCCATCATGGCGTTTTGTAGGCTGAGGCGCTGCACCATCACTAAACTCCACTGTGTCTGAAAACCCAACGGAGCGACTTTGTGAGCTTTTTTTCCAAGTGACGGGGCTGCTTCTATTCGGCTTTTTTGGTAGAGGACGAGCACGAGCTTTGTCGTGTTTAAATTGATGAAATAAAGAGGCGCAAGATTGGCTTAAGCCAAACCCTCTGGAAACAAGTTGATCTGCGGCAAAGGTTTTACCTTTGTAATCGAGTGTTGTACGGCCCGCTTGCATAAGCCCAACCATTTGGTGAAAACCGGTTTGATGAAAGGTGCGGACCTCTGTTCGTCCATTTTGATTGATTCGAGCTACGGTAACGTCGCGGTTGCGGTCGTGAAGGTCTTTAAGACTTGCAAGTTTAGACGACATATCCAATGACGGATCAGAGACGATCGCTTGAATTTGTTCACTTAATTGTCGAGTGGCATGAAAAGCGGCCGAGGTTTCGAGATTAATCCTCTGACGAGGCGTTTGACTGTTCGAAGCCAAGGCAGCGATAACATTTCTCGTGCCTAAAAGGTTATCAATGGGAAGAGCCTGAGCAAATCTAGCATAATCATCTTGATTAGCCATTTTCTGGTCCATGAGATTTGCTAACATGGTGCGTATTTGGTTTTTTCTTGTCTCTTGTTGCGGAAAACCAATCATGCCACGGCTGAAATCATGGTCCTCAATAATCTGTTTTACCTGGTCAAGACTTGAAGCTTTTCCAAGTTTTTGGGCAAGCTTGGCATCATGCTCAACGCCTTGATCGAACAATTCATTAACTTGATCCTCAAGTCCGTTGACAGAGGTGATGTTAACGCGGATATACCCTTTGATGTCGGTTTTCTGAGCGTTGTCGATGGGTGGTGTATAAAGAGCACCAAGTTGCTTAATGTTAAAAACGAAAACTGAAGCATCGACTAACCCTTGGCTCGTCGGTATCTTTTCAAATTGACTCAAGTAAGCCGTCAATTCATTAAGACTCGACATGGAACGAATTTGCTGCTGAATTTTGCTTGACTGTTGATGATCAGCAGCTTCTAATTGTTTTTTTTCTTTGAGTATTTGTTTCGATATTTTTATAGCCTGTTCTCTAACCCCAGCATGTCCAGGCAGCTGGCTGCACAAATATTCCACCTCTTGCATGGTTGCATTATGTGGGTATTGGCTTATCTTCGCGTTGAGTTGCATAATGAAGGAAATGACAGCGCTCGAGGGTATTTTTCCTTGAGAATTTCTTGATGTATTTAGATACTCAACCTTCGAAAGACAACGGGCAAGATCTTGTAAACTATTTTGAGTCTTTACCTTTTTTTTAAATTCGCTGTCGTTTGGGACAATTGGATTGCTGGCCATAATCGAGCTTTTTCACGATAAAAAACTCAGATATTAGTTATTCATAAAAAGTTCCTTCTAACCCCATGAATCAAGACTTGTAAGTAATCACCCACTTATGGGGCTGAACTGCGCCGTCGTTTTGAGGTTGTGGGTTGTGATTCAGGGACTTCGACACCTAATGTGCTCAAAACAAGTGCTTTACGTACATCAAGAGGGGGGTGCTGATCTAGGTCATAGCGAAGTAACCTATCTTGGGGAGTCTGCACGCATTCCATCATGCTTTTAAATGCTCGTATGAAGGCCTCCTCTTTAAAAGGATTTCCTATCGCATAGGCATTGCGTGCAAAAACGGCCCCTAAACGATCAGCAAATGTCTCATTGATGGTATGATCTGGGCAAATCTTTACCTTGAGATTTAATTCATCAACTTGTGTTTTAATGTCATCAATAAAGGATTGATAACGTTCCAAAGTTGAGCTCGACCATTGTTGAGATTTTGATGCATACCCAAATCGACACGGATCAATCGCGTGTGCAATCTCATGACCAATTTGATTCCCTAGTTGGCCGAATAAACTTGCCTCACCTTCACGCTCCAATTTAGCAAAAGTATGAGTCGTGGTGACCGGCACCACAATCTGATTGGCCAAAGGACGATAACAAATCGAATGAAGCGAGTATAACTTCCAAGACATTTTATCGTCAGATTTACCTGAACGCCCTAAGCTATTCAAGTGAGAATCACATCGAGACCTTCGCCTCATTAACTCGTTATCCACCAACGTGAATCTCTCATCAAAGCTAGGCACCTTATGACGCTTAGGTTTTGGAGGGCAAATAAGTACCGTCAATTCACGTAATTGCCGTAATGCCCAGGCTTTTGACTCATCATCCAACCAATCAACCTGCTCAAGATAGGCTAACCCAGCTTCTCTTACCCGATCAAACACTCTTCTTACAAGGTTATCCGCGTCCTCATCGTGCAAATGTTCTATAAACGGACTCATCATCAATTGAGGAAACCACGTGTTTATCTGCTCAAGCCCAAAATGGGTAAAACCATTGAATCTTACCCCCCTAAGCTCAACCTGATGGTATTCAAAATGGATCGCATGAAAATCGAATGAGATGAATGGAGCTAACGTATCCCTTAATACGAACTCTGACCAATTTTTTAGAGTATTAAGCTCAGTTGTTTCTATCAATGCACCAAGATTTTGAATGCTGTCAAGGGATTGAATCAAACATTCATCGATATCAGCGCCCAAGGATGAAAAGAAGGTACTCCAACTAAAGGTGTTTGGTTTTGGTTTTGGTTCTGGTTCTGGTTCTGGTTCATGCTCTAAGACAGAATAGGGGGTGACATTATACAAGCTTTGATTTTTCTCAAACTGCCAGAAAATGATGGCTAAGCGATGATAAAAGTACGCGCATTCCTCGAGCTCTTGATCGCTCAAAAACGGCATTAACTTGCCCAAGTAATCCATCCAAGATTGTTGATGGGCACCCCATTTTTTTGAGAAGGGATTAAAAGGAAATCTTGGGCAAAGACGCGCCCAAATTTTTAGCTTCAGATGATCGTATAAATCTTGAACAACACCGACTCTGTAGAGTGGAAAAATGTCAAACCTAGACCACTTTCCCCACATGGACACCAAATCTTCTTTGGTCCTTAGCTCAGAAACATGGTTTAACAAGTCTTTTAATAAAGGACTTTTATCGAGATCAAAGTCACTGGGCTCTGTGCACTTAACGTAGATTTTCTTTGCTAGATCTAGTTGAACCGGATCACAGCTGGGCGATTCAGAATCTTGAATCTGGTCCCATAGGCTTTTCATCGTATCATTAAAAAGCTTATGAGCCTCTTTAAAAGGACCAAAGCGGGCATAGCCTGGCGGCAAGCGAGGCGTTTGAGTGTTTTCTTCTAAGCTGAGACGGTCGTACAAGAAGGTTAAAGAAGAACATCGGGATAATCCCCCCGTATCTTTACGTGGTGAGTCCAGTGACATCGTAAACTCTGATTTGGAACAATGTCGCCAAGTTAGCTCAGTTGAGTGAAAATGTCACCTTGATGGTTGATGAATGAAGTCTGCTATTAATGCAAACTTACTAAAAAAAAGCGCGCCTGGGCGCGCTTCTGTGATGTTGGACGATTAACTCCAAAGCTTAATTCTTTTCTCCTCGGGCTTATACATATCATCCCCCTCTTTCGTTTCAAACGCTTCATGAAAGGCATCGACGTTTCGCAGAGTTCCGTTAGCTCTGAACTCTCCTGGTGCATGGGGATCAGTGGCGACTCTTGAACGAATGGCATCTTCTCTTGCTTTATTTCTCCAAACATTGGAAAAGCTTAAGAAAATTGATTGAGTCGGGGTAAAGCCATCGACGCCAGGCTCACTGTCCTGAGGGTGAGACATTTTGTAGGCTCTAACGGCCATGGTAAGTCCCGTTAAATCAGCAATGTTTTCCCCTAACGTTAAGTGACCATTGACATGAACGCCTTCGAGTGGCTCATAAGCATCGTACTCTAGCGCCAATGCCTCCACACGCTTTTGGAACTCTTTTAAGTCATCTTGAGTCCACCAATCCACCAACTTACCCTCAGCGTTGTAGTGACTGCCTTGGTCATCAAACGCATGAGAGATCTCGTGACCGATGACGGCCCCTATGGCGCCATAGTTTAGTGCATCAATCGCATCCTTATCGAAAAAAGGCGGTTGCAAAATCGCGGCCGGGAAACAAATTTCATTCGTGGTTGGGTTAAAATACGCATTGACGGTTTGCGGATTCATGTGCCACTCTTCTTTATTGACCGGCTTGCCTATTTTATCAATCGCTTTCAACGACTCATGAAAACTGACGGCCATGACGTTTCCAAATAAGTCATCATCAGAGAACTCTAAGTCATCAATGTTTTCCCATTGATCTGGATAACCGAGCTTAATGGTCATTTTGGCAAGCTTTTCCAGAGCCTGGGCTTTGGTCGTATCGCTCATCCAAGTATTATTCTCGATGGAGGTCGCAAACACCTGCTTGATGTTATCAATCATCGCAATCATTTTTATCTTCGCTTCCTCAGGAAAATGATGAGCGACATACACTTTTCCTAGACTCTCCCCAACCGTACCGTCCAAAAAGTCCATTGCTCGTTTTCCACGTGGCTCAGGCTCTTTTATCCCTGAAAGTACACCTCGATAAAAATTAAATTTCTCAGAAGCTAAATCATTGGGTAAGTAACTCGCAAATTGATTGACGGTACGAAAGGCCATGTAGGCTTTCCAGTCTTCCAAGGACGTGGATTGAAAGAGGTCATCGAACGCTTGAAGATAATCCACTTGGCCTACAATCACATGTTCAAGGTCGTAACACCCTGACTCTTCAAAAAATTGTTGCCAAGGAAAGTGTTTTCCTTCACAAAGCTGTTCCATGCTTAATTTATTGTATCGAGCATTCGCATCGCGAAGTCGTTCACGTTCCCAGTGCGCTTGAGCCATCTTTGTTTCAAGTTCGATGATCATGTCGGCTTTGGTTGGATCTAGCCCTGCTTTTTCTAAAAGGCGCGTAATGTATGCTCGATACTCTTGACGATATTCTTGGTGCTTTTCATCGTCTTTTAAATAATATTGTTTTTCAGGCAGACCTAAGCCCGATTGTGTAATATGAAGTGCATATTCATCTTCGGCTTTCACATCGGGAGAGACGTAGATGGCAAAAGGCAGTTTGACCCCAGCCGCATGGAGGTTGGCCATTTGGTAGACCAGAGCTTCGATGGAATCAATGCTCTGAATATGGTTGAGCATGGGTTCTATGGGCGATAATCCAAGGGCTTCGACCTTATCTGTGTCCATATAACTTTGATAAAGAGCCATTATTTTTTGCTCGTCGGCATTGGATGGGCCTTGCTCGTTCAACGTTTGGATCAATGCGATTAAATCAGCGGACGTTTTGTCTCTGAGCCCATGGAACGCTCCATAGATGGCTTTATCGTCGGGGATCTCAAAGGTATCTAGCCACGCGCCATTCACAAAGCGATAAAAGTCATCCCAGGGTGCAACCCCATCGCCGTAATGAAAGTGGGTGTCTTGCTTGTCTTTTAACCCTTGCAGAGCTTCGCTGAGTTCGGGTGATATCTCTCGAGGCTCATCCTCATCGTGTTTTTTAGCACCAAATCTTAACATAACCCCTCCATGGTCGTTTAGGTGACCTTTTTACGATGAAAGATCAAAATAGGGTTTGATAGTGGTGATGGTATTTAAAGTCGTTGAGCCGTTTGCCCGGTATTGCGACAGATAATAAGACTGAACATACGTTCAATGAAGTATCGCTTAGGCACTTAAGCGTTGAGCAAATCCATGATGACTTGGACTTTTGCGTATGACTCCTCATACTCGTGCTCGGGGTTAGAGTCGATGGTGATGGCCCCTCCAGCGGCAAGAGTCAGTCGATCATTGCGATAACAAAGGGTACGAATGAGGATGGATAAATCCATATCTTGGGTGACAGACAAAAAACCAGCACTCCCACAGTAAGGGCCGCGGACGTGGGTTTCAAGTTCATCAATAATTTCCACGGCTCTAATTTTGGGAGCTCCTGTGATCGAGCCTCCAGGAAACGTTGCTTCGAGCAAGTCAGTGATGCAAAGATCTTGCTTGAGTTGCCCTTCCACCGTTGAGACCAGGTGGTGAACCGTCTCAAAACTTTCGAGACCACAAAGCGTTGGAACCTGAACAGTCCCTGGCTGGCAAACTTTTGATAAATCATTGCGCATCAAGTCCACAATCATGACGTTTTCAGCCCAGTCCTTTTCAGAGTCGATCAACGCTCGTTTTCGCTTATCGTCATCAAACGGATCCTTGGAACGCTTAGTCGTTCCTTTTATCGGCTTAGCTTGGACATCGCCTTGTGAGGCTTTTAAAAAACGCTCTGGTGAGGCAGACATTATGGTTAGATTATCAAAACGAAGGTAGGCTGCAAACGGGGCTCGGTTGGCCGCTCGTAATTGGTAGTAAAGCCCTAGCGTATCTAACTCTGGGGTGTCGGAGTAAAAACGCTGGGTAAAATTAGCCTCAAAGATATCCCCTGCTCGTATATACTCCATGGTACGCTCCACTTGCTCAAGATAAACCGACTTGGGGCAATTGGGGGTAAACTGGATGCTTTGTTCAAAGATAGGATAAGGTTTCGATGGCCCTTGTAATAATGCTTGAGCCCACTGGATTCGTTTATGCGCTCTTTGTGCTCTAGACTCACTGTCATCGCCTGCGAACCCAGTCGAGACAATGCACAAGGTTTGCTCAATGCAGTCAAATGCGAAAACAAGATCGTAGTGTCCCAACATCATATCAGGGTACTGAGCATCATCCTCACTCGTGAACTCATAAGGCTCAATGTATCGATAGCAATCGTAACTAAACAGGCCCGCTAACCCACCTTGGAAATCTGGACCGTCCGGATGCTTGTCTAATCGATGCGCTTTAAGGATACTTTTTAAGTAGGCAAAAGGCTTTGCCACCGGTTGACCATTCACCTTATGCCGATGAACACGAATAACCTCGATGGGGTCCACACACAAATATGAAAAACGCCCCTCGTGTTCCAATCGAGACGAATCCAACCAGACTAAGTTTTGCTGAGGGCACTTTAAAAGCACTTGTTCAGGCGCCTGGTAAGGCACGTATTGAATGAAAGGCGTATTAGGCATGATTTCTAACAAGATGATTTAAGAAAAGCTCAATCACTAAACATTGACCGTCTTGATTGGTAAATCGTGATCGTCTTGCCCAAACTGGATTTAACTGGGGCTGTCCAACCCGCAATGATAGATGCTCTAAAGTAGCCTTATCGTCAATCAGACAAAACTCGAAGTCCGATCGCTCAAACTTCTGCTCAAACAATAAGGCTTGGCCTATCGGGTTTGAGCCAAGATTATCCATGATGGATTGATTGGCTTGATACAAAGAGTCGCTCATGACAACCTGAGCAAACACCAAAGGCGCGGTGTTGGTCATCAAAATCTGGCGAAACAGCATGGTCTTCGCTTGATCAATCACGCCAAGCATTGACTCATGAAAAGCGCTGATGGATTGATGAAGCATTTCAAAATGTAGCCCATGCACGACCGCTTCGATGGATTTAACCAAGTGGCGCTCATGTTCAATGAGACTACTCACCCATGGCGAGGGTTTACTTCGTAAAAGGCTAAGGGAAGCCGTCCAGCCCTGTTGGCTTAAGTCAAGAAAAGGCGTTTGCATGCTAGTCTCTTTTCACAGAGCTCAACGCATAAAACACTTGATCCTTGTGGTGTTGGGTGAGAAAAGGTGCATCGAGCTGGGTGTCGATGAGATTCTTGACCTGTTCCTGGTGCTCACTAATGTCAAACTCATCCAACAAGTCGTCGAGTGCAGCCACCATTTTATGCGTAATGTCATTGAGGCGAGGACGAACGGTTTGGTTCAACTCTCCCTCAAAGTATTTAGACACATCGAACTTTTCCTTAGACCACTTGCGATGCCAGTGATTTTGCAGCTCAACATTAATTCTCATCTGAGCTTGAACGAATTGCTGCAACGAAGAAAGTTCCAACCCGTAGTCGTTTGCCTCATCACGAAGATCGGCCAAGACATGCTGCTCTCGAGCCGGATCATAGGTGGGAAGATTTTGCGAAAGTTTGATGGCGGCGGTTTGCTCCATCAATGAAAAACGCTCATTGATAAGATTTAATAACTGGTGGAGCACTTGTGGCTCGCTCGATTGGGCAAATGAAACACTCATATGTAAACTTCCGATGACACCAAACAGCAATACCACCCAAAGGTGGCATTTTTTTTTGAGATTTGTGTTTGATAACTGTGTCATAGATTTGATTATATCACAGTAGTATGCACCCTCAATACATAGCAACATGAAAACTAACTAGTTTCCTGTTCTTGTTGTTCTAACGGATCTGGTACCGCGTTAGGAGTCGTTCTTGGGATGCTCACAAAATCTACGTGCTCATCATACTTGTAGGGCTTGTTGCTTATCAACCTTATGGTTGTAAATATTATCAGCACAACGCCGATGAACAACAAATAAAAACAAAGCCCATTGGGTCCAAAAGCAATCGTAAACCCTGGCGCAATAAGTGGCCCTATCGCTGAGCCTGCTCCAAAGGCCAAGAGCAAGGTTGAAATGGCAGAAATCATATCGGATTGTTTGATGTGATCAATGGTATGGGAAATACACAAAGGGTAAACCGTAAAGGTGAAGCCACCCATGATAAAGCCTAAGCCCATCAACCAAGGAGTGCTGTAATAATCCGGAATGAAAGCCACAAAGCAAATCGTAGCCCCAAGGCATATATAAAGTAAGACCTTCATCCTGTCATACTTATCAGACAGGCGCCCAATGGGGTATTGCAACAACGTTCCCCCCAAAATCAAAGTCATCATGATAAGACCAATTTCAGATTTTTCTTTACCCGCTCCAATCAGATAATCGGGTAAAAGCGTATAGATAGGCCCCAGCAAAAGACCTGCGATAAAGCAACCACAAACCCCAAGAGGCACTCTTTTCAATAGATATCGAAACGGCAAAATGCTTGGCTCTTCAGGGCAAGGGGCATTAAAGCGAGTCATGCAAACCGGAATGATGGCAATCGCCGAGAGTATGGCAATGGTGCAATAGGGCTCGATGCTCATTGCAAAATCAACTCTTAAAAACAACTGGCTCATCGATTGAGCGAAATAAAAAGCAAACATGTAAATGGCTAAAACCGTGCCTCGGTCCCCTGTTCCAGAGGAGTCAAGCAGCCAACTTTCAACCACCACTGCCACCCCAGCTAACCCATATCCGGCGACAAAGCGTAAAAAGACCCAAAGCGTTGGAGAAAAAAACAATCCCTGCAATAAGGTGGTGACAGCGATAAAAGCCGCAAACGTAGCAAAGGCCCTAATATGGCCAACTCGAAGAATATAAAACTGGGCCCGAAAAGCGCTGATCAGGAGTCCGCAAAAATAGGCACTTGAAATGCAACCAATGACCCAAGTATCAATGTTGGCCTTCGTCAGATGCAACGTGGTAATGGTGGTATAAAAGCCCGACCCCATGACAAAGATCATAATACTGGCTATTGGAGCCACCAAGGCAGGCTTTATGCGGATCATTGTCACCCTCCGTAGACATCAAACATGAACTCTATCCATAGCAGATTCTAAAAAAATTAACTCCCTCATTATCTATGAAAAAAAACTAAAAGCCTATTGGTCAAGGACTCAAACCAAAAAGTCATACAACTGACAATTAGGGGGTTGGGTGCAGTTATGTTGTGTGATTTGCACGAAATGTGTACATTGAACAACTAACAGTGAGGCGTCATTAGATCTTAATCCTATGTCAGAAAAGCAACATTACGTACAACCGAAAGATAAGCTTCAAATTAAGCTCAATCAGTGGGACATCATCATCTTATTGTTGTTTTTTGGATTGATGACCGCCATTCTTTGGGGTGCGGGCAAGATGGCCACGCCTTTCATCGAGGGGGAGCCGTTTGCGATCGAGTTAACGTGGACCGTGTTGCCTGAGTATTCTCTTTATACGATTATTCGTATGGCCATTGCTCTATTTTTCTCATTTTTATTCACCTTTACGATTGGCACTTTAGCCGCCAAAAACCGTCGAGCGGAGGCGGTCATACTTCCGTTTATTGACATCATGCAGTCGGTGCCCATTTTGGGTTTTTTGTCGATCAGTGTCATGGCGTTTATCTATTTGTTCCCAGGATCAAGATTAGGACCTGAGTGCGCTGCTATTTTTGTGATTTTCACTTCCCAGGTATGGAACATGGCGTTGAGCTTTTATCAGTCGCTCAAGACCTTACCTAAAGATCTGAATGAAGTGGCCAGGATGTATCACTTAAACCCTTGGCAGAAGTTTTGGCGCTTAGAGGTCCCCTTTGCCGTTCCTTCTTTGCTTTGGAACACCATGATGTCTTTGTCTGCCGGTTGGTTTTTTGTGGTGGCATCAGAGGCCATCTCTGTGGCCAATCACCAATACTATCTGCCCGGCATTGGCTCTTTCATCATGAAAGCGCAAGAACAAGCCAACTATGGAGCGATTGGCTTAGTCATCATGGCCATGCTGATTGTGATCATAGGGTACGATCAACTCATCTTTCGCCCCTTACTCGTTTGGTCTGAAAAGTTCAAATCTGAGCCCAACGAAGAAGTTGAGGCGGCAGGCTCTTGGTTTTTAGATATGCTTCAAGAGTCGCACGTGACCAAGGTGGTAAAACGTTGGCTCTCACGGTTTAAAGAGTTTGCCATCAACCCCAAATCTCCCCCTGTGAGCAAGCGCGTCCCACGTTTGTCTCAACCCATGAAAAAAGCCCTTTCATGGACAGCCGTCTCTTTTTGGAACTTGGCCTTGTTTGCCAGTGTTTTTGGCGCTGCTTCATTGCTTGGCTGGTTTACCTATACCAACTTTACCCTGGCTGAGACCTTAGAGGTATTTTACCTGGGGCTTGTGACCACCTTCAAAGTTGCGGTATTGATCATCTTGAGCTCTCTTGTCTGGGTCCCGATTGGAGTGTGGATCGGATTGCATCCCAAATGGGCTGCCAGAGCGCAGCCTTTGGTCCAGTTTTTTGCCGCCTTTCCAGCAAACTTAGTCTACCCCTTTTTGTTCATGCTGATCATCACGTACGACTTGAACGTGGAGATCTGGACCTCCCCTTTGATGATTTTAGGCACCCAATGGTACATTTTGTTTAATGTGATTGCTGGGGCCATGACCATGCCTCTTGAGATCCGTCTGGCGGCTAAAAACTATCAAGTACGTGGCTGGCTTTGGTGGAAAAAAGTCATCTTACCGGCCATCTTCCCTTTTTACGTCACCGGCGCCATGACCGCTGCCGGTGGATGTTGGAATGCCTCCATCATCGCCGATGTGGTCAAATGGGGCGATGAAACCCTGCATGCGACAGGCCTTGGTGGCTACATCACTGAGTTTACTGAAGCCGGTGACTTCCCGCGCATCGCTTTAGGCATTGCTGTGATGTGTTTGTATGTCTTTATTTTAAATCGCACCGTTTGGCACAAGCTTTATAACTTAGCCCAAGAAAGATATCACGTAGGTTGACCCGATGAGCGAACAAACTATCCTTTTTTCTGTCAATGAAGTTCAAAAATCTTTCAAAACGAAAGACCGTCAAGACTTAGTGGTCTTAGATCATGTCTCGTTTGACATGAAAGAAAATGAAATCATTGCCCTTTTAGGCAAGTCTGGCTCGGGCAAATCCACGTTGCTTCGCATTATCGCTGGACTCATCAAGCCCACTGAGGGCGAGGTCATCTATCGCGGTGAGTCTGTGACCAAGCCCGTTCAAGGGATTGCGATGGTGTTTCAAAGCTTCGCTCTACTCCCCTGGTTGACCGTGTTGCAAAATGTGGAGCTAGGACTCGAAGCTTTGGGCGTTGAGCCCAATGAACGTAGAAAACGTGCACTCAAAGCCATTGATACCATTGGTTTGGATGGGTTTGAGAGCGCTTACCCCAAAGAGCTTTCGGGGGGCATGCGCCAACGAGTTGGTTTTGCTAGGGCTTTGGTGGTTGAGCCTGAGCTTTTACTGATGGATGAGCCCTTCTCGGCGCTGGATGTGTTGACCGCAGAAAACTTGCGAGGCGATCTCTTAGACTTATGGAACAACAAACAAACCCGAACCAAAGGGATTTTATTTGTGACCCATAACATTGAAGAGGCCGCGCTGATGGCCGACAGGATTATGATTTTTGCCTCTGATCCTGGCAACATCCGTGCGGAGATTAAAGTCACCAGCCAGACCCCAAGAAATCCCAAAGATCCCCACTTTAGAAAATTGGTGGATGATATCTATACCTTGATGACCACCAGTCAAAACGTCGAAGAAGTCCGTCCTGAGGATGCTGGGGCTGATTATAAGAAAATTGATTTGGGGTATCGTCTACCGGATGCGGCCATTTCTGAGCTCAGCGGTCTTGTCGAAGAGCTGGATGAAAACAACCGTGCCATGGACTTACCCGATTTGGCCGAACAAGTGCATCTCGATGCAGACAGTCTGTTCCCCATTACCGAGGCCCTAGAAATCTTAGGTCTGGCTAAAGTCTCTAAAGGGGACATCCAGTTAACCGAGATTGGAAAAACCTTTGCCCAAGCCGACATTCTCACGCGCAAAAAGATCTTTGCCGATCAATTAATCAACATCCCACTGGTTAAATTTGTGAAAGACACGCTGACTCAGCGTGCAAACCAAATTGAATCTGAAGATTACTTTTTGAGTGAGCTTCAAGATTATTTGACTGAAGGGGAAGCCGAGCGCGTCTTCAAAGTGGCGATTGACTGGGGTCGATACGCTGAAATTTTTGCCTACGATTATGACTCAGGGAATTTGAGTTTTGAAAACCCGAAATAGGATACCCTCTTTACTTGCCCTCGCTTTCGCCTGTTGTCACCCTTGTGCCTTTGCCGATGTGCAAATCACGGTGCAAGGCGTAGACGGTGAACTGCTTAATAATGTGCAAGAAGGTCTGACACTCAACGTTCGAAAAGAGAATGAGTTAAGCTCAGATCAAATCAATGTGCTCTACCAGCGTGGGTTTGAGGAAATCAAACTTGCCTTGCAACCCTTTGGTTACTATCACCCCAACGTTCAAGGCAAGATAACCACCACCTCATCCTCAACCCAGGTTCGTTACACCATTCAATTAGGTCGACCCACGCTAGTTGATGACGTGGCTCTCTCCTACCAACCCCCATTTGATGCTCAAGCGTTTAACGAATGGGCAAAAGCGTTTCCTCTGAAACAAGGCGATCGTCTCAGGCATGAACCCTATGAAGACGCTAAGTCAGAGCTCCTTGCCATCGCTTATGAGCGAGGCTACATCGAAGCTATTTTTGAAACCAGCCAAATCTTGGTCGATCTAGAACAATTTATGGCGGATATTGTTTTAAGGCTAGCACCAGGCCCTCAGTACCAGTTTGGCCAGATTACGTTTGGTGAGAGCTTTTACGATGAATCGTTTTTGAGAAGATTTGTACCCGATGCCACCAACCGGCCTTTTCGTGCAGCCACCTTGAGTGAATTTGAACGGCGCATGATTCAATCGGATTTATTCTCCAAGGTGAACTTTGAACCACAACCCCCTCAAGGGAATGAAGTCCCCATTAAGGCGTCGCTCGAAGATGCCAGAGCCAATCGCTATTTAATTGGGGTAGGCTATGACACCAACACCCAATTTAGGGTGAGGCTGGGCTGGAACCGTAAAAAGTTCAATCGCTTTGGGCACACCTTTGACGCAAAGCTAAAAATATCTGAGCTCGACACCATCATTGATGCGGCCTACACCATCCCTGGGGCCAAACCTTGGGTCGACAACTACCAAATTTCAGCCAATTATTCGGACGAAGAATACGTGGACAAACCCTCTGAGCGCTTTTCTGGTCAAATTAGCCAGACTAAAGAAGTGGGCTCTTGGGTACGCACCATTGGGCTTCGCTATCTTAATGAACACTTTAGCGACTCCAACAACGTCAGCGAATCTTCCCAATTTTTAATGCCTGAGATCGCCTTCAAAAAGGTCGAAGTCAACGATACCGCCAACCCTACCCAAGGGTATCAAATCGAAGCAAAAGTCATGGCCGGGTTTGATGGTTTTTTATCGGATGAAACCTTTGTCCAGCTTTATGGCATGGGCAAGCGTATTTGGCCTTTGAGCCCCAGCACGACGTTGCTTGCCAAAGGCGAATTAGGGGCCATCATTCCCAATGATTATGAAAATCTCCCGTTGTCGTTGCGCTTTTATGCCGGTGGCCTCAACTCCCTGCGCGGTTTTGATTACCGAGCCTTACCCATCGAAGTCGATGACGATGGCCTTTTGCGTCCTGTGGGTGGAGCCTATCTGATCCTTGGCACACTAGAGCTCTCACAACATTTATTTGAGACTCGATTTGGCCAAATACAAGGCGCTTTGTTCACCGATGGCGGCTCGGCTGTGCGTGAAATCAACGATGATCTTGAACTCTCATTCGGTGCCGGTCTTCGATGGCTCACTCCCTTGGGTCCTTTAAAAGTGGATGTGGCCAAAGCGTTAACCCAAAGCAGCGAAGGCTATCGAGTGCATGTAAGTTTTGGCCCCGAATTCGGATAAAGTAATCCATTCAACTTAATGTTGTCTGAAAGGTTTTTGACTTATAATACATGACCGTTTTGATGGTGAATGTATGCCTTATTTACTCGTTCGAGCCCAAATACACGCTTTTTTATCGTTGATTGCGACCACTTGCGCCGTTACCTTGTCGGCTTGGGTGTTGCTTTACACGAGCGTGGGCTTAGAATTCATTGTGAATGCGGCTCACTTTCTGACGCCTTATCAAATTCAGTACGAACGCCTTGAGGGCTCCCTTTTTCAAGGCTTTGAAGTGCACAAACTTGATGCGGTCATCTCAGACACGCATGTAAATGCGGATGCCCTCACCTTCGCTTTTAACCCTAAGGCCTTGTTCGTAGCCCAATTGCACGTCACCGAATGGCGCATGGAAAATGTGTTGTTCCAGCTTGTTGATGATGGGTCTTCATCCACCGAGTTAAGCCCCTTTTCGTTAGAGCAAGCCAAAGCCTTCATCGAAGAACCATCCTGGCTCAATATCAAGATTGACACGCTAACCATTGATGGTCTGACCATTCGCTCCACTCAAGACGAGCATATTGACGTCATCAAAATTGATGATTTGGATACCTCTCAAGGTTATCAGAATGGATTGAGGTCCATGGAAGTTCGTGCCTCCAAAGGCTACGTGCATATCAAAACCACCGATAAGCTCAATGCAAATTGGAACATCAAACTCGCGCACGTTGAGCGTTTTTTTTCGGATGTCGAGGGTGAGCTCATCACTCGCGGGAACCTTTGTCTTGATGCCAGCGAGACGAGCCCCAGCTTGTTTGTGAGCGCCAAGATTCAATCCAAGCGCCTAGCGTTTGATGGTCATGAAATCAAAGCATCTCGTATTGATGTCAAAGGTGGGCTTGATGACGTTGAGCTTGAGGCCAAGATTCATTTCGACGATCACATCATCAACGCCGGCTTAACCTGCAAAGCGCAAAAAAAAGGTTGGCTTTGGACCATGAAGCCATCCAAGTGGCGCCATCCAGCTCTGGGAGAGATGCCAACTTTCTCAGGCATGCTCCATACCGAGTTCAATGCCGGTTTGCACTTGAGTGCCTCCTTAAAGGCGTTCTCGAACCCCATTGATGCCGACATCACTTTGGATTTAAATACCTTTGCATTGTCAGGGTTTGTCAAAGGCGACTTTACGAGCTTTCGAGCCATTGAGCGATTTTTCCCTGAGCTTAGTTCCATCTCTGGAAACACGCATGTCTTTATTGGCCTTAAAGGCACCTTAATGGCCCCACTTTGGTATGGGCAAGCAAACGTCACCGATGTCCACCTCCCCATCAAAGAAAACGGAACTCATATCCATGTCAGCACCTTAGAGCTTCGCTCGCAAGGCCATGGCAACATACGTTTCGAGGGGCGAGGCGACATTGGTGACAGCCCCTACACCATCCATGGCCATATGGCCTTTGACAAGACCTTTCGTTTTGAGGCTTGGCTGAAAGGCGACCGACTGGTTCTATCGAGAACCCCTGACTTATTTTTATTGGCGGACGCGAACTTGCACTTACGCTACGAGGATGGCCTGAGCACCATTGATGGCCTGCTTCACGTACCTCAAATGGACATGATCATGGAGACTTGGAGCGATTATCAAGCTCCCTCTTCGGACGTGGTCTTTGTTAAAAACAAAAAGCCAATCCAAGCCCCTTCTCGTCCAATTTATGAACGAGTTCAAGCCAATATTACCCTCAAACTTGGCGAGAATGTGCGTTTTCGAGGGTTTGACATTGATACCAAAGGTCAAGGCTCGGTAGTCCTAACCAAGCAACCTGAGACCCCTTGGCAAGCCAAAGGTAAAATTGAGCTCAAACAGGCTCAATATATGATTCAAAACAAGTGGCTTGAAATTGACCGAGGGATCTTAAGTTGGGCTCATGCGCCGATTTTAAATCCAAGTTTGGACATCAAAGGCACCCGTGAGGTAAAAATCCTAAACGATGAACAGGGCTTTACTCAAGAAAGGGCTCGCGTAGGGGCGCACCTAACCGGGACAGTCCGTCGCCCCCATATCGTGTTGATCTCAAACGCCAACATCAATGATGGCGATGTTTTATCCTATGCACTGCTAGATAAGCCCATCGCCCAAGCCGCCTCCACCGCAGAGGCCCAAATCTTATCGCAGGCCTTTAACCAACTGCGCGGTAACTTTTTAACCTCAAGTCAATCGTCAAAAACCATTGCCCAACGCCTTGGGGTCGACAGCATTGAGTTTTCGAACACTCTGGAAAAAGACAAAGGCTTTTTGGAGCAAACCACTCTCTTAGTTTCAAAACAAATCTCGAACCGTCTTCGGGCTCAAGTCTCATTTGGGATGGATGAGTCGGCCCGCTATGTGAACTTGCGTTATTTAATGGGCAAGAATCTCACTCTGGAGACCCAAGCGCACCAAAACTCGATTTCAGCCGATATTGTCTTCACTTTCGAAACCGACTAAAGCGGCTTAGAAGAACCTGTGGCCGGATCGAGGACCAAAACCTGAGCTTGCTCAAGATCAAAAAACCATGGATGAATCATCAAACTCCCTTGTTCGAGGCGTTCTTTGATCCAGGGGAATTGATGACAGTGCTTTACAGAATTCAAGACCGCCACCTTAGCTAGCTCATCCACGTCGCTAAACTGAGTCACGTCTAATTCATTCATACGCATCCAATCCGAGATAAACTCGTCCTGCTCTAAGCGCTCATCAGCCATCAAAGCCTTTAGGCCGCCGCAATGACTGTGCCCCATGATGATAAGGTGAGCCACATTTAAATGGCATATGGCGTACTCTAAGGCCGCTGAGGTCGCATGATGAGACCCTGCCTTCGCATAAGGGGGAACAATGTTGGCTACGTTTCGAAGGCAGAATAAATCACCTGGCTCACAATCAAACACATGAGCAGGCTCTACTCTGGCATCGCAACAAGAGATGATCATAATGTTAGGGTGTTGGCCTTCTTTGGCAAGCGTCTGGAGCGTTTGTTTATACGTCGCTTGATTTTGAAAGGCTCGATACCCTTCAATCAGTTTGTTAAGGTTTGGATCCATGCCTCACCTGCTTGATGCAAGAATAACGTTGCTCGCTAAGAGCGAGCAAACAGCATCTCGGGCGTTAAACCTCTGTCTTTGAGCATGGCTTTGAGTTTAGCAAGCGCTTCAACCTGGATTTGTCGCACTCGTTCACGGGTCAAGCCAATATCATTGCCAACGTCTTCTAAGGTGGCATGCTCAAATCCACGTAGCCCAAACCGTCTGACCACAACATCGCGTTGCTTTTGGCTAAGTTGATCAAGCCAATGCTCAAGCTCATCGGAAAAATCTTGCTCTTCGAGCTCATCCATGGGTGATAAGCCATCTTCATCGCACACCAAATCGATCAAAAACTTCTCAGACTCGCCGCCGATGGGGGTATCCAGAGATCCACAACGCTCGTTCAGCCCTAGGATTTTTTCCACTTCTTCTGGCTTTTTATTGGCCTCAAGCGCAATTTCTTCGATGTTTGGCTCATGATCAAGCTTTTGCGCCAACTCTCGTGAAATCCTAAGATAGACATTCATCTCTTTGACCACATGAATGGGCAAGCGGATGGTGCGGGTTTGATTCATCAAGGCTCGTTCGATGGTCTGACGGATCCACCAAGTCCCATAGGTAGAAAAACGAAACCCTTTTTCTGGATCAAATTTTTCCACAGCCCGGATAAGGCCAAGGTTCCCTTCTTCGATTAAATCAAGCAAGGTAAGGCCGCGATTTAGATAACGCCTGGCGATTTTTACCACCAAACGAAGATTGCTTTCAATCATGCGAGATTTAGCTTCCATATCGCCATTGAGGGCTTTACGGGCATAATAAATTTCTTCTTCTGCAGAAAGCAGTGGCGCAAAGCCAATCTCACTTAAATAGATATGAGTCGCATCCAACGACGCTCTAGGGTCGATGCGCTCATAATCTGAACGTGTCTCCAACACAATTTGAGAAAACTCAGTAGAATCTTTCGATTCACTAGGGTTTTTCGACTCCTCCACAGGGGAGCCGTTTGGCTCTTTATCTTGAGCCAATGCATCCCAAGCACCTGACATACGTAGGTCCCTTACATAGTGATCTAATTATTCGCCGATGATTTTTGTAACAGCGTCTAATTCTTTTAATAGATGCTCAAAGCGCTCTTCACCAAGTCCTTCATGAAGCTTCTTTTGAGCTTGATGCCACAAAGGCAACCCTTTTGCCAACGTTTCTTTGCCGTGCTCAGTCAAAGCGTACGCTTTTGAGCGACGATCGCGCGCATCAATCGTATGGATAAAACCCAACTTTTCCAGAGGTTTTAAGTTCCGGGTCAAAGTGGTTCTGTCCATGACTAGTGAATTTGCCATCTCGGTCAACGTCCGGGCCGACACTGAAGCTAAAGACACCAGTAAAGTAAACTGGGTGGCTCTAATACCAGCAGGCTCAAGACAGTGATCGTAGTACTGGGTCACAGCTCGTGTTGCTTTGCGCAAATTAAAACAACTACATTTTGGGTTCACAAAACGATAGTCGATTGGTTCGTTAACTTCCATAGGATGCCCTCCTCAGTAAAAAGTGTAGGCTCCCATTGTCAATTTGTGTAAATAAATTAGTTTAGATTCACAATTTATTTTCAACCCATTGCTGTACCTACCATTTTTTTTTAAAAAAGCATACACTGGCATCACCGTGACATGGGCTAAAGTGTGTTCATCAGCCCTTACAAGGAGATTTTCATGTCAGATAGTTATAAATGCGTTGATCAATTTACAGTGGATGGAAGTTCGTATGAGTTTTATTCACTGCCTAAGCTTCCTGATCAAGATAAGGTGGCTTCTCTACCGTTTTCGATGAAAATCCTTCTTGAAAATTTACTCAGGTGCGAAGATGGACAGTCTATCAATAAAGAAGACATTCAAGCCCTCATCGACTGGGATCCAAAAACCAAATCATCCACTGAAATTGCGTTCACCCCTTCGCGTGTTATCTTGCAAGACTTTACTGGCGTGCCTGCCGTGGTTGATTTAGCTGCCATGCGTGAGGCCATGACCATGCTCGGTGGTGATCCAAAACAAATTAATCCACTCTCTCCGGTTGAGTTGGTCATTGACCACTCGGTCATGGTGGATTACTTTGGCGGCCCTGACTCACTATCTAAAAATACCCAGCGCGAATTCGAGCGCAACAAAGAACGTTATCAATTTTTACGCTGGGGTCAACAAGCGTTCGAAAACTTCAAAGTCGTTCCTCCAGGCACAGGGATTGTTCATCAGGTCAACCTTGAGTACTTAGCGCGCACGGTCTTTGCTAAACCATCCAATGGGGCTACCTTAACCTACCCAGACACCTTAGTCGGTACCGACTCTCACACCACGATGATCAACGGACTTGGTGTATTAGGCTGGGGCGTTGGCGGCATTGAGGCCGAAGCGGCCATGTTGGGTCAGCCCATCACCATGCTCATCCCGGAAGTGATTGGCTTTGAGCTCAAAGGGGAATTAGCCGGTGGCTCGACCGCCACCGACCTAGTGCTAACTGTGGTTGAAATGCTTCGCCAAAAAGGCGTGGTGGGTAAGTTTGTGGAATTCTTTGGCGAAGGTTTGGCTCAACTTCCTTTGGCCGATCGCGCAACGATTGCCAACATGGCCCCAGAGTATGGCGCCACGTGCGGCATCTTCCCCATTGATGAGGAGACTTTAGAGTATTTAAGACTCTCCGGTCGTGATGAAAAACAAATCAACGTGGTTGAATCCTACGCCAAAGCTCAAGGCATGTTCCGCGAAGCCGGTCAGCGTGCGCGTTACACCGATACCTTAGTGCTAGATTTGGGTGATGTGGTGCCATCGATTGCCGGTCCCAAACGACCTCAAGATCGCATCGCGCTGAATGAATCCAAAGCGCAGTTCACCAAACTCATGGATGAAATCTTTAAAGAACGTGGCGACGACAGCGCCAACGCAGACGCCATGAACGAAGGCGCTCGCATCATGGAGGGTGAGGCCAACGTCGGCAACGGCAATGGGTACGCCCTTCATCATGGAGATGTGGTAATCGCCGCCATCACCTCGTGCACCAACACATCCAACCCTGCGGTCATGTTGGCCGCCGGGCTTGTCGCCCAAAAAGCCAATGCGCGGGGCCTTAGCAAAAAACCTTGGGTCAAAACCTCTCTTGCTCCAGGCTCTCAAGTGGTGATGGATTATCTTGAAAAAGCCGAGCTTGTTGATGAGCTCGACCAGCTCGGTTTTAATCTGGTTGGTTTTGGGTGCACCACATGCATCGGCAACTCCGGGCCACTCCCTGAAGAGGTCTCTAAAGGAATTCGCGATGGTAACTTGGCCGTCTCTGCCGTTCTTTCTGGAAACCGTAACTTTGAGGGCCGTATTCACCCTGAAGTCAGAAATGCTTATCTTGCCTCACCGCCTTTAGTGGTGGCCTATGCTCTGGCAGGTACCATGAACATTGATTTAACCTCGGAGCCACTAGGATTTGATAAAGACGAGCAACCGGTCTATCTCAAAGATGTGTGGCCATCGCCAAAAGAAATTGATGATTTGGTGAATAAAACCGTGAAACCCGACATGTTCCGCACGCGCTATGCCAGTGTTTACGACGGGGATGAGACTTGGCGCAATTTAGACATTCCAAACTCAAAAACCTACGAATGGCAAGATGACTCGACGTACGTCAAGCATCCGCCCTACTTTGAAAACATGACCAAAGCGCCCAGCGCCATCCAAGACATCAAAGGCGCCAGAGTTCTTGTCAAAGTCGGCGATTCCGTGACTACCGATCACATTTCACCGGCGGGTGCGATCACGCCAGAATCCCCAGCAGGCCAGTACCTAAAAGACAAGGGGGTGAGCATTCGTGAGTTTAACTCTTACGGCTCACGACGCGGAAACCACGAAGTGATGATACGAGGCACCTTTGCCAACATTCGTCTTCGCAACCAAATGGCCCCTGGCACCGAGGGTGGATGGACCACCATGCAACCATCCGGTGAAAAAATGAGCATCTTTGATGCTTCCAACGCTTACAAAGCGCAAGGGACTCCCCTTATTGTCATCGCCGGCAAAGAGTATGGAACTGGTTCATCTCGTGACTGGGCAGCCAAAGGCACGGTTCTTTTGGGCGTAAAAGCCGTCATCGCCCAAAGTTTTGAGCGCATTCATCGCTCCAATCTCATTGGCATGGGCGTATTGCCGCTGCAATTTAAAGACGGTGAAGGCGCCGACAGTCTTGGGTTGACCGGAAAAGAGTCCTTTTCGATTGAGGCCTCGACCATTGAACCTGGCTCTATGGTGAAGGTGATGGTTGAGGGAGATAAGCCGATGGAGTTTGAAGCCCATGTGCGCATCGATACGCCTCAAGAACTTGAGTACTATCGTCATGGTGGGATCTTGCATTACGTTTTGAGAAACTTAGCCAATTAAGGATCAACGATGAGCAATACGTTCAGAACAGTCAAAGACAGCATGGGCGAGCTTGAGGTCCCAACCGAGGCTCTGTATGGGGCTCAAACTCAACGAGCCATCAATAATTTCCCCATCAGCGGCATGCCCATGCCGCGTGGGTTTATTCAAGCTCTGGGCTTAGTCAAAGGCGCATGCGCCAGCGTGAATCGTGACTTAAGCTTGTTGGACGCCAAGGCAGCCACTGCCATTACCAATGCGGCAACTCGAGTTGCCCAAGGGGAGTTTGACGATCATTTCCCCATCGATGTCTTTCAAACGGGATCTGGCACCAGCTCGAACATGAACGCCAATGAGGTGATTGCCACCTTGGCGTGCAAAGAGTTTGATGGGGTTCACCCCAATGATCATGTCAACATGTGCCAAAGCTCGAACGATGTGATCCCAACCTCGATTCATGTCAGTGCCGCCATGGCCTTGCATGCCAATCTTATCCCCTCGCTCAAGCACATGCATGAAGTACTTGAGAAAAAAGCCAAGAGCTTACATGCGATTACTAAAACCGGTCGCACTCATTTGATGGATGCCATGCCGGTGACCATGGGGCAAGAAATAAGCGGCTGGGCCGCTCAAATCAAGCACGGTTTAGAACGCGTTGAGGCCACCAGAGCCAGAATTCAAAAGCTTTGCATTGGCGGGACTGCGGTGGGCACTGGGATCAACGCCCCCGAAGACTTTGGTTCGCGCGTGTGTGCTCAGCTGACGGAAAAAACTGGAATTCAGTTTACGCCTAATGAAAATCGTTTTGAGGGCTTAAGCGCCCAAGATGCCGCCGTTGAATTATCAGGCCAATTAAAAACCATTGCCTGCTCAATGATGAAGATCGCGAATGATTTGCGTTGGATGAATTCAGGGCCATTAGCAGGACTGGGTGAAATTGCCTTACCTTCTTTGCAGCCAGGTTCTTCCATCATGCCCGGCAAAGTCAACCCAGTCATTCCTGAGGCATGCGCCATGGTGTGCGCCCAAGTGATTGGAAACGATGCCACCATCACCGTCGGTGGCCAAGCTGGTAACTTTCAGTTGAATGTTATGTTACCCGTGATTGGCTTTAATCTTTTACAAAGCATCGAAATCCTTGGCAACATGGCTCGCTCAATGGCCGACCATGCCATTGATGGGTTCACCGTGAACGAGGACAACCTTAAGGACGCTCTCGATAAAAACCCCATCCTGGTTACGGCCCTTAATACGGTCATCGGGTATGAGAAAGGGGCGATGATTGCTAAAACGGCTTATCAAGAGAAAAGACCGATACGTGACGTTGCGAAAGAGCATACGGATTTATCGGACGCTGACTTAGATCGCCTTTTGGATCCAAGCGTTTTGGCCAAAGGCGGCATCCCTCAGTAAAAAAAAGCCAGAGCCTAGGCTCTGGCTTTTTCCCTATGGGCTCTTTAAAGGATCGCCCACTTGCTTAACCCAAGTTTTTGCTGAATCACTGACCCTCTCAGAGTGCAAAATAGTCTCAATCAAGCGAGCTCGACGGGGCAGGTCGTGACCATGAATCGTTTGGAGCACATCAGCCCAAGCCAAGATAAGCTCATCGTGGCTTTTTTGCCCAATGGTGGCTAGAAACTCACCCACGTAGGCATGCAAGTACGCATCAACGGCCTTTTCGAACCAGAGCCATGTTTGGTTATCTAAGCCGACCTCAGTCAAGCCTTTTCCTTCACCAAAGCCTTGCTCAAATTTTTTGGTTCGAAGATGAGCGTATTCATGGCCGTACAGTTGATTGAGAAGCTCAAAACATCGTCTTCCAATGTTTATCCCAACCTCACTCGTTGGATTTTGTTCAAGGTTTGCCTTGATGTCATCGACCAACTGTTCCCAATTTCGTTCAAAAGCTGCTTTATCGGTGGTCGTCTTCATTTTATGTTCAAAGGCGGCGTACTCTTTAAGCTCGTCTTCGGTGAAAATGTCCTTTACCCAGCTGTGTTCTAGTTGTTCACTCATTTTATAAATCTCTATGGTTTGCACAACCGCGGGCCAATCTAAGACTGAGCCCTGGCGTGTCTGGTGCGCAACCGTCTCCAAAAGAGAAGCAGCCTCCTCGAGTTGGTGTGCTTTTTTTCGTAAGACGGTCGCCTGATTGATCAAGGACTTATCCAGAGTTTGGTTTTTGGACAGCACCCCAGGGATGGCTGACAATGAAAAACCAAAATACTTCAAAGCCACAATTTGCTGGAGCGTAAACAGATCATCACTCGTATACACGCGATAACCACTAGCGGTGCGAAATGAAGGAGACAACAAACCTATCTTGTCGTAGTGATGCAACGTTTGCACCGACACACCGGTCATGTCACTCAATTGCTTTACGTACCATTGGGCCATCTCTTACCTCCAGATGAAACCTTAAAGGCTATACCTACCATAGGGTCAAGCAATCTTACCGACATTTCGGCCATTGAAAAGAGCCTGATCTTGCCCGCTCATGCCCCCCCCTCTCCAGGATCAACTGAATCTCATTTAAAATCAGGCAGATAATATAAAAAGTTGATGGGCGTGGGCACCCCCAAAATTAGTTGAGCAACTATTTTAAACTGCAAAGTTAGCCATTCGTCTGACAATAATGACCGTTCATCCGGGTATCGTTGCCGTTTATTTGGTTATTTAACACAATAACGGCAATTCAATTTCCTGGAATTTACTATGACATCAAGATTTGTAATTAACGGCCATGGCATCAATCTTAATCATGCATTCAAACTGAGCCAATCACGCGTTATAAGCCCTTCGCCTTTGCACTCCCCCTATATACTAAAGGTTGAGCGTGAGACACCTTTAGAACCAGCGTTTAAACAAGGTAAGCTCTACCCTGTGGAATCGGGCCAATGGACCCACTATGATTCAAGCAAATTGACTCCCAATGTGTTTATCACTCCATGGGGTCACGAGGAAACCATTCTCTTATTTGAACGGGCGGTGCTCGACGATGATTTATGGTCTACCATCGATGGCCAATATGGCAGCATCTTTGAGCGTGATCCCGATCTATTTATGATCATAAAAGAAAATGGTATAAAAAAAGTGCTTCAAGGAGATGCCCTTTTTGACTACATGTTTGATGCATTGACAATGAACTTTTTTGGCTGGGAGTTCCTAGATGATGAACCGTTGTTTATTGCTTCCCCTCATCTGGGAAAAATTAAACCTCTTGGTTACACAACCTTACAAGAAGTGGTCACCGAAGTTGAGCACCACTTTGGAAAATCTGATTTCTTTGTGGCCACGTGCAACGCAAGCCTTGAGGGAGACGATCATGTGGTCAAACTTGAGCCAAACAAGCCAGCCATGCCAATAAAGCCGGTCAATGCTTTGCGCTTTTCTAGCCATGAGCTCAAGCCTTACTTGAATGACGTCGTTGAGCACAGCACGTCAAGCGCACCAAGCTTGGCTTGTTGAGCCAACCCCTTATGCGACGCTCAACCCAAGGTGGTAATCTCTTGAACGATAATCAATACGCATCAAAGATGAATGCCATCATTCAGAGTAACTCGGATTAATTCAGGCTCCAAGTCCTCATAAAAGCCCATCACATAAGCCCCTGATAAGCCTGTTAGTAGCTTGCCAGGAAAGATTTGAACTGAGCTATTTAATTGCACAACACTCGTATTGTAGTTTCGTCTAGCTAATGCGATATCATCCTCGACTTTAGCGTACAAATTCATTGCCTCGAGAACGGTTTTCTCAGATTTTAGCTCTGGGTAAGCTTCCATATTAACCGATAAGCTCGTCAATTTTTCTTTTAAACCACCATCTGCATCAAGCAGTTCTTTTAGGTTTCTGTTGGGATGCTTAACAAGGTTAGGTAACCACCACTATGTCTCTAAGACAACAGAGACTTACTCAAGCTTATCGTGCTTGATTGAGTCGTCTTCGATGAGGGAATGGTTAACTGGTATCCATACTTGATGAAAAACGCCGAAGAAGACGCATTGGCTTCTATGATCACTTGATTGACGTCTTTTTGCGTAAGCCACGACTCGATTTGGCTTAACATCTTTGCACCCAGCCCTCTTTTTTGGCAAGTTTTATCGATGGTGAAAGCAAAGATGGTGGCGGTGATGTCTTCAACGTTTAGCTCAATCGCCCCCACAACGAACTGCCCCTCATAAAACACGGCGTGAATATGACTGGAGTCAGCCTTATTCACGCCCATTTGGTTTCCTTTCGCCTTAGTGTTAGGAATGAGTGACTTAAATGCACCAAGCTCCGTGTCTGAGCGTGGCTCAACCAAGCGAGTCCCTTTAAAGCCTGCAAGCCTATCAATACGTTTTATGAACGCCTCTTTCCCATTGAGGTATTGAACGATGTCATCTGGGTGTTGTTGTGCGAGCTGTTGTTTAAGCTTTGAATATTCTTCCACGGCTTGTGGGTGAGCAAGCAAATAATCACGAAACAAAACATGGCGTTTAATTTCATCATGATTGCTGGGGTATATATGAATATTCGCAATACGACGGTCTTTATCCTTGAGACAATAAAACCTTCGTGAAAATATCCCAAACTCACCCAAGGACTCAAGCCCAATGCTTTTAAGATCAAGATCTAATCGGTCCACCGCGCCAAGGTCATCCACCACCGGCACCATATCAATGATGGGCTTGGCCCAGAGATTGGGTACACTGGTAGAGCCAATGTGATGACACTCAATCATATGCCCTTGGAGGCTCTTCTCTAGCTGAGTCTTAAGCCTTTCATAAAGGTGTGCCCAATCGCTCTGATAGGGAACCACCTCTATTTTTTTATCATCACTCATGAGGTCTCGGCCAGCGTGCTGTCATCAGAGCTCTTCGTTTGGGCATCGTTTTCTTCAATGGTCCGCCTTAATGCCACGAGCAATAAGATGCCTGGCGCGGAGATAAGCAAGGTCCACCAAAAGAAGTTGACCCAGCCAACCTGCTCCACGACAAATCCTGCAACAGGGCCCACATAGACGCGCCCAACGGCGCTTAGCGCACTGAGCAGCGCGTATTGAGTGGCGGTGTATTGCTGATCGCACAGACTCATCAAAAGCGCGATGAACGCTGCTGTGCCGAGCCCTCCACCGAAGTTCTCGATAAAAATACACACCACCATCAAACCATAGTGCGTTCCGGCTTTGGCCAAAATCAAATACGTTAAGTTGGATATGGCTTGAATGACACCGAACCAAAGCAGCGAGCGATAAAGACCCACTTTGGATAACAACACGCCACCGGCGAATGCGCCCAACAGTGTGGCGATCAACCCCACCGATTTATTAATCAGACCAACGTCGATCAAGGAGAACCCGACGCCTCTGAGTAGGAAAACCACGGTAAGATTACCGGCAAAGGCATCCCCTAATTTATAGAGCACCACAAGCACTAACAAAGCGATGGCATGTTTGCGTGAAAGAAACTCCACAAAGGGCTCAATGCAAGCACTTTTAAAGGTGGGAGGTGGGGGTGAGTAAGCCTCAGGCTCTTTGGATAAAAAGGTGGAAATCATCGTGATCCCCATGCAAAGCCCCATCAGCATGTACGTCAAGCCAAAGCCTAAATATTCCGCAAGGACAAGAGCAATGCCTCCGGAAATGAGCATGGCGATGCGATAACCGGCGACAAAAACCGCAGCCCCCGTTCCTCGCTCTTCTGGGGTTAAGCGCTCAGTTCGATAGGCATCCGCGCAGACATCCTGAGAGGCTGAGAAAAAGGCTAAGGCCAAGGCTAAAAAGCCCAACATGACCGGCGCCTCAGAAGGAGAAAATTGGGACATGACAAGTAACGTTACCACCAAAGCGGCCTGACAGAGGATTAACCATCCCCGTCTTCTACCGCCTTTAGGGACATAACGGTCCATCACGGGCGACCATAAGAACTTGTAGACGTAAGGCTGGCCCACCAAGCCCAAAAAGCCAATGGTGACCAAGTCCACCCCTTCGACGGTATACCAAGCTTGCAAGGTTCCCATCGTCAGTCCTAACGGCAATCCTGAGGCAAGCCCAAGAATCGTTAAAACTAGCATTTTTTTGTTGAAGTATTGACCTAGTCCGTTCATGTTCATTCCATCACCATAGCTTGCGTGCAGTGTACACCAAGCCTACTCAGTGCTCCATGATTAAGATGGTTGACTAATAAAAGATTAAGGATGCATCTGTTCCCATGAATTTGGTATAGTGTCCCAAGGTTAAATAAGGAATTACTATCATGGTAAAAACATCCCGTTATCTCGTGGGTCTTATCTGTGCATCGACACTGATAGCCACGCCAGTCATCGCCAAAAACCTTGACAGCGATGATGAGAAAGTCAGCTACAGCATTGGGGTTGATATTGGTCAACACTTCAAAAAGCAAGACATCACGGTTGACATGAGCTCCTTTTCAAAAGGGGTGGTTGATGGAAGTACCAAAAATGAATTTTTATTGAGCGATGAAGAAATCAAAGATCACATCATTGCTTTACAAAATGCAATCGTAGACAAACAAAATCAGGAGCGAGACAACTTGGCCCAGCAAAATCTAGAACAATCCAAGCAATTTTTGGATGAGAACAAGAGTAAAGATGGCGTTCAGAGCACAGAATCTGGATTGCAGTACACCATCATTGAAGAAGGTCAAGGAACGCCTCCAGGAATCAATGATTTTGTGACCACTCACTATCAAGGTACTTTGATCGATGGCACAAAATTTGACAGCTCTTACGATCGCGGACAACCCGTTGAGTTCCCAGTCTCTGGGGTCATTCCAGGTTGGACCGAAGCGCTTCAATTGATGAAGCCAGGCTCAAAATGGAAATTATACATTCCACCTGAGCTTGCCTATGGAGAAAGTGGCGTTGGTGCTATGATTGGACCAAACTCGACCCTTATCTTTGACATCGAGCTTCTTGAGGTCGATCGCAAAAGCTAAGCCCACTTTTCGTTAGTCCAAAACGCCAGGTCAATCCTGGCGTTTTAATGTTTATGGCTTGTGTTTCAACAACCCTACACTCCCCTGTGAGATTGGCGCGCTTATGAACTCTATTGACCCTACTGGTTCATCAAGCTCAGGTACAAATTCTATCGACTTTGGGATGCTCTGCGAGCCCCATGGTTTTTTCGGCAACAAATGTCTCACCTGCTCTGGAATCTCATCGGTGATTGTAAAAAGATTATCTTGATTGACCGCTATCCGAGCTTGTTTTTTTGCCAGCTCAAGAGACGGCAGCCACGCCATGTCCTGCGCTCTAATCAATTCATTAACTCGAAGGTTTAAAAGGCGATGATGAGGAAAGCCAATTTCTCCAAGTGTTTTTTTGCCACGCAATATTTTTTCTCTAAGACCTTTGTTTTTTACAATATCTGCCAATATTTTTACCGCAGGCGATTCACCAGTGCCCGGATTCATCGTTTGACTGAAGTGATGAATGTTATCCCTTAAAGTCCCCAAGTCACGAGCACTTTTCACTAAGCTTTTAAAAATCCCCTGAGCCAAGGTTGACATAAAGGCATCGGCGGTTGGAAAGTTATCATGCGACCAACAAAACAACCGTTTACCCTGATAGAAAACTTGCAGGTTTTTAGCATTGGAACATTTAGTCATCAGATCGGCAGACTCAAAAAAAGGTCTCCCATCTTGAGGGAGTGTAGTTAGGTCCAAAGTGACTTCTTGTTGACAGGTTTTATGTGGGTCAAATTCGATGGAGTGTGTCTTGCCAGTCTTTGCATTTTTCCTGGATACAACGATAATGAGGTTGGTGTTTTCCACGGGGAATAACTGTTCAGCGATCTTTAATACCCAGTTATCTTTATGGGGTAACCATACGCCAGAGCTTTTAATTTTTTTTAATGAACTCTTGCCTGGCTTTTTGTCGTCAAGAGTACTTTTGCACCCAGTGCATCGATTTGGCGCTAGGTGTAAGTAATGAAGGCCTTTGGCGCATTCAATCCCCTTGAATGCTTGCATTAATTGCTTAACCTGGCGACTCTCACCCAAAAGATTATCAGCGTGACGAGTTATGCCCAAAGCCTGTCTGGCAACCTGCTCTAATTCCCCTTTGGGAATAAGACTGGGATTAAGTTGCACGCCTAAAAATCGACTCACCCCTTCCCACTCGTTGAATTCTCTTTTGCTTTGATTAAAGCTTTTGTTGAGACTTGGATCACCAACGCTCTTTCTCACAATGGGTGCGATGCTAATTTGATGCTTGGCGCATACGGTAAAGAGCGTGCTCAATAAAACAAAATTTAACACGCTGTGTGAAATATAACGCTTGTTGACGTTTCTTAAATGTTCAATACGCCAATCATCACTGATTTTGATCTTTGTTTGGTTCTGTTTGTCGTATTTGCTTTTGGGCCTTGAGTAGACCTTGATGAAATCGCGCATAAGTGATTCGACATCGGTTCTACTGAGGGTTTGAAACCCCATATGGTAATGTTCGGCCAAAGGTATGATGGTTGGCATAATCAAATCTCAGAAAATAAAATGATTCATCATACTTTCTTTTGCATCGCGATATAATGAGGGTAAGATTTGGGGTCCACGTAAGTGGTTATATTAATGGCTCATCATGAAGGATGAGCCATGGTGGTCAGGTTATTCCCCAGGGGACAAAAACGTCCCGCTTTGTAAGGCTTAGCCATCTTAGTGGGCTAATGGAATTTCTTTTTTGAGCAATCCGCGTTTGGGCTTAGAGACAGGAAAATTCAAAATAGCTCTTTTGAAATCCCGAGAGGGAGGATGATCCCCAATCCAGGTAGACAGAGTCATATTAAAAAAAACTCGATCCGTCCAGTCTGACAAAAGGGCATCGTTGTGCTTAAAGGTCATGGCCAGTGTGGGCGAATATTCAATATCGATGACATCGCCTTGTCGGAACGATTGACTTAACACCTCACGAAACTGAACCACCATCGGGGTATATCTCGATAACGTGACATCCGAGTTATTCACTGAGACTGACTCAAGCCAAATGTTTTGAATGGCTTGAGGGTCCATGGAAGATAACACGTAAAATCGCATGCAAATGGCCGTGGACTCCTCCATGAGGATATCCACATCAGAGGTGACCTTTTGTGAGTAGAGCACACCAAGATAAGCCTTCGTGCCAAAGTATTCACGATGAGCCCAACCCACCATGGTCAAAGGCGTTTGACCGTCGGAGGCCATCATCGTAAGAGGAATGTCCAACTCCCCTACGCTCAAAGTGGTTTGCGCTTGTAGGGGAAATACCCAAAAGCACAACCACATCGCAATCCATTTTTTCATCCCTTAGTCCCTTCGCAGTCGCTCCGAAACAGCTATCGGAGTTGGGTATCGGTTTAGGATCCAATAAGAGGACACCATAAACGTGACGATGGTGGCAAGCTGAACCGTTAAAGAGCACTCAACGCTAATTAAGTGCAAAGAGACCGCTTTATAAACCAGCAAGAGAGAAAACTCACTAATTTGACCAATACGCACGCCAGTTTCAAAACTTTTGTGACGGTATTCCGTAAACGAGTCAATCAGCCATTTAAATACCACAGGCTTCAATAATAACATGATTGCGGCCAGAGCGACTGCTGGCAATATCACAGGTTGTATGGCGTTGAGTTCTAGCGATGCGCCAAGCGCGAAAAAGAATAGGATCAAGAAGAAATCACGAAGTGGCTTAAGGCTTTCAGCGATGAATCGTGAGACCGGACTTGCGGCCAAAGAGATCCCCGCAATGAAAGCGCCAATTTCAAAGGAGACTTTAAGGTAATCAGCTAATTGACCAATGGCAAGGCACCAGCCAATGGCCACCAAGAAAAGATATTCGTGAATTTTGTTGAATTTTTTCAGCACAGGCATCAACGCATACTTTTCAAATAAGAAGGAGAAAATGATTAAGCCTGGTAAGGCTAAAAGCACTCGGGCGACCTCCATGGCGGATAAGCCATCGCCAGTCCCTGCCCCCTCAATCAGCAATAAGGCGAAAATGGCAATGATGTCTTGTAACAGTAAAATGCTGATCACAAGCTCCCCCATCCTTTGATGGTGGAGAACCGTGGTCGGTAAAAGTTTGAGACCAATGATGGTGCTTGAGAACATCATGCATGTACCAAGAATCAGCATCTCCGTAAGGTTCATGGCCATAAAATACGCAAAAGCAAAGCCGACAACGCCGAAGATGAGGCATGAAACCAAGGTCAGCAAAGTGGTCTCACGTAAAGAGCGAATCAAGCTCTGGGGCTCAAGGCTAAGACCTAGCAAGAAGAGTAAAAAGATAATGCCAATATCACCAATTTGAGTGATGATTTCATAATTATCAATCCACCCTAGACCAGGTCCTGCAATCGCGCCTAGAAGAATGTAGGCTATCAGCAAGGATTGTCGAGTATAGAGGGCAAGGGTAGCTAAGACCGCAGCACCAGAAAAGATAATAAAAACGGAGAATAAAAACGTGTTGTGCATAGCTGGCCTTACGGTTAGTTTGAGGCTCGCCTCAATGGAGAGTTTTGCGTTACATTAAAAGGTATTCTCCTAGGCCACATACAAATACGCAACTTATGCAAGATCATCTACGCAAGTTAGTTACTATTATAATGCTATCTGTTTTTCTTTTTGGGTGTGATCAGCGTGTTGAGCCTGATAAGACCCAAGTATATTCCGGCTTAGGAGTCACTGACTCCGTTTATTCGAGTGATTTGAAGCATGCTCTTGTCTCCACCATCGATTTAGGCGTTCAATACTGGGATCTTGAGGCACGAAAAGTCTTATTTAGTTTTACGCATGGTGATTCCGATGGTAAAGAAGTTAAATTGGTGGCTTTGGCTGACAACAACCCGGTTGCGTTAACGGCTGATGAAGAGTCTGTGGTCATCTGGGATACCACCAATGGGGAAGCGCTTCGCTACTGGGCGTTGAGTGCCTCGCCCAACGACATCGTTCTTTCGGCATCCGGAGGCTACATGGCTGCAGCTCTTGCCAACCAGGTGGTTACCCTACTCGATCTCAGCAATGGCGATGTTGTTCAAGATTTTACCAACGATGCCGCCTTTACTACGGTGGCTCTGTCTAAAGATAATCGATACATTGCCATGGGTGATGAGAAAGGGCGCGTTCGCGTTTGGGATTTAGCGCTTGGTAAACTCACAGGGGAGTATGCGCATGAGAAAAGAATCACCCGATTGGCGTTTAGCCCGGATTCGAAGCGCTTGCTTAGTGCGTCAAAACATCACGACATTTTGCTGCATGATCCAAGCTCAGGTAAGCAATTAGCAAAGCTTGACACGGGAAATCGCTGGTTTCAGTTTGGAGGCTTGGCACCAGCATTAACGGCGGTGACGTTTTCCAAAAATTCTGATCGGATCATCACAGGTCACCCCGCCCAGCTCGTTCAAATTTTTGATGGACAAGGCAAGCGACTTCATCGATTTTACTTACCTAAAAAATCCGCGTTTAAACCAAGTGCTGCGCTTATCTTAGATGTAAAGCTTTCTGCGGATCAAACCCATCTTTGGACGCAGTCAACCAACGGTTTAGGCCATGAAATCAACTTGGTGCATGATGAGTGAACGATTAGAAAAAGCCCTTAAACTTCAACAAGAAGATAAGCTCGATGAAGCTCAAGTGATTTTTGAGGCTTGCCTGGAAGACAACCCCAATGATCATGATGCCCTTCATGGCTTAGGGTTGTTGTTTGCTCAACAAAAGGATTTTGCCAAAGCGGTTGACTGGCTGCAAAAAGCCGTTGAAGTGGCCCCTCACGTACCAGGATTTCATAATAACCTGGCCAATGCGCTTAAGGCTTGCCATCGCATCAATGAGGCGATGACTCACTATCGTCATGCCCTGCGATTGAAGTCCCCCTACCCACAGGCTCACAATAATCTTGCCAAACTTTTAATGATGCAGGGTCAAAATCAAGAAGCGATTGAGCATTTGAAAAAAGCCATTCGTGAGGACGCTCATTACTTGGATGCCCATTACAATCTGGCAAACCTCTACGCCAGTGAAGGTCAGCTGATGTCGGCCAAGCCTCATTATGAGAAAGTCCTCGATCTATACCCTGAACACCTGGGCGCCATGCATAACCTAGGCATTAGTTTTACCGCTTTAAAAGACTTTGCTCGAGCCAAACCTTTATTAGAGAAAGCAGTCCAAAGAGAGCCCCATAATCTTGATGCCCTCTTTCACTTAGGAATCATCTATGCTTCGGAGCAAAACATCGATGAAGCCATGCATTATTACGAAAAAACACTTCAATTAGATCCAAACCATCATAACGCGACTCATAACATAGCGACTCTTTATTTGCATCAAAAGCAAAAAGACAAAGCTCTGATCTTTTATGAAAAGGCGCTTGAGCTTAATCCTGATAATCGAACCGCCAAACACATGATTCAAGCGTTATCAGGAAAAGCCAATTTAGAGGGCGCGCCTGAAGAGTACGTGCGGGCCTTGTTCGATCAATACGCCTACAGCTACAACCAACACATGGGCCAAACACTGGAGTATCAAGTGCCCTCCTTGCTACGACAAGCCTTTGCCCCCACAGCCCAAGAGCTCAACACCGTCATCAAAGTGTTAGATTTAGGATGTGGGACGGGCTTGATTGCTCCTCACTTTCGAGACATTGCCGATACCATCACAGGCGTTGATCTGTCTTCAAACATGATTGAAGTCGCTCATGCGCAAGGCGGTTACGATAAGTTGATTGTCAGCGACATCAAGACCTACCTTACCACCACAAAACTTTCCTACGATTTAATCATCTGCGCCGATGTCCTAGTGTACTTTGGCGAGCTTAAGACTTTATTTGAGGCCATCAAAGAGCGACTAACCCCTAAAGGGATGGTCGTGTTCTCGATTGAAAATACCGATACGACCAATGAGTTTGAGCTGTCAGAGACAGGACGTTACCGACACCACCCAGAATCGGTTAAGGCCATGATTGAAGCGCTTGGATTTGAATCATTGTTCGATCAAACCTGCCCGATTCGAAAACAAGAAGACGTCGACGTCTTAGGGACTTTGATGGGGTTTCGCTTAAACGATTGAAAGCGATGACCTACCATGGGCTGCGTCGCCAAGCTCAGTCACAGCGGTTCAGCCCATGGGTGGCCTGTGCTATATTGTTGAGTATATCTTGAGGAGGGCCACACATGTTAGATAGTCTTGGGATAATACACATTATTATCATCGCTTTAAGTCTTGTGGTATTTGTCTATGCCGTTGTGCTTTACAACACCCTAGTCTCGGTTAAAAACCAGACAAAAAAAGCCTGGTCCAACATTGATGTTCTCCTTAAGCAACGTCATGAAGAATTACCCAAATTAGTCGCCACCTGTAAAAAGTACATGGAGTATGAGCAAAGCTTACTCGAACGAATCACCCAAATCCGCTCCGCGGTTGAAACCATGCGCCAACAAGGCGACGTTCAAGGGATTGGACAATCAGAGACCGATTTGCGCGGCATGCTAGGCAAACTGTTTGCCTTGGCGGAAAATTACCCTGATTTAAAAGCTGACTCGGTTTTTTTGAACTTACAGGCCCGTATCTCATCGCTTGAGAACGCGATTGCCGATCGACGAGAGCTTTACAACGAGAGTGCGACCATCAACAACATCCGCATCGAACAATTTCCCGATGTCATTGTGGCCAAAATAGGTAACTTCCATGCGTTTGATTTGCTCGAATTTACCGAAGAAGAAATTGGGCCTGTCGATGTGAATGCTCTTTTTGATGCCTAACGCTTATGATTGAAATCCAATGGGAGATGCTGTGCGCTCTCCCCCGCCCCTACTTTTTAATCCTCAACCTTGGCCTGTTCGCTTTTGCTGGTTTTTTCTTCTATCGTTGGTATCGCTCTTTACTTCGCTCTCGCTCTGTCTCCAATACCCCATTATCAAAAATACGCTCAGCGCATCAAGGCTATGCTGAGTTGGAAGGGGTTTTGGAGCCAAACCAAGATGGCGCCATCCGCGCTAGACTTTCTGGGCGCCCCTGCGTTTGGTATCAATATCGCATCCAACACCGTAATCGAAAAGGCGCCTGGGAGACCATTGAAACCGGCTCAAGCACAAATGCCTTCGCCATCAATGATGGCACTGGAGTGTGTTATGTGCTTCATGAAGGACAACCCATTCACCCACCGATTCCGAATCAATGGCGAGGTCGCTCAAGACAAAGCTCAGGTATTCCTGATGGTCTTTTTGCTCGACTGTTTGGTACCTTTGGGCGTTATCAATTTACCGAGTGGCGATTAGAGCCAGGTGATCCCATCTATGCGCTCGGCAATTTTTTGACCATCCGAGACGATGATCGCCATCATGGCACACAGACTCAATACCTCAAACAAGCCGTCAGCGCCTGGGATCAAAAAAGAACTCACTACTTAGACGCCTTCAAAGCCATCCCCCTTTTTCGCGCATCAAACCGCGATGATAAGTTGATGAACCATCAAGCCCAAAACGAAGTGCTGCGTCAACTTAAAGCACAACAAGTCAAAACCATCAACGTACTCTCTTGTGTCAACCTCGATTCAAGACAGCCCTTTATCCTTGCGACAAAAAGTCAGCGCAAAATCATCCGGGGGTTTCAATGGGACAGCTTGATATGGCTTGTCGGCTATGTCATGAGCTTTTCAGTGGCGATGTTTATGTTGACGTATACCGCGGCCTGCTAAACGGTTGGCGTAGCGTATTAAGCTATCTTTCGACAAATCTTTCGACAATGATGTTTGTCACGGGTGATGGTTGGCCCACGTTTCAAGACCAACTCAAGTTTTTCTAAAGCTTTGACGTACCCCACTTGGCTCGAAAATTTCGCTTTCTCTAGCTCAATCTTGCGGATCAAAGGGGCATAATGTTGTTGAGGTTGCTCAAGGAAAAGTTCTAAGGCATCCACGATGTTGGACCAGCCGTTTATTTGGTTCATACGAGCGCGACGGAACACGCTGAACCGGCGGGGTTGCCGATTGGAAAGATAAGCGACGATTTGCTCTAATGCGAGATCTAAATCGTCATCACCGATGTAGTCGACGCCGCGCAGTGCCATAATACTACACCTCTTTAAGTCACCACCTAGTACCAATGTACCATGGTTTTTTAGTTAATTGACACATTTATTTCATTGAATCTGCACGCAAACCAGGTCTTTTACCTTACTTTTTGACGATTTTAGGGTGTTTTATGATAATGTTGAACAGAAGGACTTGCACGCATGCGTTTTGCATTGCAAATTAGAATGTTGAAAGGAATCATTCATGCTAAAAACCTTATCTCGTATTGCTTTGATCATGGCGATGTCATGGCAGGCCAATGCCATCATTATCGTGGACGATGGGCCCAACAGCACGGAAAACATCGGTGGATTTGAGGCGCAGGCAACTTGGGATGGCAAAGACTTTACCATTGCTCTGACCAACACTTCAGATCCAAGCAATGGGGGTTACATCACCGGCTTTTTGCTTAACTTACCTACGGATACCACGTTTGATACCGTGAGTAACGATACCAAGCTGCAATTTTTAGATCCTGATTTAGGCCCCTACTCTGGCGCCCCTTACTACGACTTTGATTACGGCTTTGCCTTAAAAGGGAACTTTCTTGGCGGCGGTAAGCCTTCCAAAGGGATCGGAGTTGGAGAGACCGGCACTTTTGTCTTATCCGATTGGACTGATTTCCCAAGTGACTTAGATACGGCCGACTCGTATGCGGTCGAGCATTATCTGCTTGATAATGCGACCACCTCTCGACTGGGCGATGCGCACTTTTTGGTGCGATTTCGAGGCTTTGATGATGGCGGTTCTGACAAGATGCCTGGCATGTTCGAATTTGAGCCACCTCCTCCCACCGTAACCATTCCTATTTCATCCACCTTGTGGCTGATGTTTTCCGGACTTGTAGCGCTTAAGATAAGTAGAAGAAAAAAGTCATAAAAAAGGGGCCTTATGGCCCCTTTTTCTCGTGCACCTTACGCTTCGCCCAACGCCATCAGCGAGGCATTGCCTCCTGCGGCGGTGGTATTGATGGAAATGACTCTTTCTGTGGCTAGGCGAGTCAGATAGTGTGGGCCACCGGCTTTAGGGCCCGTTCCAGATAAACCTTCTCCGCCAAAGGGTTGCACACCAACCACGGCGCCAATCATATTACGATTTACGTATATGTTGCCCACGTGAGCCCGCTCAACGATATGAGCCACCGTTTCATCAATCCGCGAATGAATGCCTAACGTAAGGCCATATTGGGTGTTGTTGATGTCCTCAATCACTTGATCTAACTCACTGGCTTTAAATCGAATCACATGGAGCACGGGTCCAAAGTTTTCCTGACTGAGCTCAGAAATGGATTTGATTTCATACGCGCAAGGCGCCACAAACGTACCGGATGCGGTGGTCTCATCAAGCTCGGCTTGACACAACAAGGTCGCATGCTCCTTCAACCATTGAATATGTTCACACAACTCTTTTTGCGCATGCTTATCAATGACAGGCCCCACATCCGTAGCCAAATCAACAGGGTTGCCAACTTTGAGTTCAGCGACAGCGCCTTTGAGCATCGTCGTGACTCGGTCGAAAACATCCTCTTGGACATAAAGCACTCGAAGCGATGAGCAGCGCTGCCCGGCGCTTTTAAAGCTTGAGGTAATTACGTCGGTGATCACTTGCTCGGTCAATGCCGTTGAGTCGACGATCATGGCATTTTGACCGCCTGTTTCGGCGATAAATGGAATGATTTCTCCTTGGCGGTTGGCCAATTTGATGTGGATCCCTTGCGCCGTTTGCGTTGAGCCTGTGAACAATAGGCCTTTGATGCGGGTGTCTTCGACTAAATGATTACCCACCAAAGAGCCGCGCCCAGGAAGCAATTGAATCAAATCATGCTCTATCCCAGCTTCATGGATGGCCTCAATCACCGCTTGTGCAATCAGCGGCGTTTGAGAGGCTGGTTTGGCAATCACTGCATTACCGGCGGCAAAGGCGGCACTGACTTGACCTAAGAAAATCGCCATGGGGAAATTCCAAGGGGAGATGCAAGCCATCACGCCTTTACCCCACAAGGAAAGCTCGTTGAATTCACCCGTAGGACCTTTCAGAGTTTTTGGTTTAAATTGCGATAGAGTCTGAGCGCTGTAGTATCGGCAAAAATCAACCGCCTCACGAACCTCGGCCAACGCATCGTCCACTGTTTTCCCCGCTTCGAGCATCAAAATTGCCATGAACTTAGCCATGTTGGCTTCAAGATGGTCGGCCAGCTTGACTAGACGTTCGGCACGAACTTTATAGCTTGGCATATGATGCACAAAGGCATATTGAGCTTTCTCAATCGCTCTAGAGACAACGGCTTCGCTGGCCAAGTGCACTTTACCAAGCGCGTTATCGGCATCAAAGGGGGAGCTAATGGCCTGGGCTTCACAGGCATCCGTTGGTCCCATGGCGCACGGTTTGGCAACCAAGTCCCCAACCTTGACTTGATTCATGGCTTGAATAAGGGCACTTACTTCGATTGGGTTGTTAATGTCGATCCCTTTGGAATTCGTGCGATCTGGATAGATGCTGTCTGGCAGAGGAATATTGGGGTGGGGTGTGTTGTCGTAACTTTCCATTAAAGCGACCGGATCAGCCACCAAGTCTTTCACGTCCAAGTCGGCATTGACGATGCGATTGACAAAGGAAGTATTGGCGCCGTTTTCAAGAAGACGGCGAACCAAATACGCCAATAAGTGCTCATGCGTGCCTACTGGGGCGTAGATACGACACGGAACTTTCTTATCTTCAACGAGGCGATCGTACAAAGGTCCGCCCATCCCGTGCAAACACTGAAACTCATACGCACTGATTTTTTCTTGTGAGGCCATTTTCATGACCGCAGCGACTGTGTGTGCGTTGTGAGTCGCAAACTGAGGATAAAGTCTATCGGAGACTTTCAACAAAGCTCGAGCGCACGCCAGGTAATTGACATCCGTGGCCGCTTTGCGAGTAAAGACTGGGTAACCGCTTAAGCCTTGTTCTTGGGCTAGTTTAATTTCAGTATCCCAATAAGCCCCCTTGACCAACCGAACCATCAATTTAATGTCATGGCGCTCGCACAGATCGTTTAGCCAGGCTATCAAGCTTAACGCACGTTTTTGATACGCTTGAACGGCAATGCCAAGCCCATCCCACCCTTGGACATCTGGATGAGCGGCCACTTTTGCAAACACTTCCATCAACAATCCAGAGGTGTGGGCCTCTTCTGAGTCAAACGTTAAATTGATGTTGGCTTCTTTTGCCTTTATCACTAACGTCATCACTCGAGGGAGCATCTGTTCGAGAACACGCTCTTTTTTCAAATACTCGTAACGTGGATGCAAAGCAGACAACTTAATGGAGATCCCTGGACCATCGATTGGATTATCGATGCTGTTTTGCTTGGCCACCGTCTCAATCGCGGTTTGGTAGGCTTCAAAATACGTATCGGCGTCGTCTTGCGTAAAAGCAGCTTCACCAAGCATGTCATACGAATAACGATACCCCATGCGCTCTTGGTCTTTGGCTCTTTTTAGCGCCTCTTTTATGCTTCGTCCCATGACAAACTGCTTGGACAGGATTTTCATGGCATGCGAGACGGCTTGGCGAACGAGAGGTTCGCCCCCTTTTGAGGCTAACTTTTGAAGGCCCGACTGCAAGCTTTTTTTCGACTCAAAGCGAGACTCTAGCGATTTGTGCTCTCCCATGACCTTGCCGGTGAGCATCAACGCCCAAGTAGCGGCATTGACAAACAATGAGTGCGACTTTCCTAGATGAGACTCCCAGTCGCCTTGAGTCAATTTGTCTTTGATCAGTTTGTCGACGGTTTTACTGTCTGGAACACGAAGCAAGGCTTCAGCCATGCACATTAAGGCAATGCCTTCTTCAGAGGATAAATCGTATTGAAAAAGAAACGCCTCTAAGCCACCGTCTTTGAGCCGCTCTTTACGGAGGATTTCAACCAGCTCACTGGCATGGTTCTCGATGGCTTGATTATCGGCCTCACTTAGGCCGACCTTCTCTTTGAGCCCGTTTAGGAAGTCCGTTTCATCTTGTCGATACACATCAGAGAGAGTGTCAACAATGCCTTGATCGGCAAAGTTGATGCTTTGGTTATGTTGTGTAAATGGATTTGCATTCATATCCGTTTCCTTAAGATGAGCGCATCATTTGACGCGCGGTCGCAAATTGGGTTAGGACTTTTTCAGAGGGCTTTGGTGTCAAAAGCGATACCAAGACAATCGCCAATAGCCCCAGTCCAAACCCTGGTATAATTTCGTATAAATCAAAGACCCCACCAGAGGCAAGTTTCCAACCAACTACGCTTAGAGCACCGGTGGTTATGCCCGCTATGGCCCCTTCTTTGGTCATGCGTCCCCAGAATAATGACAATAAAACCGATGGCCCAAATGAGGCACCTAACCCAGCCCAGGCAAACGCCACCAAGTCAATCACGGTGCTGTCCGGATCTGAGGCTAGCGTCACGGCAATCAAAGCCAATGCAATGATGGAGACTCTACCTATCCACATCAGCTCAGACTGAGAGGCACTTTTTCTGAACTTATGATAGATATCCTCGGTAAGCGCGGATGAGGAAGCCAGCATTTGAGAGTCTATCGCGCACATGATTGACGAGAGAATCGCGGCAAACAAAATGCCCGACAACCACGGGGTGAACAGCTCTTGAGAAAACATGATGAAAATTGACTCTTTGTGAAAACCTTGATCGGCAAAATACGCAATCCCAACAAAGCCCACGAGCACAGCTCCAACCATCGACAAACTCATCCAGCCAACGCAAATGCGTCTAGCCAAGGGTATGTCTTTGAGTGTGCGAACAGCCATGAATCGAACCAAGATATGAGGCTGACCAAAATAACCCAAGCCCCAGGACAACAGGTTGACCAGCAATAACCAATTGAGTTCATTGAACGGATCAAACAAGGTGTCCCCTTGAGCATGAATGAGCTTCGAGGTTTGCTCGAAACCACCAAGATCCATAACCGCCATGATGGGAACTACGATCAAAAAGATAAACATTAAGATGCCTTGGAAAAAGTCGGTCCAGCTGACCGCTAAAAAACCACCAATGAAGGTATAAGCAACAATGATCGCGGTTCCAAGCCACAATGCGTAGGTGTAGTCCATGCCAAAGCGTTGGAGCAGCATCGCCCCCCCTACGAGCCCAGAAGCCGTATAAAAGGCAAAAAAGACTAAGGTGATGATCGCCAATAAAATCCGAATGATCCCTTTGTCGTCGCCAAAACGATTATCCAAATAAGAAGGTACTGTCAATGAATCGTTGGCGTATTCAGAAAATATACGTAAAGGCTTGGCAATGAAGCGCCAGCTTAAGTAAGCGCCAACCGTTAATCCAATGGGCAACCAAACTTGATTCAGTCCATATGCGAAGACGGCACCAGGGAGACCGAGCAACAACCAAGCACTCATGTCCGAGGCTCCAGCACTCAGCGCGGCCACAGGCCCACCCAATGAGCGGCCCCCCAAAACAAAGTCTGATAAATTTTTGGTCACGAGATAGGCCACAAGAGCCACTGCAACCACCACCGAAAGATAAAGACAAAACGCAATAACAGTTAAATTACTCATTAAAAATGGGATCCTCAAAAAAAACGCTCTGAAAAGAATGCGCTTCTTATTATTTTTAACAAGCATTCTAACACTATTTAATGCGATGACCTATTCGGTGAAAATGCAAGCTTTTCTTCGATGAGAGGCTGATATTTTATTCACGATGAGTTGTACAACCAAATTTGTGCCACACTTGGTGGTATGAATCAGTATTACACCGACACATGCGCCAACGATTCAATGGTGCATCACAAAATGTTAGGCGCTTGGGTTCGTGCAGCCTGCTGGGCGTTGGTGCCCGTCTACGTTCTTTTTGTCAGTTACTGTGCTCTGGTTCCGTTTGATCAGTGGGATTTTAATCGGCCCATGGATTTTCAGCGGATCTTCGTAGGATGGCAAAATCATATTTTAACGTTCGATATCATCCAAAACTTATTGTTGTATATCCCGTTTGGTTTTTTCTTGGTTTTTGCCTTTAAAACGAAACGCATCGTAACTCCTTTGCTTTTGACCTTCGGGATCTGTTTACTGGTGTCCTTCATTCTGGAGTGCATGCAATCGTTCATACCCGTTCGAGTACCCTCGGCCTTGGACATCGTCCTGAATACACTCAGTGGCGTTCTTGGTGCCCTGATAGCCCTCATTTTATATAAGCCGATCATGGACGGAGCAGACTATTTAGTGCACGACATGATGCGCCCCTTCAGTATGAATAAGCCGTATTCATTCATGGCCGTGATTGGTCTTTTGGGCTGGTGTGCTTATCAGTGGTATCCATTTATACCCTCGTTGCACCCTGATCATATCTTGCAAGGGTATGCGATGCTTGCCGCCACTCTAGCCGAGCAGCGGGTGGTCGATGTGCCTCACTTAATTTGGTACCTTGCGCAAGGCCTTGGGATCTATACGCTTTGCCTTATCGCGTTTAAAAAACAACAAGCCTTGTTTGCATTGAGTTATCTGGCGATGGTCCTATCGTTTAAGATACTGATTATTTCGCGCGTTCTCTCGTTTGAGGCACTTATCGGTGCCCTCTTAGGCTTTGTGATTGCCTTTACTCTACACATGACGTTTCAGTTGGCCATCAACGAGAAAAAACTTCTGGGTTAACCCAAAGAAAAACTCTTTGAGGTTGACGCATGAGGCTGTTCAGGCTCTGTCACTCGCTTAAACACCAAAGGATTCGACTGATTCAATCGAGCTTGATAAAGCGCGACAAGATCACTTAATGCCTCGTCTTCAAAGTCATTGGCTATGGTTCTGGCGATATGAAATATTTCTTTATCCTGCGTATTCATCGCAAGCTCTAAGATAGGCTCACCGCAATGGTGAAGTAAGTGGTAGGTAATGGCGTATTGACCGGCCTTGAATGATTGACGACAAGGCGAGTTTTGTTTTGCGAGGGGATCGGCGCCTTTCTCAAGAAGCTGCTTTACCATGGTAAGTGATTGACCGGCTGCCAACCTAAGTGCGCAATCGTCTTTGGCGTGCAAGTCCGCCCCACTTTCTAACAAAAAATCGACCACTTCTAAGTGATTATTGACGCTGGCTCGAATAAGAGGTTCATCTTTCATGACATGCAAATCAGAGCCTTTTTGCACGCAAGCAGTGACGATATCAAGGTAACCATGTTCAGCGGCCCAGCGAAGCAATACGTGGTTACGCGTGTTCACGTCCACCCCTTGTGAGAGTAAACTGTTAGCAAGGGTTCGTTTCATCAAATCAGGCAGTAAGCGATGCGAGAGTATTTTGGCCAATTTATCCTCTAACTGGTAACCCTCATGGGTCATTATTTTAGTAATGATGTCCAATAATTCATCTTTAGCAATTGCCCCTAAATCGGGACGATCATGGAGAGTGCCTTCAGTCTTCTCGGGTGCATCGATCATCACAGGTTCCTTTTGGATGAGTGTTATTTGAGCATCTCAAATGATGAAATCAAAAAAAACCTGATATTTACTAGGGTTTTTATACGCCAACAGCAGAAGTTTTGTGAGAGAGTTACCAACTTATATGTAAAAAAACATGCAATGAATCAAAATATCCAGACAAAACCGCAGAAAAAGTTAACCAACTAAACATGAGAAAGTTCATGTGAATCATACCGTTGGTTAAATAGCACAAAATCCGCATTGAATATCTTTAAATAAATTGCTAAGTTTTCCAACCAATTTATAAATCAACGCTTAACGATACCAAGGTCAATCGCCTAGTATCAAACCGCAATCATACTTAGATGGCCTTATGAACGAATTAACACAAACGCAACGCGACACTTTAAGCACAATTTTTAAATACCCGTCTAGGGTTTACCTTGAGCTGAAAAAAATTAGTGTGAATGAGCGCTGTGAACTGCATGCATATCTTTGTCGCCAACATCCAGGCGATGTGAATGCCCTCAACGTGGCTCTGGACATTGCCACGTTTAACAATGACGAGGTCCTCAAACTCAAAGCCTCGTTCCACTTAGCTCAACTTGAGGTAAAACGAGCTCAAAAGCTTAAAACAAAAAAGCAATGGAGTGCTATCAATGACGCTAAAGCTCAATATCACCGCGTCATGAGTATTGCAGCCGGACTTCCTGATGAAACGTTGAACCATGAACTGGAGCAAATACGGGCTCAAGCTTATTCGGATTTATGTTTATTAAGGAAAGGTAATCTCGACGCCATCCATCTCGACTTTAACATTGGCTCATCCATTCCAAAAAAAAGTAAATTCAAGAAAAAAGCCCGAGCCAAACTCAAGGCAAAAATAAAGGGCTCATCTTCTAATAAGCAAGACAACCCAAGTTTGGACGTAACGAGCATCAAAGACTTACGCTATGCCCAAGACCGCCCCAAGATGCGTGATTACCAAGAAATCTTAAAACATCAACAAAGGTTTTTTGAGGCTCATCACCCCCAAGACGAGGCCAATAAACACGAAGTCTTATTACCCCACCAAGTCTACGGCCTTCGGTTTCTGATCAGCCATTTTAATGCCGGGACCAACCCAATCTTGGCCGACAGCATGGGCCTTGGGAAAACCATTCAAGCGCTAGCAACGATTCAAGCGGTACGTCAAGCTCAAAAGCAAGATAAAAAACCTCATCAGCCCGTCCTTATTGTGTGTCCGAGCAGTTGCATTAGCAACTGGAAACAAGAAGCACTGCGTTGGCTTCCAAAAGACATGCATGATATAAAAACCTATATTGGCCCTCCCAGGTCAAGAAATAGGATCCGAATAAAGCCCAATACGATTCTTATCGGCAGCTATGAGACGCTTTCTAGTGAGGTGGCAACCACCAAAAAATTTCATCGCCAGTTTGACATGGCGTTTTTTGATGAAGGGCACCGTCTTAAAAACAACAAGACCAAAACCTATAAAAACTTTCTTAAGCTTGACGTTAAGCATAAGTGCGCATTAACAGGAACCCCATTCCAGAACAACACCAATGAGCTCATTCGTTTGCTGTCTTTTTTGAACCCAAGCATTGACTTTCAAACCAACGGTCTCATTGACCAAGATGAGATACGATTATCCATATCAGAATGTCGTAGAAAATTGTACTATGCAAGAAACCCTATCAATAATACCGATTTCTTGGACTCGTTAAAACATGGGCAAGTCTTCAAAAAAATTATTGGAATTAAAAATCTTTCCAAGGCTTTTATCTTGAGACGCACACAAGCTGACCCCCATATAAGAGCCGACTTGGCGAAGCGAAACGGGGCTGCCTTTCAATTACCAGCCTCCCCCCAATGCACGCATCTTACGTTCACGATGAATGAGAAGCAAAAGGATCTATACGAGCAAGTTCGGGCATGTTGGAATTTTAATCCCAATGGAACACTCGATGTCAATGATGATAACAGCATCTCAGTCGCGCGTATTTTTTACGACAACAAGCGTAAGACTAAGACGTCCAAATATCAAGGCGATCTGACCTTTATGGCAGCTTTTCAGCTACTACGTCAAATCGTCAATGTGCCTGGCTCCAAAAGCGTCGTAGACAAGTATTGTCAAAAGTTTGTTTTGGAGGAAAGCGTTGAGTCCCTAGTGAGCTCTTCTGGCAAGCTTGAGACCATCACTCAACTTATACGACAAAAACATCAACAAGGTAAATCCATCTTGGTGGGGGTTAGCTTCCATGCAATGGCTGAATCCATATCCTATCTGTGTGAACAACTTCAGATCGAGAGCTTTGTCATCACTGGAAAATGCAGCCAACGGGAACGAAAAGAAGCGATTGAGTCGTTCAATCGCAGTGGGCCGTCGGTTATGATTGTGGCCTACAGAGCTGCTGGAGAAGGGTTGAATCTGCAAAAAGCGAGCGTTGTAATCCAAACCGATGATGAGCTCAACCCTTCTGTGCTCAGCCAGTTTTTAGGTCGTTCTCAACGACTTGGGCAAAGTCAACAAGTAGAACACTTTGTGCTTAAGAGTGACGTCGGTCTCGAGGTAGAGACCTTTGTCGAAAATCACCGCGTCACCAAAGAACAAATTGTTGCAGCTTTTTATGAGGATTCCATCTCTGATTTTATGAGACGACTGATTCAGGGACTCATCAAAGAAACAAACTCTGTGCTCACAAGCCAAGCTGAAGCCCAAATGTTGACCGTACTGGAAACCATGATTACTGAGGCATGCACAGACGAGGTGGGGGTTCGTATGCAACCCCCAAGCGCTGCACCGCCTGAAGACATCAATGTCACTGCACAAAGCGCAAACGCTGCGCAGCCCGAAGACATGAATGACACTGCACAAAGCGCAAACGCTGCGCAGCCCGAAGACATCAATGTCACTGCACAAAGCGCAAACGCTGCGCAGCCCGAAGACATGAATGTCCGTGCGCGAAAGTCGAGCGCTGCGGTGCCTGCGGTGCCCAGCCTTGATGAGCTTCTTGCACCTGATGTTCAGCCCGAAAGCTTGGACCAAACGCAACACGATGTCATCGAACCTACTACCTACGTAAGTGGAAATAAACCTCTGATGGATTTGTTTGGTTGGCCTGTAGAAGATGTGTTCTTATCTCAGACTACAGTAGGAGCAAACTCACCGCCCCCATGGTTGGAAGGCTTTGCTCACCTTGACGAACCTTTGGCCACTCACAGTTTGGCCAATGGTAATCTTGAGCCCAATGCCTTTGATCAACAAGGTAGGGCTATAAACCCAACACTAGCTCTCCCCTCACTTCATCAGCTTGCTGGTGGTCACTTTGAACCTACCCATGTGTCCACTAAGGGCACTGATGATCTTTTGAATGAATTATCGACCCAAGATCCATTAACGTTCAGTGACTTGAGTGGTAGCCGCCAGGCAGATGAGGGGCGTTTCTCACGTCAACGGTTAGACTCACCAGGTTTTGAGTCCAAGCTTGATGAGGAAAATGGTGCAGATTTCTGGCCACTTAGGCTTGGGTATTAAGCGCTCGAAAGCGAAAGCTTTCGAGCAACTCATTTACTTACCTGCTTTTTTGTTTGGCAAGTCAGTGATCGTCCCATTAAAGATTTCAGCGGCCATCGCCACAGATTCAGAGACGGTTGGATGGGGATGAATGGTTAAACCAATGTCATGAGCATCGCATCCCATTTCAATGGCTAAGGTCACCTCAGAGATTAAGTCTCCAGCTCTTGGTCCCACGATACCGGCACCCAGAACAGCATGGGTCTCTTTATCAAAAATCAGCTTGGTCATGCCCTCATCTCGTCCCATGCTTAATGCACGACCGGAAGCCATCCATGGGAACGTAGCGGCCTCGTAGTTAAGCCCCTGCTCTTTTGCTTCTTTTTCGCTAACCCCCACCCAAGCCACTTCTGGATCCGTATAGGCCACATTGGGGATGCACTTAGGATCAAAAAAGTGTTTTTTACCGCACGCGACTTCAGCGGCGACACGCCCTTCTGGTACTGCTTTGTGGGCAAGCATGGGCTGACCAACGATGTCACCTATCGCAAAAATATGAGGCACGTTTGTGCGCAGCTGCTTGTCCACAGGAATGAATCCATGATCATCGACATGCACACCCGCTTTATCAGCGCCGATGTCCTTGCCGTTTGGCACACGACCGACGGCACACAACACGCGGTCAAACATTTCCGTGGCATTATGATCGCCTTCAAAGGTGATTTCGATCCCTTTTTTCTTAGCTTCAGCTTTCACCACTTTGGTTTTCAAGTGAATATGTTCGTATTTTTTAGCAACAAATTTATGCAACGGCTTGGATATATCCGGGTCCACCCCAGCTAAAATCGTATCGCTCAATTCTACGACCGTGACCGACGAACCTAAAGCATTGTAAACGGTTGCCATCTCCATGCCGATGATCCCACCACCAACGACCAATAAGCGCTTGGGGATATCTTTGAGTTCAAGTGCGCCGGTGGAGTCCATCACTCGCTCATCGTCTGGCATGAACGGTAATTGAATGGGTCTGGAGCCTGCGGCAATAATCGCTTGTTCGAACTTAATCGTCGTGGTCTCATCTCCTTTGACCACCAATTCATTCGATGAGGTAAATTCACCGACCCCGTGAACCACTTTGACTTTTCTTAGTTTGGACATCTGCACCAAACCACCCGTCAAGCGTCCAATGATTTTCTCTTTGTTGGTTCTGACTTTATCAATGTCGATGGATGGATCATTAAACCCAATGCCATGCTTTTGCATTTCTTTGGTCTCATTAATGATCTCAGCGGTATGCAACAGCGCTTTTGAGGGAATACAGCCTACGTTCAAGCAAACGCCCCCTAATGATGGGTAACGTTCAACTAAGACGACCCCTTCTCCTATGATATCAGCCGCCCTAAATGCAGCGGTATAACCTCCAGGTCCTGAACCCAACACTACGAGCTTGGCATCGATTTGTTGACTCACCCCAATTCCCCTTTTTATAAAGATTTAAAGTAGTAATTTACGAATATCTTGCAACTGAGCACACAAGTGCTTCATGAATTTAGCCCCTTCGACTCCATCGATGACACGATGATCATACGACAACGCAAGGGGAAGCATGAGCTTGGGCACAAACGTCTTTTGTTCATACACCGGTTTCATGGAGGCTTTGGACACCCCCAGTATGGCCACATCAGGTGCGTTAATGATGGGCGTAAATTGCGTGCCGCCCATTGGCCCTAAACTTGAAATGGTGAAACAGGAGCCTTGCATCTGTTCGCGTTTTAAGCGCCCTTCTCTCGCCTGGATAGAAAGTTCACCAAGCTCCTGGGCGATGCTGAATAGCCCTTTGTTTTCACAGTCACGGATCACAGGAACGACCAGCCCATTCGGTGTGTCTACCGCGACACCGATATGAAAGTAATGCTTTAAAATCAAATCTTGGCCATTGGAAGCCAACGAGGCATTAAATTGCGGGAACGCCTGCAACGACGATACGCATGCTTTGATGATAAAGGCCAGTGGCGTTAAATTTATCCCCATTTCTTTGGCTGAGCCTTTGTTGGCTTGTCGAAAATCCTCCAGCTCCGTAATGTCTGCTTCATCAAACTGCGTGACATGCGGAATGTTGACCCAGTTTCGATGTAAGTTTTTTGCGGTTAACCGTTTGATGCGGTTTAATGGTGTGGTTGTGACCTCACCCCACCTTGAAAAATCAATCTCAGGCATGGGCTCAATGCCAATCCCTTGAGCATGACCAGATCCAGTCAAAGTTTGCTTGACGTACGCATGGACATCCGGGACAAGAATACGCCCTTTTCGGCCACTGCCTTTGACTTTCGCTAAATCAACGCCCAGTTGAGCAGCCAATCGTCTTGATGAGGGACCCGCATGCACTTGCCCAGACGCTGGCACATAAGAGTGACCATCTTGGGTCGCAGTCATGCTCTTGGTCGCAGGGGTGGGCTGCGGCCCAGAAGGAGACTCCTTTGATTCTTGAGGAGCCGGCTTAGCCTGTGAGACTGGAGCGCTTTGACCAAGAGTTTCAATCACAATAAAGGGTTGATTGGATTTAACCTTATCCCCCACTTGAATAAGCCAAGAGGTTACTTTCCCTTTTTGAGTCGAGGGAACATCCATGGCTGCTTTGTCGGATTCTAAACTTAGCAGAGGTTGCTCATCATTAACTTCATCCCCCACTTGGACCATCTGTTCAATGACCGTCACTTCATCATCGGTGCCAAGATCTGGCAAAGTTAGCTCAAGGGACTGTAATGAGGTGCTGCCGTTGGCTTTTGGAGTGGGATCAGTCACTTTCGATGATTCTGAGTCAATGGCTTGATCACTTTGCTCAGGTGCTTTGGCAGAAGGTATGTCGCCAATCAACTCAATCAGTGCGACGGCATCGCCTTCACTGACCTTATCGCCTGGGTTGACCTTCAACTCCTTGATGATCCCTTGGACGGGCGATGGTATGTCCATCGCCGCTTTATCGGACTCAAGAGTAATGAGCTGATCTTCAGCCTCTACTTGCTGGCCGACTTGAATGCTTACCTCGATGACTTCAACGTCACTGGCATCCCCAATGTTAGGAACCGTAACTAAGGTAGTTTCACTCACAATTTTCTCCTTTATACGGTCACCGGATCGGGTTTCATTTGAATGCCCCATTTCACTTTGCAAGCCTCTAAGGCTTTGGCGTCCACCAGCCCCTCATCGGCCAAGCTTTTCATCGCCGCATAGGCAATATGGGCTGCATCGACCTCAAAATGAGCGCGAAGGGCTTCGCGGGTGTCAGAGCGACCAAACCCATCCGTACCTAGCGTCGTATAAGCTCGAGGGACGTAGGCACGAATTTGTTCCGAGAACAATTTGACGTAATCCGTGGCCGCAATAATTGGGCCTTGGGTGTCATCCAGCAACGACTCAACGCGAGTTTTGGTTTGTTTGTTCTCAAGTAAATTTTCACGTGAAATGGCTTGGCCATCGCGCGCTAATTCATTAAAGCTAGTGACGGACCATACATCAGCGCTTACCCCTTCGGCTTCAAGCAACGCTTGGGCTTTTAGCACTTCTTGGAAGATGGAGCCGGAGCCTAGAAGCTGGACTTTATGTCCTTTTTTGGCACCTTGCTGGAACAAATACATGCCATCGATGATCCCTTGCTCGCACCCTTTGGGCATGTCGGGATGTTGGTAATTTTCATTTAAGAGCGTGATGTAAAAATGCACATCTTCTTGGTTTTCAACCATCCGCTTAAGGCCATGCTGTATGATGACAGCCACTTCGTAGCTGAAGGTTGGATCATAACTGACGCAATTTGGGATAAGATTGGCCATGATATGAGACTGACCATCTTGATGCTGAAGGCCTTCGCCGTTCAAAGTCGTGCGCCCCGAAGTGCCACCTAATAAAAACCCTCGGGCTCTCAAATCCCCGGCCGCCCAGGCCAGATCACCAATACGCTGATGACCAAACATCGAGTAGTAAATGTAAAAAGGCACCATGGTTAAATTGTGATTTGAATATGAGGTTGCCGCCGCCAACCAAGAACAAAAGGCGCCTGCCTCCGTGATCCCTTCTTCTAAGATTTGACCATTTTGAGCTTCTTTGTAGAACATGACCTGCTCTTTATCCACCGGCTCATATTTTTGTCCTTCGGGGGCATAAATACCAAGGGTTCTAAACAACCCTTCCATCCCAAACGTGCGAGCCTCGTCGGGCACAATGGGGACTACTCTGGAACCAAGCGTTTTATCTTTAGCAAGTGTGGCAAGAATGCGAACAAACGCCATGGTCGTGGATATTTCACGATCACCAGTCCCTTTGAGTTGCGCGTTAAAGGCATCAAGCTCGGGCACCGTCAATCCACCCTCTTGCGCGTGTTCTCGACGCCATGGCAACGAGCCTCCTAATTTTTCGCGCATGGACTTCATGTAACGGAATTCGGGGCTATCTTCGGCGGGCTTATAAAAGGGAACCTTATCAATGTCCGCATCTGACACGGGAATATGGAAGCGATCTCGAAACGCTTTGATGTCGTCGGTGGCAATCTTTTTCACATTGTGGGCAATGTTAAGCGCTTCTCCCGCTTTCCCTAAACCATAGCCTTTGACCGTCTTCGCCAAGATGACCGTTGGGCGACCATTGGGCTCCATGGCTTTGGCATAGGCAGAAAAGACTTTTTTCGGATCATGGCCACCACGATTTAAATGATAGATTTCATCGTCGCTCATGTCTTTGACTAGTTCGAGAAGCTCTGGGTACTTACCGAAGAAGTGCTCACGAGTATAAGCACCCCCTTTCGCTTTGTAAGCTTGGTAGTCCCCATCAACGGCTTCATGCATACGCTGAAGCATCTTTCCTTTTTTATCGCGGGCGAATAATGGGTCCCATTGATCTCCCCAGATGGTTTTAATGACGTTCCACCCTGCACCTCGGAAAATAGCTTCAAGCTCTTGAATCACTTGGCCATTTCCTCGCACAGGCCCATCGAGGCGCTGCAAATTACAATTGACTACGATGACAAGATTGTCGAGCTTTTCTCGAGCCGCAATCGATAAGGCCCCGGTGGATTCTGGCTCATCCATTTCACCGTCACCACAAAAGCACCATACTTTTCTTTGCGTGGCTTCAACAAGACCACGATGCTCAAGATACTTGATAAAGCGAGCCTGATAAATGGCTTGCAAGGGCCCAAGCCCCATCGACACGGTTGGAAACTGCCAATAAGTGGGCATCAGCCATGGATGGGGATACGACGATAACCCCGGTTGATTTATCTCGCGTCGAAAATGAATCAGTTGGGATTCATTGATATCCCCCAACATGAAGCTTCTGGCATACATACCCGGAGAGGCGTGCCCCTGGAAATAAATTAAATCACCGCCATCGGGGTTTTTGGGTGAACGCCAAAAGTGGTTGAAGCCAACATCAAATAAGGTGGCCGATGAAGCAAACGTACCAATGTGTCCACCAATGCTAGGATCAACTTGCTGAGCCCTAACCACCATCGCAAGCGCGTTCCAACGGACAATGGCTCGGATCCGCGCCTCCATCGAAGGATCCCCAGGCATTTGTGGCTCGTGCTCTGGGCGGATGGTATTGCAATAGGGAGTGTTGCGATTAAAGTCGGTCGAAAACCCGTGGGTATGAGAAAGATCTAACAATCGACCAAGCAAATATTTTGCGCGCTCTTTGCCATCTGCTCTTACCACCGAGCTCAAAGCATCCAGCCATTCATGGGTTTCGACTGGATCAATATCGCCCTCTTGAGGGACCTGTGCCATAGGACTTTCCTGTTTGAATTCTGTTGCCATGATCTTAACCTTTGGGTCGAACGATTATGTTTTAGCTTCCAATCCTGCCCGAAGCTTTACCCAGTCAAAAAATGGGCCTGGGTCTGTTTTTCGCCTTGGCGCAATGTCGCTATGCCCAACAATGCGATCCAAGGTGATGTCCGAATAATGAGACATTAATACTTTAGAGCATGCAATTAAGGACTGGTATTGGGCTTCCGTAAAGGCCTCGGTGTCAGAGCCCTCCAGCTCAATGCCTATCGAATAATCATTGCACTCAGGACGCCCCGCATACGTGGACACCCCGGCATGCCAAGCTCGTTTATCGAATGGAACAAATTGAGTCACCTGACCATTCCGATCAATCAATAAATGGCTTGAGACTTTCAAATGAGCAATTTGTTCAAAGTAGGTATGCTTACTCTTATCAAGCCGATTTAAAAACAAATCCTCAATGTATGGCCCACCAAACTGACCTGGAGGCAAACTAATGCAATGCACCACAATCATGTCAATCAACGGTGAGGGGCGTTCATCAAAATTTGGCGAAGCAACATATCGTACATGCTCGATACAAGCCTGTACTGGGCAAATCCCAAAGCCTTTCATTCGGTTAACTGTCTATTTATACGTTTAATCTTGGTATTTTAAATTATTAACCGCCTAATGTCTTGGGAACAACCTCAATTATATAAGTGTGACTAAGAAAGGTAGTCTACTTTTAAAATAGGGAATACTCGGTTGAAATAGGTCTCCAATGCAAGGCTGGTTTTCTATCAAGCACGTTGTTTTTATTATGTTGGTTTGGGGGCTCTCAGGACTTGCGCTTGCCAACAACTTTGATGCCGATGAAGCCAACTCCCAGTTGGATCAGATGACGATCGAGCTTTCTGTGGCTGAGCCAACCATGGGTGGATTCCAGCAAGCCATCACGTTATTGGAGACGCTTCAAGAAGGGGCACAAGTATGCATCAATGAAGCGAACGAAGAGATCCAAAAAAACCAGGCCAAGTTAGGCGAAATCACAGAAGGCCAAGAGCTATCGTCTGCGAATCTTTATTTGTTTGACAACATCAATCAGGCCAAAGATAAGCTCGATAAATGTAAGATCTTTATGTTTCGCTCGCAAGACGTCATCAATCGATTTTCAGACGCCATCTTGGATATCAAAGAGCTTGAAATCTTCCAACGCGACGCGCACATCGGGCTCCAAATCAAAATTTTACCTGAGCTCTTTCACCAAGCACGCTCTGCCTTTGATGTGAAGGTGTTTTACCAACAGTTTAGAACCAACGTCACCCCATTCGACTTCGGTTGGATTCTTGTGATCATGGCCTTTGTTGGGTGGGCGATAGGGGCTCGATTTAAGCGGGCTATGGCTAGTCTTTTGGCCTCCTTCCAAGAAAGTGGCATGAAGAATATGGGGCATACCTTTGCTCAAGTCTTGCATCACCATGCTTACGGCATAGTCCTCATCACGGCTCTATCAATCCCCCTTCTTATCGTGGGATTTATGACCGATGATTTACAGTCTTTGTTTTATATTTCCTGGGTACTTATCGCCTATTTGATCTTCACGTTGATGGTTGGTTTTTTCTTAAACCCTCCGACCCCAGCCAAGCCTTTTTGCCAAGTTAGCCCTGAGTATGGGCCTACCTTTACTCGACGACTCAAAGGCGTGGGTTTTTACTGCGCAACCGTGCTGATTGGATTTTATCTTTTAAGAAACCAAGACATTTCAAACGAATTCATCTTTTTACTCAGAGATGTCTTAATTACTTTGCTTGCCGTCAAAGTCTTTTTAATGCTCTATACGCTTAATCGCATGCCTAAGTTTATGGCAAGCCATAAAACGATGCGAGCTGTCTTATCTGCTTTGTTGATGTTGGGGCTGGCTGTGGTACTCATCGCCGAGTGGTCAGGCTATCATAAGTTTGCAACGCATGTGTTGCAAGGAGTCCTGTTTACTCTCGTTGCCACCTTTTTTGCATGGCTCATCAATCATGGTATTCAATCTTTTTTGCAAAGCTTTAATAATCATAAATACGAATGGCAAGAAGAGTTTGATGAATTTTTGAGCATCAAACGCAATGAGACCATTCCAGAGCTGTTTGGGCTAAGAGTGGGCTTATTCATTTTGGTATGGAGCTCTTGGGTCATCGTCTTGACCAACATTTGGAATCTAGCTCAGGGTTGGTCTAACCGGATCACTGAAACCCTTGGGATGCCCATTACGGTTTTTAATACCGACATCTCGTTTGTTCCCTCTAAACTTATCTTTGGCTTTATCGCTTTTTCAATTTTTATGCTGATCGTTCGTCTTATCAAAGCGGCCATTCAAAAGAAGGTAAGCACCTCTCAAGATCGAGCCAAATCTGAAGCCTATGGAGCAATCTTCGGTTACACAGGCTTCACGTTTTCGGTTCTTACTTCTCTGGTTATTGCAGGGTTTGATTTAAGAGGGCTTGCTATCATTGCAGGGGCCTTGTCGGTGGGTATCGGTTTTGGATTGCAAAACATCGTCAATAACTTTGTATCAGGATTGATCTTACTTCTTGAGCGCCCCATAAAACCTGGGGATCGCATCAGCATTAATAACGAAGAGGGCTTTGTCAAACGCGTTAGTATTCGTTCAACCTGCATCAACACGCTTGAAAATGTTGACATCATTGTCCCGAACTCTGAACTGATTACCAGCCAAGTCGTCAATCAGACATTCAACAACTATCGCTGGTGGGTTGTGCTCAAAATAGGGGTTCATTATGACAGTGATCCTGAATTGGTGAAAAAGGTCCTTCTGGATGTCGCGAATGAACATCCCGATGTGATTGATGAGGTTCCAAACAAGCCACAAGTTTACTTTATGGAGTTTGGGGACAGCGCTCTTTTGTTCGAGCTTTGGGCTTGCATCAACAACGTTAATAAGAAAAAATACATTACGACAGACTTGAACTCAACCGTGGTTCATAAATTCAGGGAGCACGACATCATCATTCCTTACCCACAACAGGATATGTACGTCAAGGAATGGCCTCAGATCCCCAAAGGTCCCGATGCGCCAGAGTAAGCAACAAGGTCTACACGGCTTTTTACTCATTGTTTTTGTATGGGTCGCGCTTTTTGGTGTGGCGATGTATTTTTGGGGTCTATGGGGTGAACATCAAATCAACCCAAATCAAGAAATCGCAGGCCTTGTGTTAGCGGATGGAACACGTGAGGTGGTCTTGAAACGTAATCGAGGCAACCAATTTGTTGGGACGGGGTTTATCAATGGCGTTGAAGTGCCCTTCTTGGTGGACACCGGCGCCACTCAAGTTGTAGTCCCTCAACAGATAGCTCAACGGGCAAAACTTAAACCTGGAGCCATTGCCGAAGCTGAAACAGCAAATGGTGTTGTTCAAGTGCGACTAACCCAAATCAATGAACTTCAAGTTGGGAATATCATTCTCAAAAATGTCCGCGCCAACATCAGTGACACCTTTGACACGGACTACATTTTACTGGGCATGAGTGCTTTAGGGCAGCTTGAAGTCATTCAACGCCAAGGCGAGTTGACGCTTCGCTTACCGCTCAACTGAATCCACTGATGACGAAAACGTCACATGATACTGGCCTTGCTCTCCGGTAAAAGAGAACTCTTTTGACGCCATGTCGATCGCACGTGTGTCAGCACTGTTTGGTACGGACCACTCTTTATGCACTTTACCGTCCTCAGCTTTGACCTTGAACTTCACGGTCCCAATTAAATCGTCGACATTCCAGGGCGGTGCATCGCGCTCAATTAACGACACTAAGACCATCACAGACTCATTCGCTTGCAGCTCTTTATGCCACAACTCAACATCCGAAAGATTGCCAAGCTGACTCGACAACCAATGCGTGGGAAAATTAGGCACAAGAAGCTGGCGTGGTCGCTCAATGGACGAGTATTCGGTGATGGAAAAATAAAGCTCATCACCCTGCTCTTCGGTGCTTTTTATCTTCTCAATGCTCGACAAGCTGAGCTGAACTGAAACGGTATCTTGGTTGAGGGCGGGTTTGGATTCGGCATTGGCTGCGCCAACTAAAAGCAAACCTGCAAGCGTTAATGAACCTAGTTTTTTAACTGACCGAGTCGCCATGATGTCTCCTTTTTCACGTGACCACTCTATTGAAATACGCTGACACAGTCAAATCATGCAATCTAGCGCTTGGCAACGTTCAATGCAGTTGCCAAAGGCTGGCGATATAAATCTTATCGAGATTGACGACGCATATGATGCCCTCTTGGACTTCTTCTTAGAGGAACACTCGAGGCCCTTGATAGCTCTTGTGACTGACCTGGTCCAACAACTTCAGCATCATTGCCCTCATCGGCCGTGACATAGCCATCATCCCCACTGTCGCTGTCGTAGCTACTATCATGGCTCGATAGCTGGCTTTCATCGTCAGATTCAGAGGATAACTCTGGACCTTGGAGGGCTGCGTTGACAGCCCCTCGCACTGAATCAAGAAGAGAGCCCCCCCACCTTAACGGTGCGGTGGCTGTGCCCGTCACTCGAGAGATGTCTCCTGCCACTTGGGCAGTATGTGCCAAAGTCCGAGTGGTGGTTTGCATCGCTTCCGTCGTGCTTTCTAGGGTTCGAGCGGTTTCATTCTCTAACGTAGCAACGGTCGTTTGACATTGCCTGATTAAATGATCACTGTGTTGAGCAATAGGCTCAATTTGAGCTCTGGCATCATGCACCGTGTCCTGCACTTCGGTGATCACACCTTGAGTTTTGTTCGATAATGCTTGCACTTGTGAATTCAGTCCTCCAACAAATGCGGTCGACGCCTCGAGTGTTTTATTCACATGTGCCACTGTAGGCCTTATGTCACTCGTGACATCCTCTATATGGCTCGTTGCTTTTTTGACGTGCTGAACTGCTTCAAGCACTTCTTTACTGAGTGCATTTACGTACTCTCCAATTGAGACAGCCACCCAAGCTGCCCCCCCTGCACAGATGGCCACGCAAGCGGTCACCAAAAGGCTGGCAGAAAAAGTGACTGAAGCAATGGCTCCAGACATAATCATGGCCGCAGCAACCATCAACGCTTTCATTCGGCTGTGCTCTGCAAAATATTTTTTAAAATCTTTCATGGATGTCTTAAGGTGTTTTGATTCATTTAGCATGGTTATCTCCAAGTTATGAATTCATTAGACACAGACAACCGGCTAAGTGCAATTTCTTCGGATGAATGGTAGTGCTAACCCCATAAAGCCGATATTTAGTTAACTCAAAAATATGCATTCATAACGTCACCATGAATTCTTAGGCAATCAAAACCAATCTCGCCTTAGGGACAAATTCTATTTTTTGAATAAGATGTTGCGAATGATGGTTCTTTTTCGACATTATAGGGCCATTGACGCAAAAGATGAGTTAAATAACTATGTTAAAGTGGTGTTTTCAAGCCTTCTTGGGGATCCTAAGTTTCCTCGTCGTTCTCCTAAGTACCGTGTTCTGGTGCACTCCTATGTATGTGTTATTTGCCATCAAGTGCGTGGTCCCTTCCAAAGCCATCAAAGCATGGTGTCAAAATCAAATGCCCAAAATATGCGAAGGCTGGGTAACGACTAATGTGGGATGGATTAAAACCATTCATACCATTGAGTGGGAGGTAGAGGGAATGCCTGAGCTCAGTAAAGAGCAATGGTACTTTATCGTTTGCAATCATCAATCATGGACCGACGCGATGATTTTGCAATACTTGTTTTCCAAAAAAATCCCCTTTTTAAAATTTTTCGTCAAAGATACGCTCAAATTTTTACCCATCATTGGGTTAGCGTGGGTTGCGTTTGAGTTCCCCATGATGAAGCGTTACAGCAAACGAACGCTTCGAAAGCAACCTCACCTTAGAGCGAAGAGCTTGGAAATCACGGCCGAACATTGTCGCAGCTTTATGCAAAAGCCAACCACGATCTTAAATTTCATTGAAGGCACTCGGTTTACAAAAAAAAAGCACCGAAAGATGGACTCACCTTTTAAGCACCTTTTAATCCCAAAGTCAGGTGGTTTTGCGCTAACCATCAAAGCATTAGAGGGACAAATTGATTCATTGTTGCACGTCACCATCGTCTATCCTGGTGGAAAAAAATCGTTTTGGGATTTGCTCTGCGGACGAGTCCAACGAGCAAAAATTCACATCGAGCCTGTCAAAATACCTGAATCTTTTTTCAAGGGTGATTATATGAATGATGTGGAATTTAAACAGCAAGTGCAACAATGGTTAAATACCCTCTGGCAAAGAAAAGACTCGAAAATTGAGCAAATGCTTGATGCCGCCTAGCCTCTAATCAATCTTCAACGTTTAGTGCGCCCATGGTTTTTAGCCATGAGATGCACTATTTCGAATTTGAATTCCCCTTAACCCAAGCCGTATTTGGCCGAAATAATGAGTGAGAACATCTCTTGAATGTTCGTGTAGTTACATCACTTTGGGGAACATCATGTCTGACGCTGAACACGATGACAGCTCTACAAAAAAGGAAATAACACTCTCAAAAGAGGGAGCTCGTTATGTCTCTGCGGAAGCAAAAGACCTTGGTGAGCTGACCTCAAACATTGTGAAAAAAGCTTTTTTTTCTACCGGGATATCCGGCATAGAGGCCGTGCCTTACTTTCGTGACCCAAGAGTTAACTACGAGCAAATTGAGCGCGAAGCGGCCCGTCAAGCTCAAGAAAAAAACGAAGAGTCCCCTACCAAAGAAGAAAAGGTTAGCACCCAGCAACCAGAAACCAAACCTCTAGTTGATGCTGATTCAATCAATGAGCTATCACCAACCGAAGCTGGCCAAATATTGAACGATGGCCTTAATGGTGATTTACAGTTGGTGGACTTTGGCCGACAAGGGCAAGTTATCAGTCAAGAACAAGCGTTACAGATTGATCCATCCATCAGTGGCGAACCTGAAATATTTATTCCAAGCTTACCGCCAGAGCAAGCTGATCAGATAAGTGAAGTAAACCAAAAGCCCATTGTAAAAATCACGGACGTGTTTATCAATGAAGACGCTGGGATTGCGACTGTTCAGGTTATCATGTACGGAGACATCGACACCCCATTAACGTTTACGCTTCAAACCGTATCCAACACGGCCATGAACGTCTCTGACTTTCAGGATACGCAACATCGTGTTGAGTTTTTACCCACAGGCCCATCGAGCTTCAACTTTGACATATCCATCGTTGATGATAACAGACCAGAAAACTGGGAATCATTCAACGTTGTTTTAACCCCAGATTCAGGAAGTAACTTTGACCAATCAGGATCTGATTTGGAGGGTGATGTTGTTATCATTGACAACGACGATCCAATTCAAATCTCAATTTCCGACATCATTGTGCTCGAAGGCTCAGGCGCCATTTTTGAAATCAGTCTCGACAGACCTGCCCCCGAAGACATTACCATAACTTTCAATACCTCCAATGGGAGTGCGATAGAGGGAGGTGCTGCCCCCGGCACGAATGACTATCAGAGTCAAAGTGGCTCGGTCACCATTATGGCTGGTGATACGATCGGCACGGTTGTGGTTCAAACGCATCATGACACCATGTATGAGACCTCTGAAACCTTTTATCTTCATTTAACATCCTCTGATCATCCCGAGTACTCTGAAATTGTGGTACCCACCGCGGTTGGTGAGATCCAAGATACCAATAGTGTGCCCGTTGTCTCTGTCTCTGATGTTATGGTGAACGAGGGTAATCAAGCCGTATTTACCGTTGAGCTTAGTACCGCGGCTTCTGAAGATTTGATCATATCGTTTGAGACTTCCGACAATACAGCCATCGCTAATGGTATAGGTATCGCTCAAAATGATTATCAACCAAACTCCGGAACATTGACTATCACTGCCGGCCAAACGGTTGGCGTAATCACCGTCGATACTTTGAACGACAGCATTTTTGAAGGAAATGAATCATTTTTTCTAAATTTAACCACAGTAACAGGAGTGCCTGGAGTCGTCATACTTGATAGCCAAGTAACTGGTACGATCATTGATAATGGGACAGCTCCTTCGGTAACTATTGATGATGTTACCGTCATTGAGGGCAACACCGCCACCTTTACCCTGAGCTTAGATACTCCGGCTGATGAAGATACCGTCATCACCTTCTCTACCGCTGATGGCACCGCCATCACAGGCGGCTCAGGTGTTGGCCAAGACGATTACAACGCCAATACCGGCACCATCACCATCTTAGCCGGACAAA
>CAYNJF010000007.1:0-41322 GCA_964397555.1 uncultured Francisellaceae bacterium
ACGAGTTATTGTCTGTGCTTGCATTCAAAACTGGGCTGATACACGTAACCTCAACCCCTCATATTTGAATATACAAGCATACATAACGCCTGAACTAATCCTATCCTTTTAAAGTCTTAAGACAAACGTTTGCCTTAAGGACTGTATGCTACTCACCGATAGCTCAAATTTTTGGTTATTGCCTCCCCACATACTGGATGATTTTCTAGATTTTACGGATGATACTTACCCGGACATTGAACTTGAGCTTCGTGGTTTAAATACGAGTGATTCGATACAAATAACCAATCTGAGTGAATCATTTAAGTCCGCACTTATGTTTTGGCTTCTAACTCAGCGTTGTCGGTTGTCTGATGTCCAAAAAGAATCGTTGAGCTCAACCATTATCCAACACTTAGCCGACATCAATGCCCATCAATATCGAGGCTTAAGTTTGCCAACGATGGCATTGGCCACAGATAATGAGCCCATTTATCACAAGATGCTCAAGGCAAACGGTGAGCCTGTTCTTGAGCAAACGATCCTTTTAAAACGTCTTGCTCAATTTTTGATGCTTAAAAAGGGGACTGAGGGTTACGACGATGTCATCATCGAACATATCGTTAAAGAACTTGTATCAGGACACTGCTCCGGGCTTGTTTGGGATTACTTAGTCTCAGCAAAAAGTCATACAACCTTACCCTTTCGAGATAAAATGAATCAGTTGTCTTCATGGGATGGGGATGGGACCACCCTATCCAGTGACCAAGACCGTCTTTTCAGTGAAATGGCTCAAGTGATGTTTTTCGCCCATCAAGCCGGTAGCTTTAAAAGATCAAACTCTTCAGTTAAAACAATGAGACAAGATAGTCCTCTTGTCGGTACTTGGTTAAGCCCTGAAATCACCCCATTAGTGACCAGCGCAGATACCAAAGAACCTTTGAGTATGGTTGAAGCGGCAAGCCTTATTCGCTCAAAAGCTACTGACTCTACCCTTATCTATCTGCAATCAACCCTAGGTGAAAGCGAAGAAAAGCATGCCATAGGCATGCAAGTCATCAAGAACAAGGATGGAACGACTCAATATGAAGTCTATGATCCCAATGCTTTTCTTGGCCCCAAGCATTTTGACACCATCGAAGGTGCGATGGAGTTTGTTCAAATCCAGACCAAATCGGCTAGTGTGAAGATACGCTTATTCGAGCCACTAAAATATGAGTATCAGCCTTTATCCGAAAAATCGATGGACACCTCAGCGCTTCTAGCCATGCTCGACACACTTACTCAAACCTCAAGTTTAGAGATGAAAGGATCAAACACAACCAGCCCCCTCTACCTCCAATACAAACAAGGGGAGTGGCACATGAGTATGAACATGGACGGAGAGCTCAAACAATGGACCTTCTCAAACACGAGTGCTTTGCATGCAACAATCCAATCCGTTGTGGCAGAGCCCATTAGCATCATTGAGCATCAACTAAACTTGAGCGCTCGCTCTGAACAACAACTTAAAAGCTTAGATGAGAGTCTTTTGCTGGAAGCTCTGCATGTCGCGTTTGCCACGAATAACTCAATCATGCTGAACGCTGTCAAAGCTGAACTTGAAGAAAAAAATGGCTTTGAACATGGAATCATACGTGAAGGAAGCATGGCAGGAACCTCTTATTTTAACATGGCTGTCAGTACGTATGACGCCGACTTCGTTCGATGGATATCGAGCATGGTCTCACCCAAGCCTGACTTAGAGCAACTTGACCCAAACTTTGAAGACAGAAACAGCTTACGAATCGCCATTGACCGCCTCAATAGCCCCATGCTTGCCACTCTTTTTGAGCATGGTCTGAACGTTGATTATCAGCTAACCAATGAGCAAAATGGTGAACTTTACGCCTTTACCCTGCTCCAATTTGCCCTGCTTAACGAAAACATGGACGTTATTGAAACCCTCTTGAACGCTGGGGCCGACCCAAACTTAGATATGCACTCCCCGGACTTGCATCAGAGCACTTTTTTGGTCGTGATTGAGTCTCAACGGCCTCTTGAACAAAAGCTAGCCGTGCTTGATGCGTTAGTCGAACATGGGCTTGATATCAAAAAACATTGCACCAAACTAAATGGGGAGAAGTTGCCAACACTTTTAGTTTTGCTAAATCGTCCCAATCAATCTGAAAAGTCCGTTCTAGCTTACTTAGATTTTTTTAGAACGCATGGCTTTGATTTCAACCAATCCTATACCGAGGATGGCATTAAAGAAGGCCCCTTTAGTAGTATGCTTGCTCTTCAATCGCCCGCTATTTTCCAAAAATTAATTGATTGTGGGTGCGACGTCAATGAGCCGATCTTTATCGATCAAGTCACTTTAAAAGGTGAGCCAATCACACAGACACCTCTCGCTCTAGCCATCGAGTACTATTTGGAAAATCCTGAAGTTGGAGAAGCATTAATTGATAGCCTGATCCAAAAAGGAGTTGACCTAAATGCATCTATCTTTGCCCCTATGCAGACGACGGCACTTCAATATGCCTTGTCTGAAGGCGCAAAATTATTGGCAATGAAGTTTGCGAAGCTTCAAAAGCCTGCGTTCGCAAACCTTATTGATATGGCCGCACCACTCGATGTTGTGAAGTCTCTCTTAAGCCAAGAGATTACAAGCATAGATGCTAAACAGATGCCTAAAGCGGTAGAACACGTATTCGAACAGGAGCAATGGGCAGCAAGTACCAAAGTAGATTGGATATCTTATTTCATAGGGCAAGGGTTAGCACTCAATGCACCCATGATGCTTGAGGGTGAATCAACCTCGGTGCTTACTCTGATGCTCCAGTCAAACATGGATATGGTAAGTAAACTTATCCTATTGGAAGGCATGCTCCAAAAAGGCTTAAACCTATCGGATGAACTCGCACCAGGCATGGCACAAACTTGGGTTCAATGCGCTGCACGTGAGAAATCAATGGCCCTATTAAAAACCCTATACCAACATGGGCTTGATCCAAACACCCCTATCGAAAGCATACATCTACCTCTACCTAAAGGAGCCGCTTTGGATGATGAGGCTCCCCTTCTATTACCGCCTTTGATGTTCGCAATACTAAAGGGCGATGAGCCGTTGTTAAACGAATTAATCCAACGTGGGGCCAACCCTAATGAGGTGGTGAAAGAAGGTCCATATCAAGGATACAATGCAATCAGCTTAGCCGCCCATCGACAAGACGCTGAAACCCTAACCACGATGATTCAGCATGGGCTCATCGGGGCTGATACCCTCTTAGAAGCCGGTGATCACCAAGGCAAGACCTTACGAGCATGGGCAACCGAAATGCTCAATGAAGAATCCAAGCCTCAGTCCAGTTATCAGTTTGGTGGTTCAGCCTTTCAAAGCGATTGGTTAAGTCTCATTAGAACCATGGACAACCAGGACAAACTTAGCCCTAAGGTTGATGAACCAAGGCCAGGTCGATAAGCCAGCCCTCTAAGGATACTCCAAGTTGACCACAAGGCCAGACTCATGCTTTGTTGCATCAAAGGGGTCGCACACAAATAAACCCGGGATGGCTGCTAATTGCTCATTCACGTAGATGCATGGCCACCTGCGACGTTGATGAGAAGGAACATCATACATTTGCCACCATTTTTTCATCGGCTTACTACCGCGCTTTGACACGCGAGGCTTTTCGCCCAGGATGATTGGCCTTACCACAACCTTGTCACCAGCTTGCAAACGGATCCCGACTCCTTGTTCTTGAGTCAATCTCAGACAGTGCCCCTGTGGGGTATGAAGGGTGCTTTGGCCTGTCCATTCAATGGCATACTCATCCGTGGTTTGTCTTGGCTCAATACGCCATAGCCCTCGGTGGCGATACAAGAGGTATTCATCTAAGTCAATGGTTGGCACTTTATCTGCCTTGGCACTGAGCTGGCGAACAATATCATGCATCTTCTGAGTGGATGGCATGGGAAGACGATAAGATTTTAGCCAATATCGAATAAGGTTTTTTTGGCGATGGGTGGATAACTTGGTAAGAGCTTCACTTTGGAGCCCATTATCTCGAAGGCACTGTTTGGCATCTATTTGAGCCAACTCATCCAAAAGAATCTGAGCTTCCCTGCAATGTTCAGCGCTTCGATTGATTGCTTTGAGGGTTCCAAGGCGCTTGGACTCAAGATTTGGCAAGATGTTGAGTCTAAGATGGTTTCTTAATGGCTCGCTGTCTGAATTGGTTGGGTCCTCAATCCATGTAAGCTTGTTCTGATCGGCATAGTTTAAGATCTGAGCCCTAGAGATTGACAGCAACGGTCTGTGTACCTCAAGTCCATAGACGTAAGAAGGGTTTTTAATGCCACTGAGACCCTCAACACCTGAGCCTCGCATCAGATGCATCAAAACCGTTTCTGCTTGATCATCGCCATGCCCCCCTGTAAGAACGATGGCTTTATCTTCAACATGTTCTCTTATCAAACGAAATCGCTGCTTTCTCGCAAACGCTTCCATACTGGGCTCATTTTGAGCGCTTTTGACATCGCGTACAGTTAAGGGAACCCCTAGCTGCTCACAGGTGAGCTGAGCCTGAGTGGTAAAAGCATTGCACTGTTCTTGTAGATGGTGATTGACGTGAATGGCTTTAAGGTTAACCGCTTTGTTGTACTGCTCAATGTGAGCTTTCACAGCATGCAAAAGTACCGTTGAATCGACGCCTCCTGAGAAGGCGACGACCCAGGTTAAACTATCCGTTGAGCGACTCCATTGCTGTAATGCTTGTTTGATTTCAACCAATCAGCTATCCCAGCGACCAATCGCCATAAATTTTTCGTAACGGTTTTGAACCAACTCTTCAACAGGAATCGATTTAAGCGCCATCAGTTGATCACTGATCGCATCCTTTAGGGTTTTAGCCATCGCAATTTTATCACGATGTGCCCCGCCCAATGGCTCTGAAATAATATGATCAATCAAGCCTTGTGCGTAAAGCTTATCCGCTGTCATTCCCATAATTTCAGCCGCTTCATGAGCTTTTTCTGCACTTTTGAACAAAATGGTAGCGCACCCTTCTGGAGAGATAGTCGCGTAGTAAGAGTATTGAAGCATCATAATCTTATCACCTACCCCAATCCCTAAAGCGCCCCCAGAGCAGCCTTCACCAATGACGCAACAAATGATTGGCGTCTTAAGCCCTGCCATGACTGCTAAATTCTCAGCAATGGCGCCTGACTGTCCACGAGCTTCAGCATCAATGCCAGGATAAGCGCCTGGGGTGTCGATAAAGGTCACCACCGGTAATTTAAATTTCTCAGCCGTTTGCATCAAACGCTTGGCTTTTCGATATCCCTCGGGATGCATCATGCCAAAGTTGCGCTTAATCTTCTCTTTGGTCGAGCGCCCTTTTTGCTGCCCGATGATCATCACAGGGATTTCATCAATTCGCCCAATGCCACCAATCACAGCCGCATCGTCACGAAAGGTGCGATCGCCGTGCATTTCATCAAAATCTTGAACCAAGATGTCAATGTAGTCACGAGCATGAGGCCTCAAAGGATGTCTTGCCAGCTGGGCAATTTGCCACGCGGATAAATTCTTAAAAACAGAACGGGTTAAATCCTGACTTTTTTGCTTTAACTTGGTAATTTCATCGGAAATATTAATCTGAGCGTCTTCTTCAACAGAACCCAACTCACGTATTTTCTCTTCCAGCTCAGCGATGGGTTGCTCAAAATCTAGGTAATTCGTACTCATGTCACCACTTATTATTAAGTCTACAAACTTATGTGATTCTTATTATTTCATCATACCATGAAAGCCAATGCTCATCCTAAAGCCTAACCGCTCTCTTAATATTTCATGCCCTACACCGATTAAGTTTGTTTACTAGTTTTAAGTCGTTTCTTGATGGTTGTCTTGATGGACAAGTTTCATATATCTTGGTGTCTTATCAAAGGGAGGACTCTATGAAGTTTAAGACAGCGTTGTTGATGGCATTGATGATGATTGGCTTGTCTGGATGCGCATCCAAATGTGAGGACCATGGCGGTAATCACGTCAAATGCATGGTGGATGATTGTCAGGGTAAAGGTTGTGAGCCACGGTGGATGCACATGAGTCGTGAAGACTGCATGAATCGAGGTGGTGAAGTTTTTTACTGACCTATAAACCAAACCAGGTTTTTCAAAAATATTGGTTATTGTTATGAGTGACTTCCTATAATAGGAAGTCACTTACAAATTTTGACTAAAGCACCAACATATTCATTTATATGACCAAGTCTTATAATCATTAAAGGGTTCGCATTAGCTCAGTAACCATTGAAACATTAGACTCTGTGCTCGGAACCCGCTCCAAAGAATTGCTCCGCTTTTCCCGTTCATTGACTCTTGTTGTGTAACCGAAAGAAGACTCCGGATTAAAAGCCTTATGGACTCCCTTTCTCCATGATTCAATCATACTCAAAGAAGCTGGTTCTGGTCCGCTCACATACCGTTGTTCTGGACGTTCTTGTTGTTCTGGACGTTCCTGTTGTTCTGGCTCTGAGCTATGTCCCGTCTCAGCAAATGAAATTTCACCCGTAACATGTTCAACGCTGCTGTGTGATCTTGAATACATACTTCCCTGTTCTGTTGGAGGCTGATCTTGGCCTTGAGCTTCAGCTTGATTAGGGTTTTGAGTAACGAGTTGGTTGTTAATATCCCTTGACCAAGGAGGAGACCAAGCCACAGATGGTTGAGTCCTTGATGGGGCCACTCTCGATCGCTTACAATCTTTTTTAAAAAATTGATAGAGCAAACAGATAATCAAACCCAATAGGACAGCAATGATCCCATAAAAAAAATAGTAAGCCGCTGACTGGTTATCTTCATTCATGGTTTGAATACACTCTTAGCTTGGTTGAGTTATTTTGTCGTTTGATATCGGCTTATACCAACTTTATAGCTGGTATATGGCCCCTGGAAGAGTGCTAGGATTGGTTTGGATTGGAGGCCCACTTAAAGCACTTAAAGCCCTAGCATCTGAGCTTTGAAAGCGAAGTGTTTGATTTACAGCCTGCTCATAACCGGGTGATTCGGTTTGAGCATTGGTGGTTTCGACAAATGAACCACTATGCGAGGCCAGGTTCAAAGCTCGCTCAATCGCCTGGTCCCTCTCGGGATCTCTATGGGTTATGGTTGGCGAGATTTGATTATGTTTGCGACCGAACAAAAGAGCGCAACAAAACCCCATTAATAGAGCAAGGCAGGCAAAAAGACTGATGATCATAATCGTTAATTGTAATCTTGCGTCATCATCATGGGATGGAAGGCTGTCAGGTAACGTACTGTTTCGCATAAAAAACTCATAAAAAAAGAGGCAGCGAAGCTGCCTCTGTCAGAGGAACATAGATTTAGTGAGCAGGTTGGTCTTCCACCTTCACGATGGTGCCTTCAACCGTCACACGCTGACCGGCTAACGGATGGTTTAGGTCGAGCTCAACGGTTTCTTCATTGATTTTAACCACCGTTACAAACACGGCTTGATCATTGCTGACCGCTGTCACAGGCATGCCTTCTTGGAGCTGATCGGGGTTTTCAAACACCGTTTTTGGCACTTCTTTATTTGCCCCTTCTTGACGCTGACCGAACGCATCGTCCGCTTCCAACGTAAATGAAAACGTTTCACCTTCAGCCATGTCCATCAATTTGGCTTCAACTGCTGGGATCATCTGACCTTGACCACTTTGGTAAACCACTGGCTGCTTGTTCACGGATGTATCAACAAAAACATCCCCTTTTTCAGAGGTAATTTTAAGTTCAGTAGTCACTTGTGAATTGGGTGTAATTTTCATAACATACCTTTTAATTTAAGGGACTAAATAATACCATGCCTTATATAAGAAGTCACCCTTATCGGCCTCTCCTAAACATTCCCTTTGCTTTTGCCATTAACCCATCCTTTTGTTTGGGGGCATCTGGGCTCACATCAGGGCCTGCATCAGGCTTAAGATCCTTGAGTATGGTTTTGAGTAACTCACTTTTATCCTCGTTTTTATCCGGATCATCCGTGAAAAACTGTAAGGTGGTCACATTAAGTTTATGTTCAAGACAGTGCTTGATGATATTGCGAGCTTCTTCCTCATCATTGCAGATGAGCTCAAACTCTAATGTTTCTTTATGATGCTTTTCGTAGACAGTCTGATAGGTGGTCATCACTTCCATAGACATTCTAAGGCTTTCTTCTGAAGTATCGTGCATCACCACGCTTAGTCCATCTGGATTAAATTCCACGCCAAGCTTTTGATCACCTTGCATGATGTCAAAACGCTCCATTTCGACATCAAATTCTTCGGGGCATTTCCAATGCTCTTTTGCTAATAGGGCCTTCATGGCTGCAAAAAAGTCTTCTTTGAGCTTTTTGGTGTTGACGATTTTCTCGTCTTCATGGCTCTTAGCATTCAAGCGAGCGAGTTGTTCTCGCTCTTCGTGGTTTTCTTGACCTACCATAGTCATCTCCGTTTATAACTTATGCCTTATGACCGAGTTTAGTTTAAAAGGTTCAAGACATTTGGCCTAACGTTAAGCCCCTGGTTGGGGATCTATCTATCAACATAAAACTGGCAAAGCAGCAAGATAGGTCGATAGAAGATTTAAGCTTACATTTTAAGGGTTTAACTTATGAAAACACTGGGGATTTTAGCAGCCACTCTTCTCATCAGCTCCCCCTCCTTTGCGATACCATTCTCACAACTCCCCCAGGAGATCCAAGAGAAAACGAAATACTCGCTTCAAAGTTATTTGGGCAATGATTTAAGCTCATTTGATTTTGAGCCTCTTGATGGTGGTTTCTCTGGCACCCCGTTATACAAAATCACTGATGAAGAAAAGGTGATGGTCATGAGAGTGCTTTGCGATAATTTTGTCTGCAAAAGGCGCGTGGTCACCCTCTCCAATTTAGGCGCTGAATACACGCTCTCCCCGAAAGTGTATTTTCCATCGAACATGCTCACCCCAAGCTCGATTATGCTCAGTGACTATGTTGAGGGAACTAAGCCAAGCCTTGAAACCTTTGATGATTATCAGCACCTTTTGGCCAAACGATTAAGAAAAATGCATGATACTGACATTAAAGGCTTACCCATCGCTAAAGATTCGTTTAGAAAAATTGACCACTATTTAGGCCAAAGCGCTCAAGCTCAACTTTTTGCGCCTGAATTGGCTTTGATTGACCGAATACAAACCAGCATTCTACGAGCAAGTCCTGAATACACCATGACGCATATGGATTTAAACCTTAACAACATCATCCAACAAGGAGATAGCTTTCAGTTTATCGATTGGGCCGATGGTGGATTGGGAGACCCCATGGCCGACATTGCCACGTTAACCGTGGAGTTTGGGTTAACGGATGATGAAGCCATTGACTTTCTTACCAACTACCTGAGAAAAGCGCCCAACGCGGCTCAAGAAGCCCATCTTATGCTGCTTAGACGGGTGAAATATTTTGATTTGGTCGCCTTTGCCCTAATGCAAATTAATCAAAGCGGACATACCTACGTATCTAATGAGGACCCAAATACCTTCAAACTGATGGTCCAAGACATCCATGCTGGACGGATGGTCTTAGAGGAGCCCAGTGACTGGACAGAGGTGTTGGATACGGCGTTAAATGAGTTTAGAAAGAACCCTGAACAATACGTTGTTTGGATGCAAGAGCTCTTGTACCAGTAAGCTTAAATCGTTTGGCTGAGCACCTCTTGCGCAGCCAGATGCTCATCAATTCACGACCGCCATTTTGCGCAAGAATATAGATGGCTATTCAATCTCTTGTAGTCACACTGATACAACAATCAACGTTCATTTCAGCTTGCCCCAGAAAAGAAAAACATAAAAAAAACAGTAAAAATTGGATAGGTAGGCTACTCATGTACACCCGAAAATTCAACACTAGAATGATAATCGACCATTCATCTAGCCAAACCTACGGGTGAGCGGAATGTTAAGATTTAGAGGTTGTTAAGAGGTCATAATAGCGATAAAGTCAGTTAAGTAGTACTTTAAAATCATAACTAGGAGTGTGGTTTATGACAAACGTAACCTTAACCGAAACGCAACGCCAACGTTTGAATCTATATGCTGAGCTTTTAAGTGATCTCGTGATCAACAAAGCTATGATCGAATCTGCTCGAAATGACAAGGGTAAGTCGAACCTCGTCGAACTAAAACAACACCAATCAAAAATAATTCACTCCATTAAAGAGCTTGCTGGCTTTGGTCAAAGTAAACGAAAAAAAGATGCGATATTTAACCTAACCCAAATGTTGGTAATGGGTGACTTCGAGCAAGCCAAAATACTCGCAAAAGACTATTATCGTGAACATATAAGTTTTAATCAGCTTGACGCTGAATTTTTTGCAATAGCATCAAAAGAGGCGAAAAAGGCCATACAGAGGACTGCCTCAAGCTACGGATATGGACAATCTAGTTACTCTCAATCGATGGATAGTCATAATAAAAGTAGACTTCAATTTAATAGCTTAGTTGAAACATTAATTTTTCAATCAACGCTTCGAAATACTTTAGAGTCTACAAAAGAGAAGATTCCTCATGAGCTTTTCAATGCAATCATTAATTTGGATTTTATTGATGCACGTATGACCATAGGCTTTGAAGAGATTTTAGAAGCAAACTTCAAAAATCCAACTGAAGCAGATTTTCGGCGGATCATGACACAATTCGTTCAAGATATTGTCCAAAACAACCATTTGTTACTGACTAAGCTAATTGAAGTAAATCGCTCGCAACAAGGCCCCCATTATGATGTGAATCAAATCATCATAACGGGAATCAAAGCAAGCCTGGATAATGCTGATAACTTATCCACCTTAAGCCAAAATTCTAAGGCACCTTTATCGGTGGTGTTTGACAACGCATTACCAAACAAGGCTCAAACAGACTTTGGTAAAGAGGTTTGCCAAGATCTTCTAAATGGCTTGGCAAAAGATGTCGCCTTAAAGCTTTATGAAAGAAAAGATAACCGTGTGCTATTTAGTACGGGTGACCTAAAAGCTATGCGAGTTGCTCTTAAAATTGGAAGAGAGCGAAACATCGCTTATGCTGACGAGGTTAAATTTAGAGGGGCCGCCTCATCTACCGAGCAGGCAAAAATAATGCGTGACCAGTTTGAAGAAGAAGTGCGGTTTTTTCAAAAAACATGCCGAGATTATCAACTTAAAAAACCATTAGCGAAGGTAGAAAAGACCAACACATTTAAAGGGTACAACCCTTACTCTAGCTACACTTAATGGTGATCAAAAAAAACAATGATTAAGGAGTGAGATTCTGTAAACTCACTTCCTTTTTATCAATGCGACACAATCAAAACGCTTAGCTTAGCGCCTCATGAGTTGCCATAAGGGTAATCACGTCTAAAGCTGTGCTCTGTCCTACTTGTAAAGAGTATTGATAGCTCAAAGATGTTCCAAGCCCAACATCTCCAAAGGTGTGGGTTTGACCGTCGAGTTCAAGCTCACCTAAACCATAAATGACATTGCCCTCGCTCATGGTTAACACATCGGAAGATGTGAGCGTGATTTGGGTTAGCTTAGCCTCAGCAAGGGTTTGATACTCACCTTCTTCGGTAAGACCGTTTTCATTTTTATCCTGCCATACGCCAAATGCGTCGTAAGCATCATCGTTTGCGTTGAAAAAACCATCCTGGTTACTATCAAAGGCTAAGATAAGACCTTCTAAGTCGGTTTTTGCAAGCTCATGATAGCCAGAAAGCTCGATTTCCTCGATGCCGGAGTAAAGCCCATCTGAGTTTGCATCGTACATTAATAGGGCATCATCCCCTGATACCCAACCAAGGTTATAATTTTCATGGCCTATGATAGCGCTCACGTTCGATTGCGAGGCTGCGATAAGCTCCACCCCATCACCATCTAAATCAATGACAATTGGAGCCACAACAAGGATGTTTTCAACTTGAGGGGCTTCATAGGCACCAGGATCTGAACCAGTAGCGCCATTGCCATTGCCATCTTGAAAGCGGTCTAGGCCTCTTTGGTCTTGGGTGGCTGATGAGAATATCGCAAAATCAAGCGCAATGGCGTCGTCTTCTAGGGCATGGGTCAACGTGGGGCCCCCATTGTCTTGTAAGGCGTCATCGAGTCCCGGATCAACAGGTGCATCGTCGGTTCCGACACGATCATAATTCGGGCTCCCTGTGATAAGGCTCTCAGGATCAAGCCCACCATCAACCACGTAATATAGATTAGCCGTTCCGGTTAAAGAGCCATAAATTGAACCACCCAGCGATACAAAAGCTGAATTAGCACCAGCGGCGCTTTGCACATCATCGTCTAGGAAGTTCTCGGCGATGATGTTATTGAGACTTATGATGCTAGGGCTATTGCTGGTTATCACATTGGCCGTAACCATCCCTTGACCATCGAGACGGCTGAATCCACCATTATCCAGATCACCTATCCAAATACCACTTCCGCCTTTGGTTTGTTCATTGCCAGCGATGTTTTGAGTAATTGTCGTGTGATCCATAAACTGGATGGGGGCATCTGGGCCAAAGTTGGGTATTAAGTCATCCGTCAACAAAACATCTTGTGGATATATAAAGGAGGATATAGGGCCATCGATACCGGTTAAAAAATTGGTTAGGTCGTCGTTGATTTGAAAACCACCACCTAAGTCATCAAACCCCAACGAAAAATCACCCAAGCTAAATGGATCTCCTCCCGGGACAAAGAAATCGTCATTTTCACTAAAACCATCAAGAAAATCGAACGTTAAGCCGCCACCAAAACTGAAGTCATCGAAACCAAGCGTATCACCGCCAAAACCACCACCGCCAAAGTCGTCAAAATCAATCGTACCCCCACCTGAGCTGCCACCTCCCCCAACATCATCGATGGCATCAGGATCGACGACAGAAAATGCCGCAAAAGCGCCTGGTGTGAAAAAACCATCGTCTCCCCCACCAGTTAAGATCCCATCATTTCCACCGTCTAGATCAAAGTCTACAAGCGTATCCGACTCTCTTGATTGGATGAAAATACCGCCTCCACGACCTGCGCTATCCACCCCTCCAGCTTGGTTAGAAGAAATGGTTGAGTTGGTTAGACGTTGAATTTGCGCACCATCTCCAATGTAAATACCACCCCCATCCATCGAGGCCGTATTGCGACCTATTGTTGATTGGGCAATAAGCGTAGCTGATGCATCCACCAGATAAAGCCCACCCCCATATTCACTAGTGTTATCCAGTAATGAGGAGGCGTTCAATTGTTCAAGCGTTGAGCCCTGCACATAAATACCACCACCGAGCTGTGAGCTGTTCATGCTCAAGGTGACCTCATCGAGAGACAGTTGGGCTTTATTATAAGCGAGGATCCCTCCACCCATGGGGCCTACGTTTTCGCTTATTAGGGTCTCAGTCACAGAAAGTCTGGCGCCGCCTAAACTTATCCCCCCACCGCCTAGGACCTGCTGCTCATATCCCTGTGCTCCCTCATCATAGGAGGACACCGTATTGTTTGAAATGACTGAGCCTGTGATGAGGTTGTCCATGTTAGCATCTTGAACCCCAATGTATAAACCTGCGCCCTCAACCCTTGCCGAATTATCCATGATGCTTGTGTCGTGGATCATAACCTGACCGTTGGCGTAGATGGCCCCACCCTCAACGGCATCGTTATCGTTCAAACAACTATCGTTTACGATCAACTGAGTGCCCGACTCCGTTCGAATGGCACCGCCCCAGCCACTCTGCGCGACACTATCGTAAGCGCCATCTTGACCGTCTTGGGGGTAACCTTCCATGAGGACATTAGACACATCGCCTCCGGTGAGTTGAACCTTGTCTAAAATCAGCGTGCCGGAATGAAGCTCAAAATGTCGATTGCCTTGGAAAACACCGTTCTCAACCTCTTGTTCTTCACTTTGCGATTGAGAGCTTGCATCTAACACCGAACGATCGCATCCACACCCTAGGATGGTCAGGGTATCATTTTCGCCTAACCAAAGATCTAAATCTGCGTTTTCATCGGATTCATCTAGACCCATGTCCCATTGAATCGTGTTATCACCAATAAAGATGACGATGTCATCCGAAGTTTCGTTATCGGCCATGCTGTTGGCAGTCTCAATCGCATCACGAAGCTGTTCCATGTTGGTCACAATCAAGGCGCCCTCTGGAGCAACGCAATTTTGTTGAGCATCTGTTTCGATTGGAAGTCCTTGCTCGGGTACTTCTTCAGTAGATACATCAAAAAAAACAATAAACTCATCGGGTGATTCTGGATTATAGTCGGCGGGAATAATATCCACTGGGCTGGTATCTGGAGATTCAATCGGGGTGCCAAATAGAATGGGGGTTGGCATATCTACCCCACCTTCGTTTCCATTCATGCTAGTCGTTAGGGTCGTGGTTGATTGTGGCGAATTGGGATCACTCAGTTCACTGGGAGATTCACTACTTTGTGTGGACGGCGACTGAGTCTGACCTGAGGGCTGCTCATCCTCGCTGGGCAATCCCGTATCATTGGATAGTTGAACCTTATGTAAATTGGCATCAAAGTATTCGGATAAGGTGGGATCTTCGCCACTTCCCCCAAGCACCTCACTTTGTTGTATACGCCCTAACTGCGCTGATTCAATGAATGATGGCTTCTTTACTTTCATAATAATTCCGGTGTCTACTTCCCTTTATTATTATGAAACGAACCCCAAAGCCCCCCAATTGTACGAAAGTACTAAGCATCGCTTTATCAAGGTTTTGATTTGGTTTTATCCTTGGATATTCAACGATTTATTGTTACATGTCGCCCACGAGTATCTAGGATGATAAGAATGAGTTTTTAATCTTTTCGGGCAAAATAAGGCCTTGGTCTTTTCGAGGCTTCTTTGGATTCAGGCTTGGGAAGGTACTCGTTTAAAGCACTTTGGCTTAAGTCAACTGGGGGCTCATATTCATGAGCTTGCTCAAACGAGTGATGAGCTTGAGATGGTTCATCGGTTTGACCATGAATAACGATCACCGAAGGTTTATAACGTGTTTTTTGAGCTTCAATAACCGGATAGAATTCGTACTTACCCGGCATTTGAGTTTGGAACACCCATTGAACTTTTGAATGCGGTGGGATTGATATGCTTTCGAAGGTCACAGATCCGCTGCCTTGAATGTACTGGGTGATGATTCCGTCGGCTAAGGTTTGAGAGACAAACTGACAATGAAACGCATGAGGATTTTCAATAACAAAAAGCACATCTTGATCGGACTCGAGCTCTATTTTAGACGGCTCAAAAAAAACGTGTTGAGCATCGCCTTTGACTTGGATATCGATGAGCTCAGGGATGGCATGAGCACTGAGCGCCAAGCACCCCAAACTCAAAAGACTTAGCCCTTTTTTGGATGTTGTCCAACGATTCATAATGCATTCCTTCTGATATGAACGCAGACAGTGTAACTGATCTATCAAAAAAAAAGGACCCGAAGGTCCTTTTTTTAGGTTGAAAGCGCAGGCTTTCTTCTTATGACGGGCTGAGGTTTATCCTCACTGACAGCTTTCTCGTTCGTTGAATCAGCCGGTTCACTCTCGTTTTGAGTGATTTCAGCGAATGATTTACCGAGCAAGCGCACCGCCCCCATCCAGGCCCCAATGATGACAAGCAAGATGCCGGCAACATACGGTGCTGTGATGGCAAAGGATGAGAAGATGATCAACAAGCCCTGATGAATCACAGAACCACCAGATTTACCAAGGCGGTTACATACCCCATCAATCGCGGCTTTACCTTTGATTTTGCACTCTGTGGATAGAGGCACAAACGCCATTTCTTTGGTGGCATCAAATACGGTGTATTTGGCCCCTCTGGAAAGCACGTTTTGGAAAGCGCCCACAAACACAATCAAAGACAATGGCGTCATGCCCATAATCATCATATGCCCCATTTCAAGGTAGCTTCTTGAGAACAGAAGCCCAAAGAAAAGGACGCTGGTGATTAACAACACGAATGGTGTAATCAGAGCGGTAAAGGTCCAGCCGCAACGTCGAATGGCATTGCCTGAGACAAATAAAGCACTGATGGTAGCAATCACACCCACCCAAGTGGAGACTTGGTTTGTGTACAAGTTGTAGTCCGATGGTGATGGATACAAGATGCGGATTTGATCTTTCCACAACACTTCACACAAATTGATGGTGATGTTGTAGCCAATCACGATGATCGCAATGTAGAGAAGATAAGGCGACTTTAAAAGATGCGCAAAACTGTCTTTTAAAGATAACTTCCCTTTAAGCGCTTTTTCTTCACGAGCTGTTTTCGTGCAGATAAAGCGTTCATCAGTCAACACGTTTTTGTTAATCCAGTAGAACAACACGAGGGTTGCGATACCGCCCAACAGAACCAAGGCCACAAGCATGAACAACGATTGCTCCCAAGGCGTATTACCAAAGGGTAAATCGGGGTTAAAGGCCTTTCTTGAAAGGTAGACAGATACCTGACCGGAGATGATTCCAGAGATATTTGCCCCTAAACCGAATAAGCCGTAAAAGCGCTTGGCTTCGTCTAGTTTGGTGATTTGGTTCACAAAGCCCCAAAACAGAACGATAAGGATGATGTTGCCCCAAAGCTCTGACATCACGTAAAAAAGCGTGAAGGTCCAATTTTGGAACATCGTAATCATGCCTTTGAAGCCACCGGGTAAGATTTCTCGTAGGTACTCAGCCGAAGCATTAAAATGCAATGACTCATGATTCGGGAACAAATAGAAGACAAATAAAGCAAAATAGAGAAGGAAAAAGGACATTAAAAGATAGAACACACGCTCTTTTGACATCCTGTTGGATAACCAGGTGAAGACAAACGTCATCAACACGGCCCCAGGGAACATAGCCCATACTTTGATGAAGGGGATAACCTCCGCCCCAGAATTTTTGGCGGTGACCACCAAAGTATCTTTCATCGTCCGTAATATATTGTAATCAAAGGAGATAAAGAAAAACATCATCAACATGGGGATGAATTTCTTATGCTCATGGTTATGAATTGGCCAAATTAAATTGCGTACGGCACCTAAAGGCTTGGCAGATTGCTCTGACTTGGTTTGAGTGTCGCTTAACACAAAGGCCCCCTTTCAGTTATCAAATTAGAAATACTCAACATGGACGCAAGGCACGAAGTCGATCGTTTCACTTGATTTACTCTCTTTGATGGAAGGTTAGGACAGGAAAAAAGTTTGGCGCAGGCACGCTTGAGTGGTCTGAGCGTGAATGCCCGAGACATGCTTGGAATGAAAAGCACCATGACTGCAAACAAGGTATAAGCCAATCGTTTATTACGAGTTGACGCGATTATAGCCGAAATGGCCAGATTCAAACAGTACAATTTGTCCCTCTAACTACATTTTTTAACATTTTCAGACAAGCGGCCGAGAAAAAACGTTAGTTAACAAGCTTACAAATGAGCATCTGGCCCTTCCTACTACCCGATGTATACTTCTAGGGGTTGTAGGCTCGGAAACCATTCCAACAACACATGGGTATAAACGTGCATACTCAAGGAAATCAAAAAGGTCGCATAAACCGGCAGTTTAACAAATGGGAAATTCACCAACTTATATAAGATATTACAAATCGCCAACACGATGATCGCCGGGTAACAAATGGATACGATTGGGTGTAGGAACTTCATAAGGGTATCAAAGCCTAAGTTGGAAAACAGAACGGTGATCAAAACGATCCCGACAACAAGCCAATGATAGTTGAGCTCACGCCCGTTCCCTACTCTTGAATCTCTAAACTCCACAATGATGACATCCGCGACCGTGGCCGCAAGGGATATGACGGTGGTCAAGCAAGCCAAAGCTAGAGCGACGTTTGCGATGAAGGAAAAATCCCCCAAAATGTAGATAGCCATTTTGGTCAACAACGCTTGTTGAGGCACATCGGCCACCACTTGCATGTTTTGAGCGGTTGCTAAAGATAAACCGACGTAGATGACGCCTAATAGCAAACCACCAATAATGGCAGCTGTGAAACAAACGGGCGCCAAACTCTTCGGGGTGACATCACGCCCTTGGGCGGCAAACTTCTCTTTTAATAAATCCCATATGATCACCGCAAAAAACATCGAAGCCAGTAAATCCATCATGTCATACCCGACATGGATCCCTTCAGCAAAGGCACTCATAGGCGTGTAATCAGTAGGCACCGGAGCCGTACTTAACATAAAGCCACGAACAATGATGATGCAAAGCGAGCCCAAAAGAATGGGCGATAAAATCATGCCAAGGATCGGAATGATCAAGTCACGTTTGTATACGCAAAATAGGACGAGAGCCCCTGATAATAAGGAAAATAAGAACAAATCAATGGGCACATAAGGCGTAATCGCTGAATGAGCCACGGTAAAGCAGCGTGGCATTGCGCCAAAGGGCCCAATGATCGCAAGAATCAATATGACAATAAGATAAGCAGGAACTTCACCAATGCGGTTGAAAAACTTCTTACAGTCCCCATCAAATAAAATAGTACTGATTAAGCCTAAAAGTGGACCACCAATGCCCATAATGACCACACCAGCCAGCGCAAAAGCAATCGGCTCACCTATGGTCTTACCTAGGTTCAATGGAAAGATGACATTACCGGCGCCAAAGAACATGGAAAATATGGCAATACCCGCGGAAAACGCGGTCAAGCCAAACGAAAATCGTATTTTTTCAGACACAATAGTACCTTTGATTCAGTCTACTTTTAAAGCAACACACCAAATGCAAACCCCAACCACCGTATTGATTTAGCCGTCTGTATTACATAAACCAGTTACAGGCCTTACAACTTAATTCAAGTGCAAAGAAAGGGTTTGTGGTACTACTACAACTACATGGTCTTCGGAGCGATCATTGCTTTTATTAATCATGCATTCTGATGAGCATTTGCCATTAGTCGATCTTAAATTACCATGGCCAAGTTCTTAACTCAACTTTGGTAAGATTGATAACGGTGAGGACATTAACCCAACGTATGTAAGTATTTGGCCTAATACTCTAAAGTGAGTGCGTCTTTCCCTAGTTCCTCTTTGAGCAACTTAATTAAATGCTCTGAAGGCAGCACTCGCCATTGCTGACTCAACGGCATGGTTGCGTGCACTTCCCCGTAATATTCAATGGTCACTGGGGTTGGTCCCATTTGCTCTTGAAAGACTTGTTTGAGTCCCTCGATGAAGGTGGGAAAATCTCGATGGCGCTCCGGGCGGACCTTTATTTTCAAACGCTTGGCCCATCGACCTCGAGCATTGGCCAAATCCATGATGTCCTCGCAACGAAGCCTTAACTGTTTGGCGTTTTGATCAAAACTTGACGTGCCCATAACAATCAAGAAGGCGTCTTTTTTCAAACACTCGCGCTTGGCTTCAAACAAGTCAGAGAAAATCGCCACTTCAAACTGCCCTTTTTCATCTTCGAGCGTGACAAAAGCCATGCGATCGCCTTTTTTGGTCATAAGGGTGCGCATTTGAGTGACAATGCCCGCCACCACGACTTTCGTTTCCCGATTTGGAAGTTGGTTCAATGGGTGAGTCACGACATGGGATAACTCTTGCTGAAGCGTTTTTACTGGATGGCCACTTAGATACAAACCGAGCGTGTCACGCTCATGTTGCAAACGAGTCAACTCATCCCACTCGGGCGCACTGACATACTCAGGCTCACTTGTGCTTTCTTCTAAAGAAAACATATCAACTTGCCCAGAGACTTCATCGCTGAGTTTTTTCTCGGCCACTTTTAAGGCCGTATCAAGGTTTGCCTCTAAGATGGCTCGAGATTGACCAAGACTATCCATCGCACCGGATTGGATTAACGCTTCAAGCACACGACGATTCGCTTTTTTGCAATCGATGCGTTGGCAAAAATCAAACAAGTCCGTAAAAGCCCCGTCTTTTCGAGCTTGGACAATGCTGTCAATGGCTCCATCCCCCACGCCTTTAATCGCGCCTAGCCCGTAAACGATGTCTCCTCTGTCGTTCAGGGTGAACATGCGATAGCTATGATTAACGTCGGGATTTAATAACGTCAGCTTCATATGTCTGACTTCAGAGACGAAAATGACCACCTTATCGGTGTTGCCCATGTCTGAGGACAGAACCGCTGCCATGAATGCGTTGGGGTAGTGAGCTTTAAGCCAAGCGGTTTGATAAGAAACCAAAGCGTAGGCCGCTGAGTGAGATTTGTTAAACCCGTAGCCGGCAAACTTTTCCATCAAGTCAAAGATGTATGTGGCTGTCTCCGCTTCAATGCCTCGTTCTGTGGCCCCTGTTTGGAAAATCTCTCGTTGCTTGGCCATCTCTTCAGGCTTTTTCTTACCCATCGCACGACGCAATAAATCCGCGCCCCCTAGCGTATAACCGGCTAAGCTTTGGGCAATTTGCATGACCTGCTCTTGATAGAGAATTACCCCGTACGTAGACTCCAATATGGGCTCTAATTCAGGGTGGGGATACTCAACAACGGCACGGCCGTGCTTTCGATCAATAAAGTCATCGACCATCCCGGATTGCAACGGTCCTGGACGAAACAGCGCCACCAAGGCGATGATTTCTTCGAATTGATCGGGTTGAAGTCGATGAATCAACTCTTTCATCCCGCGAGACTCTAACTGAAAGACCGCGGTTGTTTGACAGGCTTTCAAAAGCTCAAACGTTTTCGGGCAGTCAATGGGAATGTCGGCAATGTTGATTTTTTCATCACTGAGGTAACGGTTTACGTTTTGAACCGCCCATTGAATAATGGTCAGGGTACGCAGGCCTAAAAAGTCAAACTTGACCAAGCCGGCGGCCTCTACGTCGTCTTTGTCGTATTGAGTGACGGCCTGCTCTGAGCCTTGTTCACAATACATGGGGGTAAATTCCGTTAGACGGTCGGGGGCAATGACGACACCGCCCGCATGTTTACCCACATTTCGAGTCAGTCCTTCGAGTTTTCTGGCCAAGTCGATGAGGATTTTAACTTCTTCTTCGCTTTGATAGCGTTGCTTGAGCATATCCTCTTCGATCAACGCTTTATCTAGCGTCATCCCAATTTCAAAGGGAATGAGCTTAGCAATTTTATCGACAAATCCATAAGGGTGGCCTAAGACACGCCCTACGTCTCGAACCACCGCTTTTGCCGCCATCGTACCAAAGGTTGCAATCTGAGAGACGGACTGACGGCCATATTTTTGAGCAACGTAGTCGATCACATCGTCTCGTCTGTCCATGCAAAAATCGATATCAAAGTCAGGCATGGATACCCGCTCAGGGTTCAAAAAGCGCTCAAAAAGCAGATCGTACTCAATCGGGTCCAAATCGGTGATCTCAAGAGCCCAAGCCACAATCGAGCCCGCCCCTGAACCACGCCCTGGTCCCACCGGAATGTCATGACGTTTCGCCCACTGAATAAAGTCGGCAACAATCAAAAAGTAGCCAGGGAACCCCATGGAGATGATCACTTCAAGCTCAATGTCCAAACGCTCTTGGTAGGCTTGATTAACATCGTCATGATCGGGCGCATCATGAGCTTGAAGGACCAAAGGCATGCGCTTTTGCAAACCTTCATTGGATAAGGCTCTCAAATAGGTTTCTACCGTGTGCGATTCTGGCACCGGAAAGTCGGGTAAAAACGCCTTGCCCAGTGAGAGCTGCACGTTGCATCGTTTTGCAATCTCAACGGTGTTGGCGAGGGCACTTGGCACATGCTCAAACCAAGCTTGCATTTGCTCATTTGGCGTTAAATACTGATCTTGTGAGTAAGCCTTTTCACGAGGTTGTGCCAGTGTCGTCCCCTCTTGAATGCACACTCTGGCTTCATGGGCCTCAAAATCATTGGGATTTAAAAACATCACCGAGTTGGTTGCAACCACCGGTGTTTGAGTTTCACTGGCAAGCTCGATGACCTGAGTCATGTTCATGTGAGGATTAACGTGAGACAAGCCCAGGTAAAAACGATCGCCATAGGCGTTGTGATAGCTCTTAAGACGAGCAATGGCTTGAGGTTTGGGCTCAACCAGTAATTGCTGATCCTCGATTAAGATCGCAATCACCTCATCAATCCCCTCAACCACCCATTCTACCGGCAAGATCGGCACAGGAAAGCGTTCACACTCTGAGTAAGCTTTGGATATCAGTTGTCGAATGAGATCAAGGCCGTGATTAGACTGGCATAACAGCAACCATTTAGCCGGTCTTGGGCTCTCGCTTTGCAACCAAACTTCAACACCGATGATGGGTTTAATCCCGCTTTGCATTGCTTTTTGGTAAAACTTAACCACACCAAATAAATTGTTGAGATCGGTCACCGCAACCGCAGGCTGATCTTTTTTGACGCATTCGGCAACCAAGTCTTTATGACGAATCACGCTGTCATAAATAGAAAACTCAGAGTGAACGTGTAAATGGACAAAGGGCTCAGTCATGGTGCAACTCGAGTAAGGCCCGAACTGGTTTAAAACTGGTGCGATGAATAGGACACGGCCCCAGCTTTCTCAGTGCCTCCATATGAACTTTAGTGCCATAACCTTTATGTTTAGCAAAGCCATAGCCTGGGTAGATTTCATCCAAAGAGGCCATCGCCCGATCACGCGTCACTTTGGCCACAATGGAAGCCGCACCAATGACGGGCACAAGCGCATCGCCTTTGATGATGGTTTCACAAGGGTAGATGACATCAGGAGCCTTGTTACCATCGACGAGGACTTTATCAATGTCCACGTCGATCCCTTCAATGGCTCTTTTCATGGCCAACATCGATGCTTGAAGAATGTTGATGGAATCAATTTCTTCTACGGAGGCCTCGCCCAGACAATAGACGCTGGCTCGAATGATGTCATCGAACAAAGCATCTCGTTTTTTTTCACTGAGGGCTTTGGAGTCATCCACTCGCTGCAAAAGGTCTTCGTCTTCGCATGAGAGCGCGCAGGCGACAATGGTTCCGGCAAGTGGGCCGCGACCAACCTCATCCACTCCGATGATTGCCATGGGCTTTCTTCCTTAATCCATCGATGGCTGATTGAATCGTCTGATCGGTATTCATCATCAAACGTTCATGCAGTTGAGTAAAATCTTGTTGCATCAAACGCCCTTTTTCCGAACGACATAAGTCGTTGAGTTCATGGGCGATTTGAGCAGGGTCAATGTCATTTTGAATGTATTCGCGAACCAAGGCTTTGCCGGACATAATGTTGGTCAAAGCGATGTAAGGGGTTCGTATCAGGCGTTTAGCAATCTGATAGGTGATGGCAGACATTTTATAGACCACCACGTGGGGAGTTTTGCAAAGGGTGGCCTCCAACGTCGCCGTGCCGGAGGTGACCAAAGCACAGTCCGCACTTTTTAAAAGAGTACGGGTTTGATTCACAATAGGAATAAAGGCCGATTTGGCTTTATCTGAAATAAGGGACTCAAACAAGATCTTTAACTCGTCATTCAAGCACGCTACGACACATTGAGCGTTTGCGTTGACTTGCTCAAAAGACTCCACGGTTTTTGAAAACGTATCAGCTAAGCGTCTTATTTCACCTTTTCGCGACCCTGGTAAAAAAGCAATAATGGGCCGAGAAGCATCCAAATCAAGCGATTGTGCTGCCTGCGTTTTATCAATGTTAAGCGGAATGGTTTGCGCCAAGTGATGGCCTACGAAACTGGCTTGAACGCCATGCTCATCGTAAATGGGCTTCTCAAAAGGAAACAAGCAAAGCATGTGTGCCACAGAGCGCTTAATTTGATGAATGCGATTTGCCCGCCATGCCCATATCGTGGGTGAGACGTAATGCATGGTGGGGACTTGAGCTTTGAACAGCTTTTCTTCAAGACCAAGATTGAAATCAGGCGCATCAATACCAATGAAGACATCGGGAGGATGTTCAATCAACAGCTTGGCCAGCTTTTTGCGCATGCCAAGAAGCTCAGGGGCCCTTTTTAAGGGCTCAAAAAAGCCCATAACAGACAGACGCTCCATCGGATACACTGAGGTCACGCCGGCCTCTTGCATGTGAGGGCCCCCAATGCCAACCAAGCTGGCTTCAGGGTATTTTGCTTTGATTAAGCGAGCAATCTGAGTACCAAGTAAGTCCCCAGAGGCTTCGCCGGCGACCAGAGCAAAACGCACGGGCGCACTGAGATAATCCCCAGGTAACTTCACTATCGAACCACACCACGCTTTGAATGCTTAATAAACGACAGCATGGTATTCACATCCACGCACTCACGTGCTGTAGAGGCTAATTGTTCCATGGCTTGCTCGAGCGTAAGGCCTTGTCTAAATAAGGTCTTGTAAGCTCGTTTAAGCTGCGTGATGGTCTCAGAGGTAAACTGACGGCGCTTGAGTCCTTCAACGTTTAACCCAAAGGCGGCCGCAGGGTGGCCAGAGACCATGGTAAACGGAAGCACGTCTTTGACAATGATGGAGCCACCGGCACAAAAAGCATAATCACCCACATTACAAAATTGATGCACCCCAACAAAACCACCCAAATTGGCGTAAGAGCCGACATTCACATGACCGGCCAATGACGCGTTGTTGGAAAACACGGTATGCGAGGCCACATGACAATCATGGGCAATGTGCACGTAGGCCATCAACAAATTGTTTGAGCCAATGGAGGTTAAATCACCCCCTTGTACGGTGCCACGGGAAATGGTGACGTACTCTCTGAAAATGTTGTTATCACCAATTTCCAGTCGAGTGGGCTCACCGTCGTATTTTTTATCTTGAGGCTCTTCACCAATCGATGAGAATTGGAAAAAACGATTATTTTTTCCAATGACCGTGGGGCCTTTGATGACCACATGCGGGCCAATCTCACAACCGTCTCCGATATGGACGTTAGGGCCAATCACGGAATAGTGGCCAATAGATACATTTTTACCAATGGACGCCTCAGGGGAGACGATGGCAGTCGATTCAATCACGAAACACTCCTCATGGCGCTTAGAATCTCACAAGAGGCTGCAAGTTGACCGTCAACGGTTGCTTGGCCTAAGAGTTTCCAAAACGATTGTTTGTGGTTCACAATTGTGACGTCCAACTTCAACTGATCCCCTGGTTTCACCATTTGTTTAAATTTGGCATTATCCACGCCTGCCAAATAAAAGATATTATCTCGAGGGCTCGACTTGGTCGTTAAATACGCCAAAATCGCACCCGCCTGCGCAAGCGCTTCCACTAAAAGCACCCCAGGCATGACCGGATTGTCCGGGAAATGGCCATTAAAAAATGGCTCATTGATGGTCACATTTTTAATGGCCACCAAATGATTATCATCTTCAAACTCAACCACTTTATCGACCAACAAAAAGGGATAACGGTGGGGTAAATACTCGATGATTTGATTGATGTCTAATTGTGAATCACTCACTGATCGACTCCTCTTTTTTAATCAGGGTTTCCACCTGTTTCGAAAGCTTTCTAAGCTTTTGACCCATCTCATCTAAGTGATGGAATCGAGCCACGTTTTTAGCCCACTGTTTGCGATCACGAGCAGGGATCCCTGAAGAAAACACCCCTGGCTGCTTAATGGTATTGGCCACCTGGGAGCCAGGAATGAACATGCAGCGATCACATATTTCAATATGGCCATTAAACACCGATGAGCCACCGATCATGCAGTAAGCTCCAATCTTAGTTGAGCCAGCAAAGCCACAGGCGGCAGCAACCGCGGTGTGATGACCGATGATGACGTTATGGCCAACCTGGATAAGATTATCCATAATGACGCCGTCGCCAATGATGGTGTCATCGACGGTACCTCTATCAAGGCAGTTGTTATTACCAATTTCAACTTTATCACCAATAACAACCGTGCCAACTTGAGGCACTTTGTGCCACTGGCCACGCTCATTGGCATAACCAAAACCATCACCACCGATGCTATTGCCTGATTGAATGTCACAATCAGCCCCAATCACCACTCGGTGGTATATCGTATTGTTGGGGCCCAAACGCGTACGATCACCAATGCTAACGTGTGCGCCAATAACGGTATTGGCACCCACGATCACCCCGTCCCCTAGGCTTACGCCTTCTTCAATCACGCAATTAGGCCCAATCGAGCACTCAACGCCAATCGAGGCGCTTTCGTCAATACTCGCGCTGGGGTGCACCCCTAATGCGGGAGGGGTTAACGGATTAAAAAGCGAAGAGATTTGAGCGAACACCAACTTTGGATTATCCACAATGATGCCGTTAATCCCAGGGGGAAGGTCAATGCCCTTATGCGTGATGACAGCGCTTGCTTTTGTGGACGATAAGAAGCTTTTGTACTTATCGGAGTCCAAAAAAGCAATGGCATGTTTCGAAGCATTTTGAATGGTACCCACTTTGGAGATGAGGGTTTCCCCATCCCCAATAAGCTGACCTTCGAAACTTTGCGCTAATTCTTTGAGTGTTCTTTGCATACTCAACCTCAAGAACCAAGGGCCTTCATGACTTCATCCGTGATGTCGATGTTTTCTTTGGTGTAGGGCACTGCATCCGACATCAAAATGATGTCAAAATCGTTCGATTTGGCGAACTCTTCTACTTTTTCAGTGACCTTATCAAAAAATTCCTGCATGTATTTAGCTTGACGATCGCTGGATTCTTTTTGATATTTTTGATGAAGTTTTTGAAGACCAATCTGAGCGGTTTGAATTTGATTTTCAAGTTTTGTGCGCTCAGATTCGCTCATGATATCACCATTGCGCTGAAGCTTTTCAAAGTCTTCTTTGATGCCCTTCTCGATGGCACGCACTTCTTCCACTTTCGGCTTAAACTCAGCGTCTAGTTTTTCTTTTACGGCCTTTAACTCAGGCGATTCGTTCATGACTTTTTGAAGGTCAAAGGTACCAATCGATGAGCCTTTAAAAAGGGCAACGCCTTTGTCAGAGTCTGCGTGAGCAATAGGAGCTGCGATCATCGCAACAAGCGCTAGACTTTGAATGAGTTTTTTCATGGAAAATTCCTCCAATAATTTAAAATACGGTTCCAAAGGTAAACGAGAATGGGTTTCTCTTGTCACCCGCTTTACGATTCAATGGGGTCGCCACCGTAAAGACCAAAGGCGCCATGGGCGACATCCAGGTCAGTGACAGACCCGCTGAGTATCGAAACCCTCTGGGGTTCAATGGTTCAACAAAATCAGAGCGATCATTCACATGATACGCTTGTCCGGCATCCACAAAAGCCACGGTCCTGAAGGCTCTTGTGCCAGGGGCAATAAACTCAGGCAACACCAGCCCTACGGTACTCGTTGCAACAAAGTTACCCCCGTAAGGATTCCCTAAAGAGTCAATCGGACCCAGAGAGCTTTCTTCAAAGCCTCGAACAGAGCGGATGCCGCCGGCATAGAAGTTTTTGTAAAACGGTAGACGCTTGGTCTTGCCATAGCCATTTCCATAGCCTACGTTAGCACTCAACAATCCGACAAAACCGGCTCCAAGGCTCTTGTAATACTGGCCATAGACGCTGGTTCGATAATATTGAAGATCAGAACCTGGGATGGTCGCGGTAAACGACACACCAGCCGAGAGCCCATTTTCAGGGAAGACAAAGCGGTCAAACGAGTTATAACTTATCCCAAATGCAACATTAAACTCATCGTAGTCTTCGTTGTTATTGGCATAATCAAAACCAGGGGTCATCGATGGGTTGATGAAATCCTGAATTTGCTGTGGAATGGCCGCATTCTCGCCAACCTTCAACGTCGTATTTTGATAACCAGCTCCCCACGTCATACGAGCATATCGAGATATGGGTATCCCATAATGAACGTTGGCTCCAATCGCATCGGTGGTGTAGCTGGACACTGCCGTGGTACGACCAATGTCGGTTTTCGAATAGTAAGCGTTAAAGCCTCGGCTCATGCCATCCAAGGTATAAAAAGGATTGTTATAAGCTAAAGATAAGGTGGTATAAGCTTGCGAGGAGTTAAAGGTTAAATCCGCGCTTTTGCCTGTTCCAAATAGGTTTCGATTTGACATGTTGAAGTTGAGGACCAATTTATCCACGTCGGACCAACCAAGCCCTCCGCCTAATTGCCCAGAGGACCCCTCTTCAACGGTGTAAATCAAATCAACCTGATCTGGCACCCCAGGCACTGGAACGGTTTCAACATCAACCTCTTTGAAAAAGCCCATGCGATTTAAAGTCTCTTTAGAGCCTTCAACTTTGCTGGTTGAAATGGGCGCCGACTCCATTTGCAACATGGCTTTTCGAAGCACATCGTCTTGGGTTTTAATATTGCCCTTGAAATCAATGCGTCGAACCATGACTTTTCCACCAGGCTCAACAAAAAAGGTCAGCTTAACTGTCTTGTTGACTTCATCAAGCTCAGGGACAGGATTGATTCTTGCAAAAGCATAGCCTTCGTTCCCCAAAACCTGAGTCATCAATTTGACGATGTCTGAAATCTTTGAACGAGAAAAGACTTCATTTTGCTCAAGCTGCACTAACTCATGTAAGCGCTCAACGGGGATGATGGTGTTTCCAACAATGTCATACTCAGAAAGCTTATATTGCTCCCCTTCTTCAATGTTGACGGTAATAAAAATATGCTGCTTGTTGGGCGTAATCGAGACTTGAGTTGAGGTAATCTTAAAGTTTAAATACCCCCTATCTAAGTAAAATGTTCGTAGATTTTCTAAATCTTTTGCCAACTTCTGCTTGTCGTATTGATCCGATTTTGTGACCCAGCTCAAATAACTCGGCTTGGTTTGTTCAAATTGCTCCAACAAATCTTCCGACGAATAACGCTGATTACCAATGATGTTGATTTCTTTGATTCGAGCAAAATAGCCCTCTTCAATGACAATCTTAATGCCCACTCGGTTACGAGGAAGCTCTGTCACTTGCGTATCAATTCTCACCGCATATTTACCATGAGAAAAATACAAGCGCTCTAGCTCATTACGCATCATTTCAAGCATGGAACGGTCAAAGGTCATGCCTTCGGCAAGCCCTTGATCTTTCAAGCTATCTAATAGGTTATCCGTTGGAACATCAACGTTCCCTTCAACCTCAATGGAACCAATAGATGGTCGCTCAGTAAGTTTAACAACTAGTGTGTCGCCGTCTTTGGCCAGTTGAATGTCATCAAAAAAGCCGGTCTTAAAAAGCGCATGAATAATTTGAGAGGTTTGATCGGGCTCTATCTTGTCCCCAACCTCAACAGGTAAATAATTAAAGACCGTTCCCTGGTTAATACGCTCTAGACCCTCTAGACGTATTTCTTGTACCACGAAAGCATCAAATGCATAGGCCGGCATGACGCTCAACCAAGTCGCCGCAAGTGCGGATAAAAACTGCTTTTTCATATTATATAGTTATTCTAATAAATTATGTTTTAGATGCTGGTATCTACGTTCGCATGCTATTCTAACTCAACTTAGAGGTGAAGGCATCCGTGACACCAACTTAGAGTGGCTCTTTTTCTTGAAAATTGATTGGCTTACGACGAGTTAAGCGTTAAATCTCTCGTAGAATGGTCTATTCTCACCCTTGTTTTTAAGTGAGCTAATTGTCTATATGCTTAGTAAACGCTTATTAGTCTTGCATTGAATGCTCTGTCGACCAATTGTTGTTAGCTGTTTATATGACAAATCTTGGTGGGTGATTTAGTGGTTGGGTCTTGATAGGCTCATTTGAGCCACGACGTGATTGCCCGTGTTTAAAAACTCTAAATTGGTGCAAAGGGCTTTAATGAGGCCAATGCCCCGACCTGAATATTTGTTTTCTGCGACGTGTTCATCCGGCAAAAAGCCGTCCCCTGAGTCTTTGATGTCAATCACCAAATGCTCAGCGCCATCGATGTGAGAGACTTTGGCGTGTATCATAATATGACCTTCTTCAAGATCATTGAGGCGCTTGCGCTTCTCCTCGTAGTAAGACTGGATCCCTTTGGTGCAGTTTTTCATGGAAGATTTGAGTCCGAGCACGCCATGTTCAAGGGCGTTGTTGTACAACTCGGTCAACGTCACAAAAATATCCGCACGGCGCTGATGAAGCACTTGGTTTTCCATAAGGACATGCATCACCACAGGCAAAGGGTCCCAATGTTTAAGTGCGTTGGCGTTAAGGTTGAATTGAATATCCAAATCAATGGGGCCTTGCTTATAACAGACAATGGCCGATTTTTTCTCACGCAGCTGACAAAACTGTTCAGGCTGAACAAACACGGAAAATTTTGAGTGCGGATGATGCATATGTTGACCGTCCACAAAGCCCTTGAGCAGTTTTTCTTGAGGCAATTGAGGTCCGACTTCAAAGAGAAGTTCCCAATCATCAATGTCGGAAAGCTTAAACAATGAATGTTCTGTGCCTTCGTTCATTCCAGCCATGCTTGGGCAATTGACAAGCGTTTGCGTGGATTTTTGGAAAAAATGGAGCGGTTTACCCATGCAGTTCCACACCATAATCTCATCGGAATGATGATCAAACTTCACATACGCTAAATGAGAGCGAACGTGAGAGGGAAAAATGGTTTTCGCCTTAAACGCCATTTCTCGGATGATTTGATCGAAGGCAAACCCTTTTTGAGCCATGGATGAGAATACTTGGTGGGTAATCATTTGCAAGGTCTGGCCCATCACGCCAGCCGGCTGAAAGCCGGTAATCAGCAAATGCTGATCTTGATCTGGAGAGGTTTCCACAAAGGCGCCGTAACCTTCTAACAACGAGGTCGGTGTGACGGTTGCACTCATGCCATCAAAGTTCAGCGAGGCATTCATCAGCAACTCATAATGCGCTCTGGCTTGCATCACTTGTAACCAATAAAATAACTGAGGTTCAATACCAGCTTGTTGGCTTTTATCAAATTGATAAGGATGAGAGATGGATTTATCTGTCATCACTTCAAACAGGGGTAATCGACGCTCAGCGTATGATTTTGATTGGTAGGGTTTTGCAACCAATTTGTGTGAAAACACAAGCCCTATGGGCTGATCAATCGTTTGTGCTTTGAGCGTTTGCTCGCTTTCAAAGCACAAACAATTAAAGCCATGCGACTCAAAGTACACTTTGAGCTGCTTTGAAAACGACTCATCCGGGTCGATGATGCAAATGATCTCAGCGTTCATTGTCTCAAATCGAATAAAGCATCAAACTGAGACACTTTCAATATTTTGAGAATGTCTGGATTTATGTTGGTTAAGATGATGTCGTTGTTGAGATTCGCATGCTTACGAAGCATCATGAGTAGGCCAAGGCCCGTGGAGTCGACAAATTCCATTTTGCCCATGTCAACTTCAATCTGCTCAGGCTTGGGCTCCCAATCCTCATACATACGACGAAAATCTTGGGTGCAGCGATAATCAAACACACCATGAATGAAGATGATGTATTTCTTTTGATCCGCCGATTGTTCAACTTGAAATATAGCCATAACTACTCTACATCAAACAGTTCAGTTAATTTAGTGATTTCTAAAATACGCTTTACATCTGGGTTGCAATGAATGATCTTTATCTTCGCATTGATGTCGCCTGCATGGTCTTTAAGGGCAAGAAGCATCCCCAATGCTGAGCTGTCTAGAAAATCAGCTTGCTTTAAGTCGACGACATAGAGCTTAGGTTTATGATCGACCTCTTCGTAGGCTTTTCGAAAACTCTGTAATGAATTAAAATCAAAACGACCTGCGACAGAAATAACAAGCTCTTTGCCGTTGTTGGCTGGAGCAGAGCTAATGTTCATACAATCACCTTTGTTTTTATTCAGGTGGACCCATCGGTCCTTGTTTTATGCCTTCCCTTGTAGCGGCCGTGATGGATTTAAGTTTAGACGCGATGGGCTTATGAGCCACTCTTTTTGAGGGATAATTCGATGAGTTCATCGTATTCTTTGGCCAAAAGCTCCTTTTGCTGCTCATCGATACAGCGTTCAAGAAGGTGTTCGGCGCCTTTGAGCTTTTTCATCTTTTCTTTGACTTCAACCCGGGCCTCTTGGCATCGTTTTTGGGCTTGAAGGACTGCCCTTCGTTGCTCTTCAATTGAAAAGGATAAGTTTTCTAAAAAGGTCGTAATTTGCTTAAAGGCTCCAGAATCCGCCCCCTGCTCGACCAGTCGAGTTTGATAATCTCGATAGTAATCTTCAAGCATCTTTAAGCGCTGTTGTGTTTGCTCAACTTGGGAAATCGTGGCTTTTAATTGGTGCAGACTGCGATCGTATTCGTATTTAAAGAGTTTCGACAAAGACTCCCACTGCTCACGGCTGCTCATTTGGGGCGCTCATAGGTTGATTAAAGAGAGTCTGTAACTGAGCGATTGAACTGTTGACGTCATAAGCCTGATTCACGGGCTGACACACATAAGCACGCATCGCTGGATTCAATTGTACGCTTACATCGAGCTCAGGGTTCATGCCTTTTTGATAGGCCCCCACGGTAATTAGGTCTTTGTTTTCTTGATAAAGCGCATCGTATTTTTTATAACGAGCCACAAAATTTAAATGATCCCCTGTCACCACATCGTTCATGGCTCGAGAAATCGAGGCCTGCACATCAATGGCCGGATAAATGCCAAGCTCTGCAATGTGCCTTGATAGGACAATGTGACCGTCTAAAAAGGAACGTGCGGCATCCACAACGGGATCATTCATGTCATCCCCATCCGCCAATACCGTATAAAACGCGGTGATCGAGCCTCCCTCTTGAGTTCGCCCAGCCCTTTCGATCAATTGAGCCATGTCATTAAACACGGATGGTGTATACCCTTTGTGAGCCGGCGGCTCCCCTGCCGACAACGATATTTGACGCTTTGCATGCGCAAATCGAGTCAACGAATCCATAATGAGTAATACATCTTTGCCTTGCGAGCGAAAATCTTCTGCAATCGTACAGGCAATCAAAGCCCCGTTCACGCGCTGTACGGGGGAGGCATCGGCAGGCGATGCGATAATGATGGATTTCTTGAGTCCTTGACCTAAGCTTTTCTCAATAAAGTCTTTAACCTCACGGCCCCTTTCACCAATCAAAGCGATGACCACCACTTCGGCTCGTGTAAATTGTGTCATCATCCCGATGAGAATACTTTTTCCAACCCCTGAGCCGGCAAACAACCCGACCCTTTGGCCCTTGGCAATGGTCAACAGGCCGTTGATGGCTCTGATGCCCACATCTAAGGGCTCAACAAGCGATTGTCGTGTCAAAGGGTTGATGGGCTTTCCATTAATCCGCTTATGCTCCAAGTGAAGCAGCGGTCCTTTTGAGTCAATGGGATGGCCATTGCCATCTAAAATACGTCCTAAAAGGGCTTCCCCAGTGGGGGTGGTAGCGCCAGTGGAGGTTTTTCGGATACGAGCCCCTGGGTGCAGGTCTTCCATGGTCTCAAGAGGCATTAAAAACGTGGTCTTGGCATTAAACCCAATGACTTGAGCAACAATTTCACGATCAATCAATTCAATGGTGCATAAATTACCCATGGATACATTCAGGCCAGTTGCCTCAATCATTAATCCAGTGACTTTGGAGACAGCCCCATACTCAACAAATCGTTTGGGGTTATGCAGCGTTTGGGTCTTTTTAGTAAAATAATCAATCATCGGTGTTCATCAATTCGTCAACCAGACTGTCCAAAGAGCAAACCAAGGTTTCTTTTTCAGAAACCATCTCAATGCTCGAGAGTTCATCTTCACGAACCTCTACCTCAATCCCCCTTTCTGAAAAGGTATCGGACAGAGATTGAATGTCTGAGGCCATAGATTGGGGCAAAACCAACCTTAACGACGGCTGACCTCGAAGCTTATTCAGACCTTGTTGAATAAATTGCTCGAGCGTTTGTGGATCTTTGAGGGCTTGGCCCAATACTTTAAGCACGACCGTTTGGCAATATCCATTCAGCGCGGACTGTAAGTCATCGTTGATGCGATCTTGCGCTTGGGTCAACTGGGCGAGCACTTGTTCTATTTGAGCAATCTTTTGTTGATATTCCGCCTTCGCTTGGCTCAAACCTTGCTCATAGCCTCGTTCTTTGGCTTGTTCATCAACCGCTTCTGGCTGTGCGACCGGTTGTGAGGGAGCGGAACTGGGGTTCGGACTCGTAAACGAGGGAGCTAACCACTTATTGACTTGTTCGGATTCAGACACAACCCCTCCTAGAGCATTTGCTCGCCTTTTCCGCCCATTGAAATTTCACCCGCATCGGCCATCTTCTTCGCCGTTTCTAGGATGTCTTTTTGTGCGGCTTCAACCTCTGAGAGTTTCACAGGCCCTTTAGCCTCTAAATCATCTTTGAGCAGATCCGCGGCTCTTTTTGACATGTTGGTATAGATTTTTTCAGAAATGGCTTCATCTGCCCCTTTGAGTGCCAAGATGAGCACATCCGTCGACACTTCACGTAAAAGGCTTTGAATCCCACGATCATCGATGTCGAGTAAGTTCTCAAAAACGAACATAAGCTCTTCGATGGAAGTTGCCAGATCCTCATCTTTCTCTTTGATCGCTTCCATGAGCTGCTCTTCGATGGCCGGATCCACCATATTTAAGATGTCAGCGGCCGCTTTCGTTCCACCTAAAGCGGCAGACTGGCCAACCGATTGACGATTTAACTGCTCTTGAATAATATGATTGAGCTCTTCAATGGCACTCGGTTGAACCGACTCTTGGTTGGAGATGCGCATGATCAAATCAAGACGTGTGCGCTCATCATAAAGCTCTAAGACTGCCGCAGCAATTTCAGGTTCCAGCTGAGTGAGAATTAAGGCTTGTATTTGAGGATGTTCAAAACGCACCAAATCAGCAATACTACGAGGCTCCATCCAGCGAAGTGCATCCAAGCCGCTTGCGTTTTGCTCTTTTAAAATATTATCAACGACATGACTGCCCTGGTCTTCTCCAAAGGCATTGATGATAATGTCACGAATGTTCTCATCGGAGCCTAGACCGAGACTGGTTTGCTTTTCGGTGCTGTCCAGCACCGTTTTAATCGCACTTTGAGCCTGATCAATTTTGACATCCTTTAGCTCAGTCATGGCTTTACCAATTTTCTGAACTTCTTTGGGATCAAGATGCTTTAAAATTTCAGAGGACTCTTGAGGGGTAAGACTCATCAAGAGAATCGCTGCCTGATTAATTTGATCGCTCGTCTCACTCATTTTCCGTCTTCACCATGGTTTTCACAACTTGCGCTACTCGTTTTGGATCCTCAGAGATGATAGCCCTCATTCTAGAGAGATCATCCTGACCAGGCTGACTTTGCATTTCTAAGGCTTGCGCCAACTGGGTTTGCTCAAGCATTTTTTGCTTTTGAGCCTTTTGAAAAGCGGACACATTACTTAAGTTCTTAATGAGGGGTCTAATCACTGTAAAGAAGATGATTAATACGAAAAGTGCGGCCAAGCTTTGTTTGACCACCGAGTAAAACCAAGGTTGCTGATGAAACGGTACAGGAGGCAGCTCTGCCACAGGGGGAGTTGCTGCAAATGAGGCATTGATGACCGAAACCCTGTCCCCACGCTCTTCATCAAAGCCTATGGCGTTCTTAACCAACCCTTCAAGACGAGTTAACTCTTCTGGGGTATGAGGGGTTTTGGACTCTTTACCAGAACTTGAATAAGTCACGATGTCGTCGACCACAACCGCGACGGATAGACGCTCAAGTTGACCAGGAATTCTCTTTTCATGACCGATGGTGCGATCAAGCTCAAAATTACGAGTGGATTGTTGTCGTGAGTTTCCGCTGACTTCTCGATTAATGGGGTTCCCCTCTTCATCCACTTCGGTCACCGTGCTTTCTTCAGGAGGCACGTTAGAAAGCGCCCCTGGAATTCCCCCGACAAACCCGGCGCCCGATGAAGACACATTCAGGGTTTGCTCTGAGCGAACGGCTTTGGAAGAAGGATTGTAATTTTCGAAGGTTTTTTCTTCGGATGAGAAGTCAATTTGGGCGGTGACTTTCGCTTGCACTCGACCTTGGCCCAACATCGGCTCTAAAAGTTCGGTAATACGATTCGCATAGATTTCTTCCATGCTTCGCTTGTAATCGAGTTGAGAGACCGCTAAGTTCATCTCATCGTTCGATTTCCCTGAAAGCAGTGTGCCGTATTGATCCACCACGGTCACTTGATCTGTTGTCATCCCTTGAATGCTTGAGGCCACAAAATTAGCGATCCCACCCACCTGTTGTGGACTGAGCTTGACCCCACCATGAACATCCAAAAACACGGAGGCACTGGGTGGTTTTTTGTGGCGCACAAAAGACGACTGTTTGGGAATGGCTAAATGGACTCTAGCGGATTTAACTTGTTGGATCTGAGCGATGGAACGAGCCAGCTCCCCTTGGAGACCACGCACATAACGAGTGCGCTCAATGAATTGCGAGGTAGTAAGCCCCATATCCTCATCAAGCAGCTCTAAGCCCGTATGGCCGTCGTTGCTGATCCCTTCTTTGGCAAGCGACATTTTAGCTCGATGAACCTGATCTTTTTTGATCATCACAAGACCAGAGTTTTCGTTGATGCGATAGGTGATCCCAGAACGGTCTAGCACTTCGACAACCGCCCCAGACTCTTTGGGCGTATAAGAGCCCCCCAAAGGAAGAAACTCTTCACCTTTCGCCCACATGGCAACGTAAAAGCCGAGCGCGATGCTTGCAGACAGACCCACCAGGATGAAGATCTGCTTCATCAGAGGAAGCGCCTGCATGCCATCAAAAGCTTTTACTGTTTCAGCCATAATTTAAGCCTTACACTTGCATGTTCATAATGTCTTGGTAGGCCGTGACTACTCGGTTTCTCACTTGTACCAAGGCCTGGAATGCGACGGATGATTTTTGACTGGCGACCATCACTTCCGCCAAATCAACTCCCTCATCCCCTTTCTCATATTGGGTGCGTAACTGAGATGTTTCTTGAGAAAGCTCATTTACTTTATTAATAGCTGAGCTGAACAGATCCGCAAAGCTTGTGGCTTGATTATCGCCGGTTTGCACAGGGCTAACACTTGGTTTAGAACCACTTTGAGCTTGTTCAGCCAACGCACGCATGTTTGACAATAGCTCTTGAGCACTGAGATTGTTCATCATAAGCCTCCTTTGGGTATATCAAAGCCTTCTTTTTTTAAGCGAGCCACCTTATAACGCAAGGTACGTGGGCTGATCCCTAAAAGTGAGGCCGCTTGTTCACGATTTCCTTTAGTCTGGGTGAGAACATCCATAATGGTCTCAAACTCAGCTTTAAATCGGGAGCTCTCCAAATCCATGTCTGTTTCTGCGCTCGGTTCTTGTTCAAAGTGCAAGTCATTGGCATCAATAATCCCGTTGGTTAAGATGCACGCACGTTGCATGACGTTTTGAAGCTCTCGAATATTCCCAGGCCAAGGGTATTGCAACAGGGTTTGTTGGGCCGCATCGGTAAGCTCACCCCCACGGTGATGATCCACAAAGCGTTGAGCAATCGGCAAAATATCCTCTTTGCGTTCTCGAAGTGGTGGCCACTGAATAGGAAAAACATTCAAGCGAAAATATAAGTCCTCACGGAACTGCTGATTCGCCACTTCTTCTTTCAAAATACGGTTGGTTGTGGCAATGACTCTCACGTCAAGCTTAAACACCGACTTTGAACCAAGTCGCTCAACTTCTTGTTCTTGAAGGACTCGTAATATTTTGGCTTGAAGGGCCAAAGGCATCTCAGAAATCTCATCCAAAAGAATGGTTCCCTTGTGCGCTTGTTCAAACTTACCTGGGGTGGATTGATACGCCCCAGTAAAGGCCCCTTTCTCGTACCCGAACAACGTCGCCTCGAGCATGTTTTCTGGAATGGCTGCACAGTTGATGCTGACAATGGGCTTTTTCGAGCGATTGGATGCTTGGTGAATAAATTGAGCCAAGACTTCTTTGCCCGTCCCTGACTCTCCTTGAATCAGCACGCAGGCATCGGTATGAGCCACTTTTAAAGCCAAATCAAACACTTTTTTTGTCTTGGCTGAAGCCATGACGGGCAAATCAAGATTTGCGGTCTTCGAAAAATTCATTTTAATCTTGGCAATAAGCTCTTGCATGTCAAACGGCTTGGTTAGGTAGTCGCATGCTCCACTTTTAAGGGCGCCAACCGCTTGTTCGATCGTGCCGTATGCCGTCATTAACAGCACCGGTATTTGATGATTTTGTCGTTTTAGAACCTCTAAAAACTCATACCCACTCATACCAGGCATTTTTACATCCGATAGAATTAGGCCAAATTGCTCGTGTTTGAGTCGTTCCAACCCCTCTTCTGCACTGAAGACGGACTCGACGCTGAAGGTTTCAAGCTCAAGTGATTCTTTGAGTGTTTCGTTTAAATCTTTATCGTCTTCCACTAACAATATTTTTTGCATGATTACCCTTTTGGAAGCTGCACGTTAATCTGTGTCCCTTGACCTTCAATAGACGAAAGTGTGATAAGACCGCCATGTGACTCAATCACTTGCTTGGCAATGCTTAGGCCTAAGCCCGTTCCGTGGGTTTTTGTTGTGTAGAACGGATCAAAGACTTTGCCCAGCAACGCCGATGGGATCCCTTGGCCTTGATCTTCAATCAAAATATTCAAATGATCGGTCTCAATGACTTGAATACGAACCAACTGCTTAGACTCGCTTGCATCAATGGCGTTTGTCACAAGATTCGCGAAGACGCCGATAAGCGCTTGAGGATTGGCGATCACTTGCGCATTCGAGTAGGTACGAACGTCAAAATCAATCATGATCGATTTTTTCTCAATATCGACCTGTTCAATGGCTTTACTCAGTACTTGTTCAATGTCAATTCGCTCAATAATTTTTTCATCCGAGCGTGAAAACATTAAGATGGAATTAATTTCTTGCTCAATGCCCTTCAAGCATGATTTTAAGCTTATCAACTTAGGTTCGTCTGGATGAAGCCCTTGAAGCTGATCGACCTTCAATAGTGCACTAAACAATGGATTGCGTATCTGATGAGCAAGGTTTGCACACATATTGCCTAATTGCTGCAAGCGTTGTGTGTGATCATTTTGTCCTCGATGCTGAATGGCCATCATGGCGATGATTTGCCCACCTTGACTCAAAGGAGAGGTCTCAACGCTTAAGGACTGCCCCGCTGGCAAAATGGGCTCATTGGGGTTCGTTAACTTTGTGGATATGCTCGCCCAAGGTTGACCTGGTTCGCATTGAAGCCAAGATTTGGCTTGAGGGTTCACGTACTCGACTAAACCTTTTGAATTCAAACAAATGAGACCGATGGTCAATGACTCAAGCATGTCCATCCATTGTAAGTTTGGTTCTAATACAGTACTCATCATGGGCCCCTATTTTTTATAATAACCCTTGCAAAGAATGGGCCAAAAATTTTTATGTTTGAATTCAAATATCTACAACTTCATCCTCAATTACGTCAAAACATTGCCACTTAGCGTTCAATGTTGAGCTTACGCATCTTTTCCACGAGCGTGGTTCGCCTAAGGCCTAATCGACTGGCCGCTTTTGATACCACCCCATTGCTTTGGCTAAGAGCCTGCTCAATGAAGCTCGTTTCAAGCTGGGTTAAATAGTCTTTAAGATTAAAAGGGGCATTCTCAGGCAGCGTGTGTGCGTTCATCATCAACGACTCCGTGACGGGACTCGTTGAGGGGGGACTTAAGGTGGGCTGAGCACCGTAAGGCTCTGGCAGTTGGCGCTTGGTAATGACTTGCCCTGGATAGAGCACACTCATGCGCTCAATAAGATTGCTTAATTCACGTACATTGCCTGGCCAATCGTAGCTGATCAGGGCCTCTAAAGCCTCTGGGGCAAATTGAACCTTAGCCGAATCGGGCAAGCCCAGTTGGCTAGGAATCACATTGGCAATTAATGGGATGTCTTCTTTACGATCGCACAAGGCAGGAATGCTTACTGGGAATACATGAATCCGATAAAACAAGTCTTCTCGAAACTCTCCAGCCTTCACGGCTTGCTCAAGATCTTTGTTGGTCGCCGCGATGATTCGAGCTTTGACAGGGATGGCTTTTCCACCACCAACGCGCTCTAAAACGCGCTCTTGGAGCACGCGTAACAACTTCACTTGACAATCTAAAGGCATGTCGCCAATTTCATCAAGGAAAAGAGTCCCATTAGCCGCTAATTCGAATCGACCGACTCTTGAGGTGATGGCGCCTGTAAAGGCCCCTTTCTCATGACCAAACAGTTCACTCTCAAGCAATTCTTTCGGAATGGCCGCGCAATTGACTGGAACAAATGGGCCCTTTGAATATTCAGAACGAGCATGAATCTCACGGGCAACGACTTCTTTACCGGTCCCACTTTTACCACTGATTAAAACAACGGCGTCCGTGCTTGCGACTTTGTTGATCAGTGACTTGATGTCTTTGATGGCTTTGGATTGCCCCACCAATTTGGTGCTCGACAAAGCTTGGGGTTCACAGTTAGAGATCAATGGTTCATCCTTGAGCATTGAGTTTTGCATTTAGTTAAGTAATAGGCGTCAAAGACCTGGCCTGTCAAATGCTTGGCACACTATTTTTGTTGTGCGTCGCATTTTGTCAGAAATACACCCATGGATTATGCACAGCAGATTGATTATTCTCAGGTCTTTTTAGAAAAGCTGGGAAAAAAAAGCCTTTTCCATGACTCGATGTGGAATTGATGATGCTTGCTTCATCTATGCTTATGGTGTCAAGAACAAGGAAGACTCATATGCTAGAACTAAGTGATTCGTTGGAGCTTTTCATACGCCAGATACCTGGACATAAAGATACGGAGTCTTTGAAAAGTTCATTAGAGCAAACCATCGTTGCCAACCCAAAAGATGTGCTAAGCCGATTAAAACTGGCTTATTTATATTGTCATAAAGGAGATATATCCAGCGCCATTGCCATGTGCCAGGATACCGTTGTGATTGATCACAAGTCGGCTCAAGCCCACCTTCTTCTCAGTGATTTGCACCACCAACTTGGCCAATACGATTTAGCCTTGGAGCATGGGTATCAGCTGACCGAACTCGAGCCCAACTCGGACGTCGGGTTTTGTAACCTTGGTAACATTTATACCGACCTAGGGCAGACCACCAAAGCAAAAGAGTCTTATACAAAAGCGCTTGAGATAAATCCCGGCAACATTGCCGTATACAACAACCTTTGTTTAATGCTCAGAGATATTGGTGACTATGAAGGCGCAATTACCTGTGCCACACTGGCGTTGTCGCTCGATCCGATGTTGATCGCAGGCTATAACAATATGGGGATCTGCTATCAAAAACAAGGCGACCATGCCGAAGCCATCAATTGGTTTACAAAAGGACTTTCCTACGATCAAGGACAGCCTAGCCTTTGGTACAATCTTGCTTTTTCACAAAGTGCCCTTTCAAACCATCAAGATTGTCTTCAATCCATTGAGGCGTTTTTTAATCTCTATGGGATGAAGG
>CAYNJF010000007.1:41332-53465 GCA_964397555.1 uncultured Francisellaceae bacterium
AAGGCGAAAGAGTTTGATCCAAAGGCAAAAGAACAAATGGATTATGATATGTTGCTCAAAGCTTCGGATCTATTTCACAAAGCGGATTTAGCTAAGGCTAGCTAAATCCTAACGATATGCATCAAGGGCCTTTTGGCCCTTTTTTATTTCCAGAAGCGACTCAAGCGTCGATTGACGATGACTTAAGCACTTTTGCTGAAGGGTTTCATTGAGTTCTTGCAATTGATACAACAACTGAGCTTGCTCACGAGTTATTTGATTCATGTCCATCTCAAGGGCAGCCTGCTTGGTTTGATACTCAATTTCAAGCGCACTTACCAAAGTCCAATCATCTTCTTGAACCGCGGCTAATTGCTGTTCTTTTAAAGAAATAAGCGTTACCAGTCCCTGCATCATGGAGTGCCCTTTTCATTAGCCTGCTCACCAATGCCATCCCAGCCTTCTTTAATCTCTTTCATAAGATTTAAGACCTCATCCAAGGCTGACACATCGTTATTGAGATTGGCATGCAACAGACGCTGCATCATGTATTCGTAGAGCTCATTGAGATTGGTAGCAATGTCACCTTGACTTATGTCTAAGCTGCTTTGCAGGCCATCGAGTATAGAAATAGCCACTGAAATGTTTGCACACTTATCGGATACTTTGTCATGCTGCATGAAGCCTTTGGCAAGAGATACTTTATCGATCACACCTTGCATCAACATCTGAACAATGCGATGAGGATTCGCGTGTTGTTCAGCCCCTTGATGAGCGTTTTGTTGATATTGTTGGGCTGCATTCTTTGCAATCATGTCTTATTTCCTAAATGACAAAGGTTCTGGTAGCGCGGCTAATTGTTCAGACAAAAAGCTACTGGTATTGTTTAATTGAGCAATCAAGGTATCCATCGCAATGAATTGACTAAGATACCGCGATTCTGATGCTTGCAGTTGTCGCTCAAGTTGAATTCGAAGCTCACCAATTTGAGCAATGTCTGAATTCAATCCCTGGATTCTGGCATCGATTAAGCCGTTGGAACGAAGGTAGGTATCAACCAAGGTATCTAAGCGCTTCGCTACCCCATTGGTTGAATCGGCAAAAAGATTGGCTACTCCATCAAAGTCCGAGCTCAAAGCATCGTTCAATCGAGTGTTTGAGACTTCCAATTCACCCGTGAACTCATTTGAAGTGATCCCAATTTCGGCCAAAGTACCAAAGCCGACGGCAGAGGCAATCGATGAATTTAACTCACGACGAATTTGTGACTGTAAGTTACGAAGCAATGAATCCCCAATCAAAACCCCGGATGTTGTTTCAGGGCCAGTGTCTTCGAATTTAGTCAACTCGGAAATCGATGACATCACGCTGTTGTAGCTGCTGACAAACTGATTGACTGAAGCCGTTGCCGCGTTTTGATCCAAGCTCACGGTCAAAGTTTTTGGATCGCCAACGTTCGCTTTGATTAAGTCGATTGATACCCCATCGATAGCCCCTTCCACCGTGTTTGAGTTTGAAGTGACCAACGCGCCATCGATGAGTACTGTTGCCGATTGAGCCGAGGCAGTTGTAGTTAAATTCGCTGAAATGAGTTGAGAAAGACCTGCATCGTCTGCATCATCACCATCGGCGTCTGAAGTAACGGAAACCGTAAAAGCACTGTCCACCCCAGTTTGAGTGGACGATAAAACCAGCCTAGTTCCTGAGTCGACCGTTACAATGGAGGCGCTCACACCGGTGTCAACCGCCGTCTCATTGATGCGTGAGGCGATGCCAGACAGCGTTTGATTGTCTTGGCCAATGTTAATGGAAAAAGTCTCAGAGCCAAACCCAAAGGTAAGGGTCCCTGTGCCAATCACGGCATCTTTACCTGAGAAATCTTTTGACGATAACTTATGGTTGGTGGCCAACTGGGTAACTTCAATGCTGTAGCTTCCCGCTGTGGCCGTATCCTGGGCGACTGCCTCGAACACATCCGTATCGGATGAAGACGCAGAGCGTTTTGCAAAGCTGGATAAGCTTGATAAGGATTTAAGTGAGGACTGAAAATCCGATAAGCTACCCTTTAATGTGCCAAAGCCTGTAATTTTACTAAGGGCTGTAGCCTCATCGGCGTCGTATTTTTGCGTTTTGGCTTCGCCCTCAGACCTGAGCAAATCATCCACAAGTGAGCGGATGTCGATGCCTGAGCCTACCCCGGAGGATGTAATTGCCATAAGTCACCACTATATTTTGATGTTAATGATCTGTCCATCTTGTTGCAAATTCTGCGCCAAGTCGACAGTCTTGTCTTTGGGCATGTAACGAACCACTTGATTTTCTTCCAGTTCCTTAATCATCATGCTCAAATCACCTGTTTGCTCGTCAAAGCAAACGAGAATTTCACGTTCGACACAGATCAAGGATTCTCCTTGCTCTGATGTCTGATCTTTTTCATCGTTCCCTGTAGACTCATTCTGTCCTTGGTCCTGATGTTGCGGCATGTTTTTGCCGTCTTGATAAGCCCCTTGTTCATTTGAGGGCTTTATGGGTTCCACCCGAGTCGTTCGATGAATTGAGTTAATCTTCAAATCATCGGTCATATTTATACCTTCACTGAATAAGGGAAGGCCCCATAAGGGGCCTTTCCAAATCTACCTGGACGTTTATTACTGTAGAAGTGATAAAACGTTCTGTGGTAGAGAGTTTGCCTGAGACAAGATCGACGTACCGGCCTGCTGTAAGATCTGAGTCTTAGTCAAGTTGGCAGTCTCAACAGCGAAGTCTGCATCCAAGATACGTGAACGCGCTGCTGATAAGTTCTCAATGTTATTGGCAAGGTTCGAAATCGTACTAGAGAAACGGTTTTGAACCGCACCGAGTCCAGCACGAACTTCTGATACCTGGTCTAAAGCACCATCGAGAACCGAGATTGCTGAGTTAGCACCAGCAATGGAACTGATGTCAATTTGACCAACATCGTTCAACGTAGAGGTGTTTGCAGAAGCTGCAGCACCGGAGAACAATGAAGATTGACCTGAAGAAGTGCCTGCAACGTCTGAAGAGATGTTGAAGGTTTCAGATGAGTTAAACGACAACTCACCACCGACAACAGCTGTATCAAAGTTGGTTCTAGCACCACCATCGAATAGAGTCACAGAACTACCGCCGCTGTTAGTAGCAGCATTACCAGTGACCACGATAGATTGTTCAACAGGAGAAGTCACACCAGAACCGTTACCAGTAACGTTTGTGACATTTGGAGCTTGATAATCAACCGCTGCAGAGTGAGTGAAGTTCTCAATCTTAATGTCTTTACCCGTAGAATGGGTCAAAACAAGCTCAGCGTTAGAATCACCAATAGCCGCACGGATACCAGTCGAACCAGCTACATCATTGATTGCATCAACAAGTGAAGATAAGTCACTTGAAGTCACAGAAGCAGATACGTTCGCACCAGTGGCGTTATCACCATACAAGTTGAAACCAACGGTACCGTTTGCACTCAAGCCAGAGACTGTCACTGACGTGGTTGCAGAAGCAGTAATGTTAGTACTTGCAGATTTAGCGTTAATCGCAGCTGCGATAGAATCAGCAGCTTGACCTGCACTGATCGCAACCGTATCAGTACCAGCACTACCTACTAACGTAAGGTTTTGAGCCGCTACGTTGTTGTTTAGGTTGTTTGCTGTGTTGGTGCTGCTGTTGACGAAGTCATTGATGCTACCGTTACCCACAGAAACCGTCGTGGCAACTTGGTCATCAATGATAGAGTCAGTGTCAGATGAAATGGTGTAACCTTGATCCAAGGCGATATCAACACGTCCACCAAACGTCGTTGCTTGAGTAGCAACCAACGTTGTGGCAGCAGCGCCATCAAGACCTGCGATGTCAACCACACCAGTACCGGCGGTGTTTGCAAAGCTCAAGTCACGGCCATCAACAGCAACCACTTCAATCGAAGTACCAGAGCTTACCGCATAAATACCAGCAGCTTGTAAGGTAGAGTTACCGTTAATAGAAGTCGCTAATGAATCAAGAGTTGTTGAAGCACCACTTGAAATAGTCTGACCTTCTAAGGTAATGACAGTTGCAGCATTGACAGAAGCAAGGTTGTCGACAGTGACAGAGTTGTAACCACGAGCCTCAACGCCATTTAATGCAGACAAGTTAGTCGCAATGGTGTTGGCTTCATCATTGGCATTAACGCTGACGGTTTGTGCATTAGAAACCCCAGTTGAGGTAATGTCAGTCACGGTAAAGACTGATGCAGAATAACCATTGGTAGCAGCATTCGCTTGCGCCACACCTACTTCCGCACCCAATCTTTCACCAGCAGCAGAACCAGAACCGATGAATAACTCTTTACGAGTTGCAGACTCAATACCAGAGGTATTGTTTGAAGTCACGGTGTTGGTACCAATGTTAGTGGCCTGAAGGTCACGAATCGATACAGAGATTGTTTGGTTAGCTTCAGCACCCACTTGGAATAGTGAGTTTTGAAGATCACCATTCAAAAGATTTAGTCCGTTAAACGTGGTGGTCGTTGAAATACGTGAAAGCTCTTGCTTAAGCTGGTTGACCTCATCTTGCAACGCAGAACGGTCAGTGGCTGAGTTAGTTCCGTTAGCAGCCTGAATCGCTAGTTCACGAGTTCTCTGTAATAGGTTAGTGGTTTCTTGAAGCGCCCCTTCAGCAACCTGCGCTAATGAGATAGCATCGTTTGCGTTACGAGAAGCCTGAGAAAGACCTTGAATTTGCGAGGTGAAACGCGTTGAAATCGCAAGACCCGCAGCATCATCCTTTGCACTGTTGATTCGAAGACCCGATGACAAACGCTCTAATGAGGTTGACAAGGCTTCCGATGATTTGTCCAAATTTCTTTGGGCATTCAACGATGCAATGTTAGTGTTAATCACTTGTGCCATAGTCGTTTAACTCCTAAGTACCCCCTCAGGGGTATGAATATTTAGCGGATATACATCTTTAGGCGATATATTCACCGCTCCCATTGGTGTTATCGTCCACAACACAAAAACATTAAGGTTTTTTTGAAAAATAAAATGGTTATATATCATGGGGTTAGAATTTATTTTGAATAGTTTTTTATGCTGCAAAACAACAACCAACCCCCTACTCCAGACCAGGGCGGCACGCGTCATTGCTGCACAAATTGTGCAGCAAGACATGTTAATTTATCGTAAGTAATTGAATAAAGTTAAGGATTGGATACGAGCGTAGCTCTGTTGGGCGGCTTCAAGTGCGATGCTTTGTTGGGATAACTCGGATATTGCCTGGGTTAAGTCTAGATCTTCGATTCTGGATATATTTTCTTTTGCAAATAAATCCAGGGTTTCATTGAGATCTGTTTGGGAATCAATCATGTTCAACGATGAACCAAGCTGAGCCCTTGCTTGTAAAATTGAGTCCTCAGCACTTCTCAGATTAGTGACCCCTACACCAACCTCATAGGACAACTGCTCTGACGTTGGCGCGGTACGAATTGAATGAATCAGGCTTTGAATGCTGTTGAACACATTCTGATGCGTCGGTTGCTCAAACTCGACTCCAAAAGTATCACCGTTATTCGGATTACCCTGGATAGTCACGCTGATCCCATTAAACTCAATGGGTTGATTTGGACTGTATGCGACGTTAGCAAAGCCATCAATAGGGGCATTTGGATTCGATTCATTAAAAATGCTGAAGGTGTTGCCACCTGCTCCAAAGACAATCGAATAGTCCTCATTAATCAAGGCATCTTTGTTTAAGATGGAAATCTGTTGAACTGAGCCACTGCCAGTATTCGTAGAGAGTGGATAAACCCCTGCACTTAGGCCAATATCCGAGGGGTTTGCCCCCCCTACTTGAATAGGGTTGTGCGATCGAAGGTTGACTCCAGCCCTTTGGACTCGGTCATTCGCGCCTGAATTTAAGTCAAAGTTTGATAAGTTTGCCGCAGACGTGCCATCGGTCTGGATTTGAATATTCCGTCCATCCGTGGATTCAATGACAATGTCAGTACCCAAACCACCTGGCTGCGATACGCTAACCCCAAGGGCTTGGGCATTAAAATTCAAATTATCGATAAAGTCTTGCTCAGTACCAGTAGGGACGACAATCTGGACACCATTAATCGTCAAGTCCCCTGAAGCTAGAGCCCCAGCACTGAACGTGCCTAAATTGACAGAGTTTACTTGAGGCGATGCAATCACATCGTGTTGATCAGAGTGAGCGTTGATGGCATCAGCCAGTGCTTTTGCGCTAGCGCTTGCATCAGAAGTAGAAAGACCATCTTGAGCCGATGGATTAATAGCAAAACCATTCAATATCAGTTCATTTGAGTCTAATGTACTCAAAGAACCAGGTGCAACCAAACTAGAGCCTGATAAACCTGTTTGAGCGAGCCCCAAATTCGTAACCGGAGTTGACTGTGCATTGTCCACTAAAAAAAAGACGTCTTTAGCCGTCAAATTGACCGCTATCGACGTCGATGAACCAATTTTGACAATCCGTTGGCCTTCGTTACCATTATAGTGATACTGACCTTGAGTATCCTGGACGACAGGTGCTGAATTACTTTTCGTGCCGGAGAAAATAAACTCGCCATTAGCACTTTTTGAGTTGGTCAAAGTGACTAATTCTTCAAGATTTTGCTCGATCTCTAGCGCAATGGCCTCTCTGTCCTGTCGAGTAACCGTCGCGGTTGATGACTGCAAAGCTAGCTCATGAATACGCTGGTAGATGGTGGTCATTGAACCTAAAATAGACTCTTGCGACTGAAGCTCGGTTTGTGCATTATCTGCGTTTCGAGTGAATTGTGAAAGCTGGCTTTCAAGCTGACGCAAACTTAACACCCTCGTTGCCCCAACCGGATCATCCGAGGGTTGTAAAATATTTTTACCCGAGGCAATCTTCACTTGAAGATTCGATAAGCTTGCTTGACGGTTTAATAAGCTATCTAAACCATTCTGAAACATTTGTATGGTTGAAACTCTCATCACTACCTTCCAAATGCGCCAATAAGCGCATCAAAAACCTGCCTAGCCACCACAATCAATTGAGCCGATGCTTGATAATATTGCTCAAACTTAATTAAGTTGGCGGCCTCTTCTTCAAGGTTTACGCCAGAAACTTCATTTCGCCTTGCCTCAAGTGACGCTAAGACTGAGTCTGAGGCCGCTATGTTCACCGTCGTCTTTTGAGTCTCTGTACCGATACTCGACACGATTTGAGCGTATGAATCTTGGAAAGTCGCCGTGTTGTTTGAGAACATTTTATTAAATTGTAGCTCACTCAAGGCAAAACCATTGGTGTTATCTTCAGCAGCCCCTTCATTGAACCCCACTGTAAACTCATCTCCTTGAGCCACAGCTCCCGATAAAGAGATGGTATAACCGGGATCCCATACATAGGTTGGATTTGGACCAGGTAGAGTTGGATCCACCACGCCACTGATAGGAAAAACACTGTTTTGGCTTGAAAGAGGATCGTAACTCTGATCCGGACCAATTTGGACACCAGGCTCACCTTGGCTCATATCAAAAACCCGGTACGTCGTTTCATCAACAAAGCTAATTTTGATGGGAGGCGTTAATTCTTGGTTCGTCGTGAATGAATTCCCTAACTGCGTTGCTGATGGTTGCGGTGTCCCTGAGGTATTATGAACGCCATCGAGTCGAATCTTACCTTCACCAAGATTAGAAATGTTCGCACTCACCGCAACAGGCGCGGCCATTGCAAGCTCATTTGCCTTGGTCAGCTCAACGCCAAAGTTGACAGCCCCAGTCAAGGTTGGGCTAATTAAGAAAGAATCCCCTGCTTGGGCACTGCCACTCAACAAATTAATCGTAAAACCATCCACATTGAACGAAGGCGAAGAACCTTCAGCTACTTTGGCCTGATCGGACAGCCTTAACAAAGTATACTCGGACCCATCGTAACTCAAACGATAATCACTGGTGGTCAAAGAACCATTAGACTGATTAGGGGTCGTCCCTGCACTTAGTCCTGCTAGCGCGGGGTTTTGACCTGCAATGGTGATGGGGCCCGCCGTCGACTCTAAAGAAATGGCCGCACGCTTGACTTGGTCAAGAGCTACATTCGAGTTGGTATCAAAATATGTAAACGTGGCTGCTGGTGTGTTTGTATTTGAGCTAACTTGAATGTTACGACCATCCACAGCCGTTAGAACAACCTGATTATTCTCATCGACTTTAGCCGTAACGCCCGTTTGAAATTGAAGCGCATTGATGTCTTGAACAAGCGTATCTGCATCCGCACCCGTGGTAACCACATTCGTGCCATTAATTTGGAACTCACCTGCCGCAAAAGCTCCAGGTGTGAATGAGCCTAGTAAGAGTACATTCGATTGAGCAGTCGCCTTAACTTGATGAGTGGTGCTTGAATCATTAATGGCATTGGCAATCGCAATGGCTGAAGCGGTATTGTCTGAACTTGAGACGGTGTCATCTGAGCCAAGCGGGACTCGAATATTTTGTCCATTAATGCTTAAACTTGTGATGTTTGCCAAACTTGTCAAGCTGCCAGCATTCACTAAGCCAGACCCATTCGAGAACACTAAATTATCAGTCGTATTTTCATCGATGCTATTGATGTTAACGGACAGTACAGCATTCCCTTGGTTGAACTGAGATGCAGCGGCTCTATCCATGGCTAAATCAATCGCATTAGGATCACTAAACAGTAAACGACCTTGATTGCCGTTTAAGTCAATCCCTTTTTGATGTTGATCATTAAAGCTCATGGCAAGTAAGGTTGCCATACGACCGACAGCGGCTCTTGTATCCTTAATAATCCCATCGGCAGCATTGAGGGCGCCGCCAATTTGACCACCACTTAATCCATCGGTAATCGCAACATCACTTACTCCAGTCGACATGGTCACATCAAGTGTATTACTGTCTGTGTTGATTCTTGTCCCCAAAGTGTTGACGGTAGAAAGCACCACCAACGCTTGACCGTTCCCAATGAAAACATTCTTAGTGCCATCCCCTTGATCGGAGGTTGTGACATTCACAAGCTCAGATAGCTGAGATATCAAATTATCTTGTTTATCAAGTAAATCATTCGGTGTACCGTTTCCACCTGAACTAAGAATATCAACGTTAATATCTGCAATCGAGCTAGCTAGAGCGTTTATCTGAACTGTGATCGATTCTACTTGTCCATAAGCTTGAGATTGTAGGGATGCAAGCTGGGCATCCATGTCCTTAAATCTAGAATCTAAGACTTGAGACTGAGATAAAAACAACTGACGATTAGGTATCGAGCTTGGGTCATTACTCAGCTGATTGAGTGATAAGAAAAAATCATCCAAGCTTTTAGAGAGACCAAGACCTGAATCCCCGAGTAAATTATCAACCGTACGAATGTATTCACCATAAGTATTCAGCTCAGAATTAGTGGCTTGACTTGATATGAGAGCAGAATTGATGAATTGATCATAGGTCCTTTTAGTCGCTCCTACTTGGACACCAGACCCTATGAATCCCGAACCAGAAATCTCTGGTGGACGAGTGAACATCTCGACGCTTTGACGAGAGTAATTTGGTGTATTCACATTCGCTATGTTGTGCCCAATGGTATCTAAATTACGCTGGGCAGCATTCAGCGCTGATTTTCCTATCCCTAGCAAGTCACCCATGATTCACCTCCAACCAAATCTGTTTCATCACCACAAACCTTCAAAGGCATCACTCGCCAAGACATCCATGACTTTGTGAGCATACTGAGGATCAGTCGCAAAACCAGCTTGTTGTAACTGTTGAAAAAAGGCTCTGGGGTTCGAGCCAGCTTGCATCGCACCTTCATAACGAGATGTCTGTAATAAATCCAAATAGTCTTTGAAGCTTTGCTCCAGTGAGGCGTATTTCTTGAAGATGGAAGGCTCATTCGAGGCTACTCCATCCTTATACTCAAGTGCATTTAAAGAAACGCCCTGCTCATCACGACTTTTGATGTTGAACAAGTTATGCGAGCTACCCTCTTTGTCTTTTAAAATGTGTTGCCCCCAACCTGTTTCTAACGCAGACTGAGCTACTGCGAACACTGGATTCAAAGGAGCCGATTTTAATGTCTCTTTAGCAATAGGCAATAAATGCTCGACAAACTCTCGAGGACTATTGAATGTTAAAGAATCCTCATTACCCTTGTGGGTATCACTCGGCTCTAGAGGATTCACTTCATTCCCTACATCTGCCTTCATGGCCTGAGCGGCCTGATAAATAGACTGCATTTGCTCAAATGAAACTGAGCCTCTTGGCACACCCCCTTGTACTGATGGGTTAAGACCCGATTCAGAAGGGGTTCCTATTGAAGGTTGTAGCTGCTGGTAGATGACTTGGGCCAACCCCATGCCCTCACCTTTTGCAAGATGAAGGGACATTTGATTATCATAAAAGTCTTGATAAAAATCTTGCGATTGAGAGCTAAAGTAATCTGATTTAAATGACTCGTTAGCATCACGCATGCTTTTTAGGACCATGTTCAAAAAAACGGCTTCCATTTGCTTGGCTGCCGTCATAAGAGTTTCATCTCCCCCTTGCTTGGCTTGATTTCTCAAGGTAGCCAGAGAGTTCATGTCCGAATAGTTAAAAGCCGAGTCGTTTACTTTCATCTAAATAATCTCTAAATCTGCTTGTAAAGCGCCAGCTCTTTTTAACGCCTCCAGGATTGCCATTAGGTCGGATGGAGAGGCACCAATTTTATTGATTGCACTCACAATTGACTCAAGTGAAATATCAGGCTGAAGCAAGAACAATCGGGAATCTTCTTGAGTCACTACGACATCGGACTGTTGTATGGTGGTGGTTTGACCATTGGATAAAGGAAGCGGTTGCGAGACTTCCTGATCTTCAGTGATCGTCACAGATAAATTACCATGAGTAATCGCAGCAGGACCTACCATGACATTTTGCCCAATGATAATGGTGCCCGTTCTTGAGTTCACCACAATTTTCGCTTTGCCTTCGGCTGGCTGAACGCGCAAATTTTCAATCGCAGAAACGAACGTCACTTTTTGAGCGATGTCCTGTGGGGCTTTGACCTCCACAGAAGTCGCATCAATAGGGTGCGCGGTGTTAGGACCAATAAGCTCGTTGATGGCCGAAGCCATTCTACGTACAGTCGTAAAATCAGGCACATGCAAATTGAAAATTAATTTATCTGAGAAAGCAAAAGGTGACACAACCGAGCGCTCTACTGTGGCGCCATTAGGAATGCGCCCAACGACAGGAACATTCACTGTAATCTGTGAGCCATCCGCACCTCCTGCAGATAGACCACCGACGATCAAGGACCCTTGAGCGATGGCATACACTTTGTTATCTGCCCCTTTTAAAGGAGCTAATAATAAGGTGCCTCCTCGAAGACTTTTTGCATTCCCAATCGAAGATACCGTGATATCAATTTTCTGACCAGGCTTAGCAAAGGCTGGTAAATTGGCGTGCAAGGCCACAGCCGCAACGTTTTTAATTGAAGGGTTGATGTCCGGTGGAATGGTTACCCCTAAATGATTCAACATACTTTTAAACGATTGGCGAGTAAAAGATTCAGAGTCCCCTGTCCCATCAAGGCCCACCACCAATCCATAGCCAATCAACTGATTTGAGCGAACGCCTTGGATAGAAGCCAAGTCTTTGACCCGCTGGCCAAAGACGCTGGTGCTCATGGAAATTAAGAGGATGGCTGTGATTAATAGTTTCATAGGCCGCCTTAAATTGGGAATATCCAGTGGTGCAAGAATCGAGTAAACCATCCCGGTTGTGTCGAGTTTGCCAAAGAACCAGTACCAGAGTATGAAATGCGTGCATCTGCGATGCGATCAGAGCTCACTGTATTTGTTGGTGAGATATCTTCATTTCGAACAATGCCTGATAAACGAATGTATTCATCACCATGATTAATTTTGATCCACTTCTCACCACGTACATACAAATTACCGTTTGGCAATATCTTAGTGACGGTCACGGTAATCGTTCCAGATAATTGATTATTCTGGGAGGCATCCGCTGATCCTTCAAAATCACGGTCCGCATTGATGGAAGTCTCAAGATTAAGGTTTTGCGTGGTGGTTAATGGAATAGGAAGTTGTTTCGGCAACCCAAAATCCGGAGTTGTACTGAAAATAGTTGGGTTATTGATGGTAGAGGTC
>CAYNJF010000007.1:53475-76368 GCA_964397555.1 uncultured Francisellaceae bacterium
TTATCAATCGTCGTCTCGCCTGATTTTGATGCATCCGTTCGCTCATTTAATAAGACGGTGATGATATCGCCCACCTGATGAGCTTTGATGTCTTCATAAAGACTAAGACCATTACCTTCATGATAGATTGAGCCATAGACAGGGTTTTTCTCTTCGGTAAACTCTGGATATACCGGAGCGTAGTTTGGATCGTCCGGGCGCTCAAACGTTGAACATCCTGTCAGCACGAGTATCATTGAAGCAATTAAGCATAGTCTATTCATAATGCGCCTATAGTGTTTGAGCTAAGTATTGAAGCATACCGTCAACGGTTTCCACTGACTTAGCATTCATTTCATATGCTCTTTGGGTCTCAATAAGTCGAACCAGCTCTTCTACGACATTGACGTTAGAAGCCTCTACCGATCCCTGATTTAAACTACCAATTCCTGTGCTTCCAGGGTTGCCTGTCGTAGGAGTGCCACTTGATTGAGTTTCTTTGTATTGATTTTCACCATCTGGCTGTAGACCTGCAGTATTAATGAAGGTCGCCAACTGGATTTGACCCACTTGCGATGGAGCGTTGGTGCCAGATTGCAACACGGTAACCACACCATCTGACCCAATGGTGATGCTGTCCGTGTTTTGCGGAATGGTAATCGATGGCTGCAACTGATAACCATTGGAGGTCACGATATTACCGCTTGAGTCGAGCTGGAATTGTCCGTCACGCGTGTAAACAATATCGCCATCTGGTCTTAACACCTGGAAAAAGCCATCACCGTTGATCGCAATATCTAAAGGATTTTCAGTTTGAATCATAGAGCCTTGACCGTGCATTTTCTGAGTGGCAACGGTTTTAACCCCTGTACCAAGCATTAACCCTGAGGGTATTTCAGTACTTTCAGAGGATTGAGCACCCGGTTGACGAATGGTTTGATATAACAAGTCTTCAAACACAGGACGATCACGCTTAAACCCAACCGTAGAAACATTGGCCAAGTTATTAGAGATGACTCGAATGTCGGTGTTTTGTGCTTCAAGGCCTGTGACACTGACCCATAACGCTGGATGCATAGGTTAATCTCCCTTTATAATTGCATCATAGATGCTTCCGTCTCTGATAACTGCTCAGCGGTTTGCATCATTTTAAGTTGTATCTCATAATCTCTGGCAAGGCTGATGATTTTAGTCATCGATTCAACCGCATTCACATTTGAGCCTTCCAAAAAGCCACTCGTTAACATCACCTCTGAGCTTGACTCAGGAATCGTGCCGTCTTTGGTCACTAAATGCCCTTGTGTGTTTTTAGTCATGTTCGTGATGTCGGGGTTGGATAGCTTAATGCGATCGATAAACACAAGATTGGTACTGTTTGCCCCTTCTGGGACGATACTGACCGAACCATCAATGCCGATTTCAATTTCTGAAACTGCACCCACCGTAATCGGACCAGACTCACCTAAAATGGGTTGATTACGGGCATTCGTCAAAAGACCTTGTTCGTTGATTTGTAAATCACCGGCTCGGGTCATGACTTCCTCACCATTGTCGTTTAACATGCTCATGAAACCATCGCCTTTGATGGCCACATCCAGTTTTCGACCAGTTGAGATAAGTGCCCCTGGCGTAAAGTCAGTCACGGGTGCATTCACTTGAGGATACACCCGTGTGTCTAACCCTTCACCAGATACATACAATGAGTTAAAGTTATCCAAATCCGCTCTAAACCCTGTCGTACTTAAATTAGCAAGGTTATTCGAGTTGATGGTTTGGGCATCCAAAATTTGCGATGCCCCACTCATTGATACGTATAAAAGGTTATCCATGGTTATTACCTAATGTTAATGATGGACTGGGTGACGGCATCGGAAGTTCGAATGGTTTGAGCATTCGCCTGGAAGTTCCTTTGCGCCACAATTAAGGCAACCAATTCATCGGTTAACGCTACGTTGGACTCTTCTAATGCACCAGATTGAATCACCCCTAAATCAGCGGTGCCTGGTGCACCAATCAACGCTGGACCTGAAGCAAACGTCTCAGCCCAAGCACTATCCCCTTGAGGACTTAAGCCTTGAACATTACCAAAGTTAGCCAAAGCAACTTGACCTAACGCTAATGATTGACCATTTGAATATCTTGCAAAAATGGTTCCCGATGGGTCCACATCCGCGCCACTTAATCGACCGGTTGAATACCCATCCTGAGATAAAGCGGTCACAGAGAATGGCGCACCAAATTGAGTCGAGCTACCAAAGTTTAAGTCAAACACTTGAGGAGATGCGGCACCCGCACCTGGTATCCAATCTGGTATTGAAATCACATCAGAGCTAGATTGAATGACACCCGCTTGCGCTCCTGCAATTAAGCCAACCCCAGTTGGGGCAGTACCACCAATCGTAATCCCTTTATTGTTCGTAGTTGACAAACTAAAGGTGGCTCTTTGAACTTGATCAAGAGCACCACTGTTTAAGTCAAAGTTGGCAAACTGAGCACCATTGGCTTGAGCACCATCGGTTTGTAGCTGAATATTGCGACCATCGGCTGCCGTTAAAGTAATGGCTGTGCCAGCACCACCAGGTTGGGTTGCGACAACCCCCGTCACAGGTGTTTCGGTGTTAATCAAATTCAAAAGGGCTGCATCATTCGCCACTGCACCAGAAATGGGAGTGCCGTTGATGGTAAAGTCACCCGCGTCCAAGTTACCAAGCGTTGGAATGCCTAAGTTTACCGTCGTTGGGTTAGCGGTTGCCGTAACGCCATGCAAGTTACTGTTTTGATTGATGGCATCTGCAATGGCAACGGCAGAGGCTCTGCGATCTGTGGTTGAGAAAATATCCGAAGTCGCTTCGGTTGCTACGATGGGCACACCATTGATGGTCAACTCATTAAGCTCAATTGGGTTGAGACTGCCAGAGGCACCAAGCGCAGGTGTGGATGAGGTCACAGGACCTGGCCCATAATATACTGGTGGAGCTGCTGGGTTGTTTGGCACCAAGTTACCGTTATTATCAAAGACTAAGGTAAAAGGGGCTGCCACTTCATTGGGTGAATAAGAGACAGGAGGAGCACCAACAGGAGGAGTTGCAGCCGTTGGAGTCACATCCGCTCCATCAACCCCAATAAAGACCTGCCATTGGTTTTCAGCAGGAACTTTCACAAAGTAAGATGTCATGATGTGAGAGTTACCCAAGCTGTCATAAATCGTTGATGACGTAGTGGTATTGTAAGAAGATGGATCAGGAGGATTAGCAGGGGTAAACCCGGTGTTAAATGGAGAAGTTGGTGGCGTTGCTGAAGCATCTAAGTTTACGGTAAAATTAACGTCAGAAGTCGCTTGAGGCGAAAGATTCGCCGTTGAAATCTGCAAATCACCTTGGGCACCCGTAATGTTACCTGAGCTATCGGCTAAAAACCCGCGTAAGCGCTGATCTAATGAATTGGTAACATACCCATCTTTATCCACCCCAAATGAGCCTGCTCTTGAATAGGTGATTTCACCATTTTTACTTAGGATGTAAAATCCATCTCCATTGACGGCCAAATCAAGGTTATTATTGGTAAAGGCAATCTGACCTTGAGAAAATTGTTGAGTCACAGAGGATAAAATGACCCCTGAACCGATGGACGTTCCCCCGCCCCCGGTGCTTGCATAGACATCAGCAAATTCTGCTCTAGATTCTTTAAAGCCTACGGTTGATGCGTTGGCAACGTTATTACCAATCACATTCAGGTCGCCTGAGGCAGCCTGTAAACCACTAAGTGCTGTATTAAAGGCCATCGTTAACTCCTATACCTTAACTGATGTTTCTTATGTCATTCATGGTCGCCGATCCATAGCCGGCCACATTTAAAATGAGCGATTGATTATTTTTATCCACAGTGACCGAATCGACATTCGCTTTGACGTAAGTCGCTAGCTGTGTCGTTTCCCCTGCGAAGAGTGTTTTAGCGGTGACAGAATAGTTGCCTTGCTCTAATGCATCGCCATTATCGGACAATCCATTCCAACTAAATGGAGCAAATCCATCTTCCACACCAGTTAGGTTCATCGTTTTCACTAATTCCCCTTGTTGATTTCTGAACTCTAACGTCACATCAGAAACCCCTTCAGGGACTTCAACGCTGCCTTGTAGACCCTGCCCAGTTAATAAACCTGTGCTGGATGCAAGCTCCACTTGTCGACCAACCATGTTTGCGGCTTGCAACGCTTGGTTAGACTGCAAAGAAGCTGCGAGTTCTTTAAAGGAAGCATCGAGATTGCTGATCCCTTCGACCTGTGAGAATTGGGCCAATTGCGATAGCATTTGGGAACCATCCTGAGGCTCTAGTGGATCTTGGTTTTGTAATTGGGCAACAAACAGATTTAGAAAATCAGTTTGTCCATTATCATTGGCTTTGCTTGGCTGGGAGATCCCAAGACCAATGTCTTGCAACGAAGTAGGATTGATTGAATTATCGTTATTAATCATATCAGCTCCTATTATTGACCCATTTGAAGGGTACGTTGCATCAATTGTTTAGCAGTGTTCAACATCTGAGCATTGTTTTGGTACGCTCTTGAAGCTGAAATCATATTCGCCATCTCTTCCACAATATTCACATTCGGTAAATGAATGTAGCCATTATCATCAGACATTGGATTATTGGGTTCGTATTTCATGCGTGTGGGCGCATCTGACTCCACAATCCCCATGACTTGTACCGACACATTGGATTCATCAATGAACGAATCTTCGTTAAGTGCATTCATGACTTGAGCAAACACAGGATGTTTTGCCTTATAAGCACTCTCAGGGCTTGACGCTGCACTTTCAGCGTTGGCCATATTGGACGCTGTAGTATTGAGACGGATGGATTGAGCACTCATCCCTGCGCCAGCAATATCGAAAATGGCAAACATGGTTATTCTCCTTTAATGGCCGTCATAAGGCCTTTAAATCGTGAGCTCAAAAATTGCAGTGATGCTAAATACTGCATTGAGTTTTCTGTGTACTTGGCAATCTCAACTTGATCATCGACCGTGTTCCCATCAATGGATGGCTGGGTTGGTACTCGGTATTTGGTCGAGACAATGGCATCCGAGCCGGCATTAAAATGCCCTTTTGCGGTAGCCGTCATGTTTAAGTTCATAGCTTCGGTTTTTCCCAATACGGCTTTAAAGTCAACGTCCTTTGCTTTAAACCCTGGGGTGTCAGCATTGGCGATGTTATTGGCGAGCGTTTGAGCTCGTTGAGCACGCACTTTAACGGCTTGCTCATGAATCCCTAATGCTTTATCAAAACTAATGGCCATATGCCCTCCTTTTGCCTCATGGTTGCAAACGCTATGCCAACTCAAAGATTCATAATAAAACAAGAACTTAGTTAAGAGGCTAATATGTTGCGGAGCCACCAATCGGCATGTTCGCGGTCAAGTGCGGCAAATTCGGCTCAATACTGACCTTTCGATTGCCGGGCACACTCGCCTGCTTGGTATGCTTATTGCAGTTTTTAATGTATAGAAGACAGTGTCATGAATTTGACGAGGAACGCTACGAATGGCTCGATTCTTTTTGTTGGGAATGTTGGTATTCTCTTTTGGCGCTCATGCCTCTAATCAATCCCTTAATGAAATTACCAACTTGGTCGAAGAGTATGTTCGTGAGATGGTTTTAGATACAACGAACGATGATGATTTTGAGATTAAAGCGGTAAAAATAGACTCTAGGGTACGCCTAAAACCTTGCGAAGGTCGTATGATCCCCGAATTGACACACGGCACCATTAATCGCTCTCGGGTGACGGTGACGGTCAGTTGCGATAGTGAGTCCTGGCATCTTCGAGTGCCTGTTGAAGTCAAGCGATATAAAGAAGTGGTGTTTGCAAAAACCACGATTCAACGGGGTGATGTGGTTCATGAGCAAGATGTTGACTTAATGCGCGTGGATGCCTCTCGATTATCACAATTTTTTGACGATGCTGCAGATGTCTTAGGCAAGCAAGCCAAACGCTCTATTAATCAAGGCCGAATCATTAAGCCAAATATGGTCCAAGAGCCTATGCTTATAAAGCGGGGAGCTCAGGTCAAGATGGTGATTACTTTACCAGGACTGGAAATCACGTCCCAAGGTGTAGCCAAAACCAACGGACATAAAGGTGAGTTCATTGAGGTGACAAACCTCTCTTCTCAAAAGGAAGTCCAAGCGTTAGTCATTGGTGAGAATGTAGTTCAAGTAACCCCGTAACTGTTGAGTATTAAGGAGTAGGGATATGGATATCAACAGCGCTAACTTAAATGCGAGAGCTTCACTGCTGGATGAGGGCATATTAGAAAAACCCCAAGCATCCGAGTCCTCCAACAATGAGACTGAGGATACCTCTTCTGAGGTCGTGCACTTATCTTCGACCTCTGAGACCATCAAACAGTTGTCAAAGGCTATGGCCAAAGAAGCACCTTTGGACATGGACAAAGTGAATGCCGTCAAAGCGAAGATTGCCAATGGCGAGCTCGGTATTTTACAAAACAGCCCAGAAGGGGCTTTGAGCTTGGCTCAGAAAATCATGGATTATGAACAAGACCTGTAAGGAACGCGTGTGGACATCGATACTTACCTTGAATCTCAAATCAAAGCACTCGAAGGTTTTCATCAAGGCCTGATGGAGGAAAAGCACTGTTTGGAAAACAGCGATTACGACCGCTACCCCACCATCTTGAAGAAAAAAGAATCGTTTGCCCAAACGATAGCCAAGGACAATCAGTCGTTTTTACCAGAAAACGCAAACTCTGAGCAGGTTCAAGCTTTTATTGATGAGCAGCTTGCCCAAGAGCCAAGCCTTAGATCACAACGAGAGCAGCATTGGTCAACGGTGGTTGAGCTGTTCGCTCAGTGCGAACATCATAACGAGGTCAATGCCCGCCTTCTGCAAGCCGCCGTTCAATTTAATGCCCGTTTACTTGATATGCTCACCGGTCGCACCCAAGACACCTACTCTAAAGAGGCCAAACCCGAGTCTCAAGTCGACTCAACGGCGACTCGAAAGGTCTAAACCATGCTTAAAAAGCTTAAAGCCCTCCTCCCATCAAAAGAAGCGCCCCAAGATAGCGTTTGGAAAAAATTCACCCGAAAAGTGATGTATGAACTCCTTAGTTCCAGAGCTCCTTTGACGCTAAGCCTTGAAAGCACCACTGAGCAGTACGCAAGTCTTATCCTTGAAGTCTTCGACGACAAAGAAGTCGTCCTCTTGGATGAGCCCTTTCCAAGGGGCGCCCTCAATCTGCTCAAAGAGAATGACAAGTTATTTATCAGCTGCAAAAGCCAAGGGGTTGTGGTTAATTTTGATGCTCACATTGTTCAAATCTTAGACTCTGATGTCAAAGGGATAGCCATAGCCTACCCAAAAGAGCTGGATTATATCCAACGTCGCGAATCGTTCAGAGTGATGATCCCACGCTCTCACCCTACCCAATTTAGCTTTATTTTGAGCCAGGTGGGTCAACTCAAAGCCAATGTGATGGATGTGTCCTTAACCGGCATGCGCCTTTTGGTGCCCCATAACCTAGATAAGCACATCAAAGATGGTCAGCTCATTCAAAACGGACGTTTAGCCATCCATGAACAATCTCAAGTCTCCTGCCAAGTCAGGGTTTGCCATCATAAATACATACCTAGCCGTCGCGGCACCATTATCGGATGCGAATTTAGCGGCTTGTCCGCCGAGCAGCAGCAACAAATGAATCAATCCGTCATGAATTTGCAGCGCCTCGTCAACCAACGAAACAACATCATCAAAGACTAAAACCACCCAAGAAGAAGTTGCTCAACTTAGTATTTGCTTGATTTTTTTAGCTTTTCTGCTAGAATTTAGCTATCTTCAAACGGAGTCATACTTGCATATGTTTGAACAACAACAGCACGAAGTCATCAATTTAAAGCCTTACCAACCGTTTGGCATCCCCATTCTTAAGCTCATGGGTGGCATCGCCCTTCTTTCTTTTCTCGCAACAGGCCTTTACGAATACTTTGTCCTCTAATCAATGCCTCGGTGGCACAGCTGGATAGCGCGTCCCCCTCCTAAGGGGAAGGTCGCAGGTTCGAATCCTGCCCGGGGCACCAGAGACAACCCTCTTACCATCCCAACACTCTACAATTCGCATCAAGAGTCATTGGTAAGGGAGCATTTGTTTTTGCATTAGAAGCCACTCTCGACGACCGGTCGTTTTTTTTCGATAAAAAAAACGAAAAGTCAACTTATTGCTATAGGAAAAGTTTTTTCGCAGTGCTACACTATGCGTGTGTTGTTGATTAGGTGGCTTGGGTGATGCGAAAATGGACAAATCAGAGAGAGTGGTTGGTAAAACTGAATGTGTGAGTGCGCAAGATAGCATGAAAAAAGAGCTTTTGAAGCTAATAAGTCGGTCATTAGGCAGCATGGAACAACTTTGTTCCAGTGAAGGCTTAGACGAATATGACATCGACGTTGGCTATCAAAAGCAGCATGATTGCGACGTCTACTGGTACAATCATTTGTAATCAAATCAAAAAAGGAGAGCTTAGCTCTCCTTTTTTTTGCTTCATTTGCAGGGCATTTGATAAAAAAGCTCAAAGTGCCTTTAGAGAACACGACTGAGCATGTTCAGCGCGGTCATCTTTTTCACAGATCGTTGCCATGGAAGAGGGTCCTTCAGGCGGTTCAGTCTCTGGCTGCAACTTTGACAAGTTTAAAGCGCTTTTGCCTTTTGAGGGTCTTGTCGGTAAGACATCGTTAAAATACCCCTCCTTTTTGCCAAACCGGCGCATTGGATCTCGCATCAACTCCTTTTCAATAGCAATCAATCGGTCTGAATCGGTCGGTGCCATCTGATCAACTAAAGTTGTAGACGCAACATTCGAAGAGTACCCAGTGGATTTGCCAAATCGTCGCTCAACACTCTCGATGACCCGGCGCAAAAGAACACTCGACAAAACTTCTTTTCCAAAGATAGGTTTCATAAGAACACTCCTTGTTACTTGTACCTACAAGTTAACGTCATCCGCGCCCTATGACAATCACTTTCTGAACTAAGTCAGAGATAGTAAGACAAAAGAAGTCTTCCATGACATTCGAATGCTTAAGATTGAAATTTAGGTTTGTCTGTACGCCTCTCTACCGTGGCTCCACTTTCACCAGAAGTGGTATGTTCATTTGAATATATAACCGGGGCCGATGCCGCAGTGGCTGGACCCATGTAACGCCTCCTCCTAGCACTTGGTGGTTTTGAGGGGAAGTGACCTTCAGGCTTGTGCGAGTTCATTATTTGCGTAAATAGATCGTGAATATCCTCAAATGACGCCCCTTCGCTTCTTGTGATTTTAACTTCCCTAGGTCTAGGAACAGCACCAGGAATCGCGATTCGCTCGGACGTGGCACGGCCGCTATTTTTGGCACGGCCGCTATTTTCGGTTGAATCTGGATCCACGGGAGTGATTTCAAAGTCTCCTGGAGCAGGCCCTTCAGGTTCAAACCCAAACCCATCCATTTTAAAGATACCGTCTGGTTCTGGCTTAAAATTCTCAAACATGTCTTCGGCTTCAGCTTCAGATTCAACGCCAGCAGCCTGAACGACAGCGGCAGGTTCATAGGTATCAGGCTCGGCTTCAGCTTCAGATTCAACGCCAGCAGCCTGAACGACAGCGCCAGGTACATAGTCAGGCTCGGCTTCAGAGGCAACAGGTTGGTCTTTATTCGGGCCTTTTCCAAGACTTACCTCAGATACCTTTTTTGTCAGTTCTTTTAAATCATCAAACTCAAACATAAGCGGAGGCACACCAAAACCTTCTGAGTCCTCAGATACCTTTGGTGGTTGTACCACTACTTCAACAGGTTTCGCCTCGGAGACATCACCTTTTTCTTTTTGTGCTTCAGGGCCTTTTTGTGCCATGGAATTCTCTACTACCTAGTTCATTTTTCTTATAACTTTTCAAATTACCACAAAGCGCTCTTTTCACAAAAACACTGAACTTTATAGATAAGTTTTCGAACTTTATTATTGGCCTTTTTGTTCATCCACAGATAGTGTGGATAATTATGGTGAAAACATGAGCAAATCGTCAGTATAACTATTTTTTTATAATATAATCATACACTTACATATGTGTCTATTTTTTGAACACTCGATTGAATAACTCTCTGTTGCCACTACTGATTGTGGTATCATACATACCAAAGCACAATTGTACATTAATGAGTACACAGATATGCGCAGAGTTGAAAAATGCGCTGTTTGTCCACATATTATGTGGATAAAGGTGGTGAAAACTTGCGTGAACTCATAGTATAACTCGTTTTTACCAATTAAATCAGCACCTTATGTTGCTGTATGATTTTTGAACATCAAGGAACGCCATGCTTTTACTCGCCTCCATTCCCGTGCTGCTTTTGCTGTTCGGTCGCAAATATTTTCCTGGAAATATTCAATTAGGTTTATGTGTGTTGAGTATTCCCTTTGTCCTTATGGTTGCTTTTTACGCGGTTATCATTGCTTTGTGCGTTGGTGCAGCCTTGTTTGTCATTTACCACCTTAAAAATTGGCTTGACGGGCGCCAAGTCAAGTTGAGCCCTACGATCACCTGGTATCGCAAAAGACCTTAAGGCTCACTTGATTTTACGATAGAACCAATCCTCTTACCTTAGTGTATGATTTTCGACCAATAGGCTTCTTTGGTCGATGAATTTGCTTGTAATCTTTGGCAGCCCCGTTAGAATCATGACTCGTAGTATGAGGAGTCTGTGATGAGTGTATTCCCGATGGTTCAAGGCTTTGGCCTGACAGCGTCTTTGATTGTGGCGATTGGTGCGCAAAACGCGTTCGTTTTAAAACAAGGGATTAAGCGTCAACACCGTCTTCTTACCGCAAGCCTTTGCATTCTCTTTGATATCCTTTTGATTACCGCAGGCGTGATGGGCCTGAGCTTACTGATTGAGCAAAACCCAGAATTTTTAGTCTGGTTCCGTGTCATAGGTTCGAGCTTTTTGTTTATGTATGGCCTCAAGTCGTTAATGAGTGCAGCCAGAGCCAAAGGGTACGAGGTCAGCTTGGAAAAACCTCCTGCTAAACCATGGACTACGGTACTCACCTTATTAGCCTTTACTTTTTTAAACCCGCACACCTACTTGGATACAGTCGTGCTTATTGGCGGTACCGGTGCGCAATTTGATCCCAATGAAAAAGCCTTATTTATCATCGGAGCCATTCTGGCATCGATTGTTTGGTTTTTCTCGCTTACTTACGGCGCCTCAAAGCTTGCCCCACTTTTTCAAAAAACCAAGACCTGGCAAATACTCGACACGCTCATGGGTATCATGATGTTTATCCTGGGTGCTTTATTGATTTATCCGATGTTTTAGATAATCCTATAGCCTCCAACCTATGGAGGCGCTTGTGAAATTACCATCGTATATCCAAAGTCCGATGATCCAATCTCGCTCCATGAGCGAGATGCTTCAAAAAGACGTCTTTTTAAAACTCGAAAATCTTCAACCTACGGGTTCATTTAAAGATCGCGGCATAGGCCATCTATGTGGCTATTATCATCACGAGAACGACAAAGGCTTTGTCGCGTCCAGCGGCGGCAATGCGGGGTTGGCTATGGCCTATGCCGCCAAACGCCTGCATAAGCCTGCCACCGTCATTATCCCCAAAACCACCCCAACCCATATGATCCAAAAAATGGAATTGTTTGGTGCCAAAGTCATTGTCCATGGTGACAACTGGAATGAAGCGGATGACTTGGCTCGTACCATGGTTGATAAAGAGCAACTCAACTATGTCTCACCCTTTAATCACCCCATGATTTGGCAAGGCTATGAGCCCATGATTGATGAGATCAATGCTCAAATTGGGGAACCTGATGCCATGATTATGTCCGTTGGTGGCGGTGGGCTTTTCACCGGCTTAATGCAAGGGATGATTAAACACGATTGGAATAAAGTCAAAATCATCACAGGGGAGACCCAAGGCGCCAACGCCCTGGCCAAGTCCTTATCTGAAAAACAACGCATTACCATGGATAAGATTGACTCCATTGCCACAACGCTTGGGGCCAAACAAGTGCTCGAGCAAGCATTCGCATACGCGATTGAAAAAGAGGTGGTACCCCACGTTTGCACCGACGCCGAAGCGGTATCCTCCATTGTCCAATTTGCCGATGCCACAAAAATGATCGTTGAACCGGCGTGTGGAGCCGCCCTATCCCCCATTTATCACAAACCAGAGCTTTTGGACGACTACCAAAAGATTGTCATCATTGTCTGTGGTGGCTCCGGAGTCAACATTGACCTCATAGGTCAGTGGGTGGATACCTACAAGCTTCCCCGCTAGCGATTTCGCCCCTTTTCTAAACGGCGATGAAACCCATTTGGGTTGATTCCTGGTTGGTTGGGGGGCTGTTTTCGGTGCAGCGTCTTGGGATTGTAATTGGGGCTTTTGGGGGCATTCGGATGATGGGGATGCTCGTGATGATGCTTGTTTTTGCTCATGCCGCACTCTCCTTATAGTCATTGATCTTACATATTATCACGAACCGTTGGAGATAAAAACAGGTCCATACATGGAGACCCATGACCATGAGTCATCCATTAATTAAGAAATGGGGACTCACTCAAAGATGGATAATGAGCCTTTAAATCGTCGTATATATACGCTTTTTTGGCCCCCAAAAAGGTTACCTAAGGGGGTACTTTAAAGACGAATGACCAAACGAGCATAAACAACACTCAACGATCATGTGACGAATGAGAACGAGATTTTCGGAACAAGGGGTTGATCGGATTATGGAAACGGTAACGTGCAAAAACCATCAAAGGGACACGTTTTTTTTACCTCAGGAACTTATCAGCTTAAAGCTCAATGGCTTATGGATAAAAATACTTAAGCGTTTGATTCGTTGAGTTTGTCCCCTCAGTCTTTGGTCTAGGTTAAAATCGTATTGGCAAAGACTCTTGAAACCATTAAGATGAAATAACGCATGATAAGGAGTTTCGTATGCGCTTAGTGCTTGTTCGTCATGGAGACGCGCTTTCCACTCATGAGAACCCCGATCGCCCCTTAAGTGAACTGGGTATTCAAAAAATTAATGCGATTGCACCTGTGATTGCCAAAGATGTCAAAGCTTCTCATATCTATCATAGTCCTAAACTTCGAGCCGTCGAAACCGCAACGCTTTTAGGGCAAGCCCAGCCAAGCGCTCAAGTGCTTCAAAGCGAAGGGCTTCTTCCGGAAGATGACTTTGAGACCATGCTCACCATCGCCAAGCACAGCGATCATGACACCATCTTAGTAGGGCATCTCCCTTTTATGGGGCTGTTTGCTCAAGCTCTTTTAGGCCTTGACCCCGATCATTCAACCCTTGTTTTTAACCCGGGTCACGCGCTTTGCCTACAACGACACGGACTGCATTTTGATGTTCTGTGGCACTTATGCCCAAGCCTTCTGTTGTAAAAGGATTTTTATATGCAAGTAACCATTAGTAATCGACTCGATGATAGAGAAAATAAATCTTTAACCATTAAAGGCATTAATATCGGCTTATTAATCAGTGAGCTTTGGTCGCAACCAGAGCCAGATCGCTGGTTCAGAAAAAAAAAGCATCATAAAAAAGAAATGAAGCTAGAGGCAGCAAAGGCCATTTTTGCCTCTATTGAAAAGGAAGACATTAAAATCTTTAAAGATGCTAAGGGTAAGCCTCGGGTTAAGCTTAAGCTAGAAGAGATCAAATACAAGAAGGTCGAACGTCGAGTCGCCTTGAATTTTTTTGGCTCTCAAGACGCTGATGGCAAGGTATCCTGGGATCACATAATCATTGATGAATCCTTATATTACGATGACCGCAAAAACAATCCTGATTATTTAGAGAATCTCGTATTCGCTCTTGAGAACATTTTCAAAAGAAAACTTCGATTAGAAGCTGAGCGAGAGGCGCGCATTGAGGCCGAGCGCAAGCGAGTGGAAGAAGAAAACAAGCATCAGGATGGCGGCATCGACTTTTCAACGTTTACTCCGACTAAGCCACAAAAACTAAAAGAAGAGAAAGACGAAAAGCCCAAAGCCCCCAAGGAGGAAACTTCAACGTTATGGAGCATCCTTAACCACCCTGTGACCCACGCACTCGGTGTGGCGAGCATCGCGCTTGCAGGTGGCTGGTTGGCAGGATTAGGGGCAACCATGCTTGCCACCACAAGCGTTGGGCTATCCGTAGGCGTCTTTGTGCTTGAAAGCGCGTACAAATGGAGAAAACACAGCCTCGATGATGGTTATGAGGCCATGAAAGGGATGACTCGCCAAGACATCTCGATGCTTTCAAACTCCTCAAAGTCGGCCTTTGCCGCAGGGCTGGAAGCAAATTCATGGATGGGCTGGATTAAGTCTCCCGTGAATACAGCCACTTGGAAGCAGTATCGAGCATTTGGTGCCGGTCTTCGAGCAGCCCAACACAACGACGAAGACCTGCAAAGCAAGTTCAAGCCCCGGGCTTAATCATTCGCTGATGTACATCAACTCGTCTCTTAAAGATTCCAGCTCTTGCTCAACTTGAGCTGGGATCTCAGTGCCTCGAGATCCTGTGTATGAAAATGTGACATAATCCTTATAGGTATCGTAACAATGATTCGCAAAAGGATGATCCGGATACTGATGGATGCACTCTTTAAGATACCAGTCCGCAAGAGAGTAATACGAGTGATGTTCAAGAGCCCTATCGCATACAGCCAACCAATACAGGGCAACAGGGATCATGTCTTTATCATTCGATGATGATATGGCATGATGCAGCTGCTTACGAAGTAAAATGTAAAACACCATGTCTTTTTCTTGAGTAAGTTTTGGGAGCCATTCGTTGTCTTGGCGAACAAAATGACTTTTCATATACTCATCCAGCTCAGCAAAATCCAACGTCAGCTCTTGAATGCCCTGCCCTATTGTCTCGTCAAGACCAATAATCCACTGATTTAAGGTCGCTTGAACCGACTTATCTAAAGGTAGTGCTCGATATGACTCAAGACGTTGAGTCATCGCCTTGGGCGTTTCATCGACTTCAGTCGACAAGCTGAGTAAACGCTCGAGGGCTTTGAGCTGGGCTGAGGGTTTGGGCTGTGTCTCTAACAGCGCTTGATAATGCTGGATGGCATTTTCATAATCTCTTGACACAAAGCTCATTTCAGCTTGAAACACCAACGAATGATTTTGGTTGGATTTGAACAAGGTCTGACCTTGTTCATCTTGTCGATGACAAGACATGCATACACTTGGAACGCCTTTTAAGATAGATTGAGCTAGCCATAGTTCATCGCGATCAAACGCATCCTGTGCTCTTGAAAGTTGTTGCTGCAAAACACGCGCCGATATTTTATTGGTCACCGATTTAGGCTCTAAATGAACTGAGGCCGTCTGAAAAGCATGACGCATTTGCTTTAAACCATAACGAAGCTGCTCTTGCTTATTGGGATCGCTGAACATAGTATCATCAAAAACGTAGGGCATGGTCTTCTCAAACCAATGCCCCATTTCAGTCATCGGCACATTGATTTGCGTTAACTCTTGTTCAGACTCGGCGGCAAAACTCGTTGGCGACAAAAGTGCCCCAACCATCATCAAAACGCATGCTTTTTTCATCTTTTTGCACAAGTTGGTAAAATTAGCTAGATTATAACAAAGTCACCATATCCAAGCTAAGCCCTAATTTATGAAAGTCAAAATACTAGCTATTGCAACTTTAACCATGATCTGCTGTTTAGCGCATGCCAAAGAGCCAAGTTGGAAAACCTACAACGCTTTGCTAAAAAAACATGTGGTGACTCAAACATATGCTGGGATTACTTCAAACATGGTCGATTATGCTGCACTGAGAAAATCAGGGGAGCTTAACCGTGTGGTTCAAGAGTTAGAGTCTTTTAACATGGCTCAGTTGTCTTCAAAAGCCGAAAGAATGGCCTTCTTTATCAACGCTTATAATATTTATGCCATCAAGATGGTGGTCGATCATTGGCCTTTGCAAAGCATTCGTGATGTAGGCAGTTTTTTTAATCCGGTATGGAAAAAACCGATTGGGCAATTGAACGGCTCCAGTGTCTCTTTGGATAGAATCGAGCACAAGATACTTCGCCCTATGAATGAGCCTCGTATCCACTTTGCCATTGTCTGTGCCTCTTTAAGCTGCCCAGATTTAAGAAAAGAGGCCTATACGGCAGCCCGCTTGGATGAACAACTCAATTCAGCCACGATTTTGTTCGTCAAAGATCCCTACAAAGGGGTGCGAAAAACTCAAAGAGGCTTGTTGATTTCCAAAATTTTTGATTGGTTTGAAGAAGATTTCGAACCCAATGGAGTGCGTGCCTTTATTGGCGAGTACCGAAAATCCGTCAATCGTCTTCCCGTCAATGGTTATATCGAGTATCACTGGGGTGTGAATGCCAAACGCTGAAGGCTCAAAAAAACGCGTTGCCATCGTTGGTGGTGGGATATCTGGGCTCGTGTGTGCCCATTTACTGCACCCCAAATATGACATCACTCTGTTTGATGAAAAGCTTCACCTTGGGGGCCACTCATACACCCATCAGGTTCATTATCAAGATGACTTGGTTGATATTGATATGGGGTTGTTGTTGTTTCATAAAAAGGCCAACCCAACTCTGATTCAATTGTTCAATGAACTTGGGGTCCCTTTAGAAGCTTGTGACTTGAGTTTCAGCTATGACTCGACCCAATATTTAAACTACACAGGAAAAGAACTCGGCAACCCTTTTTACCCTCGGTCCAATTTACTGGCCAAAAGAAGCTACGCCCTCTTTTTGGATATTTTAAAATTTAACACGCTGGCCAAATACACGCTTAACCAAAAAGACATCAATCAACAAAGTTTTTATGAATTTGCTCTTGAGCACAAGTTATCCGATCTCTTGCTCAATGCTTATCTGTATCCTCTTCTCAACATCCTATGGAGTGCGTCTAAATACGACTTAAAGCACATCCCCATCTTGTTTGTCTTAGAGTTTATGAACAGCTATGGGCTGTTGTCCAACAAGCAAAGATCATCCTGGTTATTTCTTAGAAAAGGGGCTAAGTCTTACTCCCCTATTTTATCAAAACCCTTTAAAGACAAAATCATCCAAGAATTTAAAATCAAATCCATATTACGAAACAAGTACACCGTAGTTGTCGAAGGCCATGACAGCAAACAGGAATTTGATGCCGTTATTTTGGCCACAAGAGCCGATCAGGCACTTAAGATGATTGAAAACCCCTCTCCTTTAGAAGAGCAGCTTTTGAACAATTTCAAGTACGTCTCCAAATCCATATCCTTGCATCTCGATGACAGCTTAATGCCCAAGAAGAAAAAGCACTGGGCAAGCTTAAATTACTTACATGATCGCGATGAGTGCATCACCTATCATGCCAATCGAGTGCAAAAGTTTGACGCTAAAACCAATTTCTTTTTGACCATTGCCGACTCCAATCAAACCGACAAAGACAAAGAACTCTTCCAGTCCGAGTTTATTCGCCTAGCCTTTAACGATCTTACGGTGCATGCACAAACCAAATACGCGGAAATCAACGGTTTATTGAATACCTACTACTGTGGCGCCTATTGGGGCTACGGCCAACATGAAGATGCCGTCAAAAGCGCTTATCGAGCCGTTAAATCGCTTGAACAACGCATGCCAGCCTAAGCATAAAAAGTTGACCAACCAACTCCCTGTCTCACAAGGGCATTACCCTCTATAATGCCGAACTCTTAATAGTTGTACATGAATGTGTAATTCCATGAAACACGTAAATAAATTTATTGCCTTGCTTCTCATTTTTGGCTTTACCAGTTTTGCAGCTCATGCAATCATCGATAGATTCATCACTCTCGATAAGGCTTTTCACTACACCCATAAACATCCTTATCTCAATAGCGACCAATATGTCATCCATGTGCCACAAGGATTTACTACTTCGGAAAATGGACTTAAAGAGTTTAATCTCAACAATAAAAAGCAATTAATATTTTACAAAAAATCTTCCCCTCAAGGGGATATCTCTGACAGTGTAAGTAGGATTGGACTAATAATTGAGAATAAAAGGTTTGAAAACTATACAAACGTTGATTGGGATAAATTTACTAGAGCTTCTCATAGCGCAATGCTAAAGAATATGAGCCCTTTTGAAACCAAAGTAATATCGAGTCATATACATTATTATCAAGACTATGTCGTCATATATGTCCTCTCACAAGAAAGAGACTTATCATCCTATGAAGTTAAATTCCAGTTTGGAGCTAATTACCTTTTCTTAAACCGAAACCCACAAACACATCAAATATCACTTGACAAGGTTTATATCGAAAAACGAATCAACCTAGAAGATGACTTAAAAAAACAAGAAATCGAGTTTCGTCGCTTCTGTGAATCAATTGTCGAGTTTAATCACTAATACTCTCCTGCCCACAATGAGCGTACAAAAGCCATGCATGAATGCATGGCTTTTACTTTTCTTAACCAATAAAGTAAGAACTCATTTATCATACCGATTTGAATCGTACTCAATACACTTAAAGGAGCTTCGCGCTCCCTATTCTCACTGGGCATCTCAATGATAGTTTAATGCCCCAAAAAAGAAAAAGCACTGGGCAAGCTTAAATTACTTGCATGATCGCGATGAGTGCATCACCTATCATGCCAATCGAGTGCAAAAGTTTGACGCTAAAACCAATTTCTTTTTGACCATTGCCGACTCCAATCAAACCGACAAAGACAAAGAACTCTTCCAGTCCGAGTTTATTCGCCTAGCCTTTAACGATCTTACGGTGCATGCACAAACCAAATACGCGGAAATCAACGGTTTATTGAATACCTACTACTGTGGCGCCTATTGGGGCTACGGCCAACATGAAGATGCCGTCAAAAGCGCTTATCGAGCCGTTAAATCGCTTGAACAACGCATGCCAGCCTAACCAAAGAACTAGTTGAGCAACTAATTTTATGCCTTAGCAAAGCTCTCTCCTGTATACTGGTAAAATCTTAATATTTGTACATTAATGTGTAGTTTCATGAAACATTTAACCAAGTTTATTCTCGTCTTTGTTCTCGTTTTATGCCTAGTTGTCTCTAAAGCTTATTCTGATGACCGACCTACAGGCCTGTCTCTAAGCTTGCCCGGATTACAAGCCTCTCATTCCACGCAAGACTATGATCTCATCATCCCACCTCAATACAAAGTAAGAAAAGAACATCATCAAGCATTCGTTAACGGCGAACGCAACACTATTGTATTTACTCATCTTGAGAAGAATAAGCAAGGCAAGTTGTTTGAAAAAGGAAGCATTGTTATCGCAAGCTTCTCCACACCCATGCCTGATAGAAAGTTTAACACTAGGTTTCACGCAAAGCTTACCCATGAATTTTTGTCGATAAATAGTAACAAGGATATTATTCACCATTCTATCTACAACAAAGATGAGATGATGATAAGTCATATTTCATTGGTTGAAAAGCGCTGGATTCCGAATCTTGGAGAGACCAAAGCGATCAAAGTTACTTATATTGTCACAAGTTACAGCTCTGCAACACAACGTTCTCATAGTGACTTTGTTTCAATCATTTATGTCATCGAACCCAATAAAGACCTAACAGAACAAATCGAGGCCATTCTAACTCTTATTGACTCAATCATGCCTATCTAAGTCCGTTCATACATCATGAAGTTAAGCCAGTGGTTGCCTCCCATTGGCTTATTTTATGAGTGCTCATAAAAGTCTTTCGAACGACGCTGAGGGTGTTCACCGCTTAGTTGAAACGACAAAGCAGCCTTTAGAAACAACGAATTTTAGACAAAACCTGTGTCGCCTCATCGACTTTGATGTCATGACGCATATCATCTGGTAATGCTTTCATCGTATTGTTCCACGACTCATAATAGGTTTGCGTCTTTTGCTCATCGTACGTATGAAAATATAAACAAGCTTTGATGGCCGCTTGAACACTGCTCCAGGCACAATTTCCCCAGGTTTGAGGGGACATCGCCAAAACTTTTTTTCCTTCGGGGAGAGCATCAAAATTAATGTTTAATAGGTGTTTCAATTGTTTTTTTAACTCATCATAACTACTCAAGGCATCGATCATGTCTTCGACGACTTGGATGGTTTGTGCAGAGCACTTTTCTAGTGGAACAATCGTAACCCCCCGAGCTTCATTCCCGAACCGTTTACCTCGGTTGCATATGGCCATCTTTTGGTTAACTAGATCAAACACCAAGTAAACTAAATGTTTCTCTAAATCACACTGGACCATGAACACTGAATCACTCAAATAATGACGGTCGTCGTTGACTTGATTAAAGGATAGCTCAAGGCCTTTATGGATATCCGTGATCGAACGTTTGGTTAACACAGATTGACGATTGATAAGAGAAGATAAGACATGGGATACGCCTTGGAATACTGCGTAATCGGGTTGAGCCTGTGAAGAGGATTTTAAACGTCTTTCTAAGCCAGCTGAGACATACTCATTCATCAAATCAGGGACAAAGCCTAAATAGCCAGAGGGCTCTGATGAGGCCATGATGTCAGTTAAGAGTTTGATACGAAGTTTTTTTGCATGAATGCATAGTGTCGGTTGATAGATAAGCAGTGAGGGCACCAAAGCAATCATGTATTTTAAACCAAAGTACATGATCGAATACCCTCGGCTATTTACGTAGGAGGGATTTGCCCCCATATGAAGGGCTAAAATCGCTCGATACGGCTGATGGTTTCTAATCGATTTCCTCAGATATTCATTCAAGGCCTCATCATCAAGATGCTCTAAATCACTTACGATTGGCATGATATGATGGGTTAAAAAATATTTTTTAACCTCATGGGACGATTTTTCAGCCGCATACATGCACGCCATGGTGCCAACACTTAATGGCACATGCCAACTTGCCCCTTGTTGAATGGCGGATGACACCATGGCGCAACTTCCTAAAAGCAACCCCCACTCGAGTAGAGTATTGGAGGTCTTTGCAAATTGCATAAGACGATCGGGCTGAACAAAATGCTTGAGCTTTTTCGCGTAAAGAATCCCAGCTGACGTGATCGCAGGTTTTTTGAGCTCTAAGCCAAGCTCAATAAGCTCATTCGGTAATAATCGATTAACCTCATGGGCTTGCTCATTCATACGTATGATGTCTAAAGGGTTCTCGTAGCTGCATAATCGATCCTTTCTCGCGCTGGAGATATGCTCGCGATACGCTGGGGTCACCGTAATTATAGGGATCAGATGGGTTGATGAACCTGCTACAGGCTCTGATCCGATTAGTGTTCGAGATGGTCCTTTATTACTTGCCATAATGGTCTTCTGTCATCCTTGACTAACCCCATCCTAATCAAGTCAAAAAAGTTTTACAACTAAGAATAGCGGCTGAGATATACCCATCCGTTTGATACAATACCTGCAAACCACAAGGAGTTTAAGATGACCGATTTAAACAATATGGGTAGTCAGTATACTCTCTCTCATCTAGAAGAGACTGATTTAAACTCAAATCCCATCGAGCAATTTGATGAATGGATGAAAGAAGCCATTAAATCGCAAGCCCCTGAGCCCACTGGCATGACCTTAGCGACCTCGGATAAGCATGGTGTGGTGCGGACTCGCACGGTTCTGTTAAAATTCTACGACGACAATGGTTTTGTCTTTTTCTCAAACTATGAAAGTGCCAAAGGCCAGGCCATTGCGGACAACCCTAATGTGAGCTTAAACTTTTGGTGGCCTAGTTTTGAGCGCCAAGTAATCATTCAAGGCCAAGCAAGAAAATTGGATGCAAAACACTCGGATGAATACTTTGCCAAAAGGCCAAAAGAGTCGAACATTGCTGCCATTGTTTCTAAACAGTCGCACCCTCTAGGGCACAAACAAAGCCTGATTGATGATTACGATAAGATGATTGATGAAAGTAAAACGCTCTCACAGGTGAAAAGACCTCCCAATTGGGGAGGCTATGTAGTTACCCCGGTAGAGATTGAGTTTTGGCAAGGTGGCGCTCATCGCCTTCATGACAGGTTACGTTTTTATAAAACCGTATCGGGTTGGGACATCAATCGACTCTACCCCTGAGCCGCTCCTTCCCCTAAGGCAAGCGCCCCAAAAAAAAGCCCATCGTAAGATGGGCTTTTTCAATTAGTAGCTGTGCTCGTGCGAGCTTTTCCCTCGAAATACCCAGTAATTATAAGCGGTGTAAGCTAAAATAACGGGTAAAATAATCACAACCCCGACCAGCAAAATAGCTTGGGAGTTTGGTGCAGCAGCCGCCTCTGGGATGGTTATGGCATAGGGGACCATCCAAGGCCACATACCGGCAACAAGCCCAGCGTAACACAAGACATACAAAGCAATCGTCAGTAAAAAAGGAGCAACCTCTCGACCACTAGAAATCGTTTTAAACAACGCCAAAAGCACAAGACCCGTGGCAAATGGAATCGGGGCTAAGATGAGCCAGTTTGGCCATGAGAACCAACGATTCATTAAAAAGTCATTCAAAAAGGGAACCCAAAGAGTAATAACCCCTAAGAAGACCACAATGTATATCATGACATAAATAGCAACCTTTCTTGCCCACTCTTGGGTGATGTCTTCGGTTTTCATAATCAGCCAAGTCGCTCCCATCAGCGAGTAAGCAAAGACCATCGCTATGCCGGTCATGATGGAAAATCCGCTTAACCAATCAAACGAGCCTCCAGCGAAGTTGCGACCATCGACGGTAATCCCTTGAACAATCCCCCCCAAGATGACCCCTTGCGCAAAAGCGGCAAACAGTGAGCCAAAATGAAACGAGTTATCCCATAAGAAGCGATACTTAGGGGAGGATTTAAAACGAAACTCAAAGGCCACACCTCTAAAGATAAGCGCTATCAGCATCAATAATAATGGCATGTAC